>CANQGK010000054.1 GCA_947623175.1 uncultured Clostridia bacterium | reverse complement strand
GAAAGGAGGCTTCCTCTATGAAATTTGTACAAATGACAAAAATTCCCATGGGGGGGGGGGCAAAGGTCCGCCTTATTAGGCAAATTGACGGACTTCCGCAGGGGAAGCCGTACCTTATCCATACTATAGACGCACTCCGATTTTGACGGCATTAATCGGGGTTACGTCTTAACCCCGAATTTTAAAAATGCCGCAGAATTAAATAAGGAGTGTGTTATACACATGAACAAGACTAAAGCTACCAAAAAGGCTTTGCTTATGAGCATGTTATCTATTCTTTTGTGTGTTGCAATGCTTATAGGCTCCACCTTTGCATGGTTTACCGACAGTGTTACCAGCGGCAGAAACAAGATCACCGCAGGTAATTTGGACGTTGAGCTTTATCACAGCAATCCCGCAGTGTCCGAAGAAGAAGTTAAAGAAGGCACCGAGCTGTTCTTAAAAGCGGACGGCAAGCCTATCAATTGGGAGCCCGGCGTTATCGCTTACGAGAACTTTACCGTTAAAAATGCGGGTTCTTTGGCGCTTAAATATGAGCTTGCTCTCAGCGTATACGGCAAAAACGCCACGACCGCAAATCATTCGCTTGACGAGGTTATCAAGGTTGCGTTCTATCCGGGCGAATTTTCCGGCGATCGCGACGCAGCCCAAGCTTTGGATTACGGCGATTTGATCAATACGACTAAAACAGGTAATATCGAGGCAAAGGGCGCGGACAATACCTTCGCCGTAGTGCTCTATTGGCAGCCGTCCGACAAGGATGATCTTTACAATCTCAAAAACGATCTTACCACCAACGACAAACAAGCGCTTTGGATCGACCTCGGCGTTGAGCTTTACGCTACTCAGGCTGTATCCGAGTCCGACAGCTTCGGTAATGATTATGACGAATCCGCCGATCTGCCGGAGCTTCCGAAGCATGTTGCGGTTTCGGTTACATCCCCCATTAACGATAGCGCGGAAACGGTAATTGAAGATGAGAAAAACGGCGTGACCGCTACCATTCCGGAGGGTGCGACGACAGAAGATTCTCTTACGCTTACAATTTCGACCGAGGCGGCTACGGAAAATTCCGTTACCTATCAAATTTCTTTGGTCGACAAAGAAGGACATGACGTTACGCTGGATAAAGATGCTGTAATTAAGCTGAACATCGGAGCAGGTCTTAAGAACGTTACGGTTAAGCATAACGACGAGCCTATGGACAAGGATCATTATTCTTACGACGCCGGCACGGGCATTTTGACGATAGAAGCCAATCACTTCAGCCCGTTTAAGGTTGACTTTGAGCGCGACACGGCTTGGGACGGCACCACCGTTAATACGGAGTGGTTCTCTGCCGATAAAAACGAATTTACCCTCGGCTTGACCGAAGAGCTTGCCGGCCTTGCGGAATTGGTAAATAACGGAACCGATTTCAGCAAGAAAACCGTTACTTTGGGAAGATCTCTTGACCTGGGCGGCAAAGATTGGACGCCGATAGGCGATGACAGCAAGCCCTTTAAAGGCACCTTCGACGGAAACGGCTGTACTGTTGAAAATATGAAAATTAAAGCGAACAATAATAATGATACCGGATTTTTCGGAAAAATTGATGCAGTCACTGTTAAAGATCTTACTATTGCGAATAGCACTATAGACGGAACCGGTTACAGTCATGTCGGTGCTTTAGCAGGAAAACTTACCAACGCCGGCAGCAAAGTTACCAATGTTACGATAGACAGCTGCACTGTCAGCGGTAGCAGTTATGTCGGCGGATTGCTTGGCGAGGGCTTTCAGGGAACTGTAGATGGCTGTACGCTTAAAAATGTGACTGTAAATGCCACAAGTGATTATATCGGTGGTATTTCCGGTCAGGGTTATGCCAAGATTTCAAATTGCACCATCGACGGTTGCTCTATTACCGGCCATTGGAAAGTCGGCGGTATCATCGGGCAGGACAACGAGGGAACTCGAGAACAAAAAGGTCATACGATCAAGGACACCACCGTTTGCGGCGGAGGCGGAGACTCGGTTGGCTTGATTGTCGGTTTTGAAAATTCGTCCAGCGGAAATAAAACATTTACAAGCTGTAAAATGTTGAACAGCACCGTAAAGATGAATAATACTGTCAGCGTTGATTCATGCGGAGGTGCAATCGGTTCTCTCTATTGCACAAATGCGACCATTACTTTTGAAGATTGTCATGCCGAGGGAATTAATTTTGAGACCGTAGATAAGAAAATCGACAATGCAATCAAATATTTAGGATGTTATATTGGCGGCGGTTATTGGCGTGGATACAAAGGAAGCACGTTTGTATTTAATAATTGTTCTGCTTCAATAGGCACGGTCGATTGCGGAATGTGCGAGGTTTCTTATGTTGGTGCTTTTATAGGTGATGCCGGTGCAAACACTGTTAATTTTACCGGCGAAAATAACACATATGGCGGTAGCTATGATGCAATCGGAAAACAAACAAGTGCTACTGTAAGCGGCGCACCGACAAGGCAATAATTTTTTGATATTAAAAATTTAAAATGCAAGCCGCCCCTCCTCACGGGGGCGGCGATCCGAGGACATAAGCTTATGTTTGTGTTTTCGGATCGCCGAAAGGCAAAAATAAGCTTTATATCCGAAATTCCCGAAATTTCCCCAACTGCGCGCTTGGCGCGCCTTGCCTCCACCTGACGGGGGAGGTGGCTTGCCGTAGGCAAGACGGAAGGAGAGAAAAGGTAAAGCCGATATGAAGCCCAAAAATAAAAGGAAATAGAAAATAAAAAATCTCTCCCTCAGTCAGCTACGCTGACAGCTCCCTCGTCAGATGGAGCCAATTTTAAAAAAGTTTG
>CANQGK010000053.1 GCA_947623175.1 uncultured Clostridia bacterium | reverse complement strand
CTACAGGCGGCGCTGAATTGAAATTTTTTAATCTTTGTTAAATTTCGGCATTTTAGCCTCCCTTGCCTAAAGGGAGGCTTTGCGCAGAGCGAGTTCATTATATCTGAATTTCTCCACGCGCGTGCGCGCCCCGCCCCCATCTGCCGAGGGGGGTGGATTTTGCGGAGCAAAAGACGGAGGGAGAGAAAAAGTAAAGCCAAACAGAAGCTAAAGCTTTCAAATGTGGTTTGCCTTTTTACTTTTTTACACTCCGTGCGCGAAGCGCACATTCACCGCTCGTTTAATGAGGTATAGTCGCGGTGAGGTTGGACGCTTTTGTACGCCGGGCGGATGATTTTACCGGCGTTGAGCAATTCTTCTATCCGGTGAGCGCTCCAGCCGGCAATTCTCGCCACCGCGAAAATCGGGGTGAACAGCTCGTGCGGCAGTCCTAACATGTCATAAACAAAGCCGCTGTAAAAGTCTACGTTGGCGCTGACGCCCTTGTACATTTTGCGCTCCTTCGCGATAACCTCGGGCGCCAATTCCTCGATAAGGGAGTAGAGCCCGTATTCCTTATTAAGCCCTTTTTCCTCCGAAAGGGTTTTAACGAAGCCCTTGAATATCTGCGCGCGCGGATCCGAAATCGAGTATACCGCGTGACCGATACCGTATATCAGCCCCGCCCGGTCAAAGGTCTCCTTGTGCAGGATTTTGGCAAGATATGCGCTTATTTCCTCGCGGTCGTTCCAATCGCGGACGTTGGCTTTGATATCCTCGAACATCGCCGAAACCTTGACGTTCGCGCCGCCGTGCTTTGGCCCTTTAAGCGAGCCCAGCGCCGCCGCGATGGCGGAATAGGTATCTGTGCCGGAGGAAGAAACGACGTGTGTCGTAAATGAAGAATTATTTCCGCCGCCGTGCTCCGCGTGAAGCACGAGAGCGATATCGAGCACCTTCGCTTCGAGCGGCGAATACTTGCCGTCAAGACGCAGCATGTACAAAATATTTTCCGCCGTGGAAAGCTTGGGATCGGGCTCGTGAATGAAAAAGCTGTTGGATTTTTTGGTTCCGTATATATAGGCGTTGTAGCCGTAAACCGCCAGCTGCGGAAAGCGCGCTATAAGCTGAAGGCTCTGGCGCAGTACGTTCGGAACGCTGACGTCGTCGGGATTAGGATCGTAAGAATAAAGGGTAAGCACGCTCCGCGCCAAAGAATTCATCATATCGGTGGAAGTCGCCTTCATAATTATATCCCGCACAAAATTGTTGGGCAGCGGACGGTATGAAAAGAGAACTTCCTTAAACTCGTCAAGCTCGTCGCTTGTCGGCAGCTCTCCGAAAAGCAGCAGGTATACCACCTCTTCGAACCCGAAGCGATCGTCCGAAATCAGACCGCCGACTAAGCTTTTGACGTCGTACCCGCGGTAATAAAGCTCGCCGGGGCAGGGCAATTCCTCACCGTCGACGGTTTTTTTGGATATAATGTCCGAAATCTCGGTAAGTCCGGTAAGCACACCCTTACCGCTTAAATCTCTGAGCCCTCTGTAAACCTTGTGCTCGAGGTATAATTTAGAATCGATCAGACAATTTTCAATGCATTTGTCGGCATATTTTTCTATTTTTGGGGATAATATCCCGCCGTAATTGACCGTTTCCGAAAAGTTTTCCATATCGTCACTCATCTCCTTTAATATGCGGCGAATTTACAAAAGTTAAAAAGCGTTTGCCGTTTCACGATTTAAGTATACCATTTTCGCCGCCTTTTTTCAAGGCTTACCCGCCAATGTTAACATTGTGTTAAAAATTTTGAAAAATCTCAATTATTTACTTGACATTATGAAATTTCGCGGTATAATATTTTTGTTATCTCAATTTATTGGGGAATTGTGTAACGGTAGCACGACAGACTCTGACTCTGTTTGTTGGGGTTCGAATCCCTATTCCCCAGCCAGAAAAAACCGGTTGCTTATGCAATCGGTTTTTTCAATGATGCTTGGCTTTGCCGAATGCCGTATACCTTCGACAAATGTCCTGTTATCCCTTTTTCTGCCGCCGTAGCGCAAAATACTCAAACAAAATACCACAAAACTCTCAAATAAAACACCGCAAATTTCTCAAACAAAACACCGCAAAATTCTCAAATAAATCTTTACAAATCGCCGAAATCGTGTTACACTGTATGCGTGAAGATATAGGGAATGAGTGACGGTATGGAATATAAGAAAAGAATTATTGACGGTTTGCTCGACTTAAAGCTGGAGGCTTTCGGGGCGGCGCTGATAAAGGGGCCTAAGGGCTGCGGAAAAACCACCTCCGCAAAGCAAAAAGCAAACAGCTTTGTTGAATTTCAGGACGAGGAAGTCCGCGATAACCTGCTTGCCGTCGCGGAAACCGCGCCGAAGAAGCTGCTTGTCGGAAAAAAGCCGCGCTTGTTTGACGAATGGCAGGACGCTCCTAAGCTGTGGGGCGCCATACGCAAGGATATCGACGATACGGGGCTTAACGGGCAGTATATTTTGACCGGCTCTTCCTCGCGGGAGGTTGAGACGGCGCACACGGGAACCCTTCGTATCAGCCGGCTTCAGATGTATCCGATGAGCTTGTATGAGAGCGAAGAATCCGACGGTTCGGTTTCCATAAGCGAATTGTTCCGCAATCCGGACGGTTTTGACGGCTGCGAATCCGACCTTACGATCGATAATTTGATTTTTGCCATTTGCAGAGGCGGGTGGCCCAGAGCGCTGCTTAATACGACCGAGCGCGCAAAGCTGGAAATCGCGAAGGATTTGTTCCGGCAGACCTATTCCGTGGATATCGGGAATATTGACCATGTCAAAAGAAATCCGCGTTGGGCGCAGGCGATTTTGCAATCCTACAGCCGAAATATCTGCACTTTAGCGGGAACCGGCACGATCATCGCCGACGTCAAGGCAAATTACGATGTCAGCGAACAGACGGTATACGACTATATACACGCGCTGGAAAAGCTTTATATTATCGAGGATATCGAGGCATGGTGTCCGGCTATTCGCTCGAAATCTGCAATTCGTTCTTCCAATAAGCGAAATCTTATCGATCCGTCGATTGCAGTCGCCGCGCTCGGTATGTCGCCGGACTATTTCAATATGGATTTTAAGACGCTCGGTTTTTTGTTCGAGTCGCTTTGTATTCGGGATTTGAAGATCTACTCGTCGGCGTTCGACGGAGCAATTTCCTATTATCACGACCGATACGGTTTGGAAGCCGACGGCGTCCTGCATTTGAACGACGGAAGATACGCCCTGTTGGAGTTTAAGCTCGGCACAAAGGAAATCGACGAGGGCGCGGGGCATCTTAATGAAATCGAGAACCTTATTAAAGCCTATAACCGCGGCGAAACGCAATGTCCGCTTAGGCTGCCGGATTTAAAAATCGTAATTACCGGTGCCCGGTACGGCTACAGGCGCCCGGACGGGGTTTTTGTAATTCCGATCGGCTGCTTGAAGGATTAGTTCCTTTTTTTAACAAAACCCTTGATTTTTACGGTAAAAAATAGTACACTTTAAATGTAAATATATTTTGGAGGCGTATTCATGGACAGATATGAATCAGCTAAAAAGCGTTATGAGGATTTTGGCGTCGACGTGGAAAAGGCGATCGCCACGATCAAGAACCTGCCCGTAAGCCTGCATTGCTGGCAGGGCGACGACGTAAAGGGCTTTGACCAGGACGGCCCGCTCACCGGCGGCATCCAGACCACCGGCAACTATCCCGGAAAGGCGCGCACATGGCAGGAGCTTATGGCGGACATGGAAAAGGTTATCTCCCTTTGCCCCGGCAAGAAAAAGCTCAACCTGCACGCAAGCTATGCCATTTTGGACGGCGAGCAGGTAGACCGCGACCGGCTTGAGCCCCGCCATTTTGCAAAATGGGTGGAATTTGCCAAAAAGCATAATATGGGTATCGACTTCAACCCCACCTTTTTCTCACACCCGATGTGCAAGGACGGACTTACCCTGTCAAGCCCCGACGAGTCGGTGCGCCGTTTTTGGATAAACCACGGCAAGGCATGTATCCGCATTTCGCAATATTTCGCCGAGGAGACCGGCGTTCCCTGCGTTATGAACATCTGGACGGGCGACGGCTACAAGGACATCCCCGCCGACAGAATGGGCCCGCGAATGAGATACAAGGAGTCTATCGAGGAAATACTCTCCGAACCGTTTGACAAGGCTAAGGTTAAACCCTGCGTGGAATCCAAGGTGTTCGGTATCGGCGTAGAGGCGTTCACCGCCGGCTCTGCGGAGTTTTCGCTTTCCTTTGCGGCAATGCACGACGGCTGTCTGCCGCTTATGGATAACGGTCACTATCACCCCACCGAGGTGGTATCGGATAAAATCCCCGCTCTGCTTTGCTTCTTCCCGGAAATCGCGCTTCATATCACGCGGCCTATCCGCTGGGATTCCGACCACGTGGTGCTCTTTGACGATGAAACCAAGGAAATGGCAAAGGAAATCGTTCGCTGTGACGCGCTCGACAGAGTTTATATGGCTCTCGACTATTTCGACGCGAGCATTAACCGAATTTCGGCATGGACGGTAGGCTTCCGCAGCTGGCAAAAGGCGTTGCTGAGCGCGCTCCTCACACCGAACGCGCTTTTGAAAAAGCTCCAGGACGAAAACAGCATGACAAAGCTTATGGTTTTGAATGAAGAAATCAAAACCCTGCCGTTCGGCGATATCTGGGCGCATTACTGTGAAACCGAGGGCGTTCCCGCCGACGAAAGCTGGTACGCGCAAGTCGAAGCGTACGAAAAAGAGGTATTGTCCAAACGCGTTTAAGGCGTGTATAATACGTAATATGTAAATATTTAATATGTAAAAAGGCCGCGGCATTTTTCCTTTTGCCGCAGCCTTTTTTATTTTGTTTTGTCAAGCAGTTCGGTGTCCGCTTCGCGGACGGATGGTAAAAAATTGAAAATAATTTTTAGCTTCTTCTCTTCTTTACCTTTTCTCTCCCCTCGTCTTTTGCTTCGCAAAATCCACCCCCCTCGGCAGATGGGGGCAAGGCGCTGACGCGCACAGGATAATTTTTAGTTTCTTCTTAAAACTTTAGCTTCTGCTTAGGCTTACTTTCTTTCTCTCCCTCCGTCTTTGCCTACGGCAAATCCACCTCCCCCGTCAGGTGGAGGCAAGGCGCTGTCGCGCACAGGA
>CANQGK010000052.1 GCA_947623175.1 uncultured Clostridia bacterium | reverse complement strand
ATTTCTCTATGCTTCAGTTTTGCTTTTGCCAATGTAATGGCAATGGAAGACAGCAAAGGACTTTGGGGCCTTCTATCT
Source organism: uncultured Clostridia bacterium (assembly GCA_947623175.1). Taxonomy (GTDB): domain Bacteria; phylum Bacillota; class Clostridia; order Oscillospirales; family Acutalibacteraceae; genus UBA737. The sequence continues at coordinate 5,683 of CANQGK010000052.1, read as the reverse complement.
GCTGCGAAGTTAGGGAGAAAACGGATTGTTAGGCATAAATGGATGGTATGCAGCGTTGCTTGTTTGGGAATTACGCTGCTCCCCTGGTTCTTCCGTGGTTTATCGATTTCATCGGTCTATCCCATGGGTGAGATTTGGGCAGGAATACAGAGCATTCCGCAATACCAAGGTTTCCCTGTCAATCTACCGCTTATATTGTTTTTAATGTTGACAGTACTTAGCCAACTTATATCGACGGGGCTGATTTGTGCTGTGGTGCTGTTAATATCAAAATGGAGAAAAAATTATTTTCAAACTCTGTTTTTAGCCCTGTTATTATTGGCATCTCCGCCGGTTTTGGCACAAATGGGGATAAGCATTATGAGGTGGTTTTCAGTCTGGCCATTGTATGGATGGACGGGGATGATTGGATAGATATCCGGGAGGTGATAGTTATCTGCCAAGTCATCATAATTGAACTGCAAGAGCAAGACTCAACAGCTTGCGTACGGTTTTTATTTATTTTTAAATCATCCAAATCGGGATGATATAAGTTTTGCGGTCGATCGCCGTTAATTCCTCGCCGAGGCAGAGGATCGCGCCCGTGCCGCGCGGCACCGAGCCTTTGTCGAGTATCCCGAACGCACCCGCAAGCTTAGAGGCGGGATGAGATGATTTTTTGATTTCAATCGGATGAGTCTCGCCGTCATTCTCGATTACAAGGTCGATCTCGTTTGATTCTTTATCACGATAGTAATGGAAATTGCATTCTTTCACATCGTTATGATAGGTCTTTATAATTTCCGCCACCGCATAGTTTTCGAGGATCGCGCCGTTGATCGCGCCGTTCATTAAAATCTCGGGGCTCAAATATTTGGTGAGATAGGCAACCAACCCTGTATCAAAGAAATACATTTTCGGCGTTTTGACCGTGCGCTTGAGTAAGTTATTGGAGTAAGGGCGCAGGTAGAAAATAATACCGGATTTTTCCATGACCGTAAGCCAGCGCTTGGCGGTATCGTCGGAAACGCCTACGTCTTGCGCTATGTCGTGGATATTGAGCATTTGCCCGACGCGGCAGGCGGCAGCACGAATGAAATCCGAATACAGCAGCTTATCTATGCCCGGGATCATATCCGAAACGTCGCGGTCGATATAAGTTTGAATATAGGAACCGTAAAATACATCCCGATCCGTGTATTTTCCGCTGCGGTGCCCCGGCATAGCGCCCTGCCAGATACGTTCATACATTGCCGTCGCGGAGCAGGGCGCGAGATGGGCTTTACGGGAATTGAGGGCATCGATCCCTATTGTAAATGGTATTGTTTCCCCGTCGCCGTACAATTCGCTTTGCGATAAAGCCGACATGTGGACGATTGCCGTGCGTCCGGCAAGAGATTCTCTCGCCAAATCCATCAGCCTAAACGCCTGTGAGCCCGTCAGCCAATAGGAACCGGGAGCCGCGCCCTCGTCGACCTTAATTTTAATATAAGAAAAAAGCTCCGGCGCATATTGCACTTCATCGATCAAGACGGGCGCCGGATGGATTTCCAAAAACAGCGCGGGATCGGTCTTTGCCAACTTGCGCTCATCCGTATTATCGAGGGTTACTCTGTTTCGGTTACTGCCCTCCATCAAATGCCTCAGCATGGTAGACTTACCTACCTGACGCGGACCGGTCAGCAAAATGCAGGCGTACTCTTTGCTGATTTCCGTGATTTTTTTTTCAAGCGTTCTCTTGATATAAGCCATAAAACCGCCTCCGACTAAAATCGCTTTCAATCGTATTATAGCCAAAAAAGAGTAAAAAGTCAATATTTCTTTGAAAAAACGGATTTTTCTGTTTGCGTTTTGTTTAATGACGTATCGCCTACAGTGTATGATGTTATGCCCGGCGGCGTAATGATGTTGCAATGTTTGCCTCAGGTGCTTTCAGGCACACATGGGGCGTAAGCCCACATCATTTTGCCCTTAGGGCAAACATCATTGAAAAAAGCGATTGCGTAAAGCAACCGCTTTTTTTGGTGCGGGTGACAGGAGTCGAACCTGCACACCGAAGGCGCCAGCTCCTAAGGCTGGTGCGTCTGCCAATTCCGCCACACCCGCATATTTGAGTGATAAATAAATAATAAAATCCGGCAAGCCTTAAGCGTTAGCGCTTGGCGGAAAGAGTTTTTAATATTTTACTTTATATTTAACGAAAAGTCAAGCTTTAAAGTTAATTTTACTTTTTTTAAATTTGAATATTTTTTCATAAAAAGCAAAATCTAAACTGTGAAATGAAAAATCGGATTTTGGGGTGTTTTTATGGCAAAAAAAGCAGGGAAGCGTACCATTATTTTTGAAAACAGGCCGTCGGTTGTAAGCTACGGTTCGATAGTCGGCAAAAAGGAGCACGAGGGGCCGCTGGCGGGCGAGTTTGATACCTACACGACCGACAGCTTTTTCGGCGAAAATTCCTTTGAAAAGGCGGAGAGCAAGCTGCAAAAAACCGCGGTAAATATCGCGCTTGAGAAAAAGAAGCTTAAAACCGACGATATCGACGCCGTCTTTGCGGGCGATCTGCTTAACCAATGCATAGGCAGCTCGTTCGGCATAAGGGAGATGGGAATTCCTTTTATAGGGCTTTACGGCGCTTGCTCGACGATGGCGCTGTCGACCGCGCTGGCGTCGCTTTTTGTGGATTGCGGCGCGGCAAAGCGAACCCTGGCGGTAACCTCGTCGCACTTTTGCTCGGCGGAGCGGCAGTACAGATTTCCTTTAAATTACGGTTCACAGCGCACGCCTACCGCTCAATGGACCGTTACGGGCTCCGGCGCGCTGATTGTCGAAAGCGGGGGCGACGGGCCCTATATAAACGCCGCCGCCTTCGGTGAAATAGAGGACTACGGCATAACCGATACCAACAACATGGGCGCGGCGATGGCGCCCGCCGCGGCGTCTACGCTTATCCACTATCTGCGGGATACGAATACCACTCCCGAGGATTACGATATTATTTTTACGGGCGATCTCGGGTATACGGGCACGCAGGCTTTATACGAGCTTTGCGACCGTGAAAAGGTCGATATTCGCTGCCGGCACAGCGATTGCGGCATTATAATTTTTGACCGCGAAAAGCAGGACGTCCACAGCGGCGGCTCGGGCTGCGGGTGCAGTGCCGTGGTTTTGGCTTCCTATATAATGCACCGGTTTGAAAATAAGGAGCTTAAAAATATTCTGTTTATGTCTACCGGGGCGCTTATGTCGCCGACTTCCTCCTTCCAGGGCGAGAGCATACCCGCGATAGCGCATTTGCTTAATATAAAATCCGAATAGCGGCGCAAGCGGGCATTTTGCGGCAAGGCGGCGGCGAAAGGGCGATTTCGCAAGGTTTTCGGAAAAGCGATTGACGAAATTGCATTTATAATGTACAATAGCCTTAGGTGATTGATTTGGCTGAGAACTCGAAATGGTATAAAAAGGGGCTGCGCGACGGCATACCTATCGCTTTGGGCTATTTTGCGGTTGCGTTTACGCTCGGCATAGTCGCTAAAAAAGCCGGACTCACGGCGGTGCAGGCGTTAATGGCAACCGGACTTACCAACGCCTCCGCCGGAGGGTACGCCGCCTTTAACCTCATAGCGGAAAATGGCGGTTACATAGCTATGGCGATAACCCAAATTATCGTCAACGCGCGATATTTATTGATGTCGGCGTCGTTAAGTCAAAAATTGGCGCCCGAAACGTCGCTTTTGCACCGCGCGCTGGTGGCTTTTGACGTCACGGATGAAATTTTCGGCATTTCGGTGTCGGTAAAGGGAAGGCTTAACCCATTTTACAATTACGGCGCTATGACGGTGGCAATACCCGGCTGGGCGTTCGGCGCGTTTTTCGGAGTCGTTATGGGAAACGTACTGCCGTCGAGCATTGTAAGCGCTCTGAGCGTGGGGTTGTACGGAATGTTTCTGGCGATAGTAATTCCCGCCGCCAAAAAGGATAAGATAATCGCCGGAATTTGCCTTGTTTCGATGATATTGAGCTTTGCCTTTGCAAAATTGCCGGTGGTATGCAAAATATCTTCCGGCTTCAGAATTATTATTCTTACGGTTGTAATTTCGCTTGCGGCGGCGATTATCTTTCCGCGGGAGGAAAATGATGAAGAATAATATTTATATTTACATACTTATAATGGCGGCGGTGATCTATCTTATAAGACTTTTGCCGCTTACCCTCATACGCAAAAAGATAACCAACAAAACCCTGCGGTCGTTTCTCTTTTACGTGCCTTACGTCACCCTGGTGGTTATGACCTTTCCCGCCATTATCGAGGCTACCGATTCCTATATCTCGGGAATACTCGCTTTGATCGCGGGCGGCGTCGCGGCGTACTTCGGCGTAAGCCTTTTTGGAGTCGCCGTCTGCTCCTGCGCGGTGGTTTTTGTAACCGAGCTGATACTCCGCTTGATAGGATGAATTTTCTTTCGCGAAGGCAGAGCGCATGGCGCGTTTTGCGCGCCAAGTAATATGTAAGAAGTAAGAGTGAAGTTCGGTGTCCGCTTTGCGGACGAATTGTAAAAATTTTAGTTTCTTCTCGGCTTTATCTTTTCTCTCCCCCTGTCTTTTGCTGCGCAAAATCCACCCCCCTCGTCAGATGGGGGCGAGGCGCGCAATGAAAAATGAAGCGGCGCGAGGCGCCATGAAGAATGAAGCGCTCGCTTGCGCGAGACATTTCGGTGTCCGCTTCGCGGACGAATTTTAAAAAGTAAAAAGTAAAAATAATTTAGCTTCTTCTTGGCTTTACTTTTTCTCTCCCTCAGTCGGCTTACGCCGACAGCTCCCTCGTCAGATGGAGCCAAAATAAGGCTGTAAATTCTGCTTTTTAAGCTACAAATTTGAGGAATGCTTAGTTTGCAGATGATTTTAAAATTATCCTGCGCGCCGTGCGCGCCTTGCCTCCACCTGACGGGGGAGGTGGATTTGCCATAGGCAAAGGCGGAGGGAGAGAAAGGCTACAGACGGCGCTGAATTTAAACTTTCAAGCAGTGTGAAACGCCTTAATCCTAAAAAGGCGCCCTTGCCTAAAGGGAGCTGTCGACCGCAGTCGACTGAGGGATTTACGGGGCTAAAGCCGAGAAGATACTAAAGTCTTATAAAACAATGCTGCGCGTATGAAACTTTTTCACTATTACGTATTCCTTGGCGCGCATAGCGCGCCATGCCCCCTCCCTTTAGGCAAGGGAGGCTTTTTTATGCGGCGGGTGCTGTTTGAAAATAGGTGAAAACCGGTAAAAAAGGGGATTTCGGTGATTTTTTGCCGGTTTGGGCGTATTTTTTCAAACGGTTTGGGCGTATTTTTTCAAAAAACTATTGAAAAATCGATTGGTATGTGCTAAAATTTATCATGTATATTCGGCAGCTTATGAAAAGCGATTGCCGCATGAAACATGCGGACGGTGAAATTAAGCTTTATATCCGATGTTTCCACGACTGCGCGCCGGCGCCTTTTCTGGATTAAGGCGCTTCACACTGCTCGAAAATTCAATTCATCGCGCCTGTAGCTTTTCTCTCCCTCAGTCGGCTTACGCCGACAGCTCCCTCGTCAGATGGAGCCAATTTTAAACAAATGATAAGTTTCCCTCTGCGGAGGGCGGGGATTCAAGGGCATGAGCGCTTGGTTTCGTGCCTTTGAATCGCCGACCGGCGAAAATAAGCTTTATATCCG
>CANQGK010000051.1 GCA_947623175.1 uncultured Clostridia bacterium | reverse complement strand
CCCCATCTGCCGAGGGGGGTGTCTTTTTCGGAGATTACTCCGAAAAAGACAGGGGGAGAGAAAAGGTAAAGCATAGAAGAACCTAAAATTATTTTTAATTTTTTACAATCCGTCCGCGAAGCGGACACCGAAATGCCTCGCGCAAGCAAGCTTCATTCATTCCGGTAAAGCGTTTTGCTTTTTTGCCGCCGTGAGGGTGTTTTGCATAAGCATCGCGATGGTCATGGGGCCCACTCCGCCCGGAACGGGGGTTATAAACGAGGTTTTTTTGCTCACGTTTTCAAAGTCGACGTCGCCGCAAAGTCCGTTTTCGCCGCGGTGAATGCCCACGTCGATCACCACCGCGCCCTCCTTTACCATATCCGCCGTCACAAATTTGGGCTTGCCCACGGCGGCTACGAGAATATCGGCGCCGAGGCATATTTCTTTGAGATTGCGGGTTTTGGAATGGCATATCGTAACCGTGCCGTTTTTATGTAAAAGCAGCATGCCCATCGGTTTTCCGACAATATTCGACCTGCCTATTACAACGCAGGTCTTGCCGCAGACGTCGATATTCGAAGCTTCGAGCATTTCCATAATACCCGCCGGAGTGCAGGGCACAAAATCAAAATCGCCGATCATAATTCTGCCGACGTTTTGCGGGTGAAAGGCGTCGACGTCCTTTTCGGGCAGAATGGCGTTTATGACCTGCTTTTCGTCCAAATGAGCGGGCAGGGGAAGCTGGCAGAGTATGCCGTTTATGCTCTTTTTGCGGTTGAGCTCGGCTATAAGCGCCAAAAGCTCCTCCTGCGTCGTGCTTTCGGGCAGTGCGTATTCCTCGGAGATAATGCCGAGCGCCTCGCATGCCTTCTTTTTGTTTGCGACGTAAACCTTTGACGCGGGATCCTCGCCCACTATTATAACGGCAAGCCCTACGGTTATCCCCTTTTCGTTAAGCTCGAGTACGCCCTGCTTTACGCGTTCCTTGACCGCGGCGGCTACCGCCTTTCCGTCTATTATTTCAGTCATCCTTATTCTCCTTGTCGTTTTCGTTTTCCGGTTGCGCGTTTTCCGGCTGCGGCTGCGCGGTTTCGCTCTGCGGCGCTTCTTCGCCCTCGGCGTTATCGTCCGCCGATTCGCTTTCCGTGATTTCGGCTTTTTCGGCTTCCGCTTCTTCCGGCTCTTCCGTTTCGAAAATTTCGTTATAGCTGCCGTCCGCCGCGTGTTCCTTTTGGTTACGACCGAAAACGTAAAGCAAAATTATCGCCGTAATGCAGATAAGCAATGACAAAAGGCAGGACACCCGGATATTGCCTATCATCAGGCTGTCGGTGCGCAGAAGCTCTATAAAGGTGCGGCCGAAGCCGTACCATGCGCAGTACATTAAAAATATCTGACCGGCAAATTTCCTTTTTTTGCTGAAGCGGTGCAGGATGAAAAATCCGGCTAAGCACCAGAGGGATTCATACAAAAAGCAGGGATGAACCAAGCCCTCGCCCATTTCGCTTATCGTGCGGGCGCTCTGCATACCCCACCAGCTGCTGTGGGTGAAGGTGCCGTAAGCCTCCTGATTTACAAAATTGCCCCATCTGCCGACGCATTGACCGATAATAAAGCCTATAGACGCCAGATCCACCATATTTCGAATGCTTACCTTGCGCAGTTTGCAGGCGATAGGGCCTATGACGAAGGCGCCTATAACGCCGCCGTAAATAGCAAGCCCCGAAAAGCCCTGCGAATTTCCGAAGCCGAAAAACTCGCTTATGCCGCCGAGCGGTTCGCCGTCGAAAATCAGGTAGTACGACCTCGCGCAGAGTATGGCGAGCGGGGTGGTTATCAGGGTGACGTCGAGCATACGGTCGGTATTTATGTTAAATCTCGCCGCGTTTTTTACGGCGTAGATCACCGCCAGCAAAAAGCCCAGGGCGATTATTATACCGTACCAATATACGTGCCAGCCGCCGCCTATGGGAATGGTAAAGGCTATGGGGCGAAGCTTTAATTTTATTCCGAAAATCACGACGTCCATACTGTTCATTAAAGCACCTCCAAGGGGTTGATTACCGAAAGCGTGCTGTTTTCGGGATCAAGCTGTAAAAGTCTGCGGTAAACGTCCTCGGCGGTGAGGGCCTTTAAATACTTAAGCTCGTCGAACAGCTCACAGCCGGTAACGGCGCAGTCTATCATCTGCATGGCGATATTTTCGACGCTGTTGAACTGCTTTATCGCGGCGCCGTACATGCCGCGGCGCACCGCCGAAAAGAGCTTTTTGTCGACGCCGTCCTCTTTAAGGCGGCTTATTTCCGCCTTTATCTCCTCCGCCACTCGCTTGGGATCGGAGGATTCGCCCTCGAAAACTATCGCGGAATAGCCGTAGCCGTTAAAATACTCGGTCGAAAACTCGTCGTTAATAAGTCCTTCGTTTACAAGCCTTTCGTACAAAGGCGAGGCGTCGCCCACCAAAAGCTCGATAAGCATGGAGGTGCAGACCTTTTCCTTTATGCTCCGCTCGGGGGTGGGGAAGCTTTCCTTGATCCCGAAGCAGAACATCGGCTGAGCCACCGCGAAGCGCTGTTCGACGTAAGGCTTTACAACTTCCGCCGGTTCATCCTCCGAATAGCGGGTGATCTCGACCGGTTCGTCGGTTTTGACGGCGGCTTCTATTATAGCGAGAACCTTTTCGGTATCGACGTTGCCGGCTATGCAGATAAACATATTTGCCGGATTGTAAAAGGTATTGTAGCATTTGTATAACAGCTTGTAATCTATTTTGGCTATTGAGTCGACGGTGCCCGCGATGTCTATTCTCACGGGGTGGTTGTGATACATAGCCATCAGCATATTGAACATAACCCGCCATGAGGGGCTGTCGTCGTACATCCGGATCTCCTGACCGATTATGCCCTGCTCCTTTTCGACCGTTTTCTCGGTGAAATAGGGTGACTGTACAAAATCGAGCAATATATCCAAGTTTTCGTAAAATTCATCGGCGCAGGAAAAAAGATAACAGGTGCGGTCAAAGGAGGTAAAGGCGTTTGCGTAGGCTCCCGTGGCGGCAAATCGCGTAAAGGCGTCCTGCTCCTCGCTTTCAAAAAGCTTGTGCTCCAAAAAATGGGCTATGCCCTCGGGCACGGTAAGCTTTTCGCCGTTTGCCGAAAAGCAGGTGTCTATCGAGCCGTATTTGGTTCCGAAAACGGCGTACGCGGAGTTGTATTGCGGCTTTTCGAGGATGTAGATCTTAAGCCCCGAGGGGTGCACCGCTTTTACACAGCTTTCGCCTATTTCGCTTTCAAAAAATTCGCGTTTCATATTACCCCTCCTTGCCTTCGTCTTTTTTGTTTTCGGGCAGTAATTTATATACCGTATGAAGTTTTACGCCCTTCGCGGCGTTTATTACGTCCTCGCGGGCGACCTTTTTTATTCTTTCGGCAATTTCCTCGGGCGAATAAATTTCGTCGTTGTTTACCTTGAGCGCGTACCAGCTTTCGATGCTGTCCTGACTGTCGTTGTAAGCGTTGAAGGTATCGGCAAGGCTCTTCAGCGAAGAGTCGTATTCGAAATCGGAAAACTCACCTTTTTTGATTATTTCAAGCTGGTTGAGAATTTCCGTAAGCGCTTTTTCGGCGTTGTCGGTTTCCACTCCCGATTCGACGGTCAAAAGCCCCTTTTGCCGAAGCGACGAGGCGGAGCAGTAGTAGCAAAGACTCATTTTTTCTCTGACGTTTGTAAAAAGCCGCGAATAGGGCCCGCCGCCGAAAATATCGCACATGACAAGCAGCGGCAGGGTGTTTGCGTCGTTTCCGTATAAATCGCTCGAAAATCCCATAACAAGCTTGCCCTGGTTGACCGCCGTGGTCTCGGTGACGGTGCGAGGCGCCGCCGAAGGCTTTGTGGGGGCGCTCGATTTGCAGTTTGTAATATCGTGCCGTGATACTCGGGCAAATCTTTCGGTCAAGTCCTCGAACAGACCGGCGGGCACCTCGGCGCCGACGACGTTTACGCGTATAAAGGCGGTCTCGAGCATCCGGTTCCACGCGTCGTAAAGGGATTTTCCGGTTATTTTCTCTACGTCCTCGACCTTTCCGCATTTGGCGACGCCGTAAGGCTCGCCTTTGTACATTTCCTCGATAAGGCGGTTCTTAGCGTATATGCGTTTTTCGCTGTATTCGCCCTTTATGTGCTCTATCGCCTTGCGCTTTTCGCGGGCAAGATCGCTCTCGTAAAAGGCGCCGTCCTGCACCTTCGGCTCAAAAATGAGGCCGCATATCAAATCCGCCGCCTGCTTTATCAGAGCCTCGCCGTCAAGGGTAAAGCGGTCGTTTATCACCGTTACCGACATTTTGAGCAGCTGATAATCGCCGTACTTTTCCGCGCTTGCGTTAAGGCTTGCGCCGTAAAGCCGCTCAAGCTCGAAGTTAAGCCTCGAAAAGTCGGGATACCGACTGCCGCAGCTTGTGAGAATAAAGGGCAAAAGCGCATACTCCGCCGCCGTTTCCTTTTTTAACGGCAGATAGAAATTGCAGGAAATACAGGTCGTGTTGAAGCGTGTGTTTTTGATAAACAAGCCCTCGACGCCCGTTGCTAAATCCGTTACCTTATTAGACATACCGTATCTCCGTTTCAAAAATAAGTATATTATTATTCTAACACATTTTACCTTGTATTTACAACAGTAAATGTTAAAAGAAAATAAAATTTTGAAAATTTTTAAAAATATTCCGTTCTCCGAGCCGTAAAAAATAATCTGCCCGCCTCCAAAACCGGCGGCGGGCTTTAACATGCGGTCGTTCAGCGGTCTGTGATGTGAAGCTCCTGCTTTAACGCTCTTTGCAGAATTGCGGAAACGTTGACGCCGCTTTTTTCAGCTTCAAAGTTTAGCCACGACGGAAGCGTGACGTTTCTTCGTACCGTTCGCATATCCTGTTGGCGGCGATATTCCGAAAAGTCCACGTCCACCAGCGATACAATATCGTTTTTCGAATCCGGCTTTACCGATTCCAATTCCGAAGGAGTGGGAAGCGGTTCCTTTTCGTCTTCCATATCAATTCCCATAAGTCCGATCGCGTCACGTGCCATTTCCAGCGCATCGGCGTAGTCTTCCCCCTGCGTGTTGATATCAAAATCCGGAATATAAACGATAACGTGATCCTTTCCTTTGCTTAAAATAACCGGGTATGCAAGTTTCATAACGATAACCTCCTAAAATTCTATTGTTTATTATCGCCGAGAGGCAGCGGTTTATTTCAGCCCCGGCGCCTGATGATTGCCTGTGCAAGCATTTCGTCTGTTTCTTTGTGCCTTACGATTGATTCGCGTTCCTTTCCTTTTACGTATATGTCGTGATTTCCGCCGCGCCGTTTGAATTTCCAGCCGTTTTGTTCGAGCAACTTTATCAAGTCCTTTGTTTTCATCCTGCCGCCTCCTCACATTCTTATTATACACATTAAATGTGTATTTGTAAAGCTTTTTTGTGGGAAAATTAAAAAAAGTTTGACGAATTTTTGCAAAAAGCTATTGAAAAATGTAAAAATTTATGTATGGTTTGCGACTTTAATATAAGTTATGTTTTCGTGCAGAGGCGCAAAGGCTTGACCTGCCCTTGGCTCAGCTTACGAGGGAGCTGTCGGCGTATGCCGACTGAGGGAGAGATTTTTTATTTTCAATTTCCTTTTATTTCTTTGCATTAATCTTTGCTTTACTCTTTTTCTCTCCTTCCGTCTTGCCTACGGCAAGCCACCTCCCCCGTCAGGTGGAGGCAGGGCGCGCACGGCGCACGGGGAAATTCGGATATAAAATGAGCTCGCTCTGCGCAAAGCCTCCCTTGCCTAAAGGGAGGGGGACCAACGTTAGTTGGTGGGGGGAGTTACGGGGCTAAAGCCGAGAAGATACCAAAGTCTTATAAAACAATGCTGCGTATACCTTTTCACTATCCGATATTACTTATTACCTTGTGCGCTGTGCGCACATTGGGGCTGTCAGCGTAGCTGACTTAAGGGTACTTTATCGATTACCCGTGAGGCTGAGAGGTGCGCTTTAGCGCCGTTAATCCCTCCGTCGGCTACGCCGCCACCTCCCTTTAGGCAAGGGAGGCTTTTCTTTTATAATCTTTATAATCTTTTTCATGCGATTTGACGAATTTTTGCAAAAAGCTATTGAAAAATGTAAAATGATGTGCTAATATTTATTGTGTATATCGGTTGCTGTTATAAAAAAGCGGCTGCCGCATGAAATATGCGGGCGGGGATTCAAGGGCATG
>CANQGK010000050.1 GCA_947623175.1 uncultured Clostridia bacterium | reverse complement strand
TTTCAAGGACGATGACACAGGCGGCGGATAAATCCGTCCGCCTCGGGCGCATTGTAATCTGATTGCATTGACTACCCCATAAAGAAAAGAGGCAATTTTATGAGCAATATTATTTCCGATTCCGTAATAAAGCGCATGCCGCGATACTACCGCTTTTTGAACGAGCTTAAAAAGCAGGGCGTCACCAGAATTTCTTCGCGAGAGCTTTCCGAAATCATGGGGCTTAACGCAAGCCAGATAAGACAGGACTTAAACTGCTTCGGCGGCTTCGGTCAGCAGGGCTACGGCTACAATATAGACGTTTTGCGGGTTGAAATCGCGAAAATTTTGGGAATAGACCGCCTTAAAAACACCATCCTTATAGGCATGGGAAACCTGGGCAAAGCCATAACGCTTCATATAAATTTCGAGTCCAAGGGCTTTAAGCTTATAGGACTTTTCGACAGCAAGGAATCGCTCGTCGGCCAGGTGGTTAAAAATCTTCCGATACGAAGCACCTCCACCATAGATGAATTTTGCCGCGAAAATCTGCCCGAAGCGGCTATTCTCTGCATACCCAAAGCCGCCTCGGAGGATATTTGCGAACAGCTTGTGAAATTAGGCGTCAAGGGCTTTTGGAATTTCAGCCACTACGACATCGCATTGAAATATCCCGACGTCAAGGTGGAAAATATGCACTTCGGCGACAGCCTGATGACCCTCTCCTACCGCCTCGACAATATGTGATCGAAGCCTTTTTTAAAATCGCTCCGACAAACCGGGAAGGCACTTTACGCCTTCCCGATTTTATTTTGGGCAAGCTTCCATCGCTAATACCAATCGTGTTTTTCGTTTCTGTCAAGCGCGTTTATTTGCCGAATTTCCGCATCCGTGAGCTCGAAACCGAATAAATCGAGATTTTCCTTTATGTGGTCGGGATTGCTCGAACCGGGAATTACCACGACGCCCTTTTGCAGATTCCACCGCAAAATCACCTGTGCGCAAGTGACGCCGTGCGCTTTTGCGATACTCGAAATCACGCTGTCGCCGAGCAGCTGTGAGGTGTGCCCTCTGCCCCCGAAAGGATACCACCCCTGTACGACGATTCCGAGATTTTGAATGTATGGTATTACGTCGTTTTCCTGATAGTAGGGGTGAATTTCATTTTGAACGAGCGCCGGGGTGATATTCACCTGCGGCAGAAATTCTTTCAGCTCTTCAATATAAAAATTTGACAAACCGAGCGAGTGAATTTTTCCCTTTTTCACGAATTTTTCCATCGCAAGATAGGCTTTAACATCGTTTTCGCCGGGGTGATGGAGCAACATCATGTCGATATACCCAATGTCAAGCTTGTCGAGCGCGTCCTGAATGGCTTTTTCGGGGTTTTCAAACTGCTCTCCGGGATAGATTTTCGTAATGACGAAAATTTCCTCCCTCGGCACATCGGAATTACGAACCGCCCGACCGACCGCCGCTTCGTTGCCGTACATATACGCCGTGTCGATAAGCCGTCCGCCGGACCGGAGCAGCGCCGTCACCGAATTATAACATTCTTCATCGGAAAGACTGTAGGTTCCAAGCCCCATAATCGGCATTTCATAACCGCTGTTAAGCATTACGGTTTTCTTTTCAAAATCAAATTTTCCTATCTTCGCGAAATCGCCGGCTTCATACGTTTTGATATCGCTGTTTTCCGCACCCGAAATTATGTTTTGCCGATCGGCTTTACCGCAGGCGGCACAGCAGACAACAAGCGCCGACAAAATAAGCGCCGAAATCAGCCGCTTCATTTTCATCCCACCTTCTCGTCTTATTGATATTATTTCATTATTTTCCGTATATTTACTGTCCTTTCATTTGTTTCTTGTATTGCTTTTCGGTTTGCCGTATCAGGTAATCCATAAGATCCACCCGCTTTTGGCTTTCGTGCATTCGGTCGAGCAGACCGCAGCGGCGTTGTCTTCCGCCCGCTGACGCCGAGACTCGAAACCAAGCTCTTTCTTATCCGGAATAAGTATCAACCCTTAACCCCGATTGCCGAACGCTTCCTCGCCGAAGTAAAAACAAGCTTTGAAAATCAAATATACGGAAATTTAAAGCTAATCTGACCATAACCGAAGGCTACGGCGAAATTTGCCGCAGCCTTAAGTTTTTTGCTCAAATCAAAGTTTTTTTACGTCGGCGTCACAGATCAGGTGGAAGCCGGCTTGTTCGAGGGCGGCCTGCGCCGAGGCGTTGTCCGCTACGCGCATAACTACGTAAGCGTGCTTTTCGGTACGAACCATAAATGCGTACAGGTACTCGATATTGATTCCCGCGGCGTCCATCACCTTAAGCGCGGTCGAAAGCTTGCCGGGCGTATCGCCGATTTTAACCCCGACGACGTCGGTGGTTTTGATCAAATATCCCTCCTGCTTTAAAATAGCGGCGGCGGACTCGTTATCGTTTACGATAAGCCGTAAAATGCCGAATTCTTCGGTATCGGCGATAGACAGCGCGCGAATGTTTACGTTGCTTTTCGCCAAGGTTTCGGTAATTGCCGCCAGGGCTCCCTGCTTGTTCTCCACAAAAACGGTAAGTTGTTTTAACGACATACTGACACCATATCCTTTCGGTATAATTACAAATTAATCGTGCAGCTTGCGCTTATCGATAACGCGCACCGCTTTACCCTCGCTTCGTACAATGCTCTTCGGCGCCACAAGGTGAACCTTGGGATTGATTCCGAGCATTTTTTTCATAGCTTCGGCAAGCGATTTTTCGAGCGCGGTAACGGCGCTTACGGTATCGTCGAACTTGTCGGGGTTCATTTCGACGTTGACCTCAAAGGTATCGCTGTTGTTTACTCTGTCAACCACTATCTGGTAGTTGGGGGTATAACCCTCGTTAAGTAAAACGGTTTCTATTTGGCTTGGGAAGACGTTTACGCCGCGGATAATAAGCATATCGTCGCTTCTGCCCATGGGCTTGGACATTTTGATGTGAGTGCGTCCGCATGAGCAGGGCTTGCGGGAAAGTACGCAGATATCGCGGGTACGGTAGCGAAGCAGCGGGAAAGCCTCTTTGTCAAGCGCGGTAAATACCAATTCGCCCTTGCTGCCCTCCGGCAAAACCTCGCCGGTATCGGGATCTATGATTTCTGCCAAGAAATGATCCTCGTTTATGTGCATGCCGGTCTGCTCCTCGCATTCGAAGGAAACGCCGGGGCCCGAGGTTTCGGTAAGACCGTAAATATCATAAGCCTTGATTCCGAGGGTTTTTTCAATATCGCGGCGCATTTCCTCGGTCCAGGGCTCGGCGCCGAAAATGCCGGCTTTAAGCGGTATATCCTCGGGGGAATATCCCATATCCTTGAGCGTTTCGCCTATGTATGCCGCGTAGGAAGGCGTACAGCAAAGTATGGTGGCTTTGAGATCGCACATAAATTGAATTTGCCTCTCGGTAAATCCGGAGGACATCGGCAGCGTCAGACAGCCCACCTTGTGCGAACCGCCGTTAAGACCGGGGCCGCCCGTGAAAAGACCGTAGCCGTAGGATACCTGACATACGTCCTCGTTTGTGCCGCCCGCCGCCACGATAGCGCGGGCACAGCAATCATCCCAAAGATCGATATCGTGCTGGGTATAAAAGGCTACGACGCGCTTGCCCGTGGTACCCGACGTCGACTGAATGCGCACACAGTCCTTGAGCGGCATTGCCAAAAGCCCGTAAGGGTACGCGTCGCGCAGATCGTTTTTGGTAAGGAAGGGCAGCTTGTGAAGATCCTCTATTCCCTTAATATCGTCGGGAGTTACGCCCTTTTCTTCCATAAGCTTGCGGTAATAGGGCACATTTTCGTAAACGTGCTTTACCTGCTTGACTAATTTTTCGGATTGAAGCTTTTTGATTTCTTCAACCGGCATGGTTTCGATTTCTTTTTGATAATAACGCTTTTCCATTTGATTTCGCCTTCCCGATAATTATTATATACCATTAATTTATCACTATCGCGGATAATTGTCAAGAAAACTTATCAAAATCACAAATATTCGCCAATAATACACATCGTTTTTTGTGCAATTTTCCCCGGAATACGAGCACGCAGCATTGTTTTATAATACTTTAGTATATTCTCGGTTTTACCTTTTCTCTCCCTCAGTCGGCATACGCCGACAGCTCCCTCGTCAGATGGAGCCAAGGATTAATGCTCTAAATTCTGCTTTTTAAGCTTCAAATTTGAGAAATGCTTTAGTTTATGAATGATTTTAAATTCATCATGCGCGCTTGCGCGCCTTGCCTCCACCTGACGGGGGAGGTGGATTTGCCGTAGGCAAAGACGGAAGGAGAGAAAAAGTGAAGCCAAAATGCAACTAAAGATTACAAGAAGAAGCTAAAGATTTTAAAAAAGCCTCCCTTGCCTAAAGGGAGGTGGCGGCGTAGCCGACGGAGGGATTAACGGCACTAAAGCATAGCTCTCAGCTTCACGGGTAATCGATAAAGTACCCTTAAGTCGGCTGCGGTCGACAACCCCAATGTGCGCTTTGCGCGCCAAGTAATATGTAAGAGTGAAAAGTTTCGTTCACGCAGCATTGTTTTATAAGACTTTAGTATCTTCTCGGCTTTAGCCCCGTAAATCCCCCCACCAACTAACGTTGGTCCCCCTCCCTTTAGGCAAGGGAGGCTTTGCGCAAAGCGAGCTCATTATATCCAAATTCCCCTGCGTGCCTTGCCTCCACCTGACGGGGGAGGTGGATTTTGCGTAGCAAAAGACGGAGGGAGAGAAAAAGAGTAAAGCAAAGATTAATGCAAAGAAATAAAAGGAAATTGAAAATAAAAAATCTCTCCCTCAGTCAGCTACGCTGACAGCTCCCTCGTCAGATGGAGCCAAGGGTAGGTCAAGCTTTTGCGCCTCTGCACGAGAATATAACTTGTATTAAAATCGCAAACCATAAGCCTTTACGTTTTTATTCGTCCGCGAAGCGGACACCGAAATGTCTCGCACAAGCGAGCGCTTCATGGTGCGCTCTGCGCACCGCTTCATTTTACATTGCGCCTTGCCTCCACCTGACGGGGGAGGTGGATTTTGCGTAGCAAAAGACGGAGGGAGAGAAAAAGAGTAAAGCAAAGATTAATGCAAAGAAATAAAAGGAAATTGAAAATAAAAAATCTCTCCCTCAGTCAGCTACGCTGACAGCTCCCTCGTCAGATGGAGCCAAGGGTAGGTCAAGCTTTTGCGCCTCTGCACGAGAATATAACTTGTATTAAAATCGCAAACCATAAGCCTTTACGTTTTTATTCGTCCGCGAAGCGGACACCGAAATGTCTCGCACAAGCGAGCGCTTCATGGTGCGCTCTGCGCACCGCTTCATTTTACATTGCGCCTTGCCTCCACCTGACGGGGGAGGTGGATTTGCCGTAGGCAAAGACGAAGGGAGAGAAAAAGTGAAGCTTAGATGAACCCAAAACCTTAAGAAGAAACTAAAAAAATTATCCTGCGCGCCCGCGCGCCTTGCCCCCATCTGACGAGGGGGGTGTCTTTTTCGGAGATTGTTCCGAAAAAGACAGGGGGAGAGAAAAGGTAAAGCCGAAACGAAGCTAAAAAATTCAAAACCGCCCCTCTGAACGGAAGGGCGGCATTTTTTGATTTTACAGCGTTTCGGTCAAAAGTCGATTAAAATCCCGACTTATTTCCAATCCTTTTCATAGTTTTCCCACTTTTCGACGTCGTCTTTCTTGTAGGAATTGGTACCGGTCGCGCTAAATTCGATCTGCTTGCTATAACTGCTGAAAGTGCAGCCTACAACGCACGGCGTCTTGCTGCCGGTTCCGGTAACCGTAATATTTTTCAGAGTAACGGTCATCGTTTGCTCTTTTGCTATCGAACCGATTTCAACCAAGTCGCCGCTCCACCAATCCGTGTAATTGAAGGAGCAGTCCTCTAAGGATATGCTGCCATAAGTATCGTTGCTCACTTGCACAAAATGGCTGCCGTTCTTGTCTTCCCAATTGAACTTGCAGTTCCTGAAAACAAGATTTACCGGGCCCTGTATGTCAATATATCCTTGATCGAAGGTGCAGTTTTCAAAGGTAACTGTGGTCGGGGCACCCGAAGTGTTGTAGTTTTTAATCAAAGTATTTCCGGTGGATCCTGCGGCTTCGCAGATGAAATCACAGTCGCGGAAGGTTGCCGTCGAGCCGTTTTCAAAGCGAATTACGTTACCGCCTTTTTCACTGACGAACTGACCGTTTTCGATAGTCACATCGGCGGCGCTGCCGGAATTGCTTCCGATCA
Organism: uncultured Clostridia bacterium; assembly: GCA_947623175.1. GTDB lineage: Bacteria > Bacillota > Clostridia > Oscillospirales > Acutalibacteraceae > UBA737. The sequence continues at coordinate 1,306 of CANQGK010000050.1, read as the reverse complement.
GCATGCCGTTACCGCTGGCGCTGTCTCTGACGATGGCATTGCCCGCAAGGTTCAGATGCACATCCGTTCCCGTAATGGCCACGCTATCTCTGTCCACCACAATGTCGTCACGAACAACGACGGTTTCACCCGGCTTGGCATTCTTCAGATCGTCTTTAAGCTCGGACGGAGACGTTGCATAATACTCGCCCTTAATCAAAAGGCCTTCTGCCTTTTTATCGTAATTCTTATCAAAGCTGTCTTCTTCATACGGAGTCTGGGTTGCTTCGAGGTCAAATCCGAAGTAAATTTCGGGAGCGCTCTCGCCGGGATATTTTGTTGCACCCGCCCAATTGGCAACGTTGCCTACGGTTGTGGGCATGTAAACCGCCAAAGTAAAGGCTTTTTCGCTGGCTCCGGCTCCGCTTTCTGCGGGATAGAGAACCTCGCCGTCGGCTTTGAGGCTGTCAAGCTTGCCCATGGCCGCCGTTTCTTCGTCGGAATCGGAAATCCAGAGGTCTTCGCGTTTTGCAACCTCATCCGTGCCGTCTTTAACGTTGAAAACGAGATATTTGGAAAGCTGGAACTCGTCGCCGTCAATGTTATGGTAAGTTTTTTCCGGTTCGCCGGTGTCAGTACCGTAAACGTTAGCGGCAAGGCTGTACTTGAGCGCCAGACTGCCGTTGTTGCGCACGCGCAAATATACGTACTCGGTGTGCCCCGGCTCCCAAAGAGCGCCGCCGAGCAGGTCGGTAACGCTTTCAACCGTTTTCCACGCGGATTCGTCTATTGCGCCGCTTGTTCTCGCGGCGTCTTTAGGCGCATATTCCAACTCAACGTCCAAATTACCCGCAACAATCTGATTGCGCCCGCTCGTAACCGAATCGGTAAACCATGCAAAAGTAGAGCCTATAAGCATCGCAACGCACAAAAGCATCGACAACATGCTCATAAGCAAAGCTCTTTTTGTAGCTTTAGTCTTGTTCATGTGTATAACACTCCTTATTTAATTTTGCGGCATTTTAAGCGGAGACACGCTCCGAAAATGCCGTCAAAATCGGAGTGCGTCTATCTCATAAGTAAGGTGCGGCTTCCTCCGCGGAAGTCAGTCAATTTGCCTAATAAGGCGGGCCTTTGCCCCCCCCCCATGGGAATATTTGTCAATTGTGCGTTTTTCATAAGAGGAAGCCTCCTTTCTTTTTTAAAATTTCGCCTTTCGGCAATCAAAAGACATAAACCGTCGCTTATGTCCTTTGATTACCGGCTCCATCTGACGAGGGAGCTGTCGGCGTAAGCCGACTGAGGGAGAGAAAAAAACTACATACGG
>CANQGK010000049.1 GCA_947623175.1 uncultured Clostridia bacterium | reverse complement strand
ATGCCGCAAAATTAAATAAGGAGTGTTAAAACATGACACAGACTAAAAGCACCAAAAAGGCGCTGTTTATGAGCATGTTATCGATGCTTATCTGCATTACGATGTTAATTGGTTCTACATTCGCATGGTTTACAGACAGCGTTACAAGCGGAAATAACCGAATCACAGCCGGTAATTTGGACGTTGAGATGTATTGGGCGGACGGTACAGCGGATCCGGCTACAGTAGAGTGGACAGACGCGTCGAAAGACAACAGTCCGATTTTCGATTACGATCTCTGGGAGCCCGGTTATGCCGTAGTTCGCCATATAAAGATAAGCAATGTGGGCACCCTGGCGCTTAAATATGAAGTACGCATTGTAGCGGACGAGCCGGTAGGCGATTTAGCAAAGGTGATCGACGTTTACTACATAAAGGACGGCAAACAGGTTTCCAACCGTTCGGAATTGACCGACGATATAAAGGTCGGCACCTTGGCTGAGGTTTTGAGCGGCAGTTCGGTTGCAAACGGTCATATTTCGGGCAAAACCGGTGACGACGTTAATTCCGATATTGCGACTATCGCGCTCAAAATGCAGGAGACCGCCGGCAACGAGTATCAGGGTTTAAGCATTGGCGGCGAATTTGACATTCACCTTGTAGCAACACAATATACCGAGGAAGCCGACAGCTTCGATAATTTGTACGATGATGACGCTCCGCTTGCGGACATTGTGGTTGCTTCAAATGAAGCAATGAATAACGCTTTGGCAGAGGCACAACCTGGTGATTCGGTAGGACTTATTGCGGGAACCTATCAAATTCCGGATACCTTGCCAAAGGGAGTTACCCTGATCGGATCGGGTGACGAAACCGTAGTGGAAATACCATATCATGAAGGTGCGTCTATTACAGTTTCGAACGATGACGTTACGGTACGTGATATTAAATTTGAAACTACCGAAATTGAAAACAAAGTAAGCCAAGTTTTTGAAGTAACCGGTAAAAATTTCACAGTGGAAGGCTGCACATTTGACTGCACCGGTACCAATAACACAATAATTCAAAAAATGGGTTCGGCGTCTAATTTGACCATTAGAAATTGTAATTTTATAGGCGGATTACGTCAGATAGGCAATTGCTATGGTACCAAAGATTCTACCACCACCATTGAGGGCTGTACCTTCTCGGGCGGCACATATGGTATACATTTTGATCAAATGAACGGTTCAACGGTTTATGTCAAGGACTGCGTAATTTCCGCATGGTCATCGTTTGGCGAGACCGGTGGAGGCAATGTCATATTTGAGGGCACGCAATTTAAAGATGGCGGATCATATAATTGTGTACGCTCTTATGTGAATACAACTTTCACAGACTGCACATTCGAAAATGACTTCTGGTACGGTGCCTCTAATATGACCGTTGACCTCAACGTCAACGGCTGCAAAAAGGCGGACGGAACAAGCATTACCGCCGCTAATGTGAAAGATATTTTGAAAAACACAGATAATAAAAATACTACCGTTTACGTTGACGGAAGTGAAGTTGAAGTAACATTTGAATAATCTTATTCGTCGAGCCCCGTAGGGGCGGCGAAAAAATAATTGCCATATCCGAAACTTTACGCCGAAGCTGCATATATACGCGGCTTCGGCGTGTTATTGTATAACGAAAAAGCCGATGAGATTTCTCCAATCGGCTTGCATTATGGCTTTTAATCTGTCATTATCGTTCCAAATCCTTTGGCTTTCCGTTTGGAATTTCGTCCTTGATATAAGCTTTTACGCTTTCATTACTTCATACATCAACTTTTCTACCGCTGTAAGCTGCAAAACAATCACCTCTCAATCATCGTAATACGCAATGGCTTCCTGTGCCAGCTTTTCAAAGCGTTCCTGATATTCCGGAGAGACGGAAAGCCCGTCAAAGCTTTCTCCGCTGCGGTAATAATACTTGCTGACGGCCTCTGTGATCCCCTGCATATCGAGGATAAATTCATTAGCGAAAGAATCTGCCAGCGTTCGGTTCAAATCGGTATATAAAAGCCCGTTTTTTTCTTCTACGCTGTAAGGACTGACTCGGTTTCCGAGCAAAACGACGCCGTTAAAACGTGTGACGGAATCCTCGCCGTAAACCCATACGATATATTCATCGCTTCGCCCGCCGAATAACCCTTGGCACATCAGAGCCTCGTCCAAGGCAAAAACCACCGGCTCTCCGATGCGTTCCCGAACGGCTTTCAACCAAAGCGCGGCTTCCGGATAATCGCACCGTCTCGGAAGATCGTTCTTTTGCGGACTGTACTTCGGCAGTGTTGCCGTCCTTCTGTTGACAAGATCGCCTCGAATTCGCTCTTCTAACAGACCGACTATATATTCCGGCGGCTTACGCAGTCCGGTTTCCCAATTTTGAACGGTACGGAACGGAATATGATACCGTGCGGCAAATTCGCTCTGCGTGTATCCGAGCTTCGTTCTCATTTCACGAATGGTCATTTTCATCACCTTATTCACTATTATACACTCAATGAGTGCATTTGTCAATGGCGTTTGCGAAATCGTCAAATTTTAATATTTTATTAAGAAAACGCAAATTCGGCAAATATCGCTTGCCAAACGGGGCGAGGTGGTGTAAAATTGATAAAGACGTGAAAAAGGAGAGAAAAGCTTTGGCAAAACAAAGAAGCAGAAGGCGAAAAGCCATAATCAAAAGACGGATATTTTTATCTCTTTGCGCTTTGGTGCTCGTATGTGCGGCGGCGCTTTGCGCTTTCGGAGTAAAGACGATCTTACGGTCAAGCAAGCCGGACGATCCCGATAATCCGCAAAGCGGCAACTCTTCGACCGCAAGCGTTGAGGAGGAGAAAGAAAGCTTTGCGTCGGTCTTAAGTACCGGCGATATTATGGTACATTCCACCCAGCTTGACGGCGCGAAGGTATCCGGCGACGAATACGATTTCAGCTCTTATTTCAAGGAAGCCTCCGCCTATTTTAAAAAATACGATTTGGCGATAGCCAATTTGGAGGTTACATTCGGCGGCAAGGAAGCGGGCGCCTACAGCGGATTTCCGGCATTCAACACTCCGGACAGTCTCGCAGACGAAATTAAGGCCTCGGGGCTTAATTTCCTCGTGACCGCCAACAATCACTGTTACGATACGGGGCTTTCGGGGCTTAAGCGCACCGCCGCGGTACTCGGGCAAAAGAATATAGAATTTATAGGCACGCGCGAGGACGAGAGCAAGCCGCTTTATACCGTAAAAGAGGTCAACGGCATAAAAATCGGTATGGCGAATTACACCTACGAGACCGACGGTTCGTTAAGCGGCAGGAAATATCTTAACGGAGCCCTCATTGCCGAAGAAGCGAACGGGCTTGTGGCTTCTTTTTCCTACAAAAACATCGACAAATTTTATAACGAAGCGCAGACCGTGATTGACAATATGAAGCGTGACGGCGCGGAATTTATAGTTTTTTACATGCATTGGGGCACCGAATACCGCTTAGAAGCCGATACCTGGCAGAAAACCGTCGCTCAGAAGCTTTCGAATATGGGCGTTGACATTATAGTGGGAAGTCATCCGCACGTTATAGAGCCGATCGAGCTTATCTATTCCGAGGACGGCACCAAAACCACCGTCTGCATTTATTCTCTCGGAAACGCCATTTCCAATCAAAGGCAGGAGCTTATGGACAGCTGCCCCTCGGGGCACACCGAGGACGGTATGTTCTTTACCTACAAGCTTCGCAAATACAAGGGCGAGGTGACGCTCGAGGAGGTCAACGTCATACCGACCTGGGTAAACAAGTACAAAAACGGCGGCAGCGGATACGACTACACGATTTATCCGTTGGAATCCGCCGATTGGGGAAGCAAATACGGTTTGAACTCGACCGCTTTGTCAAAATCCGAAAAATCCTACAAGCGCACCGAGGCTTTGGTAGCAAAGGGCCTTACCGACGTTCAGCGGGAAATCGGCTGCGATATTACTTTTAAATAAAGAAGGTTTTGTAAATGGTAAAGCATATTATTCTGTGGAGGCTTAAAGCGGAAAACAACACCGACGGCGTAAAAAGAGGTATCAAGGAAAATTTGGAAGGCTTAAAGGGGGTTATTCCCGGGCTTTTGGAAATAAAGGTGCAGACCGAGCGGCTTGACAGCTCCAACGCCGACGTCATGCTCTACTCGGTTTTTGAAAGCGAGCAGGCGCTTAAAGGTTACGCTTCCCACCCCGAGCACGTTAAGGCGGCGGATAATTTTGTCCGCCCGTACACCGAAACCCGCCTTTGCATCGATTTCGAAGAAGGGTAAAAATTTTAACGCTTTTTTCATATAATAAAACAGCCGGTCGGGTAAATTTTAAAATTACGTAAAATTATGGTTGTGTTATTTGGAAAATGTGGTATATTATATATAGAGAGAATATACGCAACGGAGGATACTTATGGCTAAAATCAAAACGGAACTTTCGGTAAACGCCGAGGTTATAGAAAAAATGGCGGAAATCGCCGCTAACGAGGTAGAGGGCGTTAAAGGTCTTGCAAAAAAATCGATCGACCTTAAGGGAGCCTTTAAAAACAAAAACGCTTTTAAGGGCGTAAAGGTTGAAACGGTGAACGGCGCGGTTAAAATCGGCGTCTATATCTGCGTCGACAAAAACGCAAAGGTAAAAGAGGTTGCCGAAAAGGTTCAGCAGAATATTAAAGAAAAGGTGCAAACCATGACCGGCTCCGCGGTTACCAAGGTGGACGTTACCGTGTCGGATATCAATTTCGACTCCGAAGAAGCCGCCGAATAATTAAGTATGTAATTTAACGCAAAAGGCGCGGCAAAATTTTGTTTTTGCGCCGCTGTTTGTCTTATGAAAAAAATATTAAACAAATTATTTGTGCCCGATAAGATCATCGGATTCCTTTTGTTTAATTTGGCTTTTGGATTGCTTATTTATGTTTTTGCTTTTCATTTGGAAAATACGCCTCTTGCTTACGTAAGTTATCTTTTATCCACCTATGCCTTAATTATTTTTTGTATTTGGTTTTGTAAAATATGTAAATTCTGCAATAATGCCCTAAAGCGATCCGGGCCTTATGAGTTTTATAAAAAACATGAGCTGTTAATAACAAAATACAGCCTGGCATTTGCTACCTTACTTCATTATGTTTACGGTATTTTTAAATTAAGCACGGGAATATATTATACGTCGTGGTGGTTTATTACTCTTGCGGTCTATTATTTGATTCTTTGCCTAATGAAACTGTTTATCGTAATAGATATAAAAAATGAAGTCGGTAAAAATCTGCGGAAAGAATATAAAAAACTGAAATTAACGGGCATTATACTTTTATTCTTAAATTTGGTATTGTCCGGTATGATAGTTTTAATCGTTAAGCAAGATCAAGAGATAACTTATGCGGGATTTATAATATACATAGTGGCTATGTATGATTTTTATTTAATAATACGTGCGATTATAAATGTGATTAAATACAGAAAAGATCACAGCCCGCTTTTGGCGGCAAGTAAATGTATTAACTTGACGGTTGCTATGATTGCCGTGATTTCTTTGGAAGTCGCTATGGTATCCGAGTTCGGAACAAACGATGATGAATTTAAAATGATAATGACCTGCGCAATGGGATTTGTTGCGTGTATTGTAAATACCGCTATGTCCGTATATATGATAGCCGTAGCCGATAAAAGGTTAAAAGGCGTTTGATAATAACGGACAAATGCGATTTCAAGCAAAAAGTATTAAAAAAAGCCCCGAATTTCACTCGAAATTCGGGGTAACGTTTTTAAAATAAGCAAACGCAGTCGCGTTTCGGCTTAATTGGGCGAATTTTTAAGTATTTGCAAAATCTCGCCGCAGCTGTCGAGCACTATATCGGGCTTATCGGGCGACGACGCGAGAATTTCCTTTGTGGTTTCGCCGCTCATGACGAGTATAGTCACCGTTCCGGCGTTTATTCCGCTTTTGATATCGGTATAAATGCGGTCGCCTATCACGGCGGTGCGCGTCGCGGGTATTCCCGTTTTTTCCATGGCAAGCTTCGGCATAAGCGCCTGCGGCTTTCCGATTACCAGCGGGCGTTTTCCGGTGGCGTTGTATATCATATCGCAAACGCTGCCGCAGTCGGGAACCGAGCCGTACTCGGTAGGGCAAACGTAATCCGGATTGGTGGCGATATACGGCAGGTCGCGCGACGAAAGCAGTCGGCATACGTCATCAAGCTTTTTAAAGGTAAGCTCGGTGTCAAAGCCCATTACTACGGCGTCGACCTTTGCAAGCTCCTCCGTGACGGTAAAGCCCTGTCGGCGCAGCTCCGCTTTGAGAGATTCGGTGCCGCAAACGTACAAAGCCGCGTCCTTATGATGCTTTTTAAGATAGTAAGCGGCAGCCTGCGAAGAGGTTATAAAATCCTCCGTATCGGCGTCAATGCCGAGCCTCGCCAGCTTTTCAACGTACGCCTCGACGCTTTTTGAAGAATTGTTGGTCATAAAAAGGTATTTTCCGCCGCCCGCGCGGATATGGCGGAGCAATTCCTTCGTAAAATCGAACAGCCGATCGCCGAGATACAGCGTGCCGTCCATATCGAAAAGATATAGCTTTATATTTTTGATTATCTCGTCGTACATAACAGCGCAATCCTTTTCAAAAAACTCTTCGGATGCCGCTTAATCATCCCACAAATCATAGCTTTTTAAGATATATACGCCCGTTTCGTACATAAATTTTTCCATTGCTTGCTGTAATATGAGCGGAGGCTCGGACATTCTGTTTTCTTTTTGAAATTTCCTGCGGTTTCCAAACCAATAACGTTCGGGGCGCAGCACCGAAGACGACTCGAAAGTAAGCGGCCCTTGAAACCCTATTTCGGTCAGGGCGCAGATGACCTCGTCCGTATTCATCGTTCCCATAAACGGAATCAAATGTTCATCCTGTCCGCCTCTGTTATCGTTAAAGTGAATGGCGTACAGTTCATCTCCCAATACCTTTATCTCCTCATATTGAGATCCTTCGATATTCGCATGCCCCGTATCCCAACATGCGTGAAAGTTGGGGTGATCCACAAACCGTGCAAAATCGCGCAAATCCTTTCCGGTGGTCGGATAGTACCAATTCGGCATATTTGCCTTTGTGGTGTTTTCGCAGAGCAGGTTTACGTTGTTTTCTTCGAGCGCGGGCAGCAAAGAACGAAAAAAATCCCTGTTTTTTTCAAACCACACTTCCCGCTCGGTCACATCGGTGGCGAAGCCGCCGTGAACCGCCATAATCGGAATGCCGAGCGCGCCGCATATTTTGATCGCCCGGAGGATTTTTTCTTTTGCATCGGACGCGTCGGCTAACGGATTTACGTCCGGTGCATGTGATTGAACGAAATCCGCATTGAGGCGATTTGCCGTTTCTTTCAGGCGAAGAATTTCTTCCTGCCAATCGTCGCCGAACAGCGGATTGCCCTCACCTATGGTGGAAAGCGACAGATCAATATGTTTAAATCCTGCCTGCGCGACATACTCGATCCGCTTTTCATAGGAATCGGTAAAACGTTCAAAATCGTACGTAGTTGTTGCAAGCTTCATATCGTTCACCTCAAAATAATGATAATGATAATAAACGACAATCTTCTGCCGAAAATTGTCGTTTATTTCTGGTCGAGGCGACAGGATTCGAACCTGCGGCCTCTGCGTCCCGAACGCAGCGCTCTACCAAACTGAGCCACGCCTCGATAAATAAAAAAGATAGCTTATTCATTATATATACGAACCGAAAAAAAGTCAACATTTTTTTGCAAATAATTTTATCGGACGGCGAAATTTGTTAAAAAACGCAAAAACGGATATCATAAATATTATATGTATATAGGGCGCAGAATTTAACCTTTAGGTAAAAAATGTGGTTTAAATGCCGTCCGATACCCAATATATTGTATTATGAAAAAAGTTTGAAAAAAGTTTAAAAAAAGTGTTGACAAAAGGATAGGGGATGTGGTATTATAATCAGGCGCTCTGCTGAGGCGGGGTGCTGAACGGAC
>CANQGK010000048.1 GCA_947623175.1 uncultured Clostridia bacterium | reverse complement strand
CCCCTTTCAGGGGTTAAGCCTGTAAGAGCCCCTTTTAGGGGCTGTGCAAGCCACCGGTTTCACCGGTGGTCTTGACTTTTCAAATTTGTCAAAAAAAGTTTAATTTTAGCTTGACTTTATCGCCGCTTTACAGTATAATAACATAGTCGCGAAAATAAATGCTGCTATGGCTCAGTCGGTAGAGCGCATCCTTGGTAAGGATGAGGTCACCGGTTCAATTCCGGTTAGCAGCTCCAAACAAAAATCCGTTCTCATTTGAGGACGGATTTTTGTTTTATGATTTTTTCATTCTATAGAGATACGGTGCAAACCCTCGAAAGGCTCTGCACCGTATTTTTTAAATTAATCATTTTGCTTTTTTAAATTTTTAAGATTCCGGATGATATCGTTAACATTATCCGTATTGGCAACCTCAGGATATTGGTTATCAAAATTGATTAAAGACTCTTTAATCGCTATTTCATACGACCGGTATTGTTCATACAACGCGTCATAACTGTTGTCATTCATAATCTTTGTAATCAATTCCCGGGAATCCGGCGGGAGATTTTCCCAACTGTCATAGAGATTGCATACCGCAGTTTTTATTATTTCAAGCGTGAGAGGTTTTCCACGTTTTTTTTCCGCGCAAAGAATGCCTATTACGTCGGATATATCGTTTTTATATTGACGACCTGACATCAACTTCATTGCAACAAGATATTCCTTTGAAACAGTTCGAACATCTAAAATATATCCAAAACGTTTATAAAATTCCGAATATTGAATAATTCTTGGGGAATAGGATTTTGTTTTTGTAAAATCCGAATTGAGCCATCCGTTCGGAAGTCCCATTTGGTCGCCGACACGATTAATAGCATCCTGCATAGCGGAAGACGCACGAATCACCGCGTCGATATCATATGTCATATCCCGAAACCCGTAATTTGCAAGAATTGCGGCTCCACCTATAAGGACAATCTCGGCAGGAACTTTTGTGCCGTTCAATTTCCGAAATTCTTTTGCGAGTCTCGTAAAGCAGGCGTCCAAATTTTCCTTTGTAAATACAAGCTCAGTAGACATTTCTTACATCGCTTTCTGCAATATTAAAGCGCAAGAATTCGGGTATTGCATTTTTTATACATTCGCTGCGGTGTTTATCGGTATCCACGGCAGTATCCGAGAGCAGAACGCCTGCGGGATATATGATATTTTTAAGCTTTTGGGCGCGAATATCGTCGTATTTTGTGCAAAGCGGTACATGGTTTTCGCCCGAGAGGAAATCAATCATAGCAAGCAGATAAAAGGCTTCCGGATACCATTTTCGGTTATACAGGTTTCTTACTTCATCCGTTGCGAGAGTATCAATAATAAAATCAATATCGCCCTTTTCTTTGACAAGGTGACATACATTGCTTTTAAAAACTTCGAATGAAGGTCTTTTAAGTTGCGGCGAATAATTTTCCATTTCTTGCTCAATCAGACTTTCCATTGAAACGCCAAGCGCCTTGGAAATCTTATATATTGTGTCGGCGGAGCATTTCTCGATACGCGCTTTGCGGCTGCATATATCCGCAATGGTGGCTTTTGGAATGCCGCTTTCTTTTGAAAGACGGTATTTGGATATTTTCTTTTCGGTCAGCAGATCGTTGAGATACACGTTTTTCACCTCTGTATTTATTATATCGGTCAACCGAACTATTGTCAATAGCTATCCGAAAATACTTGTGACTTTCGTCTAAATAACAAATCCGCCGTTAATTCCGAGAACTTGACCGGTTATGTAGTCCGCTTTGTCAGAGGATAAAAATTCGATCGCGGCGGCGATTTCATCGGCGGATCCCATACGCCCTAAGGGTATCGTGCTTACAAAGTCGGTGAGCTCTTCTATGGAAAGATTAGAATTCATATTGGTTTCAATAAGCCCCGGCGCAATGGCGTTCACGGTAATGCCGCTCGGCGCCAATTCCTTGGCAAGCGCTTTTGTAAGACCGATAACCCCCGCTTTTGCGGCGGAGTATGCCACTTCGCAGGAAGCGCCTACTTGCCCCCACATAGAGGATATATTGATTATTTTACCCGACTGCCGGCTCACCATAGAGGGAACTACCGACTTACAGCAATTGTATACGCCCTTTAAATTTACGTCGATGATGCGGTCAAAATCCACCTCGTCGGTATCGGTTATCAGCCCGCTAAAGGCAATTCCCGCATTGTTTACAAGTATATCGAGGCTGCCGAATTTGTAGAGGGTTTCCTTGACCATAAGATCGACTTCGAGTCGGTTTGCAACGTTGGCCTTTTGCGTGATGACCGAATATCCGTTGGAAACGAGCGAACGGCAGAGCAGGGAAGCGGATTCGAAGGATTCGTTGTAATTTATTACAACGTTATATCCCTTTTGCGCAAACAGAATTGCGGTTGCGGCACCTATACCCTTTGATGCGCCGGTTACGATTACGGTTCTATTCATTTCAAATCTCCATTCCGAATTAAATTTATTATTTATAAGTATATCATATATCGGAAAAAAATAAAAGTAATTTTTTCAATAAATTGGGTTTACATAACGCAGGGGTTCGTATATATTGTGTGGTTTACATAATCAGTTTACATAATATCAATTAGTTACAAAAATGACATTTGACATAATACCTTTTATGTAGTATAAATATATTACGTTCGGTTTTATTCCGTATACGCTTGTATTTTCTGCCGATTAAATATTGGCAGTAATTTTTTCACTCTTAAAATCCGGTTTACATAAAACCGCGATTTTTCAAGATTTGGTATTCAGGTAAATTTTACGCACCAAATATTGAAATCAGGCATACCTTTTTGCTTTGGAATATCTTGTCCTAAATTCGCATATTATTTCTTTGAACGGAGGAAATGATATGCAAAGAGGAAAAGTGTTGAATCTCGGCTTTTTCAATAAGTTTTTACAATTCGTATTAAAGAATAAGCTGTTGATTTTTTTAAGCGTAGTTTTCGTTACCGGATTTTCGGTTGCGGTTTTCACATACGGAAAACTTGACTTTTTAAGCGAATGGTCTCGGCGTTACATACAAAATTTTACCGCCGCAAGATGCGACGCGTCATTTTTCGGGATAGCGGTAAATTCGTTTTTAACCTCGCTGCTGTTTATCGCTTTTTGTCTGGTTTGCGGCACGTCGGTTTTGGGGCTTATATCGGTTCCGGTCTGCGTCTTTGCCAAAGCCTTCATTTACGGAACGGTGACCGCTTATCTTTATTCCGCACATTCGCTTAACGGAGTGGCTTTTCATGCCGTTATTTTATTACCGCCGGCAATATTCTTTATAATAGGCTTTATGCTTTCGTCTATCGAAGCTATCAACTTTTCCGTAGTTTTGGCGGGGCTTACCGTTTCGAAAAGCTCTTCGGTTAATCTCTATTATGAATTTAAGCGGTACTGTATACGGTTTTTGCTTTTTTGCATTTTTGTTTTGCTTTCGGCGCTTTTGGACGCGATGCTTTCCGTAAATTTTTTGGGGAATTTTAAGCTGTAATTTTATTTTAAGGGGGTGCAATACGGGTGACCGATTATATCGAATTATTTAAAAGCTATCTTTACGATGAGAAAAAATCGTCAAATAACACGGTTGAATCGTATAATCGCGACGTAAGTCAATTTGCCGCGTATTGCGCGTCCGAAAATATAAATGATTTAGCCTTATGCGATAATAAATTTATCACGGGATATATCGATTATCTCTCGGTGCTCAGAAAATCTGAAGCCACCAAATCGAGAATAACGGCTTCGCTGCGCTGTTTTTACCGTTTTCTTACGGTGCGCGAATTTATTGAAGTAAATCCGCTTGACGGCGTTAAGGTTAAAAAAGCCGAAAGAAAGCTCCCCGAAGTGCTCGATTCCAACGAAATTGTTTTGCTCCTTTCTCAACCCGACGGCTCCGATTATAAAAGCATAAGGGACAAGGCTATGCTCGAGCTTTTATACGCTACCGGTATCAAGGTATCGGAGCTTATCGAGCTGTCGGTATCCGACGTAAATCTTCAAATAGGCATAGTTCATTTACATAATGGCAAAAAGGAGCGCATAGTGCCGCTTTATCCCGGCGCGGTAAAAAGTGTTGCGGAATATATGGTAAACGTTCGCCCTGCCATTATTTTAAAATCTTCGGAGGACAAGCTTTTTACCAATATGTCCGGTCAGCCTATGTCACGCCAGGGCTTTTGGAAAATAGTAAAATATTATGCCGACGCCGCGGGAATCAAGAAGCATATTACCCCGCATACGCTGCGCCATTCCTTTGCGGCGCATTTACTCGAAAACGGCGCCAAATTATCCGATATCAAGGAAATGTTGGGCCATGCGGATTTATCCTCAACGCAAATTTACGTCCAGATGATGAAAGACAAATACACCTCCGCATATTTACAATTTCACCCCCTTGCACGGTGATTTATGCGCCGCTTTAATAAATCTAATCTTAAATTTTACGAAACCGCCGATTAAGACTTAGCTTATCGGCGGACTTTTTATGCAAACTTTCATCCCTTATTTGCTTGATAAAAGGATAAATATGGTGTATAATAAAAAGCGTTAAAAATTTTTCGAATTTTGGAGATAGGAAATTGATCAATAAATTAATATGCGAATTAACGAAATACGGAATAAATAAAAAATTGATTGCTCCGGACGATCGGATATACGTTACAAACGCGCTTTTGGAGCTTTTCCGGCTTGACGCTTTCGAGACTGTAAACGTAACATCGGAACGCGAGCTTTGCGAAATTTTAGACGATATGCTCGATTACGCTTTCAAAAACGGACTTTTCGAAGAAGACACCGTAACTCAGCGCGATTTATTCGATACCAAAATTATGGGGCTTCTCACTCCGCCTCCGTCGGTTTTAAGGAAAGAATTTGCGTTAAAATATAAGCAAAGCGCCAAAGCCGCTACCGATTATTTTTACGACTTCTCCAAAAATACCAATTACATACGAACCGACCGCATAAAAAAGGACGAAAAGTGGGTTTACAACAGCGAATACGGCCCTATCGATATTACGATCAACCTTTCCAAACCCGAAAAGGATCCGCGCGATATCGCCAAAGCGGGCAAAGCAAAAAAATCCTCCTATCCCGCCTGCATGCTTTGCGCCGAAAACGAAGGCTTTGCCGGCAATATTTCACATCCCGCAAGGCAAAATCACCGGATAATTCCGATAAAGCTTGACGGAGAGGACTATTTTTTGCAATATTCGCCTTACGTTTATTACAACGAGCATTGCATAATTCTCAATAAAAATCATACTCCTATGAAAATCGATAAGGCGGTTTTTCGAAAAATTCTTAATTTTGTGGAGCAATTCCCGCATTATACCGCCGGTTCAAACGCCGATTTGCCGATTGTGGGCGGTTCGATTTTGAGCCACGACCATTTTCAGGGCGGAAAATACGTTTTTGCGATGGCAAGAGCGCCATATGAGACTCAATTTAAAATAAAGGGTTACGAGGATTTGACCGCCGGTATTATAAAATGGCCCATGTCGGTAATTCGTTTACAGGGTAAGGATACCGCGCGCCTCGCAGATGCGGCAGATTTCATTTTAACCCGCTGGCGCGGATATACCGACAAAGACGCTTTTATATTCAGCGAGACCGACGGCGTACCGCATAACACGATTACTCCGATAGCCCGAATGAACGGCGAACTTTTTGAGTTGGATCTTGTATTACGAAACAATATTACAACCGCCGAGAGCCCCTGGGGGGTATATCATCCGTCCGAAAACCTGCATCATATTAAAAAGGAAAACATCGGGCTTATAGAGGTTATGGGCCTGGCGGTTTTGCCGTCGCGGCTCAAAAAAGAAATGAATATTCTCGAAGAAGCGATTTTGGCGGGCAAGAATATCCGCGAAATTCCGGAAACGGAAAAGCATGCCGATTGGGTAGAGGAGTGGATAGGCAATTACGAAATAACCGACCGGAATATCCATACTATACTACAGAACGAAATCGGCAAAGTATTTGTAGAGGTTTTGACCTGTTCGGGCGTTTTCAAACGCGACGAAAACGGCAAAAAAGCATTTATGAAATTCGTGCAAACCCTGTGAAATTCCGAAAATCCGATTTTTCTAAAAAAGAGAAGCATACGATTGTTAAATTTTTAACAAATTTTGATTAAGGTTTTCGGTTAGGTAAAGCAAAAGAAATCTCACTTTATTTAAAGATTTTGCCGTCAGTAACCCTGATAACAAAAGCGGCAATTTGCGAGCCGGAACGACGAAAACGCTCGACAAAGGCAAACGGCGGCTTGTAAACCGTTTAGGGTGCGTTTTTAAGCTTTGTGTAAAACAAAATTTTATATCGGCAAATTTTCATTTTTAAGCGCGTAAAATTGCATTTTTGGCAAATTTTTTTAAAAAAGCCGTTTAACAGAAATTTTTTAAATAAGGTAAGGATCAATAAAAAAATTTCTGTTAAAGCTCCGCAAGCGGTCGTTCGGAAGTTTTATATATAAGTTCTCTAAACAAATCCGCTAAAACCGCGGATGTGCATATTTCAATAAAATATATCTCGGGAAGCTGTATTCCGTAAAAATTTCGGATCAATACTCCCCTCAATTAGGCAAAATATTCATTTAGTATAATTGGCAGTTAAATTTTTAGCCTGCTTCTCTATTATTTAACACCAATTTAAATTTTTGTTTTGTCTAATCAAAAAATCGATTCAAGGTGTTATTTAATGGTAAAAAATTTGAAGCTTTATACTTTGGCATTTTTTAAATGGCTTTTACTTTCGCTTATTATGGGCGCCGTTGCGGGCGTTTTGGGCGGCGGATTTTCGATTATAATCGAATACGTGACCGGACTGCGCGGTAAATATAATTGGTTGTTGTATTTATTGCCGATCGGCGGTTTATTATCGGTATTTATATTTAAGCTTTGCAAAGTAGCCGATATGAACACCAATACTGTATTCGAAAGCGTCAGAAGCAAAAAAGCGGTGTCGGTTTTGCTCGCTCCGGCGATTTTTATCGGCTCGGTAATAACTCACCTGTTCGGCGGTTCGGCAGGTCGCGAGGGCGCGGCGTTACAGCTGGGCGGCAGTATTTCCACGCTTGTATCAAAAATTTTTAAGCTTAAGGAAAATTCCACCCACGTTTTAACGGTTTGCGGCATGAGTGGATTTTTTTCCGCCGTTTTCGGTACCCCGATAGGCGCCTCCGTTTTTGCAATAGAGGTAGTCACCGTCGGTAAATTTTCTTCGGCGGCGGTCTTCCCCGCCTTTATTACGGCTATCACCGCAAAAGCCGTTTCGGCGTTGTTAGGCGCTAAGGGCGAAGCCTTTACCTTATCCGAAATACCCGATTCGTCGATAAAATTATTACTATCGGTTCTTATTATAGCCGTCGAGACCGCGCTTGTAAGCATTCTTTTTTGTAAAACACTGCATTTTTCGGAAAAAATCTTTAAAAAGTACATAAGCAACAATTATCTGCGTATATTTGCGGGCGGCTTGCTGATCGTCGCTTTAACCTTGATAGTCGGAAACACCGATTACAACGGCGGCGGAATTGCCGTAATCGAGCGTATTTTTAAAGAAGGCAGCTTCAGATACGAAGCTTTTTTGCTTAAAATGCTCTTCACCGCGATAACAATAGGCGCCGGTTTTAAGGGCGGCGAAATAGTTCCCACAATATTTATAGGCGCAACCTTCGGCGCGGCGCTCGGATCACTTTTGGGGCTGTCCGCCCCGTTTGCCGCCGCTATAGGCTTGGCTGCGATGTTTTGCGGCGTTACCAACTGCCCTATTGCCTCGATTTTTCTTTCAATCGAATTGTTTGGCTCAAAAGGGCTCGTATTTTTCGCTCTTGCCTGCGCCGTAAGCTTTTTAATATCAGGAAACGTAAGCTTATATTCCGCTCAGCAAATCCTTTATTCCAAGCTTAACGACGAGGTTTTGTCGGATTAAAAAACCGCATATATCGCTTTTAATACTCCTTCCCTCCCCGATTTGGGGAGGATTTTTTTGCACTTTTTAAAAGATTTTTTGTACCAAACGGTAAAATGTAGTACAATAAAGGTGGTGAAACCGAATTTTTTTATTTTTGGAGGAAGAGATATG
>CANQGK010000047.1 GCA_947623175.1 uncultured Clostridia bacterium | reverse complement strand
CCCCTTTCAGGGGTTAAGCCTGTAAGAGCCCCTTTTAGGGGCTGTGCAAGCCACCGGTTTCACCGGTGGTCTTGACTAGGCTTTTAGGGTTTTATTGCAAAATTTTGATATATGTGGTACAATATTTAAAGCTTTAGCAAAAACAACCTTGCAGGCAGATGTTTTTGCGTTATTTTTTGAAAAACACAGAGGTAATTATGCTGACTGACGTAATTATAATAGGCGGCGGCGCCGCGGGGCTCTGCTCGGCGGTCTATTTAAAACAAAAGCGACCGGACATTACTGTTAGAATACTTGAAAGCGGTACTCGCGTAGGCAAAAAGCTCGCCCTCACCGGCAACGGCAGGTGCAATATCACAAATAAAAGCCTCGACCTTTCGCATTACCACGGAAATGACGTCGGCTTTTGCAGGTACGCATTGGAAAGGTACGACCGGAAATTTACCGAAGAATTTTTCCGTACCATCGGCGTGCCGTTTGTATACGAGGAGAAAAAGGGGTATCCTGCTTCTCTGCAGGCGGCGTCGGTTGTAGACTCTCTGCGCTTTGCGGCGGAAAATTCGGGCGTTATCACCCATCTTGAAACCAAGGTTACCAATATCAAGATCTTCGACGGAAAATATCGGGTAATTTCCGAAAATTTTAATTTTTTAGCCGAAAACCTAATTATAGCCGCAGGCCTGCTGTCGGGCGGCGAGCGGCTCGGATGTGACGGCGGTATGTTGAATTTACTTGAAAAATCGGGCTTTAAAACCGTCAAAACCACTCCGGCTATTGTTCAGCTTAAAACCGTCAACGATATTACAAAGCAGTTAAAGGGGATAAAAATCAACGCGGCAGCCACCCTTAAATCGGGCGGCAAAGTCATACGTTCAGAGTACGGCGAAGTGCTCTTTTGCGATTACGGACTTTCGGGCCCGCCGATTTTACAGATTTCGCGCGAAGTGTCAAGGACGAAGGAAAGCTATGAAATTTCGCTTGATCTTTTTCCCGATACCGATTTTGACAGCCTCTTTGCCGACCTTAAAAAACGCGCCGAAGCGCTTTGTTACCGCAATCTTGACGAATTTTTTACCGGTATGTTAAATAAACGCTTAGGTCAGGTTATTCTGAAGATCGCCGGATGCCGCCTTACCGATAAGGCGGAGAGCCTTAATGACGCGATTTTGAGAAAAACGGCGGCGCTTCTTAAAAATTTCACCTTTTCGGTTACGGGCACTACCGGATTTTTAAATTCGCAGGTTACGGCGGGCGGTCTTGATACCTCTCAGGTTTGCAAAAAAACGATGGAATTTTTTGATAATAAGGGGCTTTACGCCGTAGGCGAAATATTGGATATCGACGGCGACTGCGGCGGCTATAATCTGCAATGGGCGTGGTCGAGCGCTTTTTGCGCGGCGGATGGCATTATCGATAATAAACCGAAAATCGCAAATAACCCTTAAGTAAGCCAAGCCCTGAATACGGAGAGTATTATGCTTATAATCAACAATATAAATCTACCGCTTGATACCGATTTTGACAATTTAAAACCGGTTATTTCAAAAATTTTAAAATTAAAAAGCGACGATATTAACTCTGTTTCGCTCTATAAAAAATCGGTTGACGCGAGAAAGAAAAGCGAAATTCATTTTTGCTGTTCGGTGCTTTTAAGCGCAAAAAGCGAGAGCGCCGTTTTAAAAAAATGCAAAACCGCGCAAACCTTTATAAACAAAAAATACGAATGGAAAACCTGCGAAAATTCCTTTAAAACCCCGCCGGTCATCGCGGGATTCGGTCCTGCGGGGATGTTCGCGGCGCTTACCTTAGCGCGGGCGGGATTATGCCCGACGGTGATCGAGCGCGGCTCAAGTGTCGATATACGAACGGCGAAGGTAAACGATTTTTTCGGCGGCGGTTCGCTTAATACCGAATGCAACGTTCAGTTCGGCGAAGGGGGAGCCGGCACCTTTTCGGACGGTAAGCTTAATACCGGCATTAAGGACAGCCGATGCAGAACCGTACTCGAAGTTTTACATTCACATGGAGCGCCCGACAGCATTTTAACCGACGCAAAGCCGCATATCGGTACGGATATTTTGAAAAAGGTAGTTAAAAATATCAGAGAAGAAATACTGCACCTCGGCGGCAGGGTGCTTTTTGATACAAAGCTCGAAAGGGTAAATATCAAAAACGGAAAATTGGTATCCGTTCTTGCAAACGGCGGCGAAATACCATGTGACAAGCTTATAATTGCCATCGGTCATTCGGCGCGGGATACCTTTAAAATGCTCTGCGACGCGGGGCTTTTTATGGCGCAAAAGCCCTTTGCCGTAGGAGTGAGAATAGAGCATCTGCAAAAGGATATAAACAGGGCGCTTTACGGCAAATTCAGCGAGAGCAAATATTTGGGCGCCGCCGATTATAAGCTTGCCGCCCATCTCAAAAACGGCAGGGGAGTGTACACCTTTTGCATGTGCCCGGGCGGATATGTAATCAACGCTTCGAGCGAGCATGGCGCGATCGCAATAAACGGCATGAGTGAAAGCCTTCGAAACGCCAAAAATTCCAACAGCGCTTTGCTTGTGGGAATAAATACCGACGATTTCGAAGGCTCTCATCCTTTGGCAGGTTGCGATTTACAAAAATCAATCGAAAGCGCCGCCTTTAATATCGCGGGCGGCAGGGTTCCCGTAACAACAGTGGGAAGCTTTGTGCGCGGCGAAAAATTCGAAATTACCAAGGTAAAGCCCACGGTGAAGCCGGAATTTGCCTATGCCGATTTCGGGAATATTTTTCCGTCCTTTGTATGCGAAAGCTTAAAAGAGGGCATTTCTGTTTTCGGGAAAAAGATTTTAGGCTTTGACGACGGCGGCGCCGTGCTGACCGCTCCAGAAACGCGCAGCTCCTCGCCCGTAAGAATATTGAGAAATGAAAATTTGCAAAGCGTAAACATAGGCGGTATATACCCCTGCGGGGAGGGCGCCGGATATGCCGGCGGTATAGTATCCGCCGCGGTCGACGGGATTAAGGTCGCCGAAGAAATAATAAGCGGAGGGATAACGCATGAATGAAAAATTTAAAAAAGCCGTAAAGCTGTTCATCACATTTTTTAAAATCGGCGCCTTTACCTTCGGCGGGGGGTACGCTATGATTCCGCTTATTCAAAAAGAAATCGTCGAAAATAAAAAATGGATAAGCGACGACGACATACTCGAAATTATCGCCATTTCCGAATCGACGCCCGGTCCCATAGCCATAAACACCGCAACCTTTGTCGGGTATAAAACCTGCGGTTTTTGGGGTTCGTTTTTTTCTACGCTCGGCGTGGTTCTGCCCTCTTTTGTTATAATTTCGGCAATTTCCGGCATTCTTGCGGAATTTCAAAATTATACGGCGGTAAAATACGCCTTTTACGGCATTCGCGCGGCGGTTTTGGCACTGCTTATAAAAGCAGTGATTACAATGTACAAAAAATCGCCCAAGGGAATAATTTCATATATAATTATGGCGGCGGCTTTGATAACTACAGCGTTTTTGAATATTCCCGTTTTGGCGGTAATTATAGGCTGTGCGCTTATAGGTCTTATATCCTCCGTAATCGCCGATAGGAGGGAAAAGCGTTGATATATATACGTTTGTTTTTAACCTTTTTAAAAATCGGCGCATTTACCTTCGGCGGGGGATATGCGATGCTGCCCTTGATACAGGAGGCGGTAATCGGCAATAATTGGATGGATTCATCCAAAATAGTCAATTTTATTGCCGTAAGCGAGAGCACGCCCGGCCCCTTTGCCATAAATATCGCGACCTATATAGGCTCCGAAACGGGAAAAACGGGCGGCGGCTTCGTCGGAATTTTAACCTCGCTTTTCGGTGCTTTTTGCGCCACCTTAGGAGTGGTTTTACCGTCCTTTGTCATAATTTTGATCGTCGCAAAATGCTATGAAAGATTCAAAAACAGCGGCGTTGTGATCGGCTGTATGAGCGGACTTAAGCCCGCAGTGGTAGGTCTTATAGGCGCGGCGGTGCTTTCGGTTTTTAAAACCGTTTTATTACCCGACGGCTTTGTATTTTCGGCATTTAAGGATGCGAAAATATATGTTTCGCTTGTTATATTTGCGATTGCCGCCTTTCTTACCTTCAAAAAAAAGGTGCATCCCATAATAATAATTCTTATTGCCAGCGTCCTCGGCATTTTATGCGGATATTTATTCGGAATCTAAATAAATATTAACTACCGACAGCGGATCCAAAACGTAATCTATTCCGTCCTTCAAGTGCAAGTCTTCTTTATCGGTTTTTTCGGCGTCAATTAAAATATTCAGGGTTTTTGTGTTGACCTCGTAATAATAGGTATGCTTAAAGGCTTTAATAAGCTTTACGTTATCGTCATAATCGGCGGCGACGCTTTTTAACAAAATTTTACCGTCATATTGACCGATTTCAACCTCTTCCGCCGTTTTGCATAAATTCAAAAGCAGGCTCGTAAACCTTTTTCGGTTAATTAAGACCGTGCCGGTATCGTGAAGCTTAAAATAAAAATCCTTATTCTTTTCAAACAACAGCAGAAAAACGGCGCCTAAAATATTTTCGGAATATTCCTTTATATTTACAGGTTCGCGATCGTCCGAAATCAAGGCTTCGAACCTATGAATTTTCATAAGACCCGTAAGGTATTTCTCGCAGAAGCCGTTTTTTGCTATCAGCTTTTGCATAGTATTCCGCAAAATAGCGGCGTATCTTTCGTTTTTTTTCGGCAAAAATATCAATTATTCACCCCCTCGATACAGAATTATTATACCATATTATATAAAATTTTAAAATATTGTTAAATTATAAACAAATCACTTGCAAAAGTGTGAAAAATAGAGTAAAATAACTATTGAAAATTAAAGGAGGTTTTTTCCAATGGTTAAAGTTGCTATTAATGGTTTTGGCCGCATAGGCCGTCTTGCTTTCCGTCAAATGTTCGGCGCTGAGGGTTACGAGATTGTTGCTATCAATGATCTTACGAGCCCTAAGATGCTCGCTCATCTGCTTAAGTACGATTCTGCTCAGGGCAGATACGCACTTGCCGATACCGTAGTTGCCGGTGAAGACAGCATTACCGTTGACGGTAAAAAAATCAAAATCTATGCCGAAAAGAATGCCGCAGATTTGCCTTGGGGCGAGATAGGCGTTGACGTTGTTCTCGAGTGCACAGGTTTCTATTGCTCAAAAGAAAAGTCGCAGGCTCATATCGACGCCGGCGCCAAGAAGGTTGTAATTTCCGCTCCCGCGGGCAGCGACCTTAAGACTATCGTTTACAGCGTAAACGAAAAGACTCTTACCGCCGATGATAAGATTATCTCCGCCGCGTCCTGCACCACCAACTGCTTAGCTCCCATGGCTGACACTTTGAACAAATACGCTCCCATTCAGAGCGGTATTATGACCACCGTTCATGCATGGACAGGCGATCAGATGGTTCTTGACGGTCCTCACAGAAAGGGCGACCTTCGCCGTGCACGTGCCGCCGCTTGCAATATAGTTCCCAACTCTACCGGCGCCGCAAAGGCAATCGGTCTTGTTATTCCGGAGCTTAACGGCAAGCTCATCGGTTCCGCACAGCGTGTTCCGGTTCCGACCGGCTCCACCACCATCCTTGTTGCCGTTGTTAAGGGCAAGGATATCACCAAGGAAGGCATTAACGCCGCTATGAAGGCCGCTTCAAGCGCTTCCTTCGGCTACACCGAGGAGGAGCTCGTTTCTTCCGACATTATCGGTATCACCTACGGTTCTTTGTTCGACGCTACACAGACCATGGTGACCAAGATCGACGACGATACCTATCAGGTACAGGTAGTTTCCTGGTATGACAACGAGAACTCCTACACAAGCCAGATGGTTCGTACAATTAAGTACTTCGCCGAAATCTGATTTGATTTGAATTTGTTAAAAAAGGGTTGACTTTTTCGGTCAACCCTTTTTTACACCGGTACGGGAGAATTAAATAATGAGATTTTTTGGTTTTTTTGAGCGATGCAAAACTCTCAGAAGAGTACTGACGGTAATATCCATTTGTGTCGGTCTTATATTGGGGCTTCATTTTTTTCGGCATTTTGATACGGTTCCTTCATTCGTTTTCGGTTTAGGCTGTTGCTTTTTTATTATGCTGATTTTAACCATAATTCTTTTAAGCTGTATAATTAAGGATGCCGAAGAGGATCTTACTGCCATACTAAAGCTCAGCGAAAACAAAATTTCGGAAGAGTAAATCGGAGGTTTAAATATGATAGTGGCGTGTATCGGCGACAGTCTCACCGAGGGAGATTACGGGATAAAAGGGAAGAGCGGCATTGCAAACGTTCAAAAGGAAAATTATCCCTACTTTTTGGCAAAAAATACCGGCTGGACGGTTCGCAATTTCGGAAAATGCGGTTTCAGAGCCGACACCTATCTTAACTTTTACAAAGAGGGCAACCTGCATCTCTCCGACGCCGACGTCGTTGTAATAATGCTCGGATCAAACGGCGGCAACGATCCCGAGGAAAATACGCCCTGCAACGAGGCGTTTCGCGAATTGATACGCCTTATTAAAGCCGACGCTCCAAAAGCGAAAATCGTATTGTGCACGCCGCCGCAGGGTACCGTTAATCCGGCGTTTTCCAATTGCGGGTATATGCCGCAAATCTTAAAAGCCGTATCCTTTGTAAAGCTTTTGGCAAAGGAAGAAGCTTTGCCGCTTATAGACGTTTTTGACTGCGGATATTTCACCCCCGAAACCGAAAACGTCATGCAGCCGAACGACGGCATCCATTTCGGAAGAGAAGGATATAAAGTATTGGCGAAAGTAATAGAGGACGGTATAAAAGCTTTACTTTAAAAATCAGTTTTATTTAGATATAAAAAAGTTGTATTTTTTAATACAATGTGATATATTATTATTAATTTAATAAAAAAGATGTTTCTTGCCAACCATCTTTTAAATAAAAAACAAGGAGCAGATAAATATGCTTAAAAAATTTAAACGTGAGATCTATGAAATCAAGGTTCTGCTGCAAAGTATACCTTTCCCGGTAGTTACGCTGTTTGCTTTGTCCGTCGTTATGATGAACTTTTTGGCAAACAAAAGCATTACGCTTCCGGTTAATTGGTTAGCTCTTGACTGCGGAATTATCGTTTCATGGGTCTCTTTTTTGTCGATGGATATAATAACCAAACATTTCGGGCCCAAAGCGGCTGACGAAATCTCCTTAGTCGCGGTATTGATAAACCTTCTGTGCTGTCTTTTCTTCTATTTCGGAGGGCTTATTCCGGGTGTATGGGGCGAGTCGTTTATAGAGGGAAGCGAGGCGGTTATAAACCGCGCCCTCGATAATACGGTATCGGGCACATGGTACGTCCTGCTCGGCAGTACGATAGCCTTTACTGCCTCGGCGGTTATCAATAATTTTCTTAACTACTTTATCGGCAAATCACTTCGCTTAAAACCCGACGGATTTACCGCTTACGCGCTGCGTACATACGTTTCCACCGCCATTGCTCAATTTTGCGATAATTTAATCTTCGCGCTTATAGTAAGCCATATATTTTTCGGGTGGACGCTTTTGCAATGCGTCACCTGTTCGCTCACGGGTATGGCTGTAGAGCTGCTTTGCGAAGCCGTATTTTCGCCGCTCGGCTATAAAATTTGTAAAAAATGGCAAGCCGATGGCGTAGGAAAAGACTATTTTGCACTCAAAGGGGAAAATTGAGATGACGGTTTTAATTACCGGAACGAGCGGCGGAATAGGCAATGCCGTCGCCGAAAAATTTTTGGATTGCGGTCATACCGTGATAGGCATAGACCGTTTGGATTCGCCGTTTAGCAACGCTTGCTACACCCATTATAAAACCGATATTTTGAGAGGAGAGCTGCCGAAGCTTCACCCGGTCGAAATACTGATCAATAACGCCGGCGTGCAAAATTCCGGCGAAGATATCGACGTAAATCTCAAAGGAACCATACGGATAACCGAAAAATACGGCATACAGGAAAATATAAAAAGCATTCTTTTTATCGCCTCCGCAAGCGCCTCCACCGGCGCCGAATTTCCGGAATACGCGGCAAGCAAGGGCGGTATGGTGAGCTATATGAAAAATACCGCTTCGCGCGTCGCCCCTTTCGGCGCGACCGCCAACAGCCTCTCGCCGGGCGGCGTTTTGACCGACCTTAACCGCTGTATAATCGAAAATCCGACGCTTTGGCAAGCGGTGATCGACGAAACGATGCTTTCAAAGTGGGCGACTCCCTCCGAAATCGCCGAATGGGCGTATTTTGTCACCACGGTAAATAAATCGATGACCGCGCAGGATATTCTCATAGATAACGGCGAATCGGCAAAATTCAATTTCATCTGGCCGACGATTTAAAAAAGGTAATATATAAAAACCGCAGCCGCCGAAGGAGTGTGAAACGGCGGCTGCGGTCGTGCGGAGGTGGGCGCCGGGGCGGAAATATTTTCCAAACCTTCGCAACCCCTGACTTTTGGGTTCTCGCCCGGCAAAAGGCAAGGAAAATTCTTGCCCTTTGCCCGACGCCGCGCGTCATACCGCAACGCGCGATTTGTATTTAATATAATTTTTATTATAATATGTAAAACAATGCAAAACATTTTACATTATTATTACAAATATGTATTGACAATACTTGCAAAAACGGATATAATAATATAAAAGCGAAAGGGGAATTTTTTATGGCTACCACTAATATAAACGTTCGCGTCGATTCCGAATTGAAACAGTCGGCAGAGGCATTATTTGACGATCTCGGTCTTAATATGTCAGCCGCTATTACCATGTTTTTGAAAAGCGCCGTAAGTCATGACGGCATTCCGTTTGAAGTCAAGCGCTTTACGCCCAACGCGCAAACAAAAGCAGCTTTGGCGGAGTATAACGAAATGCGGAAAAATCCCGGTGAATATAAGCGCTATGATTCTTTCGATGATTTGATGACAGAGGTGCTTACAGATGCTTAAAGTAGTTGCGTCAAATCAATTTAAGAAGGATTTGAAGTTGGCGGCAAAGCGTGGGCTGAAAATTGAAAAACTGCGCGACGTAGTCAATATACTTGCCCACCGGGAAACTCTTGAAGAAAAATTTCGGGATCACGAATTAACAGGGTATTATCGAGGATTCAGAGAATGTCATATCGAGCCAAATTGGCTCTTGATATATCGTACAGAAAAGGATGAGTTAGAGCTTTTTCTTTTT
Organism: uncultured Clostridia bacterium; assembly: GCA_947623175.1. Classification (GTDB taxonomy): domain Bacteria; phylum Bacillota; class Clostridia; order Oscillospirales; family Acutalibacteraceae; genus UBA737. Next base: position 1,756 of record CANQGK010000047.1, on the reverse strand, counting down.
CGCACGGGAAGTCATTCGGATTTATTTTAATTATTAAACGGAGTTCGTTTACACAGCGGGCTCTTTTTTATTTTATATAGAGTTTTATTTAAAAATATAAAGGCAAAGTATGTAATGCCTCGGAAGTAGTTTGCTTCTAATCCCCTAAAAGCGGCAAGTCGTTCGGCTTGCCGCTTACTCAAATATTTTAACAACGACTTTCTTATAAGGAAAATCTACTTAAAATTTTTATTAAGTATTTATTCGAATTGATAAATCAGAATGTAACACCCATATCATCGGTTGCTTCGCCAATCAGTTCGCCATGGTTTTCGCAATCGCTGATGTTAACTTTGAGAAGCCGTGTGCATCCCGTAATACCGCCAACCAAAGTTGTATAAAGGAAGTCTCCGCTATAAGCTGCAGTAAGATCCGCATTGTTGACACATTTGGTCAGATAAGTAGTAGTTGTGCCGCCCGATTTATCTCTCGCAATACCTAAGATACCGCCAACACATATTGTAGCCGGCTCAGTTACAGCTGAAACGTCAATTGTGACTTCATTTGTGCATCCGCTGATTATCGACGCTGTTGCCATACCGCAAATTCCACCGACAGTAAACTCATCGCCTTCTATTATTTTTGACGTATCGGTAATTGTAATGTTGCCGTCAACAGTCAAGTCTTTAATCGTAGCATTTTCTATGGTGCCAAAGAATCCGATTATATCTAAACCCGTAGTGGTTGTAAGATTATGATCAATATACAATCCTGAAACGGTATGACCCGCGCCGTCGAATGTGCCATTAAAGGGATGTTCTGCCGAACCGATCGGTATCCAATTCGATACACCGTCAAGTGCTATGTCGCTTGCAAGGGTAATTGTTTTGCCTTCAAAGGTTTCTTTACCTTCGTTTACAAGCTTGGCAAGACCTGCAAGCTCCGAAGCGGAAGTTAAGGTATAAGTGTCCGGCTCACTCGGATCACCTGCTGTTTCGTCATACCAAGTGCTAGTTCCGGTTGCAACTTCGGGATAGGTTGCGTCTTTGTCGTACAGATTGTCAAAGCTGTCTTCCTCAACGGTAGCCTGGGTCGCAACGAGATTGATACCGAGGGTGATCTCGGGCTTGGTTTTGCCCGTGCCGTAGTTGGCGTCGTTGCCTACGTCCTCGGGCATGTAAACTACGAGTGCAAAGGGATCGGAAGTTTCTTCCTTGTCAAGTGTGGTTTCCGATTCGGAAGCGTAGCCTGCGGAGAGCTTAACCGCGTCGGCCTTTACCGCCTCACGAGCAGTGGATCTGTCGGTAAACGGAGTGTCTGCTTTTGCAACGCCGAACTCAATGAAGTTTGCAAGGTCGATGTCCTTGTCGTCGGCAGTTTTGCCGATAACCTTGTTTGCAACGTTGATGCCGAGCTTGTACTTAAGCGCCAAGGTGCCGGCGTTTTTAACGCGAAGATATACAACTTCGGTATATCCCGGCTCCCAGAGAGCTTCTTTCGCGAAGAGACTATCAGTGTCGTTGTTTACCTCGTGCCATGTGGCAGTAGAAAGACCGTCTTCTGCTTCGCTTTCGCTCGCCGTGGTATATTCTAACTCCACGTCGAGGTTTCCGGCAAGGATTTTGTTATTACCGCTCGTTACTGAATCGGTGAACCACGCGAAGGTGGAACCGACGAGCATTGCGATACAAAGCAGCATGGACAGCATGCTCATAAGCAACGCTCTTTTGGTGGATTTTGTTTTTGTCATTGTAATTTACCTCCTTAATTTTTATTT
>CANQGK010000046.1 GCA_947623175.1 uncultured Clostridia bacterium | reverse complement strand
CGTGCGCGCCTTGCCCCCATCTGCCGAGGGGGGTGTCTTTTTCGGAGATTGCTCCGAAAAAGACAGGGGGAGAGAAAAAGTAAAGCCGAGATGCGGCTAAAGATTATAAAAATAAAAAACCGAACCCCCGTACAGAGATCCGGCTTTTATAAAATCAATCTTTTGTTTCAAGCTTTAGCGGGTAGTCGCCCAGATGCTTGACCTTAAATCCGTTCTTTTTGTATTCCTCATAATCGAAGGCTTCAAGCTCGTCTATGGCAAGCTTATGAAATTCGTAGAAGTTTTTCCACCATTCGTATCCGCTTCCCAATTCCGCGTTGAGATATGCGTCCGCGATGTCACAGCCCATAGCGGGAGCCACGTAAAAAGCTCCCATGGCAAGCACGTTTACCCCGTTGCCCGTTATCGCCCGCAGCGCCGCGGGTACGCTTTCGACAACGCCGGCATGCACATGCGGGCACTTGCTCGCCGCAATATGAATACCCATACCGGTACCGCAGAAAACCAACGCCCGTTCGTATTCGCCTTCGCTGATTTTACTGCCGACGCGAAGACCTACGCGATGGAACATATTTTCCGTATCATCCGGATCGCTGTCGACGGTTACACCCAGATCCTCGATTTCCCAGCCCTTTTTCTTCAAATGCTCGACTACCGCTTCCTTGAGCGGAAAACCGGCAAAATCCGCGCCTACAACCAATTTTTTGTCCTTTACCTTTTTCATAAAAAATCTCCTTCCGATTATAAAAATTGCATTGACTAGTGGCTGTTATAGCCCTTATTTTACATTATACACAAATAACAAACACAATTAAATTGTTGAGATTGCATTTTTATATTGCAAATATTACACATATGTGTTAATATATACCCGGTGATTGGTATGAGCGAGTTTTTTTCTTATGCGGACAAAGATATCGGCGTAAGCTACCGTCGCGACGAAGCGCCCCTGCCCGCAAGCTTTAAAATGCATACTCACGAATCGTACGAGCTCTATTATTTTATCGGCGGAAGCGGCGTCTACCGGGTAGAAGGTACGCCTTACCCGCTCGAGCCCGGCGATATTCTGATCATGCGCCCCGCCGAGTCGCACTATATAGACATAACCGACAGCAAGCCGTATACGAGACTTTCTGTAAATTTCCACCCCGCCGTATTAAGCGGTATCGATCCGAACGGCAGACTTTTGGAGCCCTTCAACAATCGCAAAATCGGAACCTTGAACCGTTACCGGGCGGAAAATTTCAAAAGCGACGCTTACAAAGCTTTTATAAAAAGCATGCTCTGCGACGATCCCGACAGACGCATAAGGATTATAACCAATCTGCTTCCGCTTTTAAACGAAATTTCAAACGCTTTCGACACGATAGAGGATACCGAAACCAATAAAACGCTCGACAGCAGAATTTTAAGCTATATAAACCGCCATATTTTCGAAGGTGTCACCCTTGACGATATATGCAGCAGATATTATATAAGCAAAACCTACCTCTGCCGCATTTTCAAAAAAGCCACCGCCTCGACCGTAATAGAGTACATAACGATAAAGAAGCTTGTGGCGGCAAAGCAATTGATACTTTCCGGACTCCCGCCCACAAAGGCGTATTTGCAGTGCGGATTTAACGATTATTCGGTATTTTACCGCGCTTATAAAAAGCAATACGGCGAACCCCCGAGCAAGACCGCCGATGATTAAACCACACTTGGCAGGCTCCCCTGCCGGAAAGGAAAATTCCATGTCCGATTTCAAAGCCAAATGGATCACCAACGAGGACTTTGCCCCGCTTGTTCCCCTTAACGTCTTTCATAAGGAGCTCGAAACATACGAGCCTTATCACGAGGAAAGATACCGCAACCGCCATATTCTTTTCCGTAAAAAAATAACCCTGCCCGCTTTTGAGAAAGCGACTGTCCGCATCTCCGCCGACGATTATTACAAGCTGTACGTCAACGGCGTTTTCGTAACGCAGGGCCCGGCGCCCGGTTATCCGTTCCACTATTATTACAACGAGCTTGACCTTACAAATTACCTTGTTCCGGGCGAAAATACCATCGCGGTCCATACCTACTACCAGGGGCTTATCAACCGAGTCTGGGTGAGCGCGGATTACCGCCACGGAATGGTTTTCGACCTTACCGCGGACAGAGTATGCGTCGCCGAATCGGATGAAAGCTGGAAATGCGCCTACCATACCGGCTTTTCCGCCTGCGGCATAATCGGCTACGACACCGCTTACGCCGAAAATTTCGACGCCGGCAGCTCCGAATACGACTTCGCGTCTCCCGATTTTGACGACAACGCCTGGCAAAACGCCCGCTATCGCCAAAACGTCGATTATACGCTTTATCCCCAGCCGACAAAACAGCTCGAAATCTACGACGTCAAGCCCAAAGCACTCACCCGCATGGATAAGGGCTTCCGCGTAGACTTCGGCTTTGAGGCGGCGGGGTATCTCACCTTTCGCGCTTCCGGCAAACGCGGCGACGTGATCACTCTCCGCTTCGGCGAGGAATTAAACGACGACGGCTCGGTGCGCTTCGATATGCGCTGTAACTGTAAGTACGAGGAATACTTCACCCTCTCGGGAAGACCCGACGACCGCCTTTCCCAATACGATTATAAGGCGTTTCGCTACGCGGAGATCCTGCTGCCCGACGGCGCCGTGATAAACGAAGACTCCATAGCCTTTACGGTGCGCCACTATCCATTTCGGGAAATCAAACATTATACCGGCAAAAACGAACGCCTCGCCGCCATATACAAGCTTTGCTCTAATACCGTAAAATACGGCGTCCAGGAGTGCTTCGTCGACTGCCCCACCCGTGAAAAGGGGCAGTATCTCGGCGACGTGACCATCGCCGGCATCGCAAGCGTCGCCCTTACGGGAGACCCCGCCATGATGAAAAAAGCGCTGGAAAATTACGCTCAATCTTCATTTATCTGCAAAGGCCTTATGACCGTCGCGCCCGCCTCCTTTATGCAGGAGATCGCCGATTATTCCCTGCAATTCCCCTTTCAGGTGCTGTGGCTCTACCGATATACCGGCGACAAAGCCTTTTTGGAACACATGTACCCTTTTGTCAAGAACGTATACGAATATTTTGCCGCCTTCGAAAACGAGTACGGACTTATCGAGAATATCCGCGAAAAATGGAATTTGGTCGATTGGCCCGACAACCTGCGCGATAACTACGATTTTCCGCTCGAGCGTCCGATAGGACCTGGCTGTCACAATCTGCCGAACGCCTTTTATCTCGCCATGTTAAAATCTGTCGAGGAAATCTGCGCCGCACTCGGCAAGCCGCCGCTCGGCGACAGAGAGCGCGTCCGCGAGGCGTATATCCGCGCCTTTTACAATAAAGAGCAAAAGCTGTTTGTCGACAGCGTCGGCTCCGCTCACGCAAGCTTTCATTCCAACGTCATCGCCCTGTTTGCGGGCGTCTGGACGGACGAAGAAAACAAACGTGCGATAATAGGCCTTATCGAGCGTAAGAAACTGACCTGCGGCGGCGTATATATGGCATTTTTTGCGGGCTACGCCCTAAAGCAGGTCGGCGAAACGGAGCTTATGGAGCGCTTAATAGCGGACGACGACGCCTGGGCAAATATGCTCGCCGAGGGCGCGACCACCTGTTTTGAAGCATGGGGCAAGGAGCAAAAGTGGAACACAAGCCTCTTTCACCCCTGGGCGTCCGCGCCGGCGATCCTGCTTTAAGCCGCCCGCCGCCGCGCTGCGCGTTTTTTCAAATACACAACTTTTCCCCCGCAAACCAAGCTAAAATATGCAATTAACTAAGCTAAAATATGCAATTGACTATGCGGATTTATTAAGATATAATGCATAAGTTATCTAAAAGACTGCGGCAAAGCAGGGCAAGTTTTTCTTATAAAAACCTGCTGCCGAAAGCAAAATTTATCCTCGGGATGTGTTTTGAAAATGCGTACAATTTCTTATGAAACCTATTTGAATAAAGTATACGGCTGCTTTATCGGCAAAGCGGTTTCCGGAAATATCGGCGCGCCCCACGAGGGCGTAAAAATGCCTATGGAGCTGCCGTTTATGCCGGAAATGATCGACTGTTCTCTGCCGAACGACGATCTGGATTTGCAGGTACTGTGGCTGGACGTGCTGGAAAAGAAGGGCGCCGACTTCACCCCATACGACCTTTTGGAGCGGTTCGTAAGCTGCTGCCCCTATTCTCCCGGCGAATACGCCGTTATGCGCAAAAATTATAACCGCGGCATTTACCCGCCCTATTCCGGAAAATTTTGCAACGATTACTATATAGAGGGTATGGGCTGTCCCATTCGTTCGGAGATATGGGGCTGCCTGGCAGTGGGCAATCCGGAGCTTGCAAGCGATTTTGCCTCGCGCGACGGACAGCTGGATCACTTCGGGGAATCGATATGGGCGGAGCGCTTTTTGGCGGCGCTGGAAAGCGAGGCATTCTTTGAAAACGACGTCCGCAAGCTTATAAATAAGGCGCTTCCGGTTCTTCCCGAAAAATCCGCCTTTCGCGAACTTGTGACCTTTACATGCGAGCTTTGCGACAAATACAAGGATATAAAGGTCGTTCTGACAAAGCTGCTGTTCCGTTACGGACATCCCGACTGTACCAATATGTACCAGAACATGGGGATCACCCTGGCGGCTTTGCTGCTCGGCGAAAACGATATAATCAAAACCAGCCTTTTAGCGCTCAATTGCGGCTTTGACACCGACTGCACATGCGCTACCGCGGGAGCGATTATCGGACTCCTCAGAGGCGCGCAGGAGCTGACGGAAGCCTACGGACTTACCGAAATCACCTACGTGCTGGGAGTACAAAGCAATCGCCGCAGTAATAAAATCTTCGATTTGGCGGAGGATATCGCAAAATTGGCGATAGAATTTTCCAAGAAGGTAAATCCCGAAATCCGAATTACGGGAGCGCCCGACGTGGAATTTTGCTTCGAAGCGGAGCCCGATTACACCTTCCGCGCGGACTACGAAAACGGCATACCCTCCGTTTCGCTCGGCGAAAGTACGGGTGTTACCCTTACCGTCGGCAACCGTACCGACAAAAATTGCAGTTTGAAATGCCATATCGACGCGGTAAACGGCCTTGTCTGCGACCTTCCGGACTTCACACTTGTCTTAAATGCGCATACGCAAGAGCGAGTATCGCTAAACGTCACCCTGCCTATCGATACAAGGGAAATACATGACTGCAACATCTTCACCTTTACCGCCCTTAACGAAGACGGAGAGGAAGTGTTGAATAAAAGCTTCGGCATTGCCGCGGCAACTCCGTGGAAGCTCTGCGGCCCGTTTTGGAGAACCGAGCCGATTTGCACGACGGAGCTGATTTTGGAGCATTTTTCGGAGAGAAGGCCCTACTACGCGGCGATCCCGCAATCTCGGATCGAGGGCAACGGCTCCGATAAGCTTCGCCATTTCCACCTGAACTTCGCAACCGATACCGAGACGGAATTTATCGGGGAAGAAGCATTGTTCGAGCCATTGACCGCCGATTGGTCGGATCGACACTACGAACAGACGCTTGCCAACGTTCCGGAGGACAGCTTCCGACTTAACGACTTTTTCGGCTTCCAAGGGCCATGCGTTGCTTATATGTCGCGCATTTTGCTGTCGGACGACGATAAAGAGGTATGTATCCATATAGGCCATACATGCCCGTTCGCCCTGTACGTCAACGGCGAGTTGGCGGCGAAACGGAATTATTGCGACAATTGGACGGCGGAAAACGTGCACTTGGAGAACGTAAAACTCCAAAAAGGCGAAAACCGCATCACCCTTCGAGTCACCCGCATAAACGCCGACGCCAAACTAAACGTAACCTTCACCAAAGCCACCCAAAGCACCGAACACCACACCACCCTCTCCTCCCTGAACCCCTATAAATGGTAAACCGCTTTAAAGTATGTAAATTCATTTGAAATATCCCAAGTTGCAAAGCTTGGGATATTTTTTTCGGGATGATATCAGCTTTTTAATAAATGATACTGCATGAAGGATAGAACTGTTTTACCCGTCCTGTTGCAGCATGGATTTTTTTTGCGGGTTTATTTGTCAACGGGATTGGCCGAGGGCTTTTATCAGGCGGAAGGTTTGTTCGGCGGTTGAGGAGAGGTTTTGTTTTGCGTTTTCGATTTGCATGGCTTCCGCCGGCGTCGTTATACTGCGGAGGATGGGGAAGAAGGCGTCGATGCCTTCGGTGTTGCAGGCGGAGGCGTCGTTTGTTACGCAGCCTGCGAAGGCGAGAACCGGTTTGCCGAAGCGTTTGGCTGTTTTTGCCACGCCTATAGGAGCCTTGCCCATGACGGTTTGTCCGTCCAGGCGGCCTTCGCCGGTTATTACGATATCCGCGTCCTTTACGTAATCCGCCAATTTCGTCTCTTCCAAAACAATTTTAACGCCCGATTCCAGCACTGCGTCGGTAAAGGTCAAAAAAGCAAAGCCCATGCCTCCCGCCGCGCCGGTTCCGGGAAAGCTCGGATCGGCGTTCGGGTATTTTTCTTTCGCGGCTTCGGCATAATGGCAAAGCCAGCCGTCAAAGGCCTTGATCATCTCCGGATCGGCGCCCTTTTGCGGCCCGTAAACGGCGCTGCAGCCATTAGCTCCGCAAAGCGGATTGGTGACGTCGCATGCGATTTTAAAGGAGCAATCCTTAAGCTGTGAAATCACATTTTCGTCCGTGATCCGCGCAACGTCCGCAAGCCCTCTTCCGAAGCGGGAGACGTGTTGTCCGTTTTTATCCGAAATGCCGAAGCCCAAAGCCTGCAGCATACCTATTCCTCCGTCGTTGGTGGCGCTTCCGCCGATTCCCACGATAAATTTGCGGCAGCCTTTTTCTATAGCGTCGCGGATCGTCTCACCGACGCCGAAGGTCGTAGTGTTCAAGGGATTTCGCAATTCATCCGGAACAAGCGTAATTCCCGCCGCGCCGGACATCTCGATAACCGCCGTCGTTCCGTTCACGATACCGTATTGACAAATCACAGGCTCTCCCAAAGGCCCCGTAACCTTAACTTGCTGCAGCTCGCCGCCCATTCCGAAGGTCAGCGCCTCAACCGTTCCCTCGCCTCCGTCTGCCAAGGGGCGTACGCAGACCTGCGCGTCCGGATATACCCGCTTTATGCCTTCGCTTGCGGCTTTGCCGGCTTCCATTGACGTAAGGCTTCCTTTAAATGAATCGATTGCTACCGTTACTTTCATGCGTTTACCTCTCTGCTTTTTTAATATTTCATTGCCGCTTTTGTTCGGCGGGCGGCGCCGTTAAGTCCTTTACCAGCTCGCCCGCGATAATCAAGCCGACTACGGGCGGAACGAAGGAGACGCTTCCGGGTACCGGACGTCGGGCGGCGGGTTTCGCCGCGTCGGGCGGTGAAATTTCGTCGGCTCCGAGATTTTCCGTGTATGCGGCAGGCACAAGCGGCGGTTCCTTGGAATATACCACCTTTAAAGCGGGGATTCCCCTGCGCTTCAGCTCTCTGCGCATAACCTTTGCAAGCGGGCAAATCGAGGTCTCGTAAATATCCGCGACCTCAAATGCGGTGGGATCGGTCTTGTTTCCCGCGCCCATAGCGCTGATTATCGGGGTGCGGGCGGCATAAGCGTTGACCGCGAGGGCGATTTTGCCGGTTACGGTATCTATGGCGTCCACAATATAATCGTAGTTTGAAAAATCAAATTGCTCCGCCGTTTGCGGAGTATAAAAGGTTTTATAGGTGCGGACGATCGCCCGCGGATTGATGTCGGCAATTCGCTTTGCCGCGACGTCCGTCTTATATTCGCCTATTGTTGACAAGGTTGCGTAAATCTGGCGATTAAGGTTTGTTATCGATATCCTGTCATGGTCGATAAGATCTACGGCGCCTATTCCCGAGCGAATCAGCGCCTCCGCGGCATAGCCGCCCACTCCGCCGAGACCGAATATCGCAACGCGGGAATCGGCAAGCTTTTGTAAAGCCCGCTTCCCCAAGAGAAGCTCGGTTCTTGAAAACTCAGAAGGCATGATACCCACTCCAGAATATTAAAGTCCGCGGTTTATTTCTTCGGCATAACGCACCGTTTCCATAGCGTCGGCGGCGTATTTGTCGGCGCCTATCGCGTCGGCGTATTCCTTATTCAAAACGGCGCCGCCCACAACGATTTTGCACCATGGCGCGGCGATTTTAAGCTTTTTTACGGTCTCTTCCATGGCGGGTACCGTGGTGGTCATAAGCGCGCTCAAGCCCACTACGGGCGCTTTAAGGGAGAGGACGGTATCGACTATTTTTTCGGGGGGAACGTCCTTTCCGAGGTCGGTAACCGCAAAGCCGTAATTTTCGAGCATAAGCTTTACGATGTTTTTGCCTATGTCGTGAATATCTCCCTTTACAGTGGCTATCACAAAGCGGCATTTCTGCGTCGACGTATTTTGCGGCGCGCCGCGCTTTATTTCCTCAAACGAAGCCTTTGCCGCCTCCGCGCTCATAAGCAGCTGAGGAAGGTATACCCTTTTGTTTTCAAAGTCCGTACCCACCTTGTTAAGCGCCGGTATGATTTCGTTTTGCACTATGCCGAGCGGTTCCTCGGTTTTTAAAAGCTCAGCCGTAAAGCGCGCCGCTTTTTCGCCGAGCCCCTTTAAAATCGCCTGTTGAAGCTCGGAGCGCGAGTCGGTATCGGTTTTCGGCTCCGCCGCGACTGCGGGCGCCGCGGCAAAACCGTCGGGAAGCGTTTCGGCAAAGCTTATATAATCGCCGCAATTATCGTCAAGCCCGCAAAGGGCGCAATAGGCGAAATATGCCTTTTTTAACTCCGCGGAGTCGGGATTTACAATAGCCGCCGACAGCCCGTTGCCCAAAGCGAGGGTAAAAAAGGCGCCGTTTACGATATCCCTTTTCGGCAGACCGAAGGAGACGTTTGAAATGCCGAGCGAGGTATGACAGCCGAGCCTTTCGCGGATAAGGCGCACCGCCTTAAGCGTTTCGTTTGCGGCGTTTTTATCGGCGCTTACGGTGAGCGCCAGCGGGTCAAAAATGATATTTTTGCGCTCGATCCCGTATTTTTGCGCTTCGGCGAGTATTTTTTCGGCAATGCGCACCCTTCCCTCGGCGGTCTCGGGAATCCCGTTTTCGTCAAGGGTGAGGGCTACCGTCAGTCCGCCGTATTTTTTGGCGAGCGGAAAAACGGCTTTCATGCTTTCCGCTTTGCCGTTTACCGAATTTATAAGTGCCTTTCCGTTGTAACGGCGAAGCGCCGACGCCAAAGCCTCGGTATTTGAGCTGTCGATCTGAAGCGGCAGATCTATTACCGCTTGAAGCTTGCAGACCGCTTTCGTGAGCATATCGACCTCGTCAATTTCGGGCAGACCGACGTTTACGTCCAAAATATGCGCGCCCTGCTCCTGCTCGGCAAAGCCCACGCCGAGTATATAGTCAAAATCGCCCTCGCGAAGCGCCTCCTTAAAGCGCTTTTTGCCGGTCGGATTTATTCTTTCACCTATAAGTACGGGCTTTTTGCCGAAGGTGACGGCATGCGTATAGGAGGATACGCAGGTGATGTTTTTGTCCTCTACCGGAACGGGGGCAAGCTTTTCGGATTTTTTAACCAAAGCCGCGATATACTCGGGCGTCGTTCCACAGCAGCCGCCCGCCATTCTTACGCCGCTTCGCAGCAGCTCCGTAATTTCGTCTGCAAATTCGTCGGGCGACAGGTCATAGCGGGTTATGCCGCCGCTCACCTGCGGAAGTCCGGCGTTCGGCTTGAAAATTACGTAACCGGACGAGAGACGCAGGTATTCCTCGGCAACGCCGCGCAGCTTTTGCGGGCCGAAGGAGCAGTTTATGCCCACGGCGTCCGCCCCCATGCCCTCGAGCATGGCTATGACCGCGCCGGGTTCTGCGCTGGTGAGCAGCTTTCCGTCCTCGGAGTAAGCGTTTAAAACGAAAACGGGAAGGTCGCAGTTTTCCTTTGCGGCAAGCAGCGCCGCCTTTGTTTCGTAAATGTCGTTCATCGTCTCGATTAGGATGAGATCTACCGCGCATTCCGCGCCTATTTTCACCGTTTCGGCGAAAATTTTTACCGCTTCTTCAAAATCGAGATCGCCGTAAGGCGCAAGCATCCTGCCGAGCGGGCCTATATCGAGCGCTATCCATTTTTCCCCGCCGCGACTTTGTTCCCTTGCCGAGTTCGCGCTGTGCACCGCCGCGCCGATGATCTCGCGCAGCTCGTCGCGGGAAAATTTAAGGGTGTTTGCGCCGAAGGTATTTGTGCAGACAAGATTACTGCCCGCGTCAAAATACGCCTTGTGTATTTCGGTGATTTTTTCGGGGTGGGTGACGTTGAGGCGCTCGGGAAGCTCGCCGGGCTTTAAGCCGCCCGCCTGGAGCATGGTGCCCATGGCGCCGTCAAGATAAATTATATGTTCCTTTGCATATTCGGTAATTTTCACGGTATTCTCCTTAATTTAATAGAGCGGTTATGCGTTTTTGAGTCCGATTATCGCCGTAACCGATTTCGAGGGCGACATAAGCATGCTGTCGTTGAGGGTGAGCCCTATCGATTTCGGGCAGTCGAGCATTAAAAAAATGTCCTTTTGCAAAAAAATCGGCAGATCGCCGTAGCCGGGGCTGAAGCGCGGGGCGATTTTTCGGTTTCGCTCTTCCGACTTTTGCGCGATTTCTGCCTCGAACAGATTGCAGAGGCTTTCGATTCTTTCGGCGCCTATAGCCTGAAGCATAAGCGCTTTCGAGGGCGCCGCCGCGCCGTATTTCAAAATAAGGCGGTCAAGCTTTATGCCGAGCGTCGCCGCGAAAACGACGGCGCTGTCGCAATTTTCGAGTCTCTTTGCGAGATTTTTCGAATTTGTTTTTATAAAACCTATATTTACGGTATCCCCCTCGCGCGTTACGGGAGCTTGCGTGAAGCAGACGCGGTAGGCTGTCTCGCCGCGAACGAGATTTAAACATTCGTCGAGCAGATTTTCGATTTCCGGCGAGGGTGAACGCGCGCCCGCGTATCTTAAAATTTCGTTGCGGTCAAAGGGCGGCGCTTGGTAATTTTTAACGTTAACGGCAGGCACGGCGCAATAATTCCTTTCAAATCCGAAGCTCTATCGGCGCATACAAATTTCGGAAAGATTTTCGAGTATTTTTTTCGCAACGTCGGGTTGGTTCATCGAATAAACGTGAACGTTTTTGACGCCGTTTGCAAACAGGTCGATTATCTGGTCGGTGGCGTAGGCTATTCCCGCCTGCTTCATAGCCGCCGGGTCCGAGCCGAACCGGTCGACGATGCTTTTAAAGCGCTGAGGCATAAAGGAGCCCGAGAGCTTTACGGCGCGCTCGACCTGTTTGCCGTTGGTAATGGGCATAATTCCCGGGATGACCGGCACGAATATCCCCGATTCGCGGAGCTTGTACAAAAAATTGTAAAGCAGATTATTGTCAAAAAACATCTGAGTCGTGAGAAAGGAACAACCCGCTTCCACCTTTTCGCGAAGGTGGGCGATATCCTCCTTTTGATTGCGGCTTTCGGGGTGAACCTCGGGATAACACGCCCCGCCTATGCAAAAATCGCCCAGCGCCTTGATATCGCGAATCAAGTCTATCGCATGGCGGTAAACACAATCCTTTAAACCGACGGCCTCAAGCTCCGGAGTAAGGTCGCCGCGAAGCGCCATGATATTTTCAATTCCCGCCGCTTTCATGTCGGTTATCCTCGCCCGCACCGTTTCGCGCGTGGAGGATACGCAGGTCAAATGTGCCAGGGTAGGCACGGCGTATCGCTCCTTGATTTCCCTTGCGATTTCGAGCGTATACCGGCTTGTGCCGCCGCCAGCACCGTAAGTAACGCTCATAAACGACGGCCGCAGTCGGGCTATTTCCTCGACGGCTTTTTGCACCGAGTCGAACGCGGTACTGCTTTTGGGCGGAAAAACCTCAAAAGAAAGTGAAAATCGGTCGGAATTTAAAATTTCGGTAAGCTTCATATCTATCTCTTTCCGTTTTTTATTATTTACATATTACCACATATCCCGCCGCTTTTCAAGCAAAAAGGCAACGCCTTTTTAAGCTTTGCGGCGCATTTTTGTAAATTTAAAAAGATAATTTTCAAAATCCCGCTTTTCGGGTAAAATAGAAATATATTATCCGGAGGTGGAATAAAATGAAAAAAGTAATTAACGAAAAGGTTATTCAAAAGTTTTTGCTATGGCTTAAAATTGATGAAAAAAGCAAAAACACTCGCGAAAAGTACCTTCGCGACGTGAGAATGTTCGCGGAATTTGCGGAAAAAGGAAA
>CANQGK010000045.1 GCA_947623175.1 uncultured Clostridia bacterium | reverse complement strand
GCTTCCGTCAATCCCTCCGCACTGTCGGTAAACAGAACGGGGTAAACTGCGCCGTCATCGTAGGTATTGCCAAAGCTGTCGTTTTCAACCATTGCCTGTGTGGCGACTACGTTAAGCCCCAAAGAGATCTCCGGAACCGTCTTGTCCTTGCCGTGGTTTGCGCTGTTGTCAACCGTTTCGGGCATGTAAACCACGATTGCAAAGACATCCGATTCATCGTCTTTTTCGAGAACTTTATCGCTTGCGATATAGCCCTTGGCAATATTAACCGCGCTGTCCTCCACGGCCGCGCGCGCGTCCGCTCTGTCGGCATATGCCTCGGTAACGCTTACAACTCCGAATTTGATAAAATTCGTCAAATCGATGGGCTTATTGTCCTCGGTATAACCGATAACCTTGTCCACCGCGCCGATGTCGAATTGATACTTAAGGGCAAGCGAGCCTTTGTTAACTACCTTTACGTAGATAACCTCGGTGTGCCCCGGCTCCCAGAGGGCGTCTTTGTCAAATAAATCTTCCGCACCGTCGGCGCTTTTCCAGGAACCCGAGACAGGATCGTTCGTATATTCGAGATCAACATCCAAGTTGCCCGCGATAATTTTGTTTTTACCGCTTGTCACGCTGTCGGTAAACCATGCGAATGTAGAACCGATAAGCATTGCAACGCACAAAAGCATCGAGAGCATGCTCATAAACAGCGCCTTTTTGGTGCTTTTAATCTGTGTCATGTTTTAACACTCCTTATTTAATTTTGCGGCATTTTTGAAATTCGGGGTTAAGACATCGCCCCGATAATGCCGTCAAAATCGGAGTGCGTCTATACTGTGATCAAGGTGCGGCTTCCCCTGCGGAAGTCCGTCAATTTGCCTAATAAGGCGGACCTTTGCCCCCCCCCCGTGGGAATTTTTGTCATTTGTACAAATTTCATAAGAGGAAGCCTCCTTTCTCTAAATTTCGCATGTTGTGCGCGTATATCCGGCATAAAAACGGAAAATTTGCGCATTCCAAGGCGTCATCCGCTTTTTTATACAAGCGACCGCGCCGCCAAGCGCATTTGCCTTTATTGCCTACCGATATACACAGTAAATTTTAGCACATCATTTTAGATTTTTCAATATTTTTTTGCAAAAATTCGCCAAATTCGCCAAACCCGTTCGTTTTGCGGCAGATAAATAAAAAATCCGGGCATTCGCACCGAAATAGGTTGGGAATACCCGGGTTATTGTTTAAAAGCTTGTTACAGGCTCGAAAGGTAATCTTGTACATCAACCACACGGTTTTCGAGTCTTGCCTTTTCGGCGGCAAATACCAAAAGGTGGTTATAGCAGGAAATCTCGATATCCGGAACGGATTTACCCGAATAATCACCGGTCAAATAGTAATAAAGGGTTTCCACAATACCGCCGTCGCCGCCGCCGTGGCCGCCCGTCATACCGTCGCTTGCCTTGAAATCGACTTTTTGTTCGGTTCTTGTTTCAAAATCGAATAATTCGATATAGGTGTTGTCGTCGGTGCCCATTACAACGTGAATTTCACCCTTGGTGCCCATAATGTGCATGGCTCTGCCGCCCTTG
Source organism: uncultured Clostridia bacterium (assembly GCA_947623175.1). Lineage (GTDB taxonomy): Bacteria > Bacillota > Clostridia > Oscillospirales > Acutalibacteraceae > UBA737. Next base: position 10,726 of record CANQGK010000045.1, on the reverse strand, counting down.
TTGAAAGCCGACATAGTAAAGGTGACCGTAACGTCGTCTTCAAAAAGCATATTAACGGTCTGGTGATCCACGACGTCGTTATCGCATTTGTAAACGCATTTGCCGAACTGCGTCTCGGTAATCGCCTTTTTAACGTCTTCGTCGGTATGCTTTGCCGTCCTTGCCGCGGCGGCACGCATCCATGAGTTATCCTTATCCTCCAAATAAAGCTTAACCGCATTATACGGACAAGTGTCAGCCAAACGACAGCCTTCTATGCAATAATCAGGTGTGTTTTCCGGCGCGTTGGATTTTGTAAAATGGGATAAGCTTCCGAAGGACTGAACGCTCAGGCACTTCTTTCCCAAAAGCCATTGCAGCAAATCAAAATCGTGACAAGATTTTGCCAAAAGCATGTTGGCGCTTCTGCCCTCGTTGCCCCAATTGCCTCTTGTGTAGCTGTGACTGTAATGCAGGTTGCCGACGTTTTCCTCATGATTTATCGTGACAACGTCGCCGATTTTGCCGCTGTCGAGCATTTCCTTGATTTTCATAAACAAAGGCGTGTATCTCAATACGGTGCAGACTACGACCTTTACGCCGTTAAGATTAGCCGCATCGTACAGCTTTTTGCATTCATCCGCCGTGGCAGCGATGGGCTTTTCCAGCAAAAGATTGTATTTTAAATCGATTGCCGCCATCGCGGGCTCAAAATGCTCCCTGTCCATAGTGGCAATAACCGCTATATCGGCAATTTTACCGAGCTTCAACAGCTCTTTCCAATCGGCGAAGCACATCTCATCCGGCAAATTGTGCTTGTCTTTTATATAATTTCTTCTGCTTTCTATAGGCTCGGCAACCGCGACAACCTCAAATTTATCCGCACGCTTTTTCATTTCGTCCGTATATATTTTTCCTCGGAGCCCCGCGCCTATTAAAACGGCCTTTAATTTTTCCATTTGAAACACCCTTTAAAAATAAAAATTTGCCGTAAAACGTTAAATCAAGTAAAGTAACGTTTACCAAAAAATTATACAACCAAATAAAAAGGTTGTCAATACTCGGCCGCGATTTTTTTGAATTAAATTTTTTAAAAATCTCCCGCAACTTAAAATTGCGCAAAAAATTAGATACCGCCCAAAACGGTTTACATTGTTTCAGCTTTAACGCCAACCCCTCTCACGTTTATGCGTTCACACCATCCACGAAAGAAATATACATCCCCACTTTGTAATGCAAATCCGCAAAACGCCAAACGTCAATTCTCTAATCACAGATCTCCTGAGATTTTTGGGTTATGGGCAGATATTAAATTCAGTTAATAAAATAAAGCTCCGAAATTCATATATCCAGCGCTTCCTGCTCCAACTTGCAATTGTGCAAAAGCATATAGCTTACGGTATCACCGAATTCGCTGTCGCGCAGTTTTTCAAGCCTTTTTCTGTCGTTATCAGTAAGCGGTTTCGTATAGTCGGAATATTCCTGCAAGGTTTTTACGTCCATACGGAACGGTTCAAACGCAATTGCCGTCTTTTGGCGCAAATGCCTCAGGATATAAAATCCTCCCGCGTCGATGTCGCCGTAATGCAAAAATTGCTTGCACGGATTTTGTTCGTAAATTTTTTTGATGAATTGCCGACGATCGGCATTATGATAACCGCCGAGATAAATTGCGAATACGTCCGGTTTTGAAAAGGCATGAAAGCTGGTCAGATTTTCGATAGTCATAACCGTTTTACCGCACACTTCAATTTGTTCAACCGACGAAAGCAGTGATGAGGAAAGCGCGATATCCCCGCAAAGCGTACGGATATCTATACTTTGCCCGGCTACGTTAAGCACACCGGCGCCTTTAAAATAGACATACCCCGGATTTCGGACAATATTCAAATCCTCTAAAACCGTCTCTTTATCCGGAAAATCGCCGTACTCGTACAGAATCGAAACGAGGTAATTTTTGATTTTTTCAAATATCTTGGAATCCCCAAAAACCCGCACGGAAAAATCCCTTTGGAAGGTTTCGGAAGATACGTCGAAAATTTTTGACAGCGCTTTCAAAATGTTTTCCAAAGTTTCCGGTTCATCGGAATATTTCACGGACTTATTCTCGGCGATGCGCCGCTGCTGTTCACCGCAATAAGCGGAGAGTACCTCATTTTTATCCCGATATGCCTCAAACAGCCGTGTCAATCTTGCGTTGAGCGCTTTTTTAGGAGTCCGTTTCGCATAGCTATAGCAATTGTTAAGCACTGCGCAATTTAAGAAAACACGGCGCACAACACCGCCTTTTTCCCGTCGGCAGTATACAAGTCCGAGATTTTCCAATGACTGTATAGCCTCGTTGATTTCCTTAAAGGTGTAGTAATCGGAATCGTCTTTATATTTTTCGGAAAGGTCCGACGGACTCAGGGAAAAATTTTGTTTTACCGCATTGGTTTCGTTAAAGCTTTTGCTTCGCTCATATTTATCAAGCAGTTTGTTCAAAATTTCCTTTTCATAGTTCTTCATAGGTATACTCCTCAACCGTGCTTGCATCATCTTCCCGATAGGTCACCAAAATCGTATCCACATATTCTCCGATGACCTCCATTTTAGGCGACGGAGCGGCGACGATGATTTGAAATCCCTGTGAGCGGAAAAATTTCATCATGCTGATAATACGGTTATCGTCCATTTTGTCAAAAGCCTCGTCCATCATGATAATGCGAATGCTTTCTCTGCCGCTGTAAATCTGACTGAACGACGCGGCGATTGCCACGTAATACGGCGTTTGCGTTTCACCGCCGCTTTTTTCGCCATGTGTTTTGGAAAGTAGCTGCCGTTTTCCTTTTCTTGATATATTTTCAATATCGTAATCAAGATAATTACGATAGTCGATATACTCCCGAAGAACGCCTTCGCCTTTATCGTCCGACTCGGTAAGCTTTGAAAAGAGCTCCTCCATTTCCTCGTGATATTCGTTTTCAAACTGTGCGGAAAAAAGCGTAGTACCGCTGAGATTTACATCGGAGGTGATCATTTCATAAAGGCGCTGTTTCTGTTTGTTCTCTGATATGTAAAATCTATAGGAATCGTCTCCGTAATAAATGGGTTTGAGCGCCCGGTTCAAGCTGTTGAATTTTTCACGCGCCTGTTCGATATTTTCCCGCATTTTTGCAAGAAATGTTTCCCGAAATTCAAGCTCGCAATTTTCCTTGAACTCCTCCAGCTTTTTTTCGGATTGAAGAATAACATGTCTTGAAAGTTTGTCAAATTCCTCCTCGTACGCGGACATCACTTCTTCACCGGTGCCGAATTCGCCGTCCTTATATTTCGTTTGCAGCGCGGTGAGCTCGGCAAATTTAGCATTCCGCCGGTTTTCCAAGGTCTTGCGTCGCGGTCCGTAATTTTCGTAAATGGTTTGAGCTGCTTTAGTTCGATTATGCTCGTCATATTTTGCTTGTGCGTTTATAAGCGCGGTTTCGTTTTCATAAGTACATTTTTTAATTTCACGTTCGCCAAATTCGATTTTTTTGCTTGTGTCGGCGATATCTTTTTCACATCCGTCGATAGAAGTATTAAGGCTTCCTATCGCTTGATTAGTCTCGTCAATCGTTTGCTTTATTTCCCGAATCCGTTTGTCGAGGTCATCCCGTTTAAATTGTAATTCAATTATTGTCGGATCATTTTCCGCTTCCTTCAATTCTTTTGTAACCTCGACAATTTCTACCTTTTTATCCTGCAGCTTATCGGGTGCGGCAAGTGTATCGAACAGTTTTTCAAGATTGCATTTTTCAAAAGCGGAAATGCTTTTTTCTATGTTTTTTTGAAGCTCGATCAAACGAGACTCTTCTTCCTTTTTTGCCTTATAATCCGCCTGTTTTAATTCCAATTGCCGTTTTAACGCATACTTGCCGATATACGGAATCCGATAAACCGATTCGTCGATTTTTCGCAATACGTTTCCTTTATACAGCATAACGCCGCTTGTGATTGCCATAGTCTGACTTTTCAATTCCGATACCGACTCGCAGCGGATTACACTGCCGAGCAAATATGCCGCATACGCCTGCGCATACCGGTTCTCGGATTTGACAACCGCCGCTAAACTGTTTTCCGAAATTTCCTGCTGTAATTTAAGCTTTCCCGTATTAACCAATCCCACGGAATGTATCCGGCTTTTTTCCCGATTGTAAATCTTGGCGGCAAGGTCGTAATAGGCAGGCTCCACAAGAAGATTAAATCTTTGCATGTTAAGATATCCTTCGACGGCATTTTGCCAAGCGGGATCCGTAATTTCGAGCAGATCGGCAAACACGCGAATCTCCGACTCAATCTCGCGCCGCTTAAATTCCTGCCGGATAGCGTTTTTGAGGCGCTCTGTATTTTCCGGATAAGTCAGGCGATTTTTCTTGAGATTTTCAATTTCTGAGCTTAATTGCTCCGTCTCGCGCCTTAGGCTGTCTGTCTGTGTTTTTACCCATGCGTTCTCATAATACCGTTCGCTCTTTTCCTTCAACGCGGTATCCTTAAGCAGGCTTGCCGTGATTCGGCGCTGTTGTAACGCCACCGACGTTTTATCCAAATCACGAACGGTCTGCAAAGAAATTTCCGGCGGAATCTTTTTTATGAAGCCGAGCGCATTTTCCGCGCAAGCTATTTGCTCACGCAGCGTCAAAAGCTCTTTTTCAATAGGTCCTTTTTGCTCTTCAAGCACCTTCAATCTGCTTTTCAAGCTCTCTATAAGCTGCGCGCACTCGTTGGTCCGAAGCGAAAATTCAATTTCCCGCAGTTCGTCCTCGACAGCGTCAAGCCGTCTGTTTTCGCTTTCTTTTTGCGCTTCCCTATCGTTCTTTTCCCGACGATATTTGTCAAGCTTCTTTTTCAAATCGGACAGTTTCTCTTTTTGGGCTTCCAAATCGGCAATTTTTATAACCAGATCTATCACTAAAATATCCCTGTCGGTATCTCGTACATCGTTGTATTTATCGAGAATGGATTTCAACTGTGCAATTTGCCGTTTTACTTCATCTGTCAGTTTTTGCATTTCACGAAGATTGCGGATATTTTCACGAAGCAAATCCACCTCGATTTCCTTTTCGGGGAGGATAAATTTGTTTATAAATTCTTTAACGTTGTCCACCGGCTTAAAAGCGAGGGATTTTGGGATTAAATCAAAGAAAGTATTGTCTAAGTTCCCGAGCCGCCGTTTAAAGCGATCCTTTGCCTCCACCTGCGTGTGAATAAAGGTAATCTTTTTCCCGGCATTTCGAAATTGATCGTCAATCGCAGGTTTGTTATTTGCAACAAAGGAAAGAAAATCCAATTCGCCTTCCTCGCAAAACCATTTTTGCCGGATATCGCTCTCCAAATCGGGTGAATCCAACTTAACACCAAGCACAAAATATCTGTTTTGATTTTCCTCAAAAAACTCCAGTGCAATATAGGAAATCACACTGCCAGTGCGGTTATAAGCCTTTCCTTCTTCTCCGGTTTTACAGCGGACGTAACCTTTCAAATCGCGCTTGCTTTTCTCGTTCGCCGCGGGATTAAAACGACGGGTATTGGTGGTAAGCACTAACTGGATAGCGTCGAGCAAAGTGGATTTACCCGTGCCGTTTTCTCCGCTTATAAGAAAAGAACCGTTTACAGAAATGGTTTCGTTTGTAAAATAATGCCAATTTACCAATTTAATCCTCGTCAGCTTCTTCATCGGCTGAGTCGCCATCATTTTCCCCTCCGTTCTCATATTTGCTCAGCTTTTCTTGTGATTCACGATAAAATTCTTCCAAGCTTTCCGACGTTATCGAAAAAAGGATGGATGGCAGGACAACAATGCGCGTATCCGGGTTTGACATATCCGTTCCACGATTGTCGAGTAAATGGTAACGCCGAAACAGCCGCAGGGCGTTTCGCATAGTGGTTTTATCAAGCTTGACGCGAAGGTTCAACATATTGTATTTATCGTAAATTTCGTCAACCAGGATAACAACGTCGGAGGACGTCGAAAGTTCTTTTTTCTTTTCGATATATAAAAGCCGCAAAATCAAAAGCAAAATGCTTTCAATTTTTTTCAGTTGAATTCTTCCGGTTCCGAAAGGATTGTATAATGCGATAACGCCCAAATCCTCACGGATAATCAATTCATAACCGAGCAGGTCGAAAAACGAGTCAAATGCATCGCGGTTATTCAAAATGTAATAATAATCGGAGTCGGTATTTTTGACTTTTCGCAAAATAAAACATTCGTTTAGAAGCTTATTCGCCGACGTACGAAATTTTTCCTTTGGCAAATCCAAAAATTCAAGGTTGTTTTCCGCCATTATTTTGTCCTCCATGTGATTTTATAATCCCGAAAACAAAATCCGTGGGAATGGATAACCGATTCCGTTTGTTCTACCCTGTACGCCGAACGTTCTTCACGACCGTACAGATTGATAAAAATCAAACGAATCATATCACGCCTGGAAGCCGGCACTATTTCCGACGCCATAACGTATTCTTTTTCGTTAAGCAGTACTTTTACAAATCTTTCAATATTTTTTCTCGTGAATCGGTTGCGATTTTTTTCGGCTATGACACTCCGCCGTCGTTCACGTTCTTCATCCGAAACGTGAGGCGGACTGTACACTTCTTCTATATCGTTCATTTTTCTTAAAACCGAAACAGTCTTAAGTGATTCTCCGCTCAAAAAGCCTTGCGGGAAAATGTTAAATATTTTGCATATATCTTCATCGGCGTCATCGGCAAGAGCGGTGTTTTCTTCACGGTTAAAGGCTTCCGTCATCAGCTTAAGAACGGCGGATATCTTTCCTTCTATGTTATTGGAATTAATAAGCAAAAATTTGGCGCGTTCCACGGCATTTCGAAGATATTTGCTGTGTTTTTTATCGATTTCCTTAATAATATCGTCATAAGAGCGGAAGTGATCGATAATATCCGTAATCATAAAAGCCACCTGCTCCTCGGCGACGGAATAATCCGCTTCGTTTTCTATATTCCGGTAACCTTCCGCCGTGAGCTTCAACAGTTCGGTGTCGTTTAAAAATGACTGCAAACGGTTGATAATCACACCGCGAAAGCGCGATACGTTGTCGCCGGTCTTTATCCGGTGATAGGCTTTAGAACCGATTTCCTCGTGATACTCAAAAAAATCTCGAATAATTTCTTCCGAAGTTTTTTCGGCAGTAATTTCTTCAATATACTTTTTAATTCCGGTATTTAATTGCTTAAGGCCCGTAAACAGCGACAAGGTTCGGTCGTATACAGGCTTCAAGACCTGCGGATAGGGTCTGTTCAAAAGCTCTTCGTTGGTAAGCAGAGAGTAAATGGCGGATATTTCGCTTTGGTATTCCATTTCTCCTTTTTGCGAGATATTTTTAAGCGTCTGCACCATTGTAACGGCATAACCCGGCATCACAATTCGAACGGTTTGATCGTTTGCCGTTTCGTATTCGATCCATCCGAATTCCTTCAACTTTCGCAAAAACCGCTGAGCTTTTTCACGGGAATCATTTATCCCCTCGCTATCTTCTTCCAGACGGATTTCAGAAATTTCGGATTGATCAAAATAGTCTGTGAGTTTTGAAACAATAATCTCCCGGTCGGTTCCGTAGGAAAGCTCTGTCCGATAGGACTCATATATCAAAAACAAACAGTCGAGATAAACCGACTTATATTGACTTACGAGGGGTTTGAAAAAATTTTCCCCAACGATTTGAAACAGCGGTTCCACGGAAAACTCACCTCTTTTTCAAAATACGGTTCGTCATTTTAGTGCTCCGAGATACTAATTAAAGCGCAGCAACGCATGTGTAACAATTTAGTTAATTGTATCACCTTTTAAAGAAATAATCAACCCCGCCGACCCGCCGGCAACCAAATTGCGATTATTTAGGAAATTCTCTTCTCTGTCTGCAAGATACTTGCCATATTGTATTTATCCCAACTATTGGCAAAGAACCGAAAAAAATAAAGCCTGGTAGGAAACTGTGCTTTCCGTCAGGCTTTGGGTTTTATCAGAACTTTCTCCAAACCGTTTTATTTACGACGCCGGTATACGATTGGATTATTTTAATTACTTTTGTAGACACGTTTTCGTCCGCATAATCCGGAACGGGTGTGCCGAAACAGGCATTTTCGTGCATATTAACCGCCGTATCAACGGCCTGCAAAAGGCTTTTTTCATCGATACCTGCAAGAATAAAACAGGCTTTGTCGAGCGCTTCGGGGCGTTCGGTGGAGGTGCGTATGCAAACCGCCGGGAACGGGTTTCCTATCGAGGTGAAAAACGAGCTTTCCTCGGGTAATGTGCCGCTGTCCGAAACCACGCAAAAGGCGTTCATTTGCAGGCAGTTATAATCGTGAAAGCCGAGCGGTTCATGCCTTATTACCCGCTTATCAAGCTCAAATCCGCTCTGCTCCAACCGTTTTTTGGAACGCGGGTGGCAGGAGTAAAGTATCGGAATATCGTATTTTTCCGCCATTTTATTTATCGCTCCGAAAAGGGATAAAAAGTTTTTCTCGGTATCGATATTTTCCTCCCTGTGAGCCGAAAGCAGAATGTATTTGCCCTTGCAAAGTCCCAATCTTTTATGAACGTCGCTTGCCTTTATTTCGTCCAAATTGGCATGTAATACTTCCGCCATAGGCGAGCCCGTAACGTAGGTGCGCTCCTTAGGTAATCCGCATTCCGCAAGATAGCGGCGGGCATGCTCGGAATACGCCATATTAACGTCGGAAATAATATCGACTATTCTGCGGTTGGTCTCCTCCGGCAAGCATTCGTCCTTACAGCGGTTGCCCGCTTCCATATGAAAAATCGGAATATGCAGTCTTTTGGCGGAAATCGCCGAAAGGCAGGAATTGGTATCCCCCAAAATCAGCAGAGCGTCGGGCTTAATTTCGTTCATGAGCTTGTAGGAGCAATTTATTATATTACCTACTGTCTCACCCAAATCATCACCCGCCGCGTCCATATACACCTCCGGCTCTCCGAGCTTTAAATCCTTGAAAAATATGCCGTTAAGGTTGTAATCGTAATTTTGCCCGGTATGCGCCAAAATACAGTCAAAATACCTGCGGCATTTGTTTATCACCGCCGCCAGGCGTATAATCTCGGGGCGTGTGCCCACTATAATCAACAGCTTAAGCCTTCCGTCATCCTTAAACTTAATATTTCCGTAATCAGTTCTTATTCCCATTGCCGCACTTCCTTATATAATATTTGAAAGAAACGTCCGCATATATGCGCTATTCCTCGAAATTAAAATCCAAGCCTACGTATTTGAGCGTTTTACTGTAATCGTCAATATTTTCGGCCGATGAAATTTTTAATACTCCGCTTTGCCTTTTAATATTTACCTTTTTGGCAAATATTGCCGTAATCCACCGCACTGCCCACATTACCGGCATCAATACGGGAACCTTTTTTAAAAACGGATATTTAATGCACATATTATTATATGACGGAAAAATCAAATCGACGGCAAGCTTTAAACGCACGTTTTTACCTGTTTTGGCGGATTTTGACTTTTTATAAGCCTGTGCAATAATACGCGAGCTGTAGCTTCCGTAAGAACCGCTGCCGAAAACGGTATCGGTTATAACGTTTGAAATATCGGTCTCGCTTTTCCCGTTAAACCATACGCCTATTGTGTAGACGGTATTTTCGAAAAAGCGTAAAAGCTCTAATTTTTCAAGCTCCGCATAGACGTATTTCATATTCAGCTTCGGCTTTACCGACAAGTATACGTAAAGATCGGTTATATGCCTTACCCCTATGCCGCCGTCGCGGTAATGCTTGGCATAATGAGTAAATATGTATATCAAATTATCCTCATCGGTCATTTCGAAACGACTGCCGCTTTTAGGCTTGGCAAGTCGCCAGCCGTCGCCGTAATAGGCGTAATAATCCTTGTTGTACGAAGGTATCAGACGCTTGTGCAGCTCAATATTTATAATTCCCTCTTTGCGCCATATAAATTCATGGTCGCTTTGGGTGACTTTGGAAAATCCGCATTTTTGCATTATGGCTCGAATTTTATCATATTGCTCCGTTTTTATAAGAATATCCGCGTCGCTCATCGGGCGCATTTCGGGCTTGGGATATATATATTTAAGCAAACTGCCTTTAAGCGGCATATAATCTGTTTTGTTTTGGTCAAACGCTTTAAAAAGAGCGTCAAGCGCATAAAGCTGATTATGACTGTAGGATATATGCTTATAGGTCACAAGCTCCATATTGCCCGATATATCCGCCGGAACCGAAAGCCCGGAATTTATCACGCCGTAATATATAAGCGGCATAATTTGGTGCTTATTGGAAAAATCATACGCCGTATTCCAATCAAAATCCGCGGGCATTTTTGCAATATTCCCCGTAAGTCCGCTTTTTATAAGCTCGATAATACCCTTTTCAAAATCATTCATAAGCTCAGCCCATCCCTTGTGTATTTAATGCGGATAAAAAATATAGGAATATCGGAATACATCTATATTAATTGTATCATACGGCAAATATATTGTCAATCCAAAAGCAACGGGATAAATTTTATAGACGCTATAGACGCTTAAAATTTTTGCTTATTTTCCAAAGAAATTTTGTACCAAACGGTAAAATGTAGTACAATAAAGGTGGTAAAACCGAATCTTTTTATTTTTATTTTAATTATGGAGGAAAAGATATGTTTAAGTGTATTGAGCGGCGGAAGCTTGCGGGGTTTGAGAGGTTTATCAGGAGCGAGGATAAGAGCGAGGCTACTACAGA
>CANQGK010000044.1 GCA_947623175.1 uncultured Clostridia bacterium | reverse complement strand
GCTCCACCTTCGCGTGGTTCACCGATTCGGTAACAAGCGGTAAGAATACGATCATCGCCGGAAATCTCGACGTTGAGTTAGAATATATCACGGCGAGCCAAGCAAAAGACGGTCTTTCTACTGCCACATGGCACGAGGTAAACAACGACACTGATAGTCTCTTCGCGAAAGACGCCCTTTGGGAGCCGGGATATACCGAAGTCGTATATCTTCGCGTTAAAAACGCCGGTACCTTGGCGCTTAAGTACAGGCTTGGTATCAACGTTGTAAACAATGTTATCGGCAAAACTGCCGACGACAAGGACATCGACCTTGCAAACTTCATTGAGTTCGGCGTTGCAAAAACAGACACCCCGTTTGCCAACAGAACCGCTGCCCGCGAGGCGGTAAAGGCCGACGCGGTCAAGCTCTCCGCAGGCTACGCTTCCGAATCGGAAACCACACTTAATAAAGAACAGACTTCCGATCCCTTCGCGCTTGTAGTTTACATGCCCGAGGAAGTTGGCAACGACGCCAATTACGGCACGGGCAAAACCAAGCCCGAGATCACCCTCGGTATTAACCTTGTTGCAACTCAGGCTACCGTTGAAAAAGACAGTTTTGGCGAGAATTACGACGAAAACGCAACCTATCCCGAGATTGCAACCTCGACTACCACTTGGTATTCCGATGATGGTGTTGGCGGCGGAGCAGGCGCAGCTCCCACGAAAACAGAGTTTGTTTTAACTTCCGCTTCGGATCTTGCAGGTCTTGCCGAGCTTGTAAACGGCGGCGAAGATTTCACAGGTAAAACCGTCAAGCTTGCGGGCGATATAGCGCTCGACGGCGTTTCCAATTGGATACCTATCGGCACGGATGAGCATCCCTTTAAGGGCACGTTCGATGGCGCAGGTCACACTATTTCGCATCTGTACTTTGATCAGAATTCAGCTATCGATACAGTTAGTATGGGCTTCTTCGGCACAGTTGAAAACGCTACCGTAAAAGATCTGACTGTTCAGGGAAGTATGACCGTATTCACTAACAGCGGTTCATATTTTTGCGGCGGCATTTCCGCTATGGCAAAGGGAATATGCACATTTGAGTCTTGCACAAGTGACGTCGATATTGATGGTACAAAAATGGGACCGGATTCTAAAGGTTTTACAGCAGGCGGCATCGTTGGTGCAATTCCCGGATATAGAGGCGCAATGGTTACATTCAATAAATGTGTAAACAATGGGGATATCATTTGCGGTAATGAAACAGCGTTTGGTTGCGTTGCAGGAGGTATTGTTTCTCTTATACTTGGAAACGGGGAACTTAAAGATTGCACTAACAACGGCACTGTCAAAGCAGAAGGTCCCGGTAGTCTTTATGATAATTTAGCAGTGAATCCGTAACAGCTAACGATGATTTTTGCTAATCAAATATCAAATATAATAAATATTGTGAAGGATGGTTTTAATATGAAAAAGAAAGTTATTTTATCGGCTTTTATGGCACTCATAATGATGTTGAGCATTCTTCCCATGTCGGCTTTTGCAACGTATGACAATCCGACGATTGACGCCGATACAAAAACAATAACTATTAAATCGGCAGACGATCTTGCTTGGTTGTCTACGTATACAGGAAACATTGATGACTTGCCTGATACATTTCAGGGATGGACAATTGCAATTGTCAATGATATCAACCTTGACAACAGGGTATGGACTCCGATTCCCGATTTTCACGGTACCATGCGCGGTGTTCCGGCTGACGGAAGCACTAACAATTACGTTACAATTACCGGTCTGAATGTAAATGTTACGGACTCGGCTGCCGGTCTGTGCGCTGGCGGCGGCGGAGCAAAATTTGAAAACTTGATGATTACCGAATCTAACATCACCACCACTGCTGCTTATGCCGGCGCCTTTATAGGAAACGGTTTCACAAGCTCCTTTGAAAATTGCCACACCTTCAACACCAGTGTGTACGGAGACCGCTTTGTAGGCGGCATCGCCGGATTTGCTTATGGCAACTTCACAAATTGCACTGTTATGGCAAACGACGGTGATACCCTCATCTCTGCAAAACAGAATGCTAGTGTTTTGAGCTCCAGCGGCGATAATGCCGGCGGAATTGTAGGTCAGGTCGGCGAAGGCGGATTAACGCTTTCAAAATGCAAAGTTAGCGGAATAACGGTAAAAGCATCAAGACAAGTTGGCGGCATTGCCGGACTGGTTATGTATGGAAATGAAATCACTGAGTGTACCGTTTCCGATACAACAGTTCAAGCAACTGTAGCTTCAACCACTTTGGGTGAGTTAATCCAGAGGGTTCCGGCAGCAGGCGGACTGGTTGGTCAGCTTCAGCCTTCTGATTACAGTCCAATCACATTTTCAAAAAATACAGTAGAGGATTCCGTCTCGGTTTACGGTGTGACTCCCGCTACTACACAATTTTGCGGTTGGCTTATCGGCGATACTCGCAATGCCACCGCAGAAGAGTTGATAGTTGAGGATGACAATACCTATCCTCAAACCGGAATCGGTCCGATTGGTTAAAACTGATTATATAACAATATCCATTTTTCACCTTTAAAAAACGGAAAACGCCTGTGAGTTTACCGTTTTTAAATCAATGATATGATACAAACCCCCGAGGCGGCGGCGAAATTGCCATTGCCTCGGGGGTTTTTAAATGAAGCGGTACGCAAAGCGCACCATGAAGCGGCGCGCAGAGCGCGCCATGAAGAATGAAGCGCTCGCTTACGCGAGACATTTCGGTGTCCGCTCCGCGGACGGAATGTAAAAAACAAAAGCTTGATCTGTCCTTGGCTCCATCTGACGAGGGAGCTGTCAGCGTAGCTGACTGAGGGAGAGATTTTTTTATTTTCAATTTCCTTTTATTTCTTTGCATTAATCTTTGCTTTACTTTTTCTCTCCCTCCGTCTTTGCCTACGGCAAATCCACCTCCCCCGTCAGGTGGAGGCAAGGCGTGCACGCACGCGGCACGATAATTTTTAGTTTCATTGGTTTTACAAGCTTCGACAACTGTAAAAGTTATATTCTCATGCTGAGTTGCAAAAGTTTGACCTGTCCTTGGCTCCATCTGACGAGGGAGCTGTCAGCGTAGCTGACTGAGGGAGAGATTTTTTTATTTTCAATTTCCTTTTATTTCTTTGCATTTTTCTTATGCTTACCCTTTTTCTCTCCTTCCGTCTTGCCTACGGCAATCCACCTCCCCCGTCAGGTGGAGGCAGGGCGCTGTCGCGCTAAGTAATATGTAAAAAGTAATAGTGAAGAAAGGAAGCTGCTTCTCGACTTTAGCCCCGTTAATCCCTCCGTCGGCTACGCCGCCACCTCCCTTTAGGCAAGGGAGGCTTTCTTTTTATAATCTTTAGCCGCATCTTGGCTTTACTTTTTCTCTCCCTCCGTCTTTTGCTCTGCAAAAGCCACCTCCCCTGTCAGGTGGAGGCAAGGCGCGCACGGCGCGCAGGGATAATTTTGAAGCCTCTTCTTAGCTTTAGCGTCATTTGCCATGCTCGCTCTGCGCAAAGCTTCCCTTTAGGCAAGGGAGGCTAAGGCAGCGGAAAATTGTACTAAATGCCGAATATTTTTTATATTTTAAGGTATTTTAAAATTTTTTTGTATATATTATACCAAAATAAGCGGTTTATGGGCGATAAATAGTAATAGTTTAGGCTTGAAAATTGCCGCGGAATAATGTATCATAATACACAAACAATAAAATTATATGCTTTTGAATCGGGGAATTTAAAATGAAAAAATACACGGAGCAGGAGCTCGCTTCTATGATCGAAAAAAAGCTGTCGCACAATTTCGGCGTCGCGCCGGAGTTTGCGTCGGACGATTTGTTCTACAAGGCCTGCGTATTGACCCTCCTTGAGATTATGAATGAACGCCGCGCCGAGTTCAAAAAATCGGTCCGTAAAGCCGAGGCAAAGACCGTTTACTATATGAGCATGGAATTTCTCATGGGGCGGTCTTTAAAAAGCAATCTTTACAATCTCGACCTTACCGAAAATATGGAAAAGGCGCTGAAACGCTTTAAGATAAAGCTTGACAATTTATACGATTTCGAGCCGGACGCGGGGCTCGGCAACGGCGGGCTCGGCAGGCTTGCCGCCTGTTTTCTCGATTCCCTCTCATGCGGCGGATATTCCGCTATGGGGTACTGTATTCGGTACGAATTGGGCATTTTCCGCCAAAAGTTAGTCGACGGCTGGCAGACCGAAATGCCCGATTTCTGGCTTCCCGGCGGGGGAGTATGGCTTGAAGCGAAGCCGGCTTCCGCGGTAGACGTTAATTTCGACGGCAAAATAGAGGAATGGTGGGAGGACGGCTTTCACCATGTCAAGCACACCGATTATCAAACCGTGCACGCCGTGCCCTACGACCTTATGGTGGCGGGCAAGGACGGCAAAACCGTGAACGCTTTGAGGCTTTGGAGCGCCGAATGTCAGGATTTTGACATGTCCGCCTTTAATCAAGGGGATTACGTCCGCGCTTTGGAGCAGCGCGCCATGACCGAAACCATTTCCAAGGTTTTATACCCCGAGGATAACCATATCGAGGGAAAATCCCTGCGGCTTCGTCAGCAATATTTCCTCGTATCGGCGTCGGTTCAGGACATTTTGGGAAGGCACCTTCGCAAATACCACACCCTCGAAAATTTGCCCGATAAGGTCGCCATTCACATAAACGATACTCACCCCACGCTCGTCATTCCCGAAATGATGCGCTTTTTGCTCGACGAATGCGGTTACGGCTGGGAAAGGGCTTGGGAAATCGTAAAGGGCACGGTGGCTTATACCAATCACACCATAATGTCCGAAGCCCTCGAATGCTGGTCGGAATCGCTTATTATGCAGCGCATTCCCCGAATTTACCAAATAATCAAGGAGATCGACCGCCGTTACAGAGAAAAGGTCATATCCGAGACGGGCGATTACGCGCTGGCGGAGAGAACTGCCGTCGTAAGCAGCGGCGTGGTAAGAATGGCTAATCTTTGCGTCGTGACCTGCCATACCGTAAACGGCGTATCCAAGCTTCACAGCAAAATCCTCGTCGACGAGCTTTTTAAGGACTATGCGGCGATGACGCCCGAAAAATTTACGAACGTCACCAACGGAATTGCCCACAGGCGTTGGCTTTGCCAGGCAAATCCCGCGCTCGCGTCCTATTTAAGCGAGCTTATAGGCGACGGATTTGTCAAAAACGCTTCGGAGCTCGAAAAGCTCGAAAAGCACAAGGACGATCCGAGAGTTTTGCAAAAAATCGCGGAAATAAAGCGGAGTAACAAGGAGCGTTTTTCGAATTACGTAAAGCGCAGTATCGGCGTTTCGCTCGATCCCGGCTCCATATACGATATGCAGGTAAAGCGGCTTCACGAATACAAGCGCCAGCACCTTAACGCGCTTAACATAATCAGCGAATATCTTTATCTAAAGGATAATCCGAACGCCGATTTTACCCCCAAAACCTATATTTTCGGCGCCAAGGCGGCGGCGGGCTATCTGTTTGCAAAGCAGATAATTCAAATGATTTACAAATTGGGTAAGGCGATAGACGCGGATGGCGCGGTCAGAGATAAAATCAAGATATTATTCCTCGAGGACTACAAGGTAAGCCTTGCCGAGCTTATGATACCCGCCGCGGATATAAGCGAGCAGATATCCCTCGCTTCCACCGAAGCGAGCGGCACGGGAAATATGAAGCTTATGATGAACGGCGCGGTGACTCTCGGCACCCTCGACGGCGCCAATGTTGAGATCCACGGCGCCGTGGGCGACGACAATATAATTATTTTCGGTATGCAGACGCCAGAGGTATTGGCTTTGCAGAAGCAGGGCTATTCGCCCTTTGAGTATTACAACAACAATCCCGAGCTCAAGGCGGCGCTCGACTTTATAGGCGGCGGCATAGCCGGACAGTCCTTTGACGATATTTACAACGCCCTTAAAAATCACGACCGCTATATGGCGCTTGCCGATTATTCCGATTACCGCAAAGCGCAGAAAAAGGCGACGGCGCTTTACAACGACAGTCAAGTCTGGAGCCGTATGTCGCTTATGAATACCGCAAAATCGGGCATTTTCGCGGCGGATCGCGCCATAAAAGAATATGCCGAAAACATCTGGCATATAAAGCCGGTGAAGTAGCTTATGCAATATTATCCTTTTAATTCGAGAAACGGCATTTATCGCAGCAGGATAGGAGCTTTGGCGGAGGGGGAAACCCTCACGCTCAGGCTTTTGCTGCATAATGACGCAAGGGTTCACTCGGCGTTTTTGATTTTGAAAAACGACGCGGACGGCTCGGTTCGCGAGACCAAAATGAAGCCGGGCGGGTATTTGGAGGATTACCGGTTTTACGAATGTGAAATCAATCTTACCGAGGGGCTTTATTGGTACAGCTTCAGGTACACAAGCGATTACGGCGAGTTTTTCGTCAAAAAAACCGATACTTCCCTCGGAATAGTCACGACCGATGGCGGCGAATGGCAGCAGACGGTGTACGAACGCAATTTCAAAACCCCCGATTGGTTAAGCGGCGGAATAATATACCAGATTTTTCCTGACAGGTTTTACGCTTCCGGCGAAAAAAAGGAAAACGTTCCGCCCGACCGATTTCTCTGCGACGATTGGCAAAAAATCCCCGAATACCGTCAAACCGGCGAAAAATGCAGGCTCGGCAACGACTATTACGGCGGCGATTTAAAGGGAATAGAGCAAAAGCTCGATTATCTTGCCTCGCTTTCGGTAAGCTGTATATATCTCAATCCGATTTTCGAGGCGCATTCGAACCACCGCTACAACACCGCCGATTACGGTAAAATCGATCCCCTGCTCGGAACCGAAGAGGACCTTTGCTCCCTTATAAAGGCGGCGGAGAAAAGGGGCATTTCGATCATTTTGGACGGCGTTTTTTCCCACACGGGCGACGACAGCGTTTATTTCAACCGATTCGGCAGATACGATTCTATAGGCGCGGCGCAGTCGCAGGACTCGGAATTTTACAGCTGGTACAAATTCGACGAATATCCCGAAAAATACGCGGCATGGTGGGGAGTGCCGTCGCTTCCCGAAACCAACGAAAACGATCTTTCCTTTTCAAATTACATTACGGGCGAAAACGGCATTATACGGTATTGGCTCAAAAAAGGGATAAAGGGCTGGCGGCTGGACGTAGCCGACGAGCTGCCCGACGAATTTCTGGATAAGATCCGCATCGCCGTAAAAAGCGAGGGCGAGGATAATTTCCTCCTGGGCGAGGTCTGGGAGGACGCCTCCAACAAGATAAGCTACGGCGCAAGGCGGCGCTTTCTGCGCGGGCGGCAGTTGGATTCGGTGATGAATTATCCCTTTGCAGACGCGATTGTCGCTTACTTAAAGGGCGGAGATTCCTCCCGCCTTGCAAACACGGTGCTCGATATAACCGAAAATTATCCTCCGCAGGCGGTAAAGCTGCTTATGAACCACATCGGCACCCATGATACCGCGCGAATACTCACAAGGCTCGGCAAAGACGAGCTGTTTGAGGGCGACCGCGAGCGGCAGTCGAAGCTCACCCTTTCGCCCGAGGAGTACGAAAAGGCGGTAAAGCTCTTGAAAGCGGCGGCGGTTTTACAGTACACGCTGCCGGGCGTGCCGTCGGTATTTTACGGCGACGAAGCGGGGGTTACGGGCTGTTCGGATCCCTTTTGCAGGGTGACCTTCCCATGGGGGAGAGAAAACGGCGAAATAACGGAAATTTACAAAAAGCTCGGTAAGATACGAAAAGAAACCGAAGCCTTTGCGGGCGGCGACTTTGTGCCGGTAATATCGGACGGCGGGATTTTCGCCTTTATGAGGCAAAATGGCAAAAGTCGGGCGTTCATCGCGGTCAACCGCTCGGATACAGAAACGGAAATTACTCTGCCCGACGAGGTTTTGAAAAACAAAACCTTTTTGGGGGAAGCGCCAAAAAAGGGTAAAGTCATTTTGCCGCCGCTTTCCTTTAGCCTGACGGTATGAAATTTTAAATGCGCGACGGAAGTTGCGTATTTTTCTTTACAAATTTTAAGAAAATTGATATAATGACTTTACGGTGAAAAAAATTTTTAAATGAGGTGTAAAAAATGAAATACTTGGTTTTACTCTGCGACGGTATGGCGGATACTCAGAATTCAAAGCTCAGGGGCAGAACGCCGATGGAATGCGCCGACAAGCCGTTTATCGACTCGCTGGCGAAAAAAAGCGAGGTGGGTATGTGCAAAACGGTACCGGAAGGACTTAAACCCGGAAGCGACGTTGCGAACCTTTCGGTTTTGGGGTACGACCCGCTTAAATACTACACGGGGCGCTCTCCGCTCGAGGCGCTTTCGATAGGCGTAAAGCTTAAGGCGAGCGACGTGGCTCTGCGCTGTAATCTCGTTACTCTCTCGGACGAGGAAAAATACGAGGAAAAGCGTATGATCGACTACTGCGCGGGGGATATTTCCACCGAAGAAGCGCATGAGATAATCAAAACGATCGACGAAAAGCTCGGGAACGATAAATATAAATTTTACGGCGGGGTAAGCTACCGGCATTGCCTTGTCGTGGCAGACGGTGTTACCCAGCTCGGCAAAATGACTCCTCCGCACGATATAAGCGGCAAGGTGATAGGCGAATATTTAAGCAGCAGCGAAAACGCCGCGCCCTTAATCGAGCTTATGAAAAAAAGCTGTGAAATACTTAAAAATCATCCGGTAAACCTCGCAAGACGGGCAAAGGGCTTAAACGAAGCGAACGCTATATGGCTTTGGGGCGAGGGAAGAAAACCCATGCTCGATAATTTTGAGCAAATGAACGGCGTAACCGCCTGCATTGTAAGCGCGGTTGACCTGCTTAAGGGCATAGGCATCGCTTCCGGCGCCAAAACGCCCGAAGTAAAGGGCGCTACCGGATATATAGATACCGATTTTGAGGGCAAAGCCGCCGCCGGCATCGAGGCGTTTAAAGAGGGTACGGATCTTGTATACCTGCATTTCGAGGCGCCGGACGAGTGCGGCCACAGGGGCGAAGCCGAAAACAAGGTAAAGGCGATAGAGCTTATCGACCGCCTCGCGCTGAAGCCTATGCTCGATTATCTCGGCTCCTGCGGCGATGATTACCGTATTTTGATTATGCCGGATCATCCGACTCCGCTCGATATAAAAACCCATTCGTCCGATCCCGTGCCCTATCTGATTTACGACAGCAGAGTGGAAAGAGAAGGCGTAGAAAGCTTTACCGAAGATAATGCGGAGGCGACGGGAAGAATGGTGCTGCACGGGTACCGTATTATGAAAAAATTACTCCTGAAAACGGACTAAAAAATGTTGTTATGTAAACTACGGCAACCGTAAAAGTTTTCCACATTATCCACTAAGTTATCCACCGTTTTAGGGGGTTGTCCCGCTAAAAATTCGAATTTTCACCGATTTTTATGTGGATAACTCGGTTTATAACCGGTATAAGTTAATTTTCGCAAAAATTATGCAAAAGGGTTTATGTTAAGCAATTCGACATTTTTTGACAAAAAATTTTTATTGTATATAACGCCGAAATTCCGCCGGTTTTTAAGCAAAAAATCTCCTTTTCGCAGAAATTAAAGAGGTGCAAATGAAAAGAACAAAGCTTATTGACAGAGAGCTTCCCGATTATACTCGCGGGGAAGAAATTTTTAATATGGTATCGCACATAACCGGCGGAGCTTTGGCTGTTGCCGTCTGCGCTTTGTGCATAGTAAAATCTTTTTTGAACAAGGACGCCTATCAGGTGACCGGCTCGTTTATTTACGGCTTTTCCATGATAATACTTTACACCATGTCGAGCGTCTATCACGGGCTCACGAACGCCACCGCCAAGAAGGTATTGCAGATAATCGACCACTGCTCGGTATTTATTTTGATTTCCGGTACCTACACGCCGATTGCGCTCACCTCGCTTCGCGAGTACAACACCGCTATGGGCTGGACGGTATTCGGCGTCGTGTGGGGAGTATCGGTTTTGGGCATAACCCTTAACGCCATAGATCTTAAAAAGTACAATATTTTTTCGGTCATATGCTATTTGGCACAGGGCTGGTGCATAGTGCTTACGGGAAAAGCCGCGATAACCGCAATAGGTATAAAAGGCTTTCTCTGGCTGCTCGCCGGCGGAATTTCCTATACCGTCGGGGCGGTGCTTTACGGCATTGCCGGCAAGGGCGGACACCGATATATGCATTCGGTTTTTCATATTTTCGTGGTGCTGGGCTCGCTTTTGCAATTTTTCGCGATCCTGTTTTACGTGCTGGTGTAAAGGCGCGCGGAGTGCGTTTTGCGCACAAGGTAATATGTAAGAAGTAATAGTGAAAAAGTTCGGTGTCCGCTTCGCGGACGAATTGTAAAAAAGTAATAATCTTTAGTTGCATTTTAGCTTTACTTTTTCTCTCCCCCCGTCTTTTGCTGCGCAAAAGCCACCCCCCTCGTCAGATGGGGGCGAGGCGCTGTCGCGCGATGAAAAATGGGGCGTCGGGAGCTCATACTTTAATATTCTTGACTTAATTATCCGATTTGGGTATAATAAAATTAAAGGAAGGGGCGCTGTATACTATGTGTACGGAAAATCAAGTATCTATTATAACAAAAAGTATTGCGAAGCTTGCCCGTGAAACCTTTGGGGAAAAGCTGCGGTCGGTTATCTTGTACGGCTCTTATGCTCGCGGTGATTTCGACGACGAGTCCGATATGGATATTATGATTTTGGTCGATCTTCCTATGGAGGAGCTCAAAAAACAACGTCGTACGTTTACGTCGCTTACCGGCAAGTTAGGATTGGAATACAATATTGTAATTGTAGCCACGCTGAAGGACACCTATACTTTTGACGAATATTTTGAGGTTATGCCTTTCTATCAGAATGTGGAGAGAGAGGGTATCAAAATTGCTGTCTGAAAAATCTATCAATCTTTCAAAATGGCGTCTTGATATTGCAAAAGAGCGGTTGATAAGTGCGGAAAAGAATTTAGAACTCGGAGAATATAAAATCGTAGCGAATCGTTCGTATTATTCAATTTTTTCCGCTATGCGGGCTGTACTTGCTTTAGAAGGCTTCGATTCTAAGAAGCATTCCGGTGTGATTGCGAAGTTTCGCGAACATTATATCAAAGACAGAGTGTTTCCGGCAGAATTATCGGGCATGATAGATGATCTGATGGATGTCCGCCAAAGCAGTGATTATGACGACTTTTATATAATTTCAAAAGAAGAAGTTACACAGCAGTTGCAAAACGCTAAACACTTTGTGGGTTTAGTAGAAGAATATTTGCAGAAACAGTATTCGGAAAACACCTGACAAAACAGTTAAACCGCCGTTCTATATCGGGACGGCGGCTGTTTTATGTTTTTTATGCCGATTTGAGGAATTGTTGCGGGGCGTCGGGAGCTCATACTTTAATATTCTTGACTTAATCATTCGATTTGGGTATAATAAAATTAAAGGAAGGGGCGCTGTATACTATGTGTACGGAAAATCAAGTATCTATTATAACGAAAAGTATTGCCAAGCTTGCCCGTGAAACCTTTGGGGAAAAGCTGCGGTCGGTTATCTTGTACGGCTCCTATGCCCGAGGCGATTTCGACGACGAGTCCGATATGGATATTATGATTTTGGTCGATCTGCCTATGGAAGAGCTTCGCCGCTATAAGGAACCATTTATTGAATTAGAAAGTAATTTGGGCTTGGAATACAATATTGTAATTGTAGCCACGCTGAAGGACACCTATACTTTTGATAAGTATTTTGAAGCTATGCCCTTCTATCAGAATGTAGAACGGGAGGGCATTAAAATTGCCGTCTGAGGAATTTGTTGATCTTTCAAAATGGCGTCTTGATATTGCAAAAGAGCGAATTGTAAGCGCGGAAAAAATTTTGGAAATCGGAGATTATAAAACCGTAGCGAATCGTTCGTATTATGCAATTTTTTCCGCTATGAGGGCTGTACTTGCTTTAGAAGGCTTTGATTCAAAAAAGCATTCCGGTGTGATTGCGAAGTTTCGCGAACATTATATCAAAAACAGAGTGTTTCCGGCGGAATTATCATCTGTTATCGGTAAGTTAATGGATGTCCGCCAAAGCAGTGATTATGACGACTTTTATATAATCTCAAAAGAAGAAGTTACACAGCAGTTGCAAAACGCTAAACACTTTGTGGGTTTAGTAGAAGAATATTTGCAAAAGCAGTATTCGGAAAACACCTAACAAACAGTTAAACCGCCGTTCTATATCGGGACGGCGGCTGTTTTTTATGTTCTTTATGCCGATTTGAGGAATTTTTTATGATTTGAGGAATTTTTTATGAAAAACTATTGAAAAATCGGTGAGTATGTGCTAAAATTTATTGTGTATATCGGCAGGCTGCAAAGGCAAAGGCGCTTATCGGCGCGGTCGCCGCTTTGAAACGCGCAAATTTGCCGTTTTATGCCGGATATACGCGACAACAGGCGAAATTTAAAGAAAGGAGGCTTCCTCTTATGAAATTTGTACAAATGACAAAAATTCCCATGGGGGGGGGGCAAAGGCCCACCTCATTAGGCATTTTGACGGACTTCCGCAGGGGAAGCCGCACATTACTTATCAGATAGACGCACTCCGGTTTTGACGGCATTTATCGGGCGCGCCTATGATTTGCGCGAACCCAAATGCCGAAAAACTTAATAGGAGTGTTGAAAATGACACAGACTAAGGCTACCAAAAGAGCGCTCTTTATGAGTATGCTCTCTTTATTGCTTTGTATAAGTATGCTTATAGGCTCCACCTTCGCGTGGTTTACCGACAGCGTGACCAGCGGCAAAAACAAGATTACCGCCGGTAATTTGGATATCGAGCTTTACCATACCAACGAATTTGCAAAAAATGAACCGGTAACCAAGGAAACCCCGCTGTTCGTTAATGCCGAAGGCAAGTCTATCGAGTGGGAGCCGGGCGTTATGACCTATGAGAACTTCACGGTCAAAAACGCGGGAACCCTCGCTTTGAAGTACAAGCTTGCCATGTACGTATATAACAACAACACCGTTACGGTCGGCGAGGAGGAAAAATCGCTTGCCGACGTTATAAAGGTTGCGATTTTGGACGAGCCTTTTGACGCCACCGACGGACGCGATGCCGCGCTTGCCGAGGATTTCAGTTACGGCGTTAAGGATTTTGTAAAAACAAACGACTTAATGCTTCCCGATACAGAGGAAGATTTCGCCGTAATACTCTATTGGGAGCCGAGCGACAAGGATAACGACTACAACATAAATAACGACAAAACCACCAGCGACGGAGATCCGCTGTGGATCACCCTCGGCGTAGACTTGCGCGCTACCCAGACTCCGAAGGAAGCCGACAGCTTCAACGAAAAGTACGACGAATCGGCAGAGCTGCCCAAGGTCGCGTTTGATACCGAAACTTTTGTAAGCGGACTTCATGAGGGGGGTAACGTTGTATTAGAGGAAGACGGCGCTACGTTTCTTCTCGATACGGTTACGGAGGGCCCCGGAGATAAGGAAAGCATTTTAGGCGATGAAAAAATAACCGAAGACGTAAGCATAGACCTGAACGGACATACGATGCTTGCCGGGGTAAATCAGGCGCATGCCAGCTTTACTTCTACGGATACAATGTTTGGCTGCTCAAATTTCTCTATGAAAAACGGAACGTATCATATGGAAAGAGCAAAAGTTTCCATGAACAGAGACGTTGGCCGTGCAATAACGCTGGCTGTCGGAGAAGAAGGTACCGGGCCGTGTAACGTTTCATTTGAAAACGTAGTTTTCAAAAACGATGCGAGAGCAAGTCAATCTGTCTACACGGATAGAGTTTTACCCGCCGTCGACTTTGCCGTGCGCGGCTATGAAGAGACCACTATCACCTTTAAAGATTGTACTTTTTATGACGCCTCGGTTATATTTGAAAAATGGAACGCCAGATATGTAGGCGACATAGGGCCTACCATAGTTTTTGACAATTGTACATTTAACGTATCTGCCGGCAACAACATGGTGTCTCAAGGTTCTAACGGTTCGGTTATATACTTTAAATCTATGGGAAGTACCGCGTTTGTACAATCGACAAATCTGACGATCAGAGACTGCAAGATCAATTACACCAGCACATATTCCGATGGCGGCGCATATGCTGTTGATATCGTACCAAATGTGAATGTTATACTTGAAGGTCACAACGTTTTGAACGGTAGTGCAGCAGAACCTCATGCTGCCGACACAGCTGCAGGCGAATGGAAAGGTTATGATGACATAGCAATCCAGACGATCAAAGATTATGCCGAGAATCCGGATAGATATAAGCATTATGACAATATACCATATGCTATCTTTTCTTCCAGAATCAACTCGAAAAATTGGAGCGGACAGGATACCCTCGAGTATCAAGGACGCGCTTTTGAAAAATATCCGATCCCGTAATCCCGAGAATATTCTGAATTTTATAAAGATTTAAACGAACGCCGCCCCATTTTTCGGGGCGGCGTTGCAGTTATGTTTCGGTATATTTTTTAGCTTCTTCTCGGCTTTAGCCCCGTTAATCCCACCGTCGGCTACGCCGCCACCTCTCTTTAGGCAAGGGAGGCTTCAAGTTGCCGAAATTTAATAAAGATTAAAAGTTTTTAAATTCATCGTCGTCTTTAGTTTTTCTCTCCCTCAGTCGGCATACGCCGACAGCTCCCTCGTCAGATGGAGCCAAAATTAATGCTCTAAATTCTGCTTTTTAAGCTTCAAATTTGAGAAATGCTTTAGTTTGCAGATGATTTTAAATTTATCGTGCCGCGCGCCGTGCGCGCCTTGCCCCCATCTGACGAGGGGGGTGGCTTGCCGTAGGCAAGACGGAAGGAGAGAAAAAGAGTAAGCATAAGAAAAATGCAAAGAAATAAAAGGAAATTGAAAATAAAAAATCTCTCCCTCAGTCAGCTACGCTGACAGCTCCCTCGT
>CANQGK010000043.1 GCA_947623175.1 uncultured Clostridia bacterium | reverse complement strand
CTTAACGTCCAATGTCCGATGTCCAATGTCTTAGATATTAGATTTTAGATATTAGATTTTAGATGTTGAAGTTTGCGCCGGCTCTTTACTGTAACGGCATAAGTGTTAAGCGTTGGTATTTGATGTAAATATTGCTGTCGATTACCGCACAACTTAACGTCCAATGTCCGATGTCCAATGTCTTAGATATTAGATTTTAGATATTAGATTTTAGATGTTGAAGTTTGCGCCGGCTCCTTACTGTAACGGTTTAGGTGTTATGCGTTGGTATTTGATGTAAATATTGCTGTCGATTACCGCACAACTTAACGTCTAATGTCCAATATCTAATGTCTAACGTCTAACGTCCAACATCTAATGTCTAACGTCTAACGTCCAACATCTAATGTCCAACATCCAATGTCTAACGTCTAATGTCTAACATCTAACGTCCAACTTGGGGGTTTTTGTCCTAATGAAAAATACACCGGCGATAGAGCTTCGGGGCATTTCCAAAAGCTTCGGAAACGTCTATGCAAACAAAAACATAAACCTTTCGGTAAACCGCGGCGAGATTTTGTCCGTTCTCGGCGAGAACGGAAGCGGAAAAACCACCCTTATGAATATGATTTCGGGCATTTACTACCCGGACGAGGGGCGCATTTTTATTGACGGCAAAGAGGTCATAATCCGCTCGCCCAAGGACGCGTTCGACAACAAAATCGGTATGATTCACCAGCATTTTAAGCTTGTCGACGTTTTCACGGCTACCGAAAACATAATTTTAGGGCTTAAGGAGGAGAGCAGGTTCGACCTTAAGCGTTCGATATCAAAGGTCAAGGCCATAGGCGAAAAGTACGGCTTTGACATAGATCCGCTTAAAAAGATCTGCGACATGTCGGTATCCGAAAAGCAGACCGTGGAGATAATCAAGGTTCTCTACCGCGGCGCCGATATACTCATCCTCGACGAGCCCACCGCCGTCCTCACCCCGCAGGAGACGCAAAAGCTTTTCGCTGTGCTCCGCAAGATGAAGGAGGACGGAAAGTCGATAATAATCATCACCCACAAGCTGCACGAGGTTATGTCGCTGTCCGACCGCGTGGCGGTACTGCGCAAGGGCGAATACGTCGGCACGGTAACCACCGCCGAAACCACCGAATCACAGCTTACCGAGATGATGGTCGGCAAAAAAATAAGCCTTAATATCGAGAGAGGCGAGCCGCGGGATCCTCAGGACCGCCTCGTTATCGAGAACTTAAGCTGTGTCGACCGCAGCGGGGTCAAAATTCTCAACAATATCTCCTTTACCGCGCGTTCGGGCGAGATTTTGGGCATCGCCGGCATCGCGGGCTCCGGACAGCGAGAGCTGCTCGAGGCAGTCGCGGGGCTTCAGCACACCCAATCGGGCAACATCCTTTACAACGATCCCAAGACCGGCAAAACCGAGAACCTGCGGGACAAAACCCCGCTTCAGATACGGGATCTCGGCGTGCGCCTCTCCTTCGTTCCCGAGGATCGCCTCGGTATGGGGCTTGTCGGCAGCATGGATATCGTCGATAATATGATGCTTCGCAGTTATCGCAGCGGCAAATCCCTCTTTTTGGAGCGCAAGCCCCCGAAAAACTTAGCGGATCGCATAATAAAGGACCTCGAGGTGGTCACTCCGAGCAGCGCCACCCCGGTAAAGCGCCTCTCGGGCGGCAACGTTCAGAAGGTGCTCGTGGGGCGCGAGATTTCCGCCTCGCCTTCGGTGCTTATGGCGGCTTACCCGGTAAGAGGGCTTGACATAAACTCGTCTTACATAATCTATAATCTTTTGAACCGACAGAAGGAAAACGGCGTCGCCGTAATTTTTGTCGGCGAGGACCTGGACGTGCTTATCGAGCTGTGCGACCGCATAATGGTCATAAGCTCGGGCAGTATCACCGGAATAGTGGACGGCAGAACCGCCGCCAAGGAAGAAATCGGTCTTCTTATGACTAAGCACGGGGAGGGGAACTAATTGACTAAAACCGATAAATCACACGGCGAACCGCTTATACATATAACCAAGCGGGCGGATATTTCCTTTTGGCAGTCGGTGCTTATTCACCTGCTCGGCATCACGGCGGCGCTTATTATCTGCAGTCTGCTTATAATTTTCGTCACCGGCTCAAAGCCCCTCGATATCTTTAAGGCTATGATCGAGGGCGTTGTCGGAACCCCGGCGGCAAATTCCGGAATAAACAAGCAATATATGGAGTTTATCCACAAAACGGCGATATTGCTCGCCATTTCCTTAGCCGTCACTCCAGCGTTTAAGATGAAGTTCTGGAACATCGGCGCCGAGGGGCAGGTGCTCATGGGAGCCCTCGCGTCGGCATACTGTATGATAGAGTTCGGCGGCAGGGTAAACAACACTCTTCTGCTTATCATAATGCTCGTCGTAAGTATCCTGATGGGCGCCCTTTGGGCGGTGATCCCCGCGATTTGCAAAGCGCTCTGGAACACCAACGAAACCCTCTTTACCCTTATGATGAACTATATCGCGACTACCCTCGTTTCCTATTTTATCATGGTCAAGGACCGCTCGGGCAGAAGCGATCTCGGAATTATAAACGAGCGCACCGGCTACGGCTATCTGCCGAGCCTTTTCGGAAGAAATTACCTTTTCAACATATTTATAACCGTAGGACTTTTGGTAATTATGTTCGTCTACCTCAAGTACAGCAAGCAGGGCTACGAGATATCGGTAGTCGGCGGCAGTGAAAACACCGCAAGGTACGTCGGCATAAACGTTAAAACCGTAATTATCCGCACCGTCGCGATTTCGGGCGCCATTTGCGGACTTGTGGGCTTTATGATGATTTCGGGCGATCTGCATTCCATAAAATCCACCGTCGTGGGCGGGCAGGGCTTTACGGCAATCATGGTCTCCTGGATGTCAAAATTCAACCCGCTTATAATGGTTCCGGTATCGGCGCTTATCGTTTTCCTGAGCGTGGGGAGCAAGTCGGCGACCTCCGCTTACCGTATAGACAACAGCGTGGGCGATATTTTGGCGGCTATAGTTATCTTCTCGATAATCGCCTGCGAATTTTTCACAATGTATAAAATCGACTTTCGCAAGAGCAAAAGGAGGGCGGACACATGAACTTCGGCATGCTTATAACCTTCATAAGGCAGTCCGTGCGTCTGAGCTCGACTCTGCTTTTGGGCTCTACGGGCGAGATAATCACCGAAAAATCGGGCAATCTCAACCTCGGCACTCCCGGCATTATGGCGGCGGGGGCGATAAGCGGCATCGCGGGCGCCTACTTCTACACCCGCTCCGGCGCCGCCTTTAACCCGATATTGAGCATCGTCATCACAATGCTTTGCTGTATCGCAGGTTCCTTTCTCACTACCCTTATCTACGCCTTTTTGACCGTCACCCTAAAAACCAACCAAAACGTTACAGGGCTTGCCCTTACCACCTTCGGGCTCGGCATAAGCAACTTTGCGGGAAGCATCATAAATCAGAAAATGGGCGGCTCGGGCGTCGCCGCTTTCCCCGAAATCGGAAAAGCCTACCGCGCAAGCCTCCCCTTCGCGCCCAAATTGGGCTTTGTGGGCGAAATCCTCTTTTCTTACGGCTTTATGACCTATCTCGCAATCGTAATAGCGGTACTCGTCTCCTTCGTCTTGACCAAAACCCGCGTAGGACTTAATCTGCGCGCGGTGGGCGAGAACCCCGCAACTGCCGACGCCGCGGGTATAAGCGTCGACCGGTACAAATACTGCGCCATACTCATCGGCGGCGTAATTTCGGGGCTCGGCGGACTTTACTACGTTATGGACTTTGCCGCCGCGAATTGGCAGAACAATATCCTCGACCAATTCGGCTGGTTGGCGGTAGCCCTCGTTATCTTCGCCCTCTGGCGGCCGAATATCGGCATTATCGGCTCGATAATTTTCGGCGCCCTGTACGTGGTGGGCCCCTTCCTCTTAAAGCTCACCAACCAACAGCAGGAGCTGCTCAAGATCCTGCCTTACCTTTTCACCGTGATCGTTCTGGTGATAACGAGCATGCGAAACAAAAAGGAAAATCAACCCCCGCAAAGCCTCGGCCTCTCCTACTTCCGCGAGGAAAGATAACCCTTTTCGCAAAAATCCGATATTTTCGCCCCCCCGAAACCCTTTCCGCGAACACCTCCAAGCCGACGGATTTCCGCCGGTTTTTTTAATTTTCCCCCTTCACCCCGCGCCCCTCGCTCAAAAACCAAAGCCTTCCTTGACCAAATCAAAAAAGCTTAAAAAATTTCAATACAGCACGTCTGTACCTTTTCTCTCCTTCAGTCGGCTTACGCCGACAGCTCCCTCGTAAGCTGAGCCGAGGATTAATGATCTAAATTCTGCTTTTTAAGCTTCAAATTTGATAAATGCTTAGTTTGCAGAAGATTTTAAATTTATCCTGCACGCGTCGCGCGCCCTGCCTCCACCTGACGGGGGAGGTGGCTTTTGTGTAGCAAAAGACGGAAGGAGAGAAAAAGTAAAGCCGAAATGCGGCTAAAGCTTAAGAAGAAACTGAAAATTACCGTGCGCGCGCCCGCGCGCCTTGCCCCCATCTGACGAGGGGGGTGTCTTTTTCGGAGATTGTTCCGAAAAAGACAGGGGGAGAGAAAAAGTAAAGCCAAAATGCAACTAAAGATTACAAAACAAACAGCTAAAGATTATAAAAAGCCTCCCTTGCCTAAAGGGAGGGGGCGGCGTAGCCGACGGAGGGATTAACGGCGCTAAAGCCACGATGAAACTAAAATTTTTACTTTTTTACAATTCGTCCGCGAAGCGGACACCGAAACGTCTCGCGCAAGCGAGCGCTTCATTCTTCATAGCGCATCGCGCCGCTTCATGGTGCGCTCTGCGCACCGCTTCATTTTACATTGCGTGCCTTAAGGCTTCCTTATCTAAAGAGAGTCTAAAATCAAATCCAAAAGATTTGACTTATGGCTGTATATAAAGTATAATATACACATAGTAACGGTTTCACCGTTACTCAAAACTTGCGTTTTGCCTCCCTTACGGGAGGATGTGTGCCTTCACGGCCTCGCAAAAACATCCTTATCCGGGGTTCCCCGCAAAAGCTCGCTTTTGTGGGGTGGGTGCTGGCAAATGTTTTTGCTTCGTGGTATAATATACACATAGCTATAATCTTAAAAGGAGGTAAATATTATGAGTTCGCCTTTGGCAGACAAGCTGCGGCCGCGCAGGATCGAGGACGTCGCGGGGCAGCGGCAGCTTTTGGCGGAGGGCAAGGTGCTTCGTAAAATAATCGAGTCGGGAAATATTACCAACCTCATTTTTTACGGGCCGTCGGGCGTCGGCAAGACCACCGTCGCCAACATAATCGCCGAAAATTGCGGCAAAAAGCTCTGCTATCTGAACGCCACCACCGCCTCCACCGCCGATATCAAGGAAATCATAAACAGCATAGGCAGTATCGAGAGCCGCAACGGCATATTGCTCTATCTTGACGAAATTCAATATTTCAATAAAAAGCAACAGCAAATTTTGCTCTCCTACATAGAAAACGGCGACATCACACTTATTGCCTCCACCACCGAAAACCCCTATTTTTACGTTTACAACGCGATTTTGAGCCGCTCCACCGTTTTTGAATTTAAAACCCTTTCCACAGACGACATCATAAGCGTGATAAACCGCGCGCTCGGCGTTTTGTCAAAGGAAAAGGAAAAAAAGATAAATATTTCCCCGCCTTCGGTCAAAAAAATCGCCTCTGCCGCGGCGGGCGACGTGCGACGAGCGCTTAACATGCTCGAGCTGTGCATAGTTACCTGCGAAAATGAGGACGATATTACCGTGGACGACGCTGCGGTCGAGCAGATTTTGGGCAATAACGCCGTTCGTTACGACCGCGACGGCGACGAGCATTACGATATTATCTCGGCGTACCAAAAATCGATGCGCGGCTCGGATCCCGACGCCGCCCTTTACTATCTCGGCAGACTTTTGGCGGCTGGCGATCTGCCGAGCGCATGCCGACGGCTGCTCGTTTGCGCCAACGAGGACGTGGGACTCGCCTACCCGCAAATTATCCCGATCGTCAAGGCGGCGGTCGATACCGCCCTTACCTTAGGTCTTCCCGAGGCGCGCATTCCCCTTGCCAACGCGGTGATCTTGGTGGCGCTCTCGCCCAAGTCCAACTCGGCTTACGAAGCGATAAATACGGTGTTAAGCGATATCGAGGCGGGAATAGGCGGCGATATTCCGCGACAACTTCAAAACAAGCATTTCGACGGCGCCGAGGCGGCGGTAAAGGGTCAGCACTACAAGTACCCCCACGCTTTCCCGATGCATTACGTCGACCAACAGTATCTGCCCGATAATATCAAGGATAAAAAATATTACAAATTCGGCGATAATAAAACCGAACAACGATACCGCGAGTATTGGGATAATATTAAGAAAAAATAATTGCGGAGGCAATTTATGAAAACCTATTCTTTACCGAAACGCACCGTTTCCCTTTGGCGGCTGCGAATTGCCGCGCTGTTTTTGTTTTTGCTTTTAATCGTTTTTTTCCTCCCCCTGCCGCGCACCGCCGCATTGATAATAACCGCCCTGCTGTCCGTTTTGTTCGCGGCGGCGGCGTTTTGGTACCTGCCGCGCTTTATAAAAAGCTGCCGCATTACCGTAGTCAACGACTCGATCATCATAAAACGCGGAATTATTGTCGAAAACACCCATATTTTGCCATTTTCGCGGCTGATACACACCCAATCGGTACAGACGCCGCTGTCGCGCATGTTTTCGCTCACGATGATATTTTTTAAAGCCACCCGATTTAATCTGATAGTGCCCGAGCTTACGGACGCCGACGCCAAGGAGCTTATGACCGAAATTTCCGCGGAGGGCGTATATGAATAAGGAATACCGCGCCCACCCGCTGATGATACTCAGCTTCATACGCCCCTTTTTGTTTGCGCTCGTAATACCCCTCGTTTCGGCGCTTATCCGCTACCTCACCGACCGCAAGCCGAATAATATTTTAGCCTTTGAGCTTTTGATTTTAGCCGGCATTACCTTGATAGGCGTCGCCCGCTATTATTCCTTTAAGCTTATCATAAGCGAAAATATGCTCACAATTAAAATCGGCATTATTTTTGTGCGCACTTCGCGAATATCGCTTTCGAAGCTTTCCTCGGTTCAAAGCGAGTATACCCCGCTCGATTTGATTTTCCGCTCGGTGACCTACAGCATAAACACCGAAGCCGGCTCGCTTAAAAAGTCCGATTTCAAATTCAAGCTGTGGCGGAAGGACGGCACCGAAATTTCCGAATACCTCTACGCCGACAAAACGGTCTCGCGCATCAAATTTTCCGCGATAAAGGTGGCGGTCATGGCGGCGGCTACTTCTTCGGCGGCGACGGGAATGGTAATCGGCGTTCCGGTAATACGCAGAGTCGGAAAGCTTTTGGGTATAGGTCTCGAGGAAATGCTGTTCGACGAGATAAATACCGTTTCCAACAAGTTCCAGACCTATTTCCCGCCTATAGTAAACACCGTAACCTTGGTATTTTTGCTGGGCTACGCCGTATCCTTTGTCTATTCCTTTATAAAGCATGTAAATTTCAAGCTCTCCTTCGGCGAGGAAAGCCTCGTCGTGCATTCCGGCTTTTTCGTAAGATTCAAAACCGCCTTTAAGCGCTCGCGGGTAAACAACGTAAAAATCGAGCAAACCCTCTTGATGCGCTTAATTCGCCGCTTTTCCTTAAAGGTAAGCGTCGGCGGCTTTGACGACGCCAAGAGCGTATCGCAGGTCGTGGTGCCCTCTGGCAAAAAAGCGGATATTTTGTCGGATTTCGGCGAATACTTCCCCTTCCTCGTCTCCGACGGCAGGACGCTTCACCCCAAACGCACTCCCCGCATACGCAACCGAATTTTTATGTGGCCCCTTATTTACCTGCTTATAAACCTTGCGATATCCACGCCGCTCATACTCGCCTTCCCCGAGTTCGACCGATTAATTCAGTTTTTGAACCTCGTCGTTTTTGTCGTTTTGCTCTGCCTTACCGCCTCGCTTGTCTACGAGTACCGCCACGGCAAGCTTAAAATCAGCGACAATATCTTCGCCCAGAGCAACCGATTTTTCGGCACCCGCGCTTTTTATTCTCCGAAAAAAAATATCGGGCAAATAAAAATCACCCGCTTCAGGTTCGACCGCGACAACGGTATTTGCCGCGTCCGCTTCACCGTTTGCAGTGAAAACGCCGACAGTATCCGTGTTCGGTTCCTCGATCACGCGCAGGTTACCGCCGATTTGGCAAACAGCTTTAATCTGGGCGATTATTTCGACACGCATGAATAATTTTAAATTTTCCGCAAAGAATAGAAATGTTTCACGTGAAACATTTCTATTTTTATGCCCGATTTGCAAAATCCGCGTCGGGCTTTAAGGGGAAAATTTTATGACTGTATTTACACATTGCTTATCTGCCTTTTTTGTGGGCGGCTTTATCTGTCTTATCGGTCAGGCGCTTATCGACTACACCCGCCTTACTCCCGCGCGAATACTCGTCTCATTTGTGGTTGCGGGAGTTGTGCTGACTGCCGTCGGCGCTTATGCGCCGTTGGTTAAATTCGCCGGCGCCGGCGCCACCGTTCCGCTTACCGGATTCGGCTACAGCCTAGCGAACGGCGTAAAGGAAGCCGTCGCGCAGTACGGATTTTTGGGCGCGCTGAGCGGCGGACTGACGGCTACCTCGGCGGGAATTGCGGCTTCGGTTTTATGCGGACTTTTAATGGCGCTCCTGTTCAAGCCGGGCGACAAAAATTAATTAAATAATTGCTTTACATTTAAGCCTTCGACTGCTATAATAGATACTGTTGTAAATTTATCGGTTTCACGGGAAGCATTTCCGCACGGAATACAAAATGTTTCACGTGAAACATTTGCGGCGGGAGGCTGTACATATGGGAAAAATAATTTCGGTAGTCAACCAAAAGGGCGGCGTGGGCAAAACCACGACCGCCGTGAATTTAGCCGCGGCGATCGGGCTTGCAGGCAAGCGGGTACTGCTCGTCGACGCCGATCCTCAAGGTAACAGCACAAGCGGTTACGGAATAAATAAGAAAGCGACCGACGCGACCTCCTACGAGTTGCTGATAGGCAAGTCCACCGCCGACCTCGCCGCGATAAAAACGCCTTTTGAAAAGGTAGACGTCGTGCCTTCCTCCATCGATTTGGCGGCGGCGGAGGTCGATTTGATCGAAATGGAAAAGCGCGAATCGAGGCTCAAAACGGCGCTTTGCACCGTCAGGGATAAATACGATTACATATTCATCGACTGCCCCCCGTCGCTGGGGCTTATCACGATAAACGCTCTGAACGCGAGCGACACCGTTTTGGTGCCGATTCAGTGCGAATACTTCGCCCTCGAGGGGCTTTCACAGCTTATGGCGACCGTAAGACAGGTCAAAAGACTCTACAATCCCACCCTCGAAATCGAGGGGATCGTGCTTACCATGTACGACGGCAGGCTCAACCTCACAAGGCAGGTGGTGGGCGAAATCAAAAAATATTTTGCCGACAAGCTTTACAAAACGGCAATTCCGCGCGCCGTCCGACTTTCGGAGGCGCCGAGCTTCGGTATGCCGATACAGTATTACGATAAGCATTCCAAGGGCGCGGACGCCTACAACGATCTGGCAAAAGAATTTTTAAAGAGAAACAGGAGAGGATAGTATGGCAGCAAAAAAAGGCGGGCTCGGCAGAGGCTTGGACGCCCTGTTCAACGAGAACTCCACCGAGAGCGAGTCGGCAATAATACTCAACATAAACGATATCGAGCCCAACCGCGACCAGCCGAGAAAGGACTTTGACGAACAGGCGCTCGCGGAGCTGGCGGACAGCATCGCCCGACACGGACTTATACAACCTATAGTGGTTCGCCCGACGACAGAGGGCAGATATATGATAATCGCCGGTGAACGCCGCTGGCGCGCCTGCCGCATGGCGGGGCTTAGCGAAGTGCCGGTCATGGTCAAAAACACCGACGACCGCACCCTTATGGAAATGGCGCTTACAGAGAATTTACAGCGCGAGGATCTGAACCCCGTCGAGGAAGCGCTCGGTTACCGCGCGCTGATAGACGAGTTCGAGCTGACTCAAGAGGAGGTCGCCGCCCGCATGGGCAAAAGCCGGAGCGCCGTGACCAATTCTCTGCGGCTTTTAAGCCTTGAGCCGGAGGAGCTCGACGCCTTAAAGCAGGGGCTTATCTCCGCGGGGCACGCGCGGGCGCTGCTCGCATGCGAAAACGCCGAAACCCGCAAAAAGCTTTTGCCGCTTGCGATAAACG
This sequence comes from uncultured Clostridia bacterium, assembly GCA_947623175.1. Taxonomy (GTDB): domain Bacteria; phylum Bacillota; class Clostridia; order Oscillospirales; family Acutalibacteraceae; genus UBA737. Next base: position 5,491 of record CANQGK010000043.1, on the reverse strand, counting down.
GCGCCTCGGTGCGGGAGCTTGAAAAAATGGCAAGCTTCGCAAAGAAGGCGAAAAGCGCCGAAAAAGAAAAAAAGCCGAAGCCCAACTTTTACAGCGAGGTCGAGCTTTCGCTTAAAAACGAAATGCACCGCAAGGTCAACATAAAGCCCACCGGCAAGGGCAAGGGCACCCTCACGATCGAGTTTTACAACGATAAAGAGCTTGCCGAGTTTGCCAAAAAATTGGCGGGTACAAAGTAAAAACCCAAGAAAGGAAAAATTTTTATGTGGTTTATATTATCGCTTACGGCGATTATTTTTTGGGGCGGCTCCGACCTTTTTTCCAAAATGGGATCCAAGCCGTCGGACAAATACAGTCATTGGAAAATCGTAATCGCGGTGGGTACCGTTATGGGTATTCACGCGACAATAGAGCTGCTTTCCGGCACAAAATTTTACCCCGTAGACTTTATAAAATATATGCCGGCGATCGTTTTCTACGTCTCGTCCATGGTTTTGGGCTACGTCGGATTGCGGTACATAATGCTCTCGGTCTCCTCCCCCATTTGCAACTCCTCGGGCGCGGTGGCATGCATTCTCTGCCTTATTTTTCTGCGTCAAATGCCCGACGCGCTCACCTGGATAGGCATAGTGCTCGTCTGTCTTGGCGTAACGGCGCTTGCCTTTGTCGAAAAAAAGCTTGACAAAGAGGCGCACGCCTTAGCCGAAAAGGGCGAAAACAAAAAGTACAAAGCGGGCTTTATCGCGGTATTTTTCCCGATTTTTTACTGCCTGCTCGACGGACTCGGCACCTTCGCCGACGCTCTGCTTTTGGACAGCGGCGTCGTCAACGAGGACTCGGCGAACATCGCTTACGAATACACCTTTTTTATCGCGGCGGTAATAGCCTTTATCTTTGTCTACGTCATAAAAAAGGAAAAATTCGAGCTTAAATTCGACGCTCCCAAGTGGGCGGGCGCCGTCTGCGAAACAGCGGGGCAGTTCGCTTATATTTACGCTATAGGCGACGACATGGGTAATCCCACCGTCGCGGCGCCGATGATTTCGGCGTATTGCGTATTTTCGGTACTGCTTTCCCGCATTTTCTTAAAGGAAAAGCTTTCGCTTAAGCATTATCTTATCATCTGCACCGTCTTTGCCGGAATAATCTTAATGGGCATCGCGGAGGGCTTGGCTTAAAGCCGTAACAAATCATTTTCAAGTTTTCGGCGGGGTTTTCAGCTTATAATTCCCGCTCCGGAGGTATCTCTTCATGCAGGCAACTCTTCTCGTAATCACCTTGGCGGCGTCGCTTTCCATAAACATCATCAAAAAATATCTTTTACTGCGCCTCGGCAACAGCACGCGCATGTACGTAAAATTCAACCTTGTCACAAGCGTCGTCACCGCGCTTATTTTGCTCTGCTTCGCGGGCTTTGCAAAGGTATCCCTCTTTACCCTGCTTACGGGCGCGCTTTTCGGCTTAATTACGGCAATAGGCTTTTATGCCACGATGATAGCAATGGATTCGGGGCCGCTTTCCTACACTTCGCTAATGATTTCGCTCGCCTCCATAATCCCCACCCTCTCGGGCTATTTGATTTGGAACGAACCGATTTCCAAGATAACCCTTATCGGCGTCGCGCTTATGTTGGTCTGCTTCGTCTGCTCGGTGGATTACGGTAAGAAAGAGAAAAAAGCCTCGCTTAAGTGGTTCGTTTTCGGAATGCTCTGCTTCCTTACCACCGGCTTTTGCGGCGTTATGCAAAAATGGCATCAGTCATCGCCCCATGTCGGGGAATCCGACGCCTTTTTGGTAATCGCCTTTTTGGCGGGCATTATCGTATCGCTTATCATCTTGCCCTTTACAAAGAAGGAAAATAACCCGAATACCGTAACGCCGGAGGTTATAAACGGTTCCGAAGAAACGACGGCATTAAAGCCTCTTTCCCCCGCCGTCACCCTCCTTTTAATGGCGCTTTGCGGCGTAGCTATTACCTTCAACAACAAAATCAACCTATACCTTGCGGGAATTATGGAAAGCGCGGTCTTTTTCCCGATAGTAAACGGCGGCGGACTTATTTTGACCTCGGTTACCGCCTTTATCTTCTTTAAGGAGCGCCTTTCAAAAATTCAATGGTTCGGGCTTGTGATCGGCATGATCGCGGTAATTTTCCTCTGCGATCCCTTTTCGGCCTAAAACATCGCGCCGACTTTAAGGAGTTTTTTATATGAAAGCTTCACAAAAAGCCGAAATTTTAGCTCCGGCGGGAAATTTCCGGATGCTTACCGCCGCCGTGCGCTGCGGAGCCGACGCCGTATATCTCGGCGCCGAGGAGTTTTCCGCCCGCAGAAACGCGGAAAATTTTTCGCCCGACGAGCTTAAAAAGGCGGTCGAATACTGCCATACGGCGGGAGTAAAGGTCTATCTCGCCCTTAATATTCTTATAAAGCAAAACGAGCTTGAAAAAGCGTTTTTGCTTGCCCGTTCGGCTTACAATATGAGTATCGACGCGGTTATAATCGAAGATATAGGCATTGCAAGACTTCTTCACGGGAAGCTGCCGCAATTAAAGCTTCACGCCTCCACTCAAATGTCGGTGCTCTCCCCCGCGGCGCTGCCCGTATTAAAGGAGCTCGGTTTTTCCCGCGTGGTAGTAGGGCGCGAAATGTCAAAATCGGAGCTTGCCGCCTTTTGCAAAGAGGCGGAAAAGTACGGCACAGAGGTCGAAGCTTTCGTTCACGGCGCGCTTTGCATGTCGGTTTCGGGGCAGTGCCGGCTTTCGGCTTTTTTGGGCTCAAGAAGCGGCAACCGCGGACTTTGCGCGGGGCCATGCCGCCTGCCGTTTAAGGTGAAAAACGGTACCGGCTACGATCTGAGCCTCAAGGATCTCTCACTTTTAAGCTACGTCGGAGAGCTTTACGACATGGGGGTTCGCTCCTTTAAAATCGAGGGAAGAATGAAGCGCCCCGAGTACGTCGCGGCGGCGGTTACCGCCTGCAGACAGGCGCTCGATAACAGACAGGTTGAGCCGGAGCTTGCCGATACCCTTAAAAACGTCTTTTCCCGCTCGGGCTTTACCGCGGGATATTACGAGGGAACGCCCGGAAAAGAAATGTTCGGCATACGAACCCGAGAGGACGTCCTTTCGGCGGATAAGGAGCTGCCCGAGCTTCACGCCCTTTACCGCTTTGAGCGAAAAAGCGTCGGAGTGGAGCTTCGCGCGCGGATAAACGACGGCGAGCCCGTAACCCTCATCCTTTGCGACGGTGAAAATACCGTAACGGTGGGCGGAAATCCCCCGCAAAGGGCGCAAAATCGCCCGCTTTGCGCCGCCGACGCCGAAAAAAGCCTTACAAAATTCGGCGATACTCCTTTTTACGTGAAATCGGCGGATATAGAGGTCTCGCCCGGACTGTTTGTCTCCGCCGGCGAGCTTAACGCCCTGCGCCGCGCCGCATGCGAGAAGCTGACACGCGAGCGCACGCGGGTAAAAACTCCGAAAAGCGACGCCGAATACACCCCGCCGCAGACGGCAAAGCCCGAAAAGCGCGAATATAAAACAATAATACGGCTCGAGAGCTTGTCTCAACTGCCCGAAAACCTCGAGGATGTGGCGGCGGTAATTTTGCCGCTTGAGAAAATCGACCGAAAAATAACCGAAATCCCGCCTCCCGTCATAGCCGATATTCCCGATTTATTAAACGAAGCCGCCGCGGCGGCGTATCTTGAAAATTTCGCCCGCTTCGGGGGAAAAGCGGCGCTTTGCGCCAATCTTGCGCAGATCACCCTTGTAAAAAGGGCGGGGCTTACCCCGATAGGCGGCGCCGGACTTAATATTTGCAACAACGAAGCGCTTGTTACCCTTAAAAGTTTCGGGATAGACGCGGCGATAATTTCCTACGAAGAAAAAATCGCGGATATTTCCCGCCTTTGTACCGAGGTTAAAAAGGGGATATTGGCATACGGAAATTTGCCGCTTATGCTCACTCGCTGCTGTCCGCTCAAAAACGGCGTTTCCTGTAAGGACTGCGATAAAAACGGGGTTATAACCGACCGCCGCGGCGTTTCTTTTCCGATTAGGTGTCGGGGAGACGGCAGAGAGCTTTTAAACAGCATGCCCGTCTGGCTTGCCGACAAAAAGGATGATTTTTCGTCGCTCGATTTTATAGTCCTCTATTTCACCCGCGAAACGCCGGAAAGAGTAAACGAGGTAATAAAAGCCTATAAATCCGGCGCCCCCTGCGACGCCCCCTTCTCCCGCGGCCTCTACTACCGCGGAACACTGTAACCCGCTCCGGCGAGAAAAAGTAAATTCTAAGAAGCATTTAAAATCATCCTGCGCGCGCTTGCGCCTTGCCTCCACCTGACGAGGGGGGTGGCTTTGCCGTAGGCAAGACGGAAGGAGAGAAAAAGAGTAAAGCAAAGATTGATGCAAAGAAATAAAAGGAAATTGAAAATAAAAAATCTCTCCCTCAGTCAGCTACGCTGACAGCTCCCTCGTCAGATGGAGCCAAGGATTAATGAACTAAATTCTGCTTTTTAAGCTTCAAATTTGATAAATGCTTAATTTTCAGAAGATTTTAAATTTATCCTGCGCGCTTGCGCCTCGCCCCCATCTGACGAGGGGGGGTGGCTTTTGCGTAGCAAAAGACGGGGGGAGAGAAAAGGTAAAGTCAAGATGCAACTAAAGATAATAAGAAGAAGCTAAAGATTATAAAAAAGCCTCCCTTGCCTAAAGGGAGGTGGCGGCGTAGCCGACAGAGGGATTAACGGCACTAACGCGTAGCTCTCAGCCTCAAGGGTGAGCATTAAAGTATCGTACCCTTAAGTCGACTGCGGTCGACAGCCCCAATGCGCGCTTTGCGCAGAATGTGTAATATCGAATAGTGAAGAAGTATACGAGCATGCAGCATTGTTTTATAAGACTTTGGTATCTTCTCGGCTTTAGCCCCGTAAATCCCACCACCAACTAACGTTGGTCCCCCTCCCTTTAGGCAAGGGAGGCTTTTTAGGATTGTATCTGTAAATTCTGCTTAAAAATTTCAATTCGGCGTGTCTGTACCTTTTCTCTCCCTCAGTCGGCTACGCCGACAGCTCCCTCGTCAGATGGAGCCAAGGACTAATGCTCTAAATTCTGTTTTTAAGCTTCAAATTTAATAAATGCTTAATTTTCAGAAGATTTTAAATTTATCCTGCGCGCTTGCGCCTCGCCCCCATCTGACGAGGGGGGTGGCTTTTGCGTAGCAAAAGACGGGGGGAGAGAAAAGGTAAAGTCAAGATGCAACTAAAGATAATAAGAAGAAGCTAAAGATTATAAAAAAGCCTCCCTTGCCTAAAGGGAGGTGGCGGCGTAGCCGACGGAGGGATTAACGGCACTAACGCGTAACTCTCGGCCTCAAGGGTGAGCAGATATCCCACCACCAACTAACGTTGGTCCCCCTCCCTTTAGGCAAGGGAGGCTTTTTAGGATTGTATCTGTAAATTCTGCTTAAAAATTTCAATTCGGCGT
>CANQGK010000042.1 GCA_947623175.1 uncultured Clostridia bacterium | reverse complement strand
ACCACCCATTTCAGCGAGTTTGAGGTTCAAGCCAAATCCGTACCGCTCGACGTAACGGTAGGTAATACGCTGGTAGGCGGCATAGAGTTTTCAAAAAGACTTGCGGCGGAGCGAGCAACCATTCCTTATGGCAACGGCGGAATGGGCGCCATTATTTTCGGTACATGGGATGAATACGGTGATAAGATACTGAACAAGGAAAAGTATGAAGGAAGTACCCTTTATAAAGTTTATAAACGCTGGGAAGACGGCATGGTGCTTGACGCCATCGATGGTGAAGATAACATCCGTGCGTTCTATGTACACAACGAAGTTGTAGAAGGTATGCAGGATCTGTACGATTATTGTATGAACCTGTACATTCTTGTAAAAGACGCCGATAAGATTTATTTCCCTGCGGATTGCAGCAATCTGTTTTCATCGTATAATTCCGAACGTATCTATGAGTTTCAATTCTTTACGCATATCGTATTTAACAATATTGTAGATACATCGCGTGTAACGAATATGAGATCAATGTTCAGCGATATGAATGACCTGAGAGAGGTTGATTTCAGCGGATTTGACACTTCCAATGTGACCGACATGAGCTCTATGTTTTCTTATTCGATGCAAAGCTCAAACGGCAAAAAAGGTGTAGTGCTGGATTTGAGCAGCTTTGACACACGCAATGTGACAAATATGCAAAAAATGTTTGCCGGAAGCGAAAATAACCTCGGATATAATACAATTACGACTATTATTCTCGGTGAAAAATTTGATACCTCCAAAGTAACCAACGCTGCCAGAATGTTTTCCGACCGAGACAGCCTTACGACCATTAAAGTCGTCAACAATTTTAACTTGAGCAAATTTGATCAGCAAAACGATATGTTCCAGAGAGTATTTTATCGTGTGAAAGATTTGCAAGGCGGCAACGGAACCAACTTTACAGAGCGAAATAACGATAAGGATTTTGCCCGCATTGACAAAGACGATACTCCCGGTTACTTCACCCAAAAGGCAGATTAATAAGTAAATATTAACACTAAGCCACCCTTCCGCAGAGGGGTGGCTTTAAAATTAAAGGTAATATGTAAGAAGTAATAGTGTCCGCTTCGCGGACGAATCGTAAAAAATTAAAAATAATCTTTAGTTTCATCTTGGCTTTACTTTTTCTCTCCCCCTGTCTTTTTCGGAGCAATCTCCGAAAAATCCACCCCCCTCGTCAGATGGGGGCGAGGCGCGCACGCGTGCTGCACGATAATTTTTAGTCTTTTCTTAAGGCTTTAGCCACTTTTTGACTTCACTTTTTCTCTCCTTCCGTCTTTGCCTACGGCAAATCCACCTCCCCCGTCAGGTGGAGGCAGGGCGCTGTCGCGCGCAGGATAATTTTAGTTTCATCGGCTTTATAAGCTTCGGCAACAATAAAAGTTATATTTCGTGCAGAGGTGCAAAAGCTTGACCTGCCCTTGGCTCCATCTGACGAGGGAGCTGTCAGCGTAGCTGACTGAGGGAGAGAAAGGTTACAGATATGCTGAATTTAAACTTTTAAGCGGTGTGAAACGCCTTAATCCCGCAAGGCCTCCCTTGCCTAAAGGGAGGGGGACCAACGTTAGTTGGTGGAGGGATTGACGGGGCTAAAGCCGAGAAGATACTAAAGTCTTATAAAACAATGCTGCATGCTCCGAAACACTATTCGATATTACTTATTACCTTGTGCGCAAAGCGCACATTGGGGCTGTCGACCGCAGTCGACTTAAAGGTACTTTACCTGCTCACCCGTGAGGCCGAGAGTTTTGCTTTAGTGCCGTTAATCCCTCCGACTTTTGCAGAAGCTAAAGCTCTGCAAAAGCCACCTCCCTTTAGGCAAGGGAGGCTTTTGGTTTATAATCTTTAGCTTCTTCTTATAATCTTTAATTTCTTCTCGGCGTTACTCTTTCTCTCCCCCTGTCTTTTGCCGCGCAAAAGCCACCCCCCTCGTCAGATGGGGGCGAGGCGCGCGGGCGCGCACGCAAGGAGATTTTAGATAAAGCTTAAGTTTTCGCCTTTTCGACGGTCGAAAGGCATAAATCGGCGCTTATGCCATTTGATCGCCGTCCTCCGCAGAGGTGCAGATTGTTTTAATCAAACTTTTTTTAAAATTGGCTCCATCTGACGAGGGAGCTGTCGGCGTAGCCGACTGAGGGAGAGATTTTTTATTTTCAATTTCCTTTTATTTCTTTGCATTCTTCTTATGCTTACTCTCTTTCTCTCCTTCCGTCGGGTGGAGGCGGGGCGAGGGGCGCAATGACGTGTATTTCGGAGTGTTGAGAGTGGAGTGCGATTTTGTTCAATTTATGACAAAATTTAAAAAAATGAAATTTTTTAATAAAAAAGGTTGCAATTTTGTAACTACTTTGGTATAATAAGCTATGTAATTATTACAAAATGTTACTTTTCGTAAGGAAGTGGCCGCAGTTGTGGACTTTTCAGCGATAAAAAGCTTTAAAATACGCCCTTTGGCGGACAAGGCTTTAAACATAATCAAAACCAACCGCTTAGCGGTAAAGCTCATATCTTTTCTGTTTGTCGGGATCATTTCGGTGTTGATAACCGTATCGGCGGTGGGAATAACCGTCGGTTTCGACGTTGATTATTCCGGTAAAATAATCGCGACCGTGCGCGACGCTTCGGTCTTTGCCAGCGCTAAAAATATCGCCGCGGGGCGCATCGGCGGCCATGTGGACGAAAGCGAAATACCCGAACCCAAATTCCTTTTAACCCTCACCGTCGCCGACAGGTTTTCGGGCCCCGAAAAATTGGCGTCGGCGATCATTAAAAATACCGACAACATTACCGAAGGCTTCGCCCTTGTCGTGAACGGCGAAATCCTGCTTTGCACCGACGAGGACAACCTTTGGCAGCTGCTCGAGGAGAGGCGTTCCGCCTTCTTTGTCGAGGGCGCCGAAAACGCCGCCGAATTTACCGACGATATAGAGGTCGAGAGCGGTTATTATCTGAGCAAGGACATCAAAGAGGATTACGAGATACGCGAAATAATAGACGGACTGGACGTTAAAACCGTTTCGGTTTCGATTTCCGATACCGATATTCCATTTACCACAAAAACGGTTAAATCAAGCAAATATGAGGTCGATTATCACAAGGTTTCCCAAGAGGGTAAAAACGGGCTTTCGCAGACCACCGTTGTAACCGAGACCTTAAACGGCGTCAAAACCTGCGAGGACACGGTCACTACGCAAATTATTTCCGAGCCGGTAGAGCAGGTCGAGGTCATAGGCACGGCTTCACACAAGATTTCCGCTTCACAGCATGCCAAAGTAGTTTCCGCCGGATTTATTCTTCCGCTTAACTCGGGTGAGTTTAAAATATCCTCTTATTACGGCGACGGGCGCAATCACAAGGGTATGGATCTCAGCGCCGACAAGGGTACCGCCATTTTCGCTGTGGCGGACGGTGTAGTGGAGACTGCCGGATATCACAAGGATTTCGGCTATAACGTGGTGATAAACCACGGCAACGGCTTGAAAACCCGCTACGCTCACGCAAGCGCCCTCTGCGTATCCGCGGGCGATAAGGTGAGTCAGGGCGACATGATCGCCGCCGTGGGCTCCACCGGATATTCGCTCGGTAACCATCTGCATTTTGAGGTAATAGTAAACGGCAACCGTGTAAATCCCGCGCCGTATATAGGATTGTAAAATTGTAAAATTGTAAAATCGTAAAACAAAAGCTTCCGGTTCGAATAAGAAACGGAAGCTTTTTTGCGCAAAATATACAAAGTAAAATCCCCCGTTCGAATCTGCGGGACTTACGTCTCGCATTTTACAAACGGAGGATCCTACCGAAAGGATGTATGCAATGAAAAACACAAAATATTATAAAAAGCAATTGCGTACGGCATACAATTAGCTTTTTACCAAAATTAATTTTTGCCGGTAGAGCCGAAGCCGCCGCTTCCGCGGTCTGTGTCCGAAAGCGTATCGGTCTCTTGGTACTCTGCGGCTAAAAATGGGGTTATCACAAGCTGCGCGATGCGTTCTCCTGCGGCTACGGTTTGCGAAGTATTCGAATGATTATGCAACGATACCATTATTTCGCCGCGATAGTCGCTGTCGATAACTCCCACTTTGTTTGCGGGGGCAAGTCCTCTTTTGGTTGCTATCCCGCTGCGGGCGTATACAAGCCCCGCGTACCCTACGGGTATTTCGAGCGCGAGCCCCGTGTGTATAAGCTTGGTTTCGCCGGCGGCTATCGTTACTTCGCCCTCGCAGGAGTACAAATCCGCGCCGGCGGCAAATTCGGAGCCGTAGGTGGGTTTTACCGCCCTTTCGTTAAGTTTAATAAAGTTTACTTTGACCATAAATGACCTCATTCGTAAATATCGCCCGATCCCATTTTTCTCTGCCATACGCCGTCGGAAATGACCGTTTTGCCCGTCTCGGCGGATTTTTTGACGTCGATTATTCTCTGGTTGGAGGAGCCTCTGAAAATAAGGTCGGGACTTTTGAGCTCCTCCACAAATCTGCCGTCTACCAAAACGTCGATATTTTCGAGAATTTCCTTAACGGTATCAAAATTTCCCACGGCGCCCTTCTGCAGTTCGTCATCGTACAAAAATCCGGTATAGCACCAAACGGTTTTTCGGGGTAATTTCTGTTTTATCTCCCGTAAAATTCGGCAAACGGTCTCCTGATTTTCCGGCTCGAAGGGCTCGCCCCCCAAAAGGGAAAAGCCCTCGATATAATCGGGTGTGAGCGCCGAGATTATGTCTCTCAGCGTACCGTCGTCAAACGGCTTGCCGTAAGAAAAATCCCAAGCCTCCGAGTTAAAGCAATTCTTGCACCGGTGCCGGCATCCGCTTACGAAAAGGGATACCCGCACGCCGGGGCCGTTTGCAATATCAAATTTTTTTATAACCGCATAGTTCAATAAAATCCAATCCCTTAATCAAAGATGCAATACCCTCTCTTTGATTTCCTGTGTTCTTCCCTGGTTCCAATACTGTGTGCCTATATAGCCGCAGGTTCTTCTGGCAACGTTCATTTTATCCTGATCGGTATTGCCGCAGTTCGGGCATTTCCAGACAAGCTTGCCATGCTCGTCCTCGACGATGTCGATCTCGCCGTCGTAGCCGCAAATATGGCAATAATCGCTCTTGGTATTAAGCTCGGCGTACATGATATTGTCGTAAATAAACTGCATTACCGCCAATACCGCGTCGAGATTGTTCTGCATATTGGGAACCTCGACGTAGGATATCGCGCCTCCGGGGGAGAGCGCCTGGAACTTCGCCTCCAAAGCGAGCTTATCAAACGCGTCGATGTCCTCGGTCACGTGAACGTGATAGCTGTTGGTGATATAATTCTTGTCCGTGACGCCCTTGACTATGCCGAAGCGCTTTTGCAGGCATTTTGCGAACTTGTAGGTGGTGCTTTCGAGCGGGGTGCCGTAAAGCGAGTAATCGATAGACTCCGCCGCCTTCCATTTGGCGGTATACTCGTTAAGCTTTTTCATGATCTCAAGGCCCAATTCCTCGCCCTCGGGCTCGGTAAGCTTCTTGCCTATCATGCTGTAAACGCATTCCCAAAGGCCGGCGTAGCCGAGCGACAGGGTGGAATATCCGCCGTGGAGATACTTATCGATGGTCTCGCCCTTTTTAAGGCGAAGCAGGGCTCCGTACTGCCAAAGGATGGGCGCGGCGTCCGATACGGTGCCGGTGAGGCGCTCGTGACGCGCCTGCAGCGCTCTGTGGCAAAGCTCCATACGGCTGTCGAAAATCTCCCAGAATTTTTCCATGTCCTTGTTCGCCGAAAGACCGATATCCACAAGGTTTACGGTTACGACGCCCTGGTTGAAGCGGCCGTAATACTTCGGCTTGCCGTTTTCGTCAACGTAGGGGGTAAGGAAGCTGCGGCAGCCCATGCAGGTGTAGCAATGACCTTCGCCGTTTTTGTCGATTTTGTTCTTGAGCATTATTTTTTCCGAGATATAGTCGGGCACCATGCGCTTTGCGGTACATTTGGCGGAAAGCTTGGTAAGATACCAATACTTTGTACCCTCGCGGATATTGTCCTCCTCGAGCACGTATATAAGCTTGGGGAAAGCGGGGGTGATCCAAACGCCCTTTTCGTTCTTGACGCCGCGGTAACGCTGACGCAAAACCTCCTCTATGATCATGGCAAGGTCGCTCTTTTCCTGCTCGTCCTTTGCCTCGTTAAGGTACATAAATACCGTTACAAAGGGCGCCTGACCGTTGGTGGTCATAAGGGTAACCACCTGATACTGTATGGTCTGTACACCCTTGCGTACCTCCTCGCGAAGGCGTTTCTCGGCGATCTTGCTTACTGCCTCGTCCGAAACGTCGGGATTTACGTCCTTGAGCTCCTCCTTAACCTCGGCGAAAAGCTTTTTGCGGCTGACGTCCACAAAGGGAGCCAGGTGGGTAAGGCTTATGCTCTGACCGCCGTACTGACAGGAGGCGACCTGAGCGATGATCTGGGTGGCGATGTTGCAGGCGGTGGAGAAGGTGTGCGGCTTTTCGATATAAGTGCCGCTTATTACGGTGCCGTTTTGCAGCATGTCCTCGAGGTTTACAAGGTCGCAGTTGTGCATATGCTGTGCGAAATAATCGGCGTCATGGAAATGAATGATACCGTTTTCATGCGCCTCGACAATATCCGGCTCCAGCAAAATACGCTTGGTGATGTCCTTGCTCACCTCGCCCGCCATATAGTCGCGCTGAACGCTGTTTACGGTGGGATTCTTATTGGAATTTTCCTGCTTTACCTCTTCGTTGTTGCACTCGATAAGGCTTAAAATCTGCTCGTCGGTGGTGTTTGATTTTCTTACGAGCGCACGGTTGTAACGGTAGGTAATGTAACGGCGCGCAACGTCAAAGGCGCGCTGGTTCATTATCTGATCCTCTACCATATCTTGTATTTCCTCAACGCTTAAGGAACGGTTTATATTCGCCGCCGCGCTCTCAACGTCCTCGGCGATGCGCTTTATCTGTATTTCGGACATGCGGGCGCTCGGTACCACGCTGTTATTGGCTTTTGTTACCGCGATTACGATTTTTTCGGGATTAAACTCAACCTCCGCGCCGCTTCTCTTGATGATTTTCACTTCTACACTTCCTCTAAATATATGATTACCGAAATAATTTTTATACAATATATTGTGTCAGTAAGAACATTATAGCACATTTATTTGAAAAATCAAGAGTAATTGTATATAAAATTTCGATTTTATTTATTCCACAAAAAAACGGCGCGCTTTTTATGAGCTTTTACAAACTTTTTGCACGGCAGGCAAATAAAAAATATCCGAAAAAATGTGAATTTAAGCTTTTTTAAGCTTTATAAGCGGTTTTTGGGTTGATATTATCGGACTTTGATGTTAAAATAGTATAGAAATGCAATGAGGCGGTATTGACTGCGATAAACTCAGCGAAAGGGGAGAGAGTATGCCGGACAGGTTTATATTACACTCAAATTACAAGCCGACGGGCGATCAGCCGGAGGCTATCGAAAAATTGACGAGGGGCTTGCAAAGCGGCTTTAAGGAGCAGGTTTTGCTCGGCGTTACCGGTTCGGGCAAGACCTTTACCATGGCGAATATAATAGCCAACGTCAACCGACCGACGCTGGTGCTCGCGCACAACAAGACGCTCGCCGCCCAGCTTTGCTCGGAGTTTCGCGAGTTTTTCCCCGAAAACGCGGTGGAATACTTTGTTTCATACTACGATTACTACCAGCCCGAGGCGTATATTCCCGGAACCGACACCTATATAGAAAAGGACTCCTCCATAAACGACGAGATAGACAAGCTTCGTCACAGCGCCACCTGCGCTCTCTCCGAAAGGCGGGACGTTATTATCGTCGCAAGCGTTTCCTGCATATATTCTCTGGGAAGTCCTATCGATTACCGCAATATGGTAATATCTCTGAGAACCGGCATGGAAAAAAGCCGCGATTCGCTTATAGCCAAGCTTGTGGATCTGCAATACGAACGCAACGATATAAATTTCGTCCGCAACAAGTTTCGCGTGCGCGGCGACACGGTGGAAATTTATCCCGCTTATTCTCAGGAAAACGCGGTGAGAATTGAATTTTTCGGCGATGAAATAGACCGCATTTCCGAAATAAACACTCTGACGGGCGAGGTAAAGGCTCTGCTTTCGCATATAGCGATATACCCGGCTTCACATTATATTGTGCCCCATGACAAGCTTGAGGACGCCCTCTGCGAAATAAAGGAGGAAATGGAGGAACGGGTCAAGTTCTTTATCGACGGCGAGCGGCTTATAGAAGCTCAGCGAATAAGACAGCGCACCGAGTACGATATCGAAATGCTCAGGGAAATAGGCACCTGCAAGGGTGTCGAGAACTATTCGCGGGTGCTCTCCCGCAGACCGCCCGGCAGTACACCCACTACGCTTATCGATTATTTCCCCGACGATTTTGTGCTTTTCGTCGACGAATCGCACGTAACCCTGCCGCAGGTAAGGGGAATGTACGGCGGCGACAGGGCGCGCAAGGAAAATCTTGTCGAGTACGGCTTTCGTCTGCCCTCCGCTTACGATAACCGCCCGCTTAATTTTGAGGAATTTTACAATCACGTCAATCAGGCGATATTCGTATCGGCTACTCCCGCCGAGTTCGAAAAGGAGCATGCCGCGCAGACGGTAGAGCAGGTTATTCGCCCGACGGGACTCTTGGATCCCGAAATTTCGGTTCGCCCCACCGAGGGGCAGATAGACGACCTCGTGGGCGAAATAAACGCCCGAACCGCAAAAAAAGAGCGCGTGCTTATAACCACGCTCACCAAAAAAATGGCGGAGGATCTCACCGATTATCTCGATAATCTCGGTATCAAGGTGCGCTACATGCATTACGATATCGACACTATCGAGCGTATGGAGATAATACGCGACCTGCGGCTCGGCGAATTTGACGTGCTGGTGGGCATAAACCTCTTAAGAGAGGGACTCGATATACCCGAGGTTTCGCTGGTAGCCATACTCGACGCCGACAAGGAGGGCTTTTTGCGAAGCGAGACCTCTCTCGTGCAGACGGTGGGCAGAGCCGCGCGCAACGCCGACGGGCAGGTTATTATGTATGCCGATTCGGTTACGCCCTCTATGGAGCGGGCGATAAACGAAACGAACCGCCGCCGCTTGATCCAGCAAAAATATAACGAAGAGCATGGAATAGTTCCCAAAACGATAATTAAGGACGTTCGCGATATTATCGAAATAGGCACCAAGGTAAAGGGCGATAAGCCGGCATCCAAGATGTCCAAGCTCGAGCGCGAGGCGGAGATAAAGCGCCTTACCGCCGAAATGAAGCAAGCCGCCAAAATATTGGAGTTCGAGCTTGCCGCGGTATTGCGCGATAAGATAAACAAACTGCGCGGCGGGAAATAGCCCGCATAAACGGCTAAGAGGAACACATATTAAGAGGGTAAGCCCGAAATTCGAGCTTACCCTTGATTTTTTGAAAATCGGAAATCGGAAATTTAAAAAGTAAAACGGAAAAATCAAAAAAGATTAAAAAAGCGATTTAACCCGTTCGAGATACTTTGTTATTTCAATATGCTGAGGGCAGATATTTTCGCATTTGCGGCATTTTATGCAATCCGCCGCCGAGCCTCTGCCGTCGGCGCCCACCTGCATATTGTAGCTGTGCTTTGCCGAGGAAAGGTTATTGTATTTTTCGTAAAAATTAAGGGTGGAAAAAATCTCGTTTATCGGAATGTTTTTGGGACAGCCCTTTATGCAGTAGCGGCAGCCGGTACATGGCACCTGCGGCATGTCCTCCATGATTTTGTTTACCTTTTCGATAACCTTTCGCTCTTCGTCCGAGAGGGGAACGAAGTTTTCCATATATGAAAGATTGTCGTTCATCTGTTCCTCGTTAGACATGCCCGAGAGTACGGTGACAACTCCCTCCAAGGAGGCGGCGAACCGTATAGCCCACGAGGCGGTCGAAGCCTTCGGGTCGGCGTTTTTGAAAACCGCCGCCGCGCTGTCCGGAAGGGTGGCGAGCGAGCCGCCGCGCACCGGCTCCATAATTACGATCGGCTTATTGTGCTTACGGGCGGTCTCGTAGCATTTGCGGGACTGTACGCCGTCGCTTTCCCAATCGGAATAGTTTATTTGAAGCTGAACAAATTCGGCTTCGGGATGCTTTGTTAAAATATCGTCGAGCACGTCGGCTTTATCGTGGAAGGAAAAGCCCATATGTCGGATAAGCCCCTTGGCTTTAAGCTCCTTTAAAAAATCCCACAGTCCGAAATTTTCGGCTTTTTTTGCGCTTTCGGCGTTAATGCTGTGCAAAAGATAAAAATCGATATATCCCGCGCCGGTACGTCTGAGCGAGGTATAAAAGCATTTTTTGATCTCCTCGGGATTTTCTCCCCACAAGGGCAGCTTCGTCGCGAGACAAAAGCTTTCGCGTGGATGCCTTTTTACCAAAACCTCGCGCGCCGCCTCCTCCGATCTGCCGTCGTCGTAAACGTAGGCGGTGTCAAAATAAGTAAAGCCCTTTGCAATAAAGCTGTCCGCCATGCGCGCGGTGGCTTCAAGGTCTATTTTGCCGTCCTTTTTGGGCAGACGCATAAGTCCGAATCCCAACTTTTTGATTTCTTCACCCAAGTATGCCATGCTGTAATTCTCCTTTTTTGAGCATTATATCAAAAACCTTCTCTTTTTTCAAGAAAATCCTAATAAATATTAAAATTTGTCCGAGTTTTGGGCGCCTTGCGTCTAAAAACGCGATAAAAACTTGACAAATTCGCCCGCGGCGCTTATAATTTGTTATGTAACTATATTTAATTGCATTTGGAGGACTTGAAAAAAATGATAAGTGCAGGCGATTTCAGAAACGGCGTAACCTTTGAGGAAGACGGCAACGTGCTTCAGGTTATCGAATTTCAGCATGTTAAACCCGGTAAAGGCGCCGCTTTTGTAAGAACGAAGACCAAGAACGTAATCACCGGCTCGGTTGTTGAAAAAAGCTACAACCCCACCGCTAAATTCCCCACCGCTTACGTTGAGCGCAAGGATATGGAGTATTCCTATAACGACGGTGACCTTTACTACTTCATGGACCAGGAAACTTACGATATGGTTCCATTGAACGCGGATAAGCTCGGCGACAACTTTAAGTTTGTAAAGGAAAACATGGTTTGCAAGATACTGTCCTATAAGGGCAACGTATTCGGCATAGAACCCCCGACCTTTGTAGAGCTTAAGATTACCAAGACCGATCCCGGCTTTGCCGGCAACACCGCTACCAACGCTACAAAACCCGCCACGGTTGAAACCGGCGCGGAAATTCGCGTTCCGCTTTTTGTCGACGAGGGCGACATGGTAAGAATCGACACCCGTACCGGCGAATATATGGAGCGCGCTTAAGATTTGGATTTTAAGGAGGCAAAAAAATGGATATTTGCGAGAAAATTGCTTATATTAAGGGCTTGACCGAGGGGCTTTCGCTTGACGAAACCACCAAAGAGGGCAAAATCCTTACCGCGATTATAGACCTGCTCGGCGATATCACGGAGGAAATCTGCGATATAGAGGACGGCTGTGATTCGCTTATGGAGCAAATAGACGCCGTTGACGAGGATCTCGCCGCCGTAGAGGAAATCCTTTATGACGACGACGATTGCGATTGCGACTGCGACTGTGACGACGATTGCGATTTCCATGACGACGAGGTTTACGAAATCGAATGTCCGGTTTGCAACGACGTTATCTATCTTGACGCCGACATGCTCAAAGAGGACGGTATGGTATGCCCCAACTGCGGCGCCGATCTGGAATTTGATTTTGAAAACGACGAATGCGGCTGTGACGACTGCAAGGAAGAGTCCGAAAAGGAAGAATAATAAACCGTAAAATCTTTTAAAATAACAATTAACGCTCCTCTTTTAAGGGGAGCGTTCGGACTTATTGAAACGTTTTTGCGGCGCGCCGCTTTCCGTTTTACCTTTGCGAAAACCCACTTTACAGGTGGGTTTTTATACCGTAAGGCGGCACGGCGCGGAAATTAAAGCTTTGCGCGGCGGGGCGTATTTTGCAATAAAAGCAGGGTGATGTTTTGAATAAAACCGAAGTGAAATTACAGTACGAGCTTTGCGAAAACCAAACCGACGGCATAACCGCCCTGATAGCGGCGGCGGGCTCGTCGTCGCGCATGCGGGGCAAGGACAAGCAGCTGCTTAAAATCTGCGGCATACCCGTTATCGCGAGAACCCTGCTTCGCTTTGAAGCGAGCAAGGCGGTAAAGCGCATTATTTTGGTGGTTAAATCCGAGAGCGTTTTTGAAATGCAGCTTTTGGCGGAAAAATATATGATAACCAAGCTTTCGGATATAGTCTGCGGCGGCGAAAACCGGCAGGACTCGGTTTTGAAGGGGCTGGCGCGGCTTGACGAGGATGATAAATACCTACTGATCCACGACGGCGCGCGTCCTCTTGCGGACGAGCGGATAATCGCTTCGGTTGCCAAGGCGCTGAAAACGCATCCGGCGGTCACCTGCGCCGTAAAATTAAAGGACACCGTAAAGCAGGTGGACGAGAGCGGCAGGGTGATAAAAACTCTCCCGCGCGAGTCGCTCGTCGCGGTACAAACCCCGCAGGGAGTCTGGGTAAAGGAATATCTTGAGGCTGTGAAAAGTTGCGGAGATCTCGCTCGCTTTACCGACGACGCTTCGATAATGGAAGCCGCCGGATTTGAGGTCTTTACCGTAGAGGGCAGCTATAAAAACATAAAAATCACTACCCCCGAGGATATAATTACGGCGGAAGGGTACGTCGGCGAGGTGGAAGAATGCGAATAGGTCACGGATACGACGTTCACCGTCTTGTAAAGGATCGTCCGCTCGTTTTGGGCGGAGTGCATATACCGTACGAATACGGGCTTTTGGGTCATTCCGACGCCGACGTATTGCTGCATGCGATCTGCGACGCGCTCTTGGGCGCCGCCGCTTTGGGGGATATAGGCAGGCATTTTCCCGATACCGACGATAATTACAAAAACATAGACAGCCGCATTCTTTTACGCGAAACGGTAAGCTTGCTTGAAGGCGAAGGTTTACGGGTCGGCAATATAGACGCCACCGTAATAGCCCAAAAGCCGAAGCTTGCCGACTTTATACCCCGAATGGTCGATAATATCGCCTATGACTGCGGCGTAGATAAAGCTTTCGTAAACGTAAAAGCCACCACCGAGGAAAAGCTGGGCTTTACAGGCGAGCTTAAGGGGATATCGGCTCATGCGGTATGCATAATAACCGACCGAACGGATTTGCTCTCTTAAAAACGCCGTTCATAATACCTCGTATTTCACCGTATTATATAAACGGGTGATAATATGAAGTTATATATAACTCTTTCCAAAAAAAGCCTCGCCGTACTGTCGGCGGCGGTTGTGACGGCGCTTGTGATCGCTTTACAGGTGTTTTCGGCAAAAGCCCTTCAACCGGACGGCTCTACCAACGCGTTAAGGGTGAGCTATTTGAAAAGCCTCGAATACGCGGTGGACGATTCCGACGTTTGTTCCAAGGAAATTATCATTCCGCGGGATTTCGGCGACGTATATACCGAATATAACAGACTGCAAAAAGAGTCGGGGTTTGATCTTTTGAAATACAAGGGCAAAAGTGCCATGGTTTATACATACGCTCTTGCGGGAAGCGAGAGGCAGATACATCTTATAGTATGCGACGGCAAGATAATAGGCGGCGACGTCGCGGATTTAAGGCTCGACGGGGAAATGGAACCTTTGAGATCCCGCCGATAAAGCCCAAAGTCCGGCCCAAAGTCCGATTGAAATTTAAGAAACGAAGTAAAATATATGCAAAGACTCGATAAAATAATAGCCCTGCAGCTTAATATTTCGAGAAGCGACGCCAAAAGCGATATACGCAAGGGCTTTGTGACGCTTAACGGCGAAAGGGTTTACGAGCCGTCGAAGGGCGTCGATTTG
Source organism: uncultured Clostridia bacterium (assembly GCA_947623175.1). Classification (GTDB taxonomy): domain Bacteria; phylum Bacillota; class Clostridia; order Oscillospirales; family Acutalibacteraceae; genus UBA737. The sequence goes on along the minus strand of CANQGK010000042.1, from coordinate 1,989 downwards.
CCCAACGACCGGCTCGGGTATAAAGGACAACCTCTTTTTTACAAAGAACACGTATATATTATAATGAACAAGCCCATGGGCGTTCTGTCTGCTTCCTCCGACAAATCGCGCAAAACGGTGGTAGACCTTGTGCCCGACCGGCTCAAAAGAAAAAATCTTTTTCCCGCAGGCAGGCTCGATAAGGACACTACGGGGCTTATCATAATTACCGACGACGGCGACTTTGCGCATAAAATCATATCCCCGAAAAAGAATGTTTTCAAAACCTACAAAGCCGAACTTGACGGCGCGGTAAGCGACGACATGATTAAAATTTTCGCAGACGGCGTCGTTTTGGCGGACGGTACTCTCTGCAAGCCGGCGATATTGCGCCCGCTGCCCGAAAATTCGGCGGAAATCAAAATATCCGAGGGCAGGTATCACCAAATAAAGCGAATGTTCGGCGCTGTAGGGTTAGGGGTAAACACCCTCGAGAGAAGGGCGATAGGCGGCTTAACCCTGCCGCCCGAGCTCGGGTACGGAGAATGCAGAGAATTGAGCGATACCGAAATCGCCGCGATTTACGTCGATTGATGTACGTCGCCGCAATTTATGTTAATTAATACGTCATTTTCGCTGTTTGTGTCGATTAATATGCATAATAGACAAAATATTATTTATAACCTTGGATATATTAAGTATAGCAATTTTGAAAAAAGTTTGCTATAATACTAATGTCAATAAATATCTTTAGCGTTTTTTAGGAGGCTATTATAATGGCAAGTTTATCCCTGCGTAATGTTTACAAGAGATATCCGGGCGGCGTTACCGCCGTTTCAGATTTCAATCTTGAAATTAAGGATAAAGAGTTTATAATTCTTGTAGGACCTTCGGGCTGCGGTAAATCCACCACCCTTCGTATGGTTGCGGGTCTTGAGGAAATTTCCGACGGTGAGATTTACATCGGCGACCGTCTCGTTAACGACGTTGCTCCTAAGGATCGCGACATAGCAATGGTTTTCCAGAACTATGCGCTGTATCCTCATATGACGGTATTCGACAACATGGCCTTCGGTCTTAAGCTCCGCAAAACGCCGAAGGAAGAAATAAAGCGCCGTGTTGAGGAAGCCGCTCGTATTCTTGATATTTCACACCTTTTAGAGCGTAAGCCTAAGGCTTTGTCCGGCGGTCAGCGTCAGCGTGTTGCATTGGGCCGTGCCATCGTTCGTGAGCCTAAGGTATTCCTGCTTGACGAGCCTCTTTCCAACTTGGACGCTAAGCTCCGTGCACAGATGCGTACCGAGATTTCAAAGCTTCATCAGCGCTTGGGTACGACCTTTATTTACGTTACCCACGACCAGACCGAGGCTATGACGATGGGTACCCGCATCGTCGTTATGAAGAGCGGTATCATTCAGCAGGTTGATACGCCTAACAATCTTTATCTTAAGCCTTGCAACCTTTTCGTTGCGGGATTTATCGGTTCTCCGCAGATGAACTTCATAGAGTCCAAGCTGCTTAAGGAAGGGGACGATTTCTTCGTAGAGTTCGGCTCCGAGGATACCAAAACCCGCGCCGGCGTTAAGTATAAGATCAAGCTTCCGGCAGCCAAAAATAACAAGGATTGCCTGACTCCCTATATCGATAAGGAGATCATTATGGGTATCCGCCCCGAGAATGTTCACAACGAAGAGGATCTGCTTGCCGCCAATAAGGACGGTATTGTTGAGGCCAACGTTGAGGTTACCGAGCTTATGGGCGCCGAGACCTACCTCTACATGAACTGCGAGGGTCAGACCATCAACGCGCGTGTTGCTCCGACAAGCACCGCACGCCCCGGCGATAAAATTCAGATCGCTATCGAGCCCTCTAAGATTCACCTCTTTGACAAAGAGACCGAGCTTACGATCTGCAATTAATCTATCAAATAAAAGTATAGTCAATGCAATCATATTACAATGCGTTTTGCGTGGAACGACGTCCGCGCCCGCTTTGTCGCACGGTCTTACC
>CANQGK010000041.1 GCA_947623175.1 uncultured Clostridia bacterium | reverse complement strand
TCTTTTTCTCTCCTTCCGTCTTTTGCTCCGCAAAATCCACCTCCCCCGTCAGGTGGAGGCAAGGCGCTGTCGCGCGCGCAGGATAAATTTAAAATCTTCTGAAAATTAAGCATTTCTTAAGTTTGAAGCTTAAAAACAGGATTTAGAGCATTAATTCTTGGCTCAGCTTACGAGGGAGCTGTCGGCGTAAGCCGACTGAGGGAGAGATTTTTTTATTTTCAATTTCCTTTTATTTCTTTGCATTAATCTTTGCTTTACTCTTTTTCTCTCCTTCCGTCTTTTGCTCCGCAAAATCCACCTCCCCCGTCAGGTGGAGGCAAGGCGCTGTCGCGCGCAGGGAAATTCGGATATAAAATGAGCTCGCTCTGCGCAAAGCCTCCCTTGCCTAAAGGGAGGGGGACCAACGTTAGTTGGTGGAGGGATTAACGGGGCTAAAGCCGAGAAGCGGCTAAAGTTTTATAAAACAATGCTGCTTCGCTCGAGTGTACCTCTTCACTATTCGATATTACTTATTACTTTGTGCGCTGTGCGCACATTGGGGCTGTCGGCGTAGCCGACTTAAGGGTATGATACTTTAATGCTCACCTGTGAGGCTGAGAGGTGCGATTTAGTGCCGTTAATCCCTCAGTCGACTGCGGTCGACAGCTCCCTTTAGGCAAGGGCGCCTTTTTAAGATTGTGGCTTTTCACACTGCTTGAAAGTCAAAATTCGGCGTATCTGTACCTTTTCTCTCCCTTCGTCTTTGCCTACGGCAAATCCACCTCCCCCGTCAGGTGGAGGCAAGGCGCGCACGGTGCGCGCGGAAAATTTTAAAATTATCTGCAAACTAAGCATTTCTCAAATTTGAAGCTTAAAAAGTATAATTTAGATCATTAATCCTTGGCTCAGCTCCCTTTAGGCAAGGGCGCCTTTTTAAGATTGTGGCTTTTCACACTGCTTGAAAGTTTCGATTTATCGCCGCTTTACCCTTTCTCTCCCTCGGTCGACTGCGGTTGACTGAGGGATTGTTGCAAAAACAGTTGCAAAAACATGAATTTTTCCTTGATAAAAGCGGAAAGCTGTAGTATAATGTTTATATTATCTGCTTTTGGACGGAGGTTGTTTAATGTCCGATAATAATACAAAAAATGCCGCAACGCATATTACCGTTTCCCCACAGGAAATAGTTTCCAAAACGCTGAGGTATTGGTATATTTTAGCGGCGGTCGTTGTACTGTCGCTGGTGATAACGACGATTTACACCCTCGTTTACGTTACCCCGATGTATAAATCCACCGCGAAGCTTTATATAGTAAACAAGGAATCCGAGCATATCACTACCACCGATTTCAGTCTTTCGTATTACATTTCGCAGGATTTCGCCGAGATCATAGCCGCTTCCCCCGATATATTGGGCCCCGTTTCGAGCGATGTCGGCAATCGCTACTCCGTAACCGCTTTAAAGAACTGCATAACAGTCACAAAGCCCGAAGCTACCCGCATTATCGAAATATCGGCGCTTACTCCGAGCGCGGCGGACTCCAAGAAGATCGTGGACAGTATCTGCAAGCATTCGGAGGTATACCTGCTCGATGAGTTCGGACTCGATCAGGTAAAGGTTATATGCGAAGGCAATCTGCCGGCGGCCCCCACGTCGCCCAACCTTACCAATAATCTGGTCTATGCCTTTTTGATAGCCGTCGTCGGCTTTGAGCTGGTTATCATATTGAACCTTATATTCAACAACAAAATATCCACCGCCGCCGATATTGAAAAATATTTGGATTTAAACATTTTGGCAACCATTCCCTACAACAGCATAAGATCAAAGGTGAAAACCAAATTATAACTTTTCGAAAGGCGTATAAATGGATACACAAAATATATATTCAACAGGCGTTTCCGGTATGCCCTGCGCCGGAAGGGTCAACTTCAATACCAACGCAAAGAACGATTTTATTACCAACGAAGCGTTTAAGACCTTGCGATCGAATTTGCTCTTTTGCAGCAAAGGCATCAAAACCATTTTGATAACCTCCGCCAAGGAAAACGAGGGCAAAAGCACCATAGCCACGGAGCTTTCGAAAAGCCTTGCCGAGCTTAACAAAAAAACTCTGCTTATCGACGCGGACATGCGAAAATCGGTAATTCTGCGCCGCAACCTCAAATCGCAAAAGGTTATGGGGCTTTCCGAGCTTTTGTCGGAGCAGGCGACGCTTGAGCAGGTTCTTTACGGAACCCAGCTTCCGAACCTTAACGTTATTTTCAGCGGCCATTTCCCGCCTAATCCGGTGGAGCTTTTGAGCACGGAAAAGTTTTCGGAGCTTATGGAGCAGCTGCGAGGTATTTACGATTATATTATAATCGACTCCCCGCCGCTTTTGCCGGTTATCGACGCGTCGGTAATATCCGTAAATTGCGACGGCGCCATATTGGTTATATCGAGCGACAACGTGCGCGTCAGCGAAGCGGTCGAGGTAAAAGAACAGCTTATGAAAAGCGGCTGTAAAATCTTGGGCGCCATTCTCAACAACATCACTTCAAAGGGCAAATACAAAAACGGCTATTACAAAAAAAGCAAGTATTACGTCAATAATGATAATAAGGCGAATAAATAAAATAAAAGGGGACTGCTTTTTTGCAGCCCCCTTTAAAAATTCGTAAATTTACCGTATTACCAGGTTTCTTTATATTCTTTGGTTATAATTTCGAGAGTTTCTTTGAAATTTTCCGGCACGGTATATTCTTCGCACGTTTCTTTGGCTTCGTTGTAAATTTCCAGATAGTAGTTTTCCTCGTCAAATGCGATTGTAAATGCTTCCTCGCGGAAAATGCGATTTTCGGTGCAGGCGTAAACGGTTATTTCGCCGTAAGCTTCGTCGTCGTACGGTATGTCGCCTCTCGGTTTGGGGGTGACAGTTTCCGTAATTCTTTTCAGCGCCGCGATTTCGGTTTCGGTCAAGATCCGATTTTTCGTTTCGAAGTTAAAACCGAAAAGGGTATCCGGTGCGGCATAATAGTCGTACAAGAAAACGGTGTAGTCGTGCTCCGAATTTAATTCCCGGTTCATTTCTTCCGCTTTGTCGGCGCGGCAGTAAACCGAAGCGTCGGAGTCGGATATCAAAAGAATACCGTCCTTGCTTTTGTAAAAGCAATCGCCGTATACGAGGCTTATCAGCGCCGGAACGTCTTTTTGAGTAACGCGGTAGGTGTTTTCGTAATCCTGCTCAAAATACATCTCTTCGTAAGCGTCCGACGGGATTAATTGCACGAAGGTTTCGCCGCCGAGGAGAATTTCGCCCTCTTCGCCGTAAAAGCCCTGATTCTTTTGTAATTTCGTTACCTTGTCGCACCCCGAAAAGGATAAACAAATCAAAAGAATAACCGATACCACAGCCGAAAGCTTCATAATTTTTTTCATGTGATCGTCCTCCTTTTCGATTATTCGAGATTAAGCTTTTTGCGTATTATGGTGTGGGATATAACAAAGCAGAGCGCAATAAACAGTATTTCGAAAATTATAATGCCCGATAACGCCGTATGCACGGATGCGTAAGCGTGGTTTGTGATAAAAACGGCGACTTTTTCGCAAAATTCGGGAGCGGCGATAGTCGTAACGGTGAATATTATCTGAAATATTGTGGTCAGTACCCAAACGATCATATCGTAAACAAAATAGGCTACCACCGCCATCAGCACCCGGTGCTTTTTCGCGGTTTGACCTATGGATATGCAGGCGTAATACAAAAACAGCTTTTCAAAGGAGCCTAAGATCAGCACGAGCGCGATTTCTACAATATAAAAAACCAAATGCGTGTTATTAAAGGTTTCAAACAGCTTTTGTACAAGATAAACTCCGGCTTTTACCGATTCGGTAAGCAAATTTCCGCTTGCGGCGATGCAAAGGGAAATAACGGCGATTATCGTCGCGATAAAGTCCAAAACCACCGCCGTGACCGACTTCACGATAATATGCTGTGCGGGTGTCACCGGCAGGGTAAAGGAAAGATACCCCTCGTACGAAAAGAGATTTTTATAATATCGCATAACCGCGAAAATAAGCATCGCAAGGCTTCCCGCAAAGGTTGCCAAAACCATAAGTATCCATACCGAAACGCCGGATATTTTGAAAATAATGCTGTCGTTTTCAAAAAGCATTATTATACGGGTGATTATGCCTATGCCGAGCACCGCGACCTCTACCGGCAGCATAAGGCGAAAATATGCCGCAAATTCGTGTTTAAATAACTTTTTTACCATCTGAATACCTCCCTGAACAGCTCGTCGAGACTCTTGCCGTTTTCCTCGCGGATATCGTCAACGTTCTTTTGCAGGACCACGTTTCCGTTGTTTATGAATATAACCTCGTCCAAAATCTTTTCAATATCCGAAATAAGGTGGGTGGAAATCAGCACCGTCGCCTCCGGATTGTAATTGTTTAAAATTGTCGAAATTATATAATCTCTCGCCGCGGGATCGACTCCGGCTATAGGCTCGTCGAGCACGTAGAGCAGGGCGTTACGGCTCATAATAAGAATAAGGCAAACCTTCTCCTTATTGCCCTTTGAAAGGGCTTTAAGTCGTACCTCGGGAGAAATTCCGAGCTTCGCCATCATTTGGTAGGCAAGCTCCGGCCTGAAATCCTCGTAAAAATCGCAAAAATAATTCACTATCTGCTTTACGCTCATCCAGGTGTTGAGATAGCTGTTATCCGGCAGATACGCCACTCGCTTTTTGGACTCCACGCCGGGGGCAAAGCCCGCCACCTCGATACTGCCGGATGTCGGCGTGAGCAGACCGTTTATAAGCTTTATAAGCGTGGTTTTGCCCGAACCGTTAGGACCTAAGAGGCCTACGATTTTTCCGCTTTCAAGCGTAATGTTTACGTCCTTGAGCGCAGGCGTGCCGCCGTAGCTTTTCGTAAGATTTTCACAACGCAATAAAACACTCATGCATTCCACTCCTCAATATACTTTTTGACTGCTTCGGCGTCCATTCCCAAAGCCTTCATATCGGTAAAATACTCCGCCGTTTTTTGCCTGCGCATATTTTCTAAGCTTTCCTTGGCTATAAGAGTATTTTCACTGACGAAGGTGCCTTGATTTCGTACCGAAGTCACAATTCCCCGAAACTCCAATATTTCGTAAGCGCGCTTTACCGTGTTGGGGTTTACGCCCGCCGTAACCGCCATTTCTCTGACCGAGGGCAGCTTGTCACCGGCGCCGTATACCCCGGTGGCAATGCTCAAACAAATATATTCGCAAAGCTGGGGACAAATCGGTTTATCCTTATCGGGTTTCCAAGACATTTTATCACCTCTTGTGTATTGGCGCACTAACACAGTATCATACTTGAAGCGATTTGTAAAGTTACAATTTTGTAACAATTTAAAAAAACCGCTTTCCTACCGTTTGGGGTAAGAGGGCGGTTTTTAGTTGCGTTTGTCCTATCGTGCGGGGGTGCGATGAGGTCTCGGCGGGATTTGGGTCAATCGGATGCGGTCACTGCCGAGACGCGCCATTTGCCTTTAGTGAAAGCAAAGGAAATCACAATCAAAGAATTTGCCTTGACAAAAGGAACCGAATAAAAGGCTACGACAGCCAAAAGCGCCGCCAAAATTATTACGGGAATTATTATAAAAGCTTTTTTCAATATTTAATCCTCACGCAAAAGTTTCATCCGATTTAAACTATAAGCGATTCGCCGGTCATTTCTGCGGGCTGTGGTAAGCCCAAAAGCTTTATTACTGTGGGGGCGATATCGCAAAGTCTGCCGCCGCTTCTTAAGGTACAGTCCTTGCCTATAACCGAGAAGGGCACAGGGTTGGTGGTGTGGGCGGTAAAGGGGGAGCCGTCGGCGTCGGTCATACAGTCGGCGTTGCCATGGTCGGCGGTAAGCAGCATTACGCCGCCCGCCTTAAGGGTGGAATCCATAACCCTGCCGACGCATGTATCGACCGTTTCCACCGCCTTGACGGCGGCTTCGAATATGCCGGTATGACCTACCATATCGCAGTTTGCGAAATTAAGTATAACAACGTCGTACTTGTCGGCTTCTATAGCCTCGCAGACCTTGTCGCAGACCTTGTACGCGCTCATTTCGGGCTGTAAATCGTATGTGGCAACCTTGGGTGAATTTACGAGAATGCGGTCCTCGCCCTCAAACATAACCTCCCGTCCTCCGTTGAAGAAGAAGGTTACATGGGCGTATTTCTCCGTTTCGGCGATGCGCAGCTGAGTCATATTGTTTTTTGCCAGGAACTCGCCGAGAGTATTTTCGAGAGTCTGCGGCTTAAAGGCGACCTCTACGTTCGGCATCGACGCGTCGTATTGAGTCATGCATACGTAGTAAACCTTTTGCCTGCCGCCCTTGCGGATAAAGCCCGCAAAATCGTCGTCCGTAAGGGTGCGGGTAATCTCGCGCGCCCTGTCGGGGCGGAAATTAAAGAATATAACGCTGTCGCCCGACTTTATGCGCTCGGTGTCCGAAATAACGGTGGGAAGCACAAATTCGTCGGTGATGAATTTGCCTTCCTCGTCCTTTTGGGTGTAAGACTCGCGTACCGCCTTTGCGGCGTCGTCTGCCTTGACTCCCTCGCCGTAAACGAGGGCGGCGTATGCCTTTTCCACCCGTTCCCAGCGGTTGTCGCGGTCCATACCGTAAAATCTGCCCATAACCGTAGCCAATTTGCCGCAGCCTATCTCGGCAAGCTTGGCGTTAAGGGTATCGATATAATCGGCGGCGCTTGCGGGGGGAACGTCGCGGCCGTCAAGCAAAGCGTGTATGTAAACGCGTGTAAGCCCCCGACGCTTTGCCAATTCGACTAAGGCGAAGAGGTGCTCTATATGGCTGTGAACGCCGCCGTCGGAAAGCAAGCCCATAAGGTGGAGCGCGCCGTCGTTCTTTTTGCAATTTTCGACCGCGTTTAAAAAGGCGGGTTTTTCGAAAAAGTCGCCGTCCGCCACCGATTTGGTAATTCGGGTAAGCTCCTGGTAGACTATTCTGCCGGCGCCGATGTTGGTGTGACCTACCTCGCTGTTGCCCATCTGTCCGTCGGGAAGTCCGACGTCAAGGCCCGACGCGCCGATTTCGGTGGTGGGACACTCGCCGAATATTTTATCAAGGCGGGGGGTATTTGCGGCTTCGATGGCGTTGCCTTCCTTTTGCCTGTTTATGCCGAAGCCGTCCATAATTGTTAAAACAATAGGTTTTTTCATTCTTTTCACCCGGTAGTAAGTATTGCCGTTATTATTTGCTTGCCGCTTTGACTATTACCGAAAAATCCTCGGCTTTAAGCGAAGCGCCGCCTATAAGACCGCCGTCGACGTTTACTTTGGCAAGCAGCTCCTCGGCGTTTTTGGCGTTCATCGAACCGCCGTATTGTATTGTAACGGTTTCGGCGGCGTCCTTGCCGTAAATCTCGGCGATAGCCTCGCGAACGTAGCCGTTGCCCTCGTCCGCCTGGTCGGCGGTGGCGGTAACGCCGGTGCCTATAGCCCAAACGGGCTCGTAAGCGATTATGATATTCTTAAGCTCGTCCTTTGAAATATTGGTAAGCGCCATTTTGGTCTGATACTTAAGTAAGGTTTCGGTATAACCGAGCTCTCTCTGCTCGAGGGTTTCGCCCACGCAGACGATAGCGGTAAGACCGGATTTTACGGCGGCTAAGGTGCGAAGGTTTACGGTTTGGTCGGTTTCGCCGAAATATTGACGTCTTTCGCTGTGGCCGACAACCACGTACTTAACGCCGGACTCTACAAGCATCCGAGCCGAAATTTCGCCGGTGTAGGCGCCCGACTCCTTGAAATGTACGTTTTCGGCGCCGATTTCGATGTTGGAGCCTTCCACCGCCGCAACCGCCGCGGGAATGTCCACAAATGGCACGCAAAGGACAACCTTGCAGTCGGCGTCTGCCACGAGGGGCTTCATTTCGTTTATGAGGGCGGTGGTCTCCGCCGGAGTTTTGTTCATTTTCCAATTGCCTGCGATAACCGCATGACGTGCAGCTTTATTCATATTATTCTCCATTCTGCTTTTAAATTATTATCGGTATTATCGGTCAATACACAAATGCAGGGCGGAGCAATTCTCGGAGAAAAGCACCGTCCTACAGTTGAAGAAATTATTTGTCGTTGAGCGCCGCGATACCGGGAAGCTCCTTGCCCTCCAAAAATTCGAGCGAAGCGCCGCCGCCGGTGGAAATATGGGTCATCTTGTCGCCGAAGCCCAGGGTGTTGACCGCCGCCGCGGAGTCGCCGCCGCCTATGACAGTAACCGCGTCGGTCTCGGCAAGGCTCTTAGCCACGGCAATGGTGCCCGCCGCCAATATGGGATTTTCAAATACGCCCATAGGACCGTTCCAAACGACGGTTTTTGCCTTTTTAACTTCGTCGGCGTAAAGCTCGGCGGTTTTTGTGCCGATGTCGAGGCTCATCATGTCGTCCGGTATTTTATCTGCGTCCACTACGGAAATATCTATGGGAGCGTCTATCGGATCGGGAAATTCCTTTGCTATAGTGCAGTCTACGGGAAGAAGGATCTTAACTCCCTTTTCCTCCGCCTTTGCCATCATATCACGGCAGTAATCGATCTTGCTCTCGTCGATAAGAGAGGTGCCTACGCCGCAGCCCTTAGCCGCCAAGAAGGTGTAAGCCATACCGCCGCCGATTATGAGGGTGTCGGCTTTGGTAAGCAGGTTCTCTATAACCGGAAGCTTGCTGTCAACCTTGGCTCCGCCTAAAATGCATACGAACGGACGAACCGGATTTTCCACCGCGTCGCCGAGATACTTTAATTCCTTGCCGATAAGGTAGCCGGCTACGGCCTCTTTAACGTAGGATACTACGCCTACCGTCGAGCAATGCGCTCTGTGTGCCGTGCCGAAAGCGTCGTTTACGAAAATATCCGCCAAAGAACCGAGTTCTGCGGAGAAAGCCTCGCCGTTTTTGGTCTCCTCTGCGCGGTAACGTGTGTTTTGAAGCAGTACGACGTCGCCGTCCTTCATGTCGGCTATAGCCGCCTTTGCGTTTTCGCCGACAACGTTATCGTCTGCGGCAAAAACCACCTTTTTACCGAGCTTTGCGGAAAGCGCCTCGGCTACGGGAGCCAGAGAAAGCTCCGGCTTGGGCTCGCCCTTGGGCTTGCCGAGATGCGAGCAAAGAATTACCCTGCCGCCGTCGGCAATCAGCTTTTTAATGGTGGGGAGAGCGGCGTCGATACGGTTTTCGTCGGTGATGACGCCGTTTTTGAGCGGTACGTTGAAATCACAGCGCACGAGAACCCTTTGACCATTTACGTTGATATCGTCAACAGTCTTTTTGTTAAGAGCGTTCATGAGTATCAATCCTTTCATAACATTGTTAAAAATTTACCGTTTATATTTTACCACATTTCGGCGGTTTTTCAATACAAAATTTATATTTTCTTTGTAGAATTATTCGGTTTCGCCCCAGGTATAATTATGCAACTGTCCGAAATTTTGAAGCTCGGGGTAGTTCCATTGACGCAGGGCTTCGTAAACGGCTATTGCCACCGAATTTGAGAGGTTGAGACTGCGTATTCCGCCCATCATCGGTATACGTACGCAGCGATCCTTGTTTTTTAAAAGCAGCTCCTCGGGCAGCCCCTTTGTTTCCTTGCCGAAAAAGAGATAGCAGTTGTCGGGGTAGCTTACTTCCGAATGGGTATGGAGCGCTTTGGTCGTGAAAAAGAAAAATTCGCCCGAGTTTTTTGCGAAAAATTCGTCCGAGTCCTTATAATAGGTAATGTCGAGGTAATTCCAATAATCAAGCCCCGCGCGCTTGAGTTTTTTGTCGTCGATCGTAAATCCCATGGGCCCCACAAGATGCAGTCTCGCGCCCGTGGCGGCGCAGGTTCGCGCCACGTTTCCGGTATTTTGCGGGATCTCGGGTTCGACCATTACTATGTTTAGCTTCATTCTATCACCGTGAATTTTGTAATATATAATTATATTAATAAAAAACACTTGTCAAGTCAAGTGTTGAACGGTATAATAAATTTATGAAATATGAAACCACAAACGTTTTGGAGTGTTAAAATGAAAAAGTATGAAGGTGTACTCGCAAGAGTGCGTGAGCTTGAATACAAACGCGGCATAAAATATGCGAATACCGACAGCCGGATCTACAAGGTTTTTAAGGTATTGTATATTTTAATGCTTATCTGGACGACCGCCACGAACCTGCTTTTTGTGCTGGGGCATTTGCTGATGTACTCGTCGGGCACGGGGCTCGATACCGCCGAGCTTAAAAACCGCATTATCGGCGTTTCGGTCTGCGGGGTTCTGCTTATAGCGGGCGCGGTGCTCAACCGCTTTAGGTTATATATCGTAAGCGCCGCGGTAAGCCTCGTTTCCGCGGTGGTTCTGATTTTGCAATTGGGGAAAATATCCACCGACGATTTCGGATTTTTGGGATTTAAGCCGATGTTTTACTTCCGGCATTTTATACCGGCGGTACTGCTTTTGGTATTTTTGGGGGTACTCACCTTAATAGCCGTGCGGGCGAATATCAAAACCGACCGCATGTATAAAAAGGTTACCGAAAATCTTTACAACATGTATAACGTAAGCGACGCCGCCGCCGGCAGTCTCACCGACGAGCAGTGGGATGAATTTTTGAAAAATTACAATCCTTACAACAAATCGAAAATCACCGAACCCGATAAAGATAAAGACGATGAAGGACAATAACGCTTTTAACTTTATTGCAAGAATATATACCGATTTTCCCGCAAAGTTCGGCATACCCCGCCAGAGCGGGCTTATTCCCGAGCTTAAAGCGCGGATAATTTTCGAGCCGGAGTACCGCAAGCGCGAGGCTCTGCGAGGGCTGGAGGGCTTTTCGCATCTTTGGCTTTTGTGGAAATTTTCGGAGAACGAAAAGTCCGATTGGTCGCCTACCGTCCGCCCGCCGCGGCTCGGGGGCAATACCCGACTCGGGGTATTTGCGACGCGTTCGCCCTTCAGACCGAACCCGATAGGACTCTCCTGCGTAAAGCTCGAAAAAATTACCGAGGACGCCGAAAACGGCGCCGTACTCGAGGTTTCGGGAGCGGATATTTTAAGCGGCACGCCCATATACGATATAAAGCCGTATATTCCTTATACCGACTGCATACCCGACGCTTCGGGCGGATTTGCGGCTCAAACCGAAAGAGCTTTGCTCAAGGTGGAGCTCCCCGAGAGCTTAGCCGCCAAAACGGACGATTCGGTCTTGATTCCCTTAAAAAAGGTGCTCGCCAACGATCCGCGCCCTGCGTACCATAACGATCCGACGCGCATATACGCCTTTGAATTTGCGAATTTAAGGGTGAAATTCAAGGTAAACTCCGACACCCTCACGGTTATATCGCTTGAAGAAGCCCGGGGCGCGGGCGCGCCAAGTAATATGTAAGAGTGAAAAGTGAAGAAGTTCGGTGTCCGCTTCGCGGACGGATTGTAAAAAGGAAAAAAATTTAGTTTCTTCTCGGCGTTAGCGCCGTAAATCCCTCCGACTTGCCTACGGCAAGTCACCTCCCTTTAGGCAAGGGAGGCTTTTGGCTTATAATCTTTAGTTTTTTTATAATTTTTAGTTGCATTTTGGCTTTACTTTTTCTCTCCCTCCGTCTTTTGCTCCGCAAAATCCACCCCCCTCGTCAGATGGGGGCAAGGCGCGCTTAGCGCGCAGTATGATTTTTTTAGTTTCTTCTTAAGGCTTTAGCTTCATCTAAGCTTCACTTTTTCTCTCCTTCCGTCTTTTGCTCCGCAAAATCCACCTCCCCCGTCAGGTGGAGGCAAGGCGCTGTCGCGCGCAGGATAATTTTAAAATCATCTGCAAACTAAGCATTTCTCAAATTTTAAGCTTAAAAAGCAGAATTTAGATTATTAATCCTTGGCTCAGCTTACGAGGGAGCTGTCGGCGTAGCCGACTGAGGGAGAGAAAGGCTACAGGTGCGCTGAATTGAAATTTTTTATCATTTATTAAATTTCGGCGATTTTTTATGCCGATTTGACGAATTTTTGCAAAAAAGCTATTGAAAAATGTAAAATGATGTGCTAATATTTATTGTGTATATCGGTTGCTTACATATAATAAGCGTTTGTTGCCTTAAAACGCGAATTATGCTGTTTTTATGCCGGATATACGCGACAACAGGCGAAATTTAAAGAAAGGAGGCTTCCTCTATGAAAATTGTACAAATGACAAATATTCCCACGGGGGGGGGGCAAAGGTCCGCCTTATTAGGCAAATTGACGGATTCCCGCAGGGGAAGCCGCACCTTAATCACCAGATAGACGCACTCCGATTTTGACGGCATTTTCGGAGCGTGTCTCCGCTTAAAATGCCGCAAAATTAAATAAGGAGTGTTAAAACATGACACAGACTAAAAGCACCAAAAAGGCGCTGTTTATGAGCATGCTCTCGTTGCTTTTGTGCGTTGCGATGCTTATAGGCTCCACCTTTGCATGGTTTACAGACAGCGTTACCGGCGGCAGAAATAAGATAACCGCGGGTAATTTGGACGTTGAGCTTTGGCACAACAGCGCGTCCGTAAAGACAGACACGGAAGTAAACGGCGATACCAAGCTGTTCCTCGACGCAGACGGCAATTCCATTCTTTGGGAACCCGGCGTTATAGCGTATGAGAACTTCACGGTTAAAAACGTTGGATCTTTAGCGCTCAAATATGAGCTTAACCTCTCGGTTTACGGCAATAACGCGACTACCGCCGGCGATTCGCTCGACAAAATTATCGGCGTGGCGTTTATTGAAGACGGAACCTTTGACGGCAACCGTGAGGCGGCACAGGCGCTTACTTACGGCACGCTTGCCAATATGACGAAATCGGGCGAAATTATGCCGGAAGATCCCGACGATACCTTCGCCGTAGTGCTTTATTGGAAGCCGTCCGATAACGACAACCTTTACAACCTCAAAAACGGTCTCACCACCGACGACGGCGAGCCGCTTTGGATCGACCTCGGCGTAAATCTGCAGGCTACCCAGACTCCGTATGAGTCCGACAGCTTCAACAAGAATTACGACGAAGGCCTCGAAGTTCCGAAGCCGCTTAATCTTTCCGTTTCCGGCAACCTGACCGAAACAACAAAAGATGATTCTTCCGATTCGCAAGAATATTATCACGTGGGCAACAGCACCCTTTCTATCGATATTCCTTCGGAGGATGTTGATGGCAAAGATATCGAAAAGGTATTTTTGGTTGTAGAGACCGAAAGCGTTACCGAAGGCGCTTATAACCTCGATATCTCGCTCGAAAATCAGGATCACGATCCTATTGCGGAAGCTCCCGGCGAGAAGATGTACCGCGTAAACGTTAAAATCGGCGCGGGCAAGTCGGATATTAAGGTAATTCACGACGGCACAGCGATGGAAGCAGGCGGCAGCTGGGAAAAAGAAGGCTACACCTACGACGACAACACCGGTATTCTCACGCTCTACGTTGCGCATTTCTCACCCTTTACGATTACGTGGCGTATACCGTCGTCTATCGTAGGATATTTTGATTTCTTTAAAGCGGTAAAGGCTATTTCTAAGGATCAAGGAACCGTTCAGTTTGAAATGTATCAAGCCGATAAGATTACCTTCTCCTCATGGGATATAAGAGAAAACGAGATCAAAAAAATAAGCCCGAGTATTACTTGGAATGACGGCTTTGACATGACCGTCGATAAGGACGGCACCGTGCGCCTGTTCGCCGTTTCAAACAGCGAAACAAAGGCTATTTACATTTTGACCGAGACGGCGAATGAAAAAATCTACTTCCCCGAGGACAGCAGTAATTATTTCTTCTATGAGGTTATGCCTGTTTATAACGACGACGGAAGCCTTAGCGGCGCAAGATCGCCCATGACGGAAGAATGTGCGCCTACCGTGTTTACATTTGACAAAAATATCAATACTTCCCGTGTTACCGACATGTCACACATGTTTGCAGATCAGCAAAACTGTCAGGGAATCAACGGACTTGAGAATTTTGATACTTCAAACGTAACTAACATGTCTCATATGTTTGAACTGTTCGCTGAAAGTCATCTTTATGACAAAAAATTCACATTGGATCTTTCTTCATTTGATACTTCCAATGTAACAAACATGAGAGCAATGTTTTCCGGCGGCTCAAATGGTGCTCAAAGATGTTATCTGTATGAGGTTATCACCGGCGAGAAATTTGACACTTCCAAAGTCACGGATATGCGAGATATGTTCTCTTTCAGACCTTATCTGGCTAAAATTACCGTCGCCAAGGATTGGGATACCACTGCCGTGACACAAAGCAAGGATATGTTTTATTTGTGCAATAGGCTGAAAGGCGGTTCTACCACAAAGTACGCAACCGGCAATCCTACCGATAAAACCTACGCTCACATCGACGGCGGAAACGGCAATCCCGGTTACTTCACCCAAGCAGATTAATAAGTAAATATTAACACTAAGCCACCCTTCCGCAGAGGGGTGGCTTTAAAACTATAGGTAATATGTAAGAAGTAGTAGTGAAGAAGTTCGGTGTCCGCTTCGCGGACGGATTGTAAAAAGGAAAAAATTTTAGTTTCTTCTCGGCTTTAGCCCCGTAAATCCCACCACCAACTAACGTTGGTCCCCCTCCCTTTAGGCAAGGGAGGCTTTGAGTTGCCGAAATTTAATAAAGATTAAAAGTTTTTAAATTCATCATCGTCTGTAGTTTTTCTCTCCCTCAGTCAGCTACGCTGACAGCTCCCTCGTCAGATGGAGCCAAGGATTAATGCTCTAAATTCTGCTTTTTAAGCTTCAAATTTGATAAATGCTTAGTTTGCAGATGATTTTAAAAATATCCTGCGCGACAGCGCCTCGCCCCCATCGCAAGATGCAGGCAAGGCGCGCACGACGCGTGGTATTGGTTTATTCTTCGGGATTTTCGGGGGGTTCGGATTGCTCGGTGGGTTCGCTTTGCTCGAGGGAGTCGTGGCGGCGTTTTTTGTATAGGTCGATGATAATCGTTGCCGCCGTGAAAAGGGTGACGGCGCCGAAAACTATTGTAAACGCGGGGATGAGGTAGTCCGACGGTTTTTTGTCGGCGTCCTGCGGATTTTCGTCGCTTTCGCCTGCAAAGGAGGCGGAATCAAAGCTTTCGAAGACGGCGTCGGCATAATCGGTATTCTCGAGCGCGGCGGTGTAAAAGCTTAAAACGAAGCTTTTTCTTTCCGCCACGGTGATATATTCGGTCAAAATATAATCGCCGCCGTTATCCGAGGAACGAAGCTCGGTTTTAATGAATTTTTGGCCGTTTTTGGTTACAATTTCGCCCTTTACGCCCTCGATCCCCACTATCTGCGGAAGGAGCGCGGCGATGCTGTCGTTTGAGAGCCCGCTTATATTTATGACGCTGTTGGTAAAATCGTTTTGCGATATGATGATGCGTATCTGCTTTGTGTTATTTTCGTTTACCGCAAGATAACGTATGTTGTTATCCGCGCATTGCTTTTCGAGCTCGCTTTCGGAAAAGCCCAAAATTTCCGCCGTTTTTGCCGAGTCTTCGCCGTAAACGGTGAACTCCTTGCCCGGATCTATCGAAAAGGCGGGAAGATCGCTTTGAGAGGAAATATTAAGATTAAATACAAAAATCACCAGCAGTGCCGAAAGGAATTTTTTTATCAAAGCTCTCACCCGTTAACAGTTTTTTGTTTTTGCCGCCGCTATTTACGCTCGGCTGTTACTTCAATTCAATTTAATAAAGACTTTAGCTGCTTCTCGGCTTTAGCGCCGTTAATCCCTCCGTCTTGCCTACGGCAAGCCACCTCCCTTTAGGCAAGGGAGGCTTTTTTAGGATTGCAGTTGTAAATTCTGCTTGAAAGTTTAAATTCAGCGCCGTCTGTAGCTTTTCTCTCCCTCAGTCAGCTACGCTGACAGCTCCCTTGTCAGATGGAGCCAAGGGCAGATCAAGCTTTTTGAACCTCTGCACGAGAATATAACTTTTACCGTTGCCGAAGCTTGCAAAGCCGAGATGAAATTAAAAATTATCCCGCGCGCGTGCGCGCCTTGCCCCCATCTGCCGAGGGGGGTGTCTTTTTCGGAGATTGCTCCGAAAAAGACAGGGGGAGAGAAA
>CANQGK010000040.1 GCA_947623175.1 uncultured Clostridia bacterium | reverse complement strand
CTAAATTCTGCTTTTTAAGCTTCAAATTTGATAAATGCTTTAGCTTGCAGATGATTTTAAATTTATCCTGCGCGCGTGCGCGCCTTGCCTCCACCTGACGGGGGAGGTGGATTGCCGTAGGCAAGACGGAAGGAGAGAAAAAGTAAAGCAACGAAGCAACTAAAGATTATAAAAAAGCCTCCCTTGCCTAAAAGGTGGCTTTTGCAGAGCGTTAGCTTCTGCAAAAGCCGGAGGGATTAACGGGGCTAAATCCTAAATAAAACCAAAGCCTTATAAAACCATTTATAAAACCAACACCCACTCCGAACGCATAACGGCTTTTCGGCGGGGAACAATATATGAAAAATTTATTGCGAGGTAATTTATATGAAAAGGCGACATGCGATAAGGGTAATTTCTTTTTTGTCGGCGGCGGTATTGGCGCTCGGCGGCAGGGCGGTACAGTTAAGCAATAAAACCGAGCGGTACCGCATAATGCTTCAAAACGGTTATTCGCGCAGTCTCGACGATTTCGGAACCGCCATAGGCAATATCTCCGACACGCTTAACAAAACCCGATTTGTCACCACTCCCGAGCAGGTAAGCGATATGGCGGCGACGCTGGTTACGCAAGCCGAGCTTTCCAAAAACGCCCTCTCACAGCTTCCGCGCTCCTTTGAGCTTGAAACGCTCAACCGCTTTTTGTCGCAGGTGGGAAATTACGCCCTTTCGGTATCAAAAAGCCTTATAAACGGCGGCACGCTTACCGCCGGCGACGCCGAAAACATAGAGGAGTTAAGCGGTATCGCAAACAAAATTTCTCAACTTGTAAGCGATTCGCAGATAACCTTCGGCAACGCGGATTATTGGGCAAAGGAGCTTGATAAAAAGGTCGAAAGCATAACCTCCGGCGCGGATCTTGCAAATTCGCTCAACGAGCTTAACAAGGAGCTTTCCGACTACCCCACCCTCATATACGACGGCCCCTATTCCGACCGCATACTCGAAAAGGAGCCCGAGATGACCAAAAACGCCCCCGAGGTGACCGAAGCGGAAGCGCTTGAAACGGCGGCGAAAACGGCTAATATTGCCGAAAGCGGGCTTTCCTACGACGGGCTTGTCGCGGGCGAGATCGCGGCTTACCGTTTTGTGGGCGAGGATCTCTCGGTGACCGTAAGCCGAAACGGCGGATACCCGGTTTATATGCGGCGGGAGACCGCTCCCGGACAGCCGATTTTAAGCTGCGAGCAGGCGCGGGAAAAGGCGAAAAGATACCTTGAGCGCATCGGCATGTCCGGCTTTACCGAGACCTATTATTTTACAAGCGAAGGGGTATGCCTTGTAAATTTCGCCTTTGTCGACGGCGAAACCGTCTGTTATACCGACCTTGTAAAGGTGGGTATAGATATGTCGGACGGCGAAACGGTGCTGTACGAGGCGAGCGGATACCTTGCCAACCACCGCGAACGCGCCTTTGAAACTCCGACTTATTCCGCAGAGGACGCCGAAAAGCTCGTAAGCCGCGGACTTGCGATAAAAAGCACCGCCTTGGCGCTTATTCCCACCTCGGGCGGCAACGAAGCGCGCTGTTACGAATTTGCCTGCACCTCCTCGGACGGGCAGGAATTATTGATCTATATCAACGCCAAAACCCTTAAAGAAGAGGAAATTTTACTGCTTATTAAGGGCGACGGCGGAACTTTGGTAAAATAATACTTGATTTTTGAAACAAACTGTGTTATAATGCTTGAGCATTTAATTCACTTAGACCTTACTAAGTGGGTTCATTGCCGAAAATTCGACATTGAAGCGGACGGTCCTCTGGGCAGAGCCTTACGAACGTCTGGTAAAAATTTAAGGAGGAAAACCAAATGGACGCGATTAAGGAATTAACCGCCGGAATGCTCAAGGACGACCTTCCCGAGATTCTTATAGGCAGCACCGTTAAGGTACACGTAAGAATCAAAGAGGGTGAAAAGGAAAGAATCCAGGTTTTCGAGGGTACCGTTATTGCCAAAAACAACAGCGGCATTTCCGAGACCTTTACGGTTCGCCGCGTTTCCTACGGCGTAGGAGTTGAGCGCGTATTCCCGGTACATTCGCCTTCGGTTGCAAAAATCGAGCTTGTCCGCAAGGGTAAGGTTCGCAGAGCGAAGCTCTACTATCTGCGCGACCGCGTAGGTAAAGCCGCCAAGGTTAAGGAGCTTATTTAAGCTTTCGGCAAACCGTCAAAACAAAAAAAGGCAGGGGTCGAACCTGTCAGACTAAGGGGAGATCGGGGTATACGCCTTGTATCTCCCTTTTTTTACAAGAGGTTTTATGATGAACGGTTTTAATTTAAAAGGTTTTAATTTATTTAAAAGAAAATCGGACTCTGCGGTCGAAACCGACGGCAAAAACGGCGGATTTTCGATAGATCCCAACGCTTTATCCGAGCTGCCCGAAGCGCCGGAAGAAGCGGAAAAGCGCCCGCCGGCGCAGGATATTTTCGATTGGCTGGACGTTTTGTCGATAGCGGTAATATCGGTAATCGTGGCATTTTCGCTTTTCTTCAGAGTCGCCACCATATCCGGCCCATCCATGCAAAACACCTTTTTTACGGGCGAAAAGGTAATAATCACAAGCTTTGCTTACGAGCCGAAGCCCGGCGACATCGTGGTTGTGTCGCGCAATATCGAAAATACCGCGCAGTCCGCGCTCGAAAGCGACAGCCCCATAATCAAGCGCGTCATAGCCGTAGGCGGTCAGACCGTCAATATCGACTTTTCGACCGGCGACGTTTTTGTGGACGGCAGACTTTTAAAGGAGGATTATATAAGCTCCCCCACGGTAAATAAATACGACGTCGATTTTCCGGTATACGTTCCCGAGGGGTACATTTTCGTCCTCGGCGACAACCGCGGCGATTCGCTTGACAGCCGCTCCGCCTCGATAGGCGACAACGGACTTATCGACACCCGCTACGTTTTAGGCCATGCGATTTTCAGATTTTTCCCCCTCAACCGAATAGGCAGCTTGACAAATTAAAGAACGGGTAAAATCTGATAAAAACGGAGGCGAATTTATGTCAAATAAAATAATAGAAGTTCAAAATATTAAAGTAAATATCACAAATATAAATAACAATGTATATGTATTTCTGATTTTACAAAGATTAAAGAAGGTAAATCTACATCGGATGATATTATAAGGAATTGGTTAAGAAATAGAATTACTTTAGAATTTTTAGGAACTTGGGAGTCAATTTATAATCCGAATTTTAATTCCGTCGAATTCGACGGGTTTAGAAAAAATGCCGGACTGCATACATTTACACTAAGTGTAACAGAATGGTGTGAAAAAACAAATGCTATCGGTATGTATTCAAAACGCGGAAAATACGGCGGAACATATGCACATAAAGATATTGCATTTGAATTTGCGTCTGCAATAAGTCCTGTCTTTAAATTATATTTAATAAAAGAATTTGAAAGACTCAAACAATTAGAAAATCAAAACAGCGAATGGGATGTAAAAAGAATACTAACAAAAAATAATTACTTAATACATACCGATGCAATTAAAAATTATATATTACCGCATAATGATTTCTATAAAAATAAAGAATGGCTAAAATATGCAGAAGAAGCGGACATATTAAATGTGATTATTTTCAAAACAACCGCAAAAAAATGGCGAGAACTCAATCCTGATTTAGCTAAAAATTCTAATATCAGAGACTAGTCAATGCAATCATATTACAATGCGCCCGAGGCGGACGGATTTCTCCGCCGCCTGTGTCATCGTCCTTGAAATACGACAGTATTCCTGCGTCCTCTTCCTTGCCGGACGAAAAAATCCGCTCCGACTCGGGTCGAAGATTTTGCGTGAGAACGCCGTTCGTGTTCCGCGCGAAGCACGGTTGAGAGCATACTGTCGTATGGTAAGACCGTGCGACAAAGCGGGCGCGGACGTCGTTCCACGCAAAACGCATTGTAATATGATTGCATTGACTATGCAACAATTAACGAATTAACAGTATTATCTAATTTAGAATCACATAATGCCGAATTAATTAAAGAAGGAAAAGGTAAAGAAGAAAGATTTGAAATATTAAGCGCTATTGCAAAATATCAATTAGATGTACTTGACAATGCCGATAATATAAAATTATTAGGATAAAAAGATGGATGAAAACAAAACTAACATAAATTGGTATATACCGACTTTAGTTAACTATTTACAAAATGCTTATAAATAAAGGATTTTAATGAATTTACTTTTTACATTTTGTTGTAATAAATAAAATATAAATTATGAAAAAAATAGGTAGTTCCGACATAAGTTAACAAAAACTGAAAGGAAGGAGAATTTTAAATGAATGACAATAATTTAATAATCTATAAAAATAGTGATGGAAATATAATAGTAGATGCTATATTTAAAGATGAAACGTTATGGCTTACACAAAAAGGAATGGCAAAAGTTTTTGATTGCTCTACTGACAATATATCATTGCACTTAAAAAATATTTTTAAGGATAATGAACTTGATGAAAATTCAGTTGTCGAGGATTCCTCGGTAACTGCTTCTGATGGAAAAAAATATAAAACAAAAATATATAATTTAGATGCAATTATTGCCGTTGGATATAGAGTTAATTCAAAAAAAGCAACTGAATTTAGAATATGGGCAACAAAGATATTGAAGGAATATATGACTAAAGGGTTTGCTTTAAATGATGAAAGATTCATTAGAGGAAATAAGTACGATGCTAAATATTTTGATGAATTACTAGAAAGAATTAAGGTAATTCGTGTTAGTGAAAGAATGGCATATCAAAAAATAACAGATTTATTTATAGCAACATCAACTGACTACAATCCGAAGTCAGAAGAAGCATATACATTTTTTAAGATAGTTCAAAATAAGCTACATTTTGCAATAAGCGGACATACAGCTGCCGAATTAATATATAGTAGAGTGGATTCAAATAAAGAACATATGGGTCTCACAAATTGGAAAAATTCTCCTGATGGTTTAATATATAAATATGATGTTAGTATTGCTAAAAATTATTTAAATGAAGAAGAATTAGAAAAGTTAAATGATTTAACAAATATATTTTTAGTTTTTGCAGAAGATGAAGCAAAAGAAAGACATATTATGACAATGCAAGATTGGATAAATGCCACAGATGATTTGTTAAAATTTAGAAGAAAAAAAGTATTATATAATATTATATAATTCAGGAAATATTTCACATAAACAAGCAGTAGAAAAAGCAGAAAGTGAATATGAAAAATATAGAATTATTCAAGATCAAAAATATGTTTCTTCAATGGATGAATTTTATAATAAATATTTGAAGGAAAATAAAAATGATTGATAAATACAATAAGTAAAAACGGAAAATATTATAGAGCATTTACTGATTTAATAGAAGTTAATGGAAAACTAATATGTGTTTTTTCTGAAATGAACAAGGATTCAAAAAAAGTAATATATTTTTTGGTAAATCAGTAGATAATTAAATATATGTAACAGCTCATATTGTTGATGATAACCCAGTCGCACAAATTAGAGGATATAAATTTAAAGAAAAAGATTTAATTATAAAATAATAATTTAAGGGAAGTGATTCAAATGTCAAATGAAGAAAAATTAACTAAAGTCGTAATTAATTGGTTTCCGGGGCATATGGCGAAAACCCGACGCAAAATCAAGGAATTGCTTCCCTTGATCGACGCCGTCGCCGAGGTGACGGACGCGCGCATTCCAAACGCCGGCCGCAACCCCGAAATAAACGAGATCATAGGCTCAAAGCCGCATATTATCCTCCTTAACAAATGCGATATGGCGGATAAGGCGGTGACCGAGCGCTGGATAAAGCATTATAAATCACAGGGCATTTACGCCATCGCCACCGACTGTAAATCCGGCAAGGGCATTTCCGCCTTTAAGGACACGGTAAAAGCCGTTTTGGCGGATAAGCTTAAGTCCTACGCCGAAAAAGGTATTACGGGCAAGCCGCTGAGGGTTATGGTCGTGGGTATTCCCAACGTGGGAAAGTCCTCATTTATAAACCGTATAGCCGGCAAAACTCGCGCCAAGGTCGAAAACCGCCCGGGCGTCACCCGCGGCAACCAATGGTTCACAATAGACCGTCAATTGGAGCTGCTCGACACCCCCGGCGTCCTTTGGCCCAAGCTTGAGGATCAAGCCGCCGCCGAGCGACTCGCCTTTACCGGCGCCATAAAGGACCGCATACTCGATACCGAGCTTTTGGCAGTGCGGCTTTTAACGCTTTTGTCCGCAAGCTATCCGCAGCTGCTTAAAAACCGCTACGGCGAGCTCGATTTTGACTGCGACGCTTACACCCTGCTTTGCCAAATAGGCAAAAAGCGCGGCATGATGCTTCGCGGCGGCGATATCGATACCGAGCGGGCGGCGAATATGCTGCTCGAAGAGTACCGCAGCTGTAAAATAGGTCTTATTTCGCTTGAAAGTGTGGAGGATTATGCCTGATTTTGAATATGAAAAAATCGCCGCGGACAGGGGCTTTAAATACGTTTGCGGCGTAGACGAAGCCGGTCGCGGACCGTTGGCGGGCCCCGTTTGCGCGGCGGCGGTAATTTTAACGCCGGACACCGTAATCGAGGGGCTTGACGACTCCAAAAAATTAAGCGAGAAAAAAAGAGAAGCGCTTTTTTCGGTAATCACCGAAAAGGCGCTCGCCTACGCCGTAGCCTACGGCACGCTCGACGAAATCGAGCGGCTTAATATATTGGAGGCTACCTTTCTTGCGATGAAAAGAGCCGTCGAAAGCCTGCCGGTACCCGCCGATTATGCCCTTATAGACGGCAACCGCGTACCGCGAGGACTTCCCGTGCCCTGCGATACCATAGTCAAAGGCGACGCAAAATCCTGTTCGATAGCGGCGGCGTCCGTCCTTGCAAAGGTGAGCCGTGACCGCCTGCTTTCGGAATACGACCGCGAATATCCGCAATATAATTTCAAAAAGCATAAAGGCTACGGCACAAAGGAGCATATCGACCTTATTTTAAAATACGGCCCATGCGAAATACACAGGCTTTCTTTTCTTAAAAACATTTTGGGAGGAAAGACATGAACCTTGGCGAATACGGCAAAACCGCCGAGAGTAAAACCGCCGCTTTTTTGCGAAAACGCGGCTATGCGGTAATAAAGCGCAACTACAGCTGCCGCTTCGGCGAAATTGACATAATCGCCGAAAAGGGCGAATATATTGTTTTTGTCGAAGTAAAGGCAAGAAGTACGGACAGCATCGTCTCCCCGAAAGAAGCGGTGGACGCCGTTAAGCGGCAAAAAATTTTGCTGACCGCCAAGGATTATATAACCAAAACCGAAACCGAGCTCCAACCGCGCTTCGACGTGGCGGACGTAAGAATAAGCAAAACGGAGGACGGCAGAACGGTTTACTCGCTCAACTATATCACCAATGCATTTTAGAAGTCTTTACCTTTTCTCTCCCCGTCTTTTGATGCGCAAAATCCACCCCCTCGGCAGATGGGGGGCGGGGCGCGCACGCGCGCGGCACGATAATTTTTAGCTTCTTCTTAAGACTTTAGTTGCATTTCGGCTTTACCTTTTCTCTCCCTTCGTCTTTTGCTGCGCAAAAGCCACCTCCCCCGTCAGGTGGAGGCAGGGCGCGCCGAGCGCGCAGGATAATTTTTAGTTTCATCGGCTTTGCAAGCTTTGGAAATATTGAAAGCTATATTCTCGCGCCGACAGATAAAAGCTTGATCTGTCCTTGGCTCAGCTTACGAGGGAGCTGTCGGCGTAAGCCGACTGAGGGAGAAACTTTTTTAAATGAAAAATGAAGCGGCGCGGAGCGCGCCATGAAGAATGAAGCGCTCGCTTGCGCGAGACATTTCGGTGTCCGCTTCGCGGACGAATTGTAAAAAATTATAAATTTTAGCTTCTTCGTTGCTTTACTTTTTTCTCTCCCTCCGTCTTTGCCTACGGCAAATCCACCTCCCCCCGTCAGGTGGAAGCAGGGCGCTGTCGCGCGGGATAATTTTAAAATCATCTGCAAACTAAGCATTTCTCAAATTTGAAGCTTAAAAAGCATAATTTAAATCATTAATCCTTGGCTCCATCTGACGAGGGAGCTGTCAGCGTAGCTGACTGAGGGAGAGAAAGGCTACAGATACGCCGAATTTAAACTTTCAAGCAGTGTGAAACGCCTTAATCCTAAAAAGCCTCCCTTGCCTAAAGGGAGGGGGACCAACGTTAGTTGGTGGGGGGATTTACGGGGCTAAAGCTAAGAAGCAGCTAAAGTCTCATAAAACAATGCCGCCTGCTCGTATCCACCTCTTCACTCTTCGATATTACTTATTACTTGGCGCGCAAAGCGCGCCCCGGGGGTTTGTATGGATTATTTCGATTTGCACTGTGACACGGCGTACGAATGTTATGTAAAAAATACAAATTTGCATTCCGACCGGCTTGCGGTAAACTGTGACTCGGCGCGGTATTTTCGAAAATGGGTACAGACCTTCGCCTTTTGGATAATGGACGACGCTCAAAACCCCTGGCAATTATATAAGGATATGTACGCCGACTTTGCGTCGAAGCTCGGCGATATCCCCGCAAATCTCACACCGCTTTTTTCGGTAGAGGGCGGCGCTTTGCTCGAGAACGACCTTGACCGCCTTTACGCCCTTAAAGCCGATAAAATAAGGCTTCTCACTCTCACCTGGAACGGCGAAAACCCCATTGCCGGCGGCAGTAAAAGCGATAAGGGGCTTACCGACTTCGGAAAAGAAGTAATAACCGAAATGAACCGGCTTAAAATCGGGTGCGATCTTTCCCACCTTAACGAAAAAAGCTTTTATTCGGCGGCGGATTTAAGCGATTATCCGCTCGCCACTCACTCAAATTGCAGGATTTTTTGCGAAAACAAGCGCAATTTATCCGACGGACAAATACGCCTCATAGCGCAAAAGGGCGGCATAATCGGCTTGTGCTTTTACCCCGAATTTTTGGGGCGCGGCGACGTTTACGAGGCGCTTTATGAAAACATATGCCGGTTATGCGATATGGGCATTTGCGACAATATCGCGATAGGCTCCGATTTTGACGGAGCCGTCATGGACGCAAAGCTTCAATTTACGCGGCAGGTTCCGCTTTTTTACGCCTTTTTGGAGAAAAAAGGCATGGAAAATACCCTGCTTCAAAAAATTTTTTACGAAAACGCCCATAATTTTATTGCAAAGCTCGATTAAAAGGTTTAATATAGTATAAGAATTACAGGACGTTCGGAGGAAACTATGAATTATATAAGCACAAGAGATAAATCGGTCAAGGCTTCCGCGGCGCAGGCGATCGCGCAGGGCATTTCAAACGAGGGCGGCTTGTTTGTGCCCGACGCTTTTCCCGCATTTTCGAAGGAGGATTTTGCGGCGCTTTCAAGCCTTGATTACAAGGGAAGGGCGAAATTCGTTTTAAAATTCTTTTTAAACGATTTCGACGACGATGAAACAGACCGCTGTGTCGAGGGAGCGTATACCGGCAGCTTCGACAACGACCTGCCCGCACCGATTGCGCGTATAGGGGAGAATATAAACGTTTTGGAGCTTTGGCACGGGCCCACCTGCGCCTTTAAGGACCTGGCGCTTCAGCTGCTGCCCTATTTGCTCACCGCCTCCGCCAAAAAGGTAAACGGCGGCAAAAAAACGGTTATTTTGGTAGCCACCTCGGGCGATACCGGCAAAGCCGCGCTGGAGGGCTTTAAGGACGTTCCCGATACCGAGATTATAGTATTTTACCCGAGCGAGGGCGTAAGCCCTATGCAAAAGCTTCAAATGAGCTCACAAAAGGGGGAAAACGTTCACGTCTGCGCCATAAAGGGTAATTTTGACGACGCCCAGACCGGGGTTAAAAAAATATTTACCGACAGCGCCGTAAAGGCAAAGCTTTACGAGAACAATATGCTTTTTTCCTCCGCAAACTCGATAAATTGGGGGAGACTCGCTCCGCAGATAGTTTATTACGTTTCCGCTTATTGCGATATGGCAAAGCATTACGGAAATCTCGATTCCGGCTTTAACGTGGTGGTTCCCACCGGCAATTTCGGCAACATTTTGGCAGCCTACTACGCCAAAAAAACAGGCGTGCCGATAAATAAGCTTATCTGCGCTTCCAACGCAAACAACGTCCTTACCGATTTTATAAATACCGGAAAATACGACCGCAACCGCGAATTTTTCACAACGGCGTCGCCCTCTATGGATATTTTGATTTCGAGCAACCTCGAAAGAATGCTCTTTGAGCTGACGGACGGCGACGACGCCGCAGTCGCCGCTTTGCAAAATAAGCTTCGGGATACCGGCGTATTTACGGTCGACGAAAAAATAAAGGAAAAGCTTCAAAAGCTCTTTTGGGCAGGCTGCTGCGACGACGCCGCCACCCTTGCGACGATAGGCGAATATTTCAAGGAATACGGCTATTTGTGCGATACCCACACCGCGGTTGCCTTTAACGTTTACGAACAATATCTCAAAGAAACCGGCGACGACCGCCCCACCCTTATAGCCTCCACCGCTTCGCCCTATAAATTTGCAAAGAGCGTGCTCGGCGCCGTAACCGATAAAACCGCGCTTTCGGAGTTTGACAACGTGCGGCTCTTAAACGAGGTGACCGGCAAAGCTATCCCCGCGCCCATTAAGGCTTTGGAAAACGCAAAGCCAAGGTTTAACACCGTTTGCGATAAAAAGGATATGCTGTCCTTCGTCTGCGACGCGCTCGGCGTGAAATAAAAAAACGGGGCTGTTCTCAAAGCCGGAACAACCCCGTAATTTTTGACCGACGGTTTTACTTTGCTTTGAAGGTATCGCAGCAGGTTTCCTTCGGAGAAGCCGCGCGGCCGTTGCCCACTTGGATTTTGCCCGCGCAGCAGCGGTCGTCCGTATCGTGATAGATACAGTTTTCCACATTGCAGGCTATACAGGATTTCGTTTCACAACACTTATCCGACAAAATGATCCGACCTTTCTTAATTAAAGGATTTAAGCCGACGGAAATTACCCGTCAGCTAAAGTATGTGAAAAACCGTCAAAATTATTCATAAAAATTAAAACACAGCGAGGAAGACATGAGCATTTACGCTATTTCCGATCTGCATCTTTCCTTCGCGGCGGATAAGCCGATGGACGTTTTTAAGGGCTGGGAGAATTACACCGAACGCCTGCGCGCCAATTGGAACCGCATAGTCCGCCCCGAGGATACGGTGGTTTTGCCCGGCGATTTTTCCTGGGCGCTTAAAACGGCGGATGCGCTTAAGGATTTTGAATTTTTGGAAAAATTACCCGGAAAAAAGCTTTTGATCAAGGGCAACCATGATCTCTGGTGGACTACCGCCAAAAAGCTGGGAGAATTTTTTTCGGAGCATAATATCAATTCGGCGAATATCATTTTCAACAACTGCGCCGTCGCGGAGGGCTTCGCCATAGCGGGCACCCGCGGCTGGGCGGGAGACGGCGCCGCCGACAAAAAGATCCTTGCCCGCGAGGCGGGAAGACTTGACGCTTCACTTTGCGCCGCCGAAAAAACGGGGCTTCCGATACTCGTCTTTTTGCACTATCCGCCGGTCTGCCGAGATTCGGTTTCGGATGAGATTTTATCGGTTTTAAAACGCCGTAATATCAAAAAAGTTTACCACGGTCATATACACGGCGCCGGGGCTTACAACCTCGTAAAGGAGTACGACGGGATAGAATTTCGCCTCATTTCCTGTGATTACATTGATTTTTCGCCACTTTTTATCGCGTAATATATTAAATTTAGCCAAATTTGCGGATATTTAAAAAAATTGCTGGAAAAATTAAGCATACCGTGGTATAATGATTTTAATCATATTGGATCGTTATGCTTTTACGGTCCTGCGGAGGTAAAAATTGAATATGAGTTTAAAGGAAACAAAAAAAATATCTGCCAACAGATACGAACTTGAAATTTTGATCGACGGCGAAACATTCCGTGAGGCGATTATGGAAGCCTACCGTAAAAACGTCGGCGACATTACCGTTCCGGGATTCAGAAAGGGTAAGGTTCCCTACAAATTTGCCGAGAAATATCTCGGAGTGGAGGTTTTCTACGAGGACGCGCTTAACCTCGTTTACGGCGACGCTTTGGACGCCGCAATAGACGAAGCGGGGCTCAAAGCGATCGACGACAAAATGGATTTCGATCTCGTCTCCATTTCCAAAGAGGACGGCGTAGATTTTAAGGTAGCCCTTACCACCTACCCCGAAATCGAATTAGGCGATTACAAGGGTCTCAAGGCCGAAAAGGTTATCCCCGAGGCGGAGGATTTTGAGATCGACGCGGAAATCAAAACCATGGCGGAGCGCAACGCCCGTATGGTCGAGGTTACCGACAGAAGCGCGCAATCGGGCGATAACGTCGTTATCGACTTCGAGGGCTTTATAGACGGCGTTCCCTTCGACGGCGGCAAGGCCGAGGGTCATACCCTGCAAATCGGCTCCGGCAGCTTCATTCCCGGATTTGAGGATCAGCTTATCGACCACAACGTAGGCGACGAATTTGACATAACCGTGACCTTCCCCGAGGATTACGGCGAGGAGAGCCTTTCCGACAAGGAAGCGGTATTTAAGATCAAGCTTCACTCGATTAAGCATCGCGAGCTTCCCGATATCGACGACGAATTTGCCAAGGACGTAAGCGAGTTTGACACCCTCGCCGATTTAAAAGCGGATATAAAGGCAAAGATTTTGGATAAAAAGCAAAAATCCGCCGAGGAAGACCTCGAAAACGACCTCGTAAAGCAGGTAGTCGACACCCTTAAGGGCGAGATTCCCGAGGTTATGTTCAGCAAGCGCGTCGACGAATGCGTAGAGAATTTCGGCTTCCGCTTAAGATCGCAGGGACTCGATATGGAGTCGTATTTCAAATATACAAATTCCTCGCGCGACGAGCTGCGCAAATCGCTCCGTCCGGACGCCGAGTCTCAGGTTAAGACCGCTCTCACACTCGAAAAAATAGTCGAGCTTGAGAACATCACCGTTTCCGAGGAGGAGATCGAGGAGCGTTACAAGGAGCTTGCCGACGGCTATCATATGAAGCTCGAAGAGATTAAAAAGGTTATTCCGAGCGAGGATGTAAGCGCGGAATTGGCAAAACATAAGGCTATAGACCTTGTTAAGGAAAACGCGGTCATCACCGAGGTTAAGGCCAAAACCGAAAAGGCTCCCGCAAAGAAAAAGACAACCAAAAAAGCCCCCGCAAAGAAAAAGCCCGCCAAAAAGGACGGGGAACCGGCAGAAGCTAAGCCCGAGGAAAAGCCCGCCGAGGACTCAGAGGGTAAAACCGAAGCCGACGAATAATCAAACGGACAAATAACCGATTATAAAGCTTAATTTTTGTCCACACTAAAGTCAGGAAATGTAATCGGGTGCAATATGCCGCATTGGACATATTTAAGTTTTTGCGGCGCCGAATTGTATTTTTTATGCCTTTCTTCTTCCTTTCCGGCGCCGTTCCATTCCCTCTTTTTGAATTATTTTTTATCGCCCAACGGGCGCGGATGACCTGTCCGCGCAAACGCATTGCAGCAGCCTGATTGCATCTACTGTCGGCGCTCCCGTCAAACCGGAGCGCCGGTTATTTTAAAATATTTTGGTATCCGTTACCATTAAAGCGGAGACCGTAATTTTACGGTACAGGGAGTAAATTATGAGCCTTGATATGACACTTATTCCTTACGTTATCGAACAAACCGGCAGAGGCGAACGTTCTTACGATATTTTTTCCCGTTTGCTTAACGACCGTATTATTATGCTTAACGACCAGGTAGACGACGGCTCTGCCAGCGTAATTATCGCTCAAATGCTCTACCTTGAGGGTCAGGATCCCGAAAAGGATATCAACTTCTACATCAACAGCCCCGGCGGTTCGGTAAGCGCGGGCCTTGCCATCTACGACACCATGCAGTACATCAAATGCGACGTCAGCACCATTTGTATGGGTATGGCGGCAAGCATGGGCGCCTTTTTGCTTTCCTCCGGCGCCAAGGGTAAGAGATTTGCCCTGCCCAACAGCGAGATTATGATACACCAGCCCTTGGGCCAGGCGCAGGGTCAGGCTACCGATATTTTGATCCACGCAAGCCATATCGAAAAAACCCGGGCGAACCTTAACAAAATACTTGCCGAAAACACCGGCAAGCCGCTCGAAATAATACAGCAGGACACCGAAAGGGATAACTTCATGTCCGCCGCGGAAGCCGCCGAATACGGCCTTATAGACAAGGTTATTACTAAAAGATAAGAGGTAAACCATGCCACACGAACACGATAACGAAATTTGCTGTTCGTTTTGCGGTAAAACGCAGGACGAGGTAACCCGCCTTGTGGAGGGGCCGGGCGTTTATATCTGCGACAGCTGTATTCGGTTTTGCGATTCCCTGCTTTTCGAGGACGAATTTGCCGCCAACTCAAAACAGCGCACAGGTAAGAAAAAACCGCAGGATTTCGTACTGCCGAAGCCTATTGAAATTAAGGAAAAGCTTGACGAATACGTCATAGGTCAGGACGATGCGAAGCGAACCCTTTCGATAGCGGTTTACAACCATTATAAGCGCATCTTTTTAAGCACCGATGACGAGGTGGAGCTCAGCAAAAGCAACGTGCTCATGCTCGGCCCTACCGGCGTCGGAAAAACCCTGCTCGCGCAAACCCTGGCAAAGATCCTCGACGTGCCCATAGCCATTACCGACGCCACCACACTTACCGAAGCGGGTTACGTGGGCGAGGACGTTGAGAATATCCTCCTGCGCCTGATACAGGCGGCGGATTACGATATCGAAAAGGCGGAGCGCGGCATTATTTACGTCGACGAAATCGACAAAATCGCCCGAAAGTCCGAGAACCCCTCGATCACCCGCGACGTCAGCGGCGAGGGCGTACAGCAGGCATTGCTCAAAATCCTCGAGGGCACCGTTTCCAACGTTCCCCCGCAGGGCGGAAGAAAGCACCCACAGCAGGATTTTATACAGATAGATACCACGAATATCCTCTTTATCTGCGCGGGCGCCTTTGACGGGATCGAAAAGGTCATCGAAAAGCGCCTCGGAGGCTCGAGCCTCGGCTTCGGTGCGGACGTAAAATCGCCTCACAGCATCGAAGCGCAGGCGGCAAGCATGTCGGCGACTCATCAGGACCTTGTGAAGTTCGGACTGATACCCGAGCTTGTCGGCAGATTGCCGGTCATAACCACGCTGCAAAGTATGGATACAAATACCCTTATACGCATTATGACCGAGCCTAAAAACGCCGTCATAAAGCAGTACGAAGCCCTCTTTAAAATGGACGGCGTCGAGCTCACCTTCGATAAGAAGGCGCTCGAAAAAACCGCCGAGCTCACCATAAAGCGCAAAACCGGCGCGCGCGGACTTCGCTCGATAATCGAAGCGGTATTGAAGGACTATATGTTCTCCGCCCCCTCCGACGATAAGCTCAAAAAAATCACCATAACCGAAAAGGATTTCGAAAATATCGTTTAAATCCCTTAATAACCCCAAAATGCGCAGGTACCCCGTACCCGCGCATTTTTTCTTTTTTTATTAAGTTAATATTTACGGTTTTATCGCTCGTCGGTAAATTTGGTATTGGTTTCATCGGCCATAGCCGTTTTAATCGTATTATCGAATACTTCGCCGGCTTCATTCGGAATGATTTCGGCGTCGTCGGACAGATGTACCTCTCCTCTGTTATTTCCAAACCATACTTCGATGGACATTCCGTATCCTTTGCTCGAACCCGACATATCAATGGTGCCGCCCGACATATTGACCGTGCCGCTTAATGAAATGTGAATGGCGTCGGAGTTACCTGCTCCGGTTACGTTAATGGCGCCGCCGGTCATATTTACAGTGCCGCCGGAAATCTCCACACCGTAACATTTTGTATCGCTGCTTACATTGATTTTTCCGCCGGTCATATTAAGTGTGTTGCTGCCGCTCATAGAAATTGCGGCAGAACCGTCCGCGCCGCTTATCATATTGATTTCCACGCCGTCCGCGACATTCAGTTCACAACCACTGCTTACAAAATAGATACCGGATTGACTTGCATCTCCTTCAACGTTAATAACCGTACCTTCTTTCAGATTAACGGTTACGTTTCCGTAAGAATCCTCTACATAGATACCGGCGGTAGTATTATCTTCACCTCCGCTGCCCTTTATGTCAACCTCAACATTTTCGACGTTAAGAACCGTATCGTTGTCAGGCGTACCTACCACATTCAGCGTTGATTGCATGTCCGTGACGGATTCCAAATTCACAGTGCCGCTGCCGGTGCTGTCGGTCAGTGTCAGCGTGCCGCCCTGCACGATCATGCTGTTTTCGTTAGCGGTAAGCTCGTTGCCTCCGACGTCAATAACAACGTCCTTGCCGTCTTCAATGTTCAGCGGCTCATCGTCCAAAACGAAATCATCCTGCAAAACAACACTGCCGGATCCGTTTACGGGAATATTGTCCAGAGCATTTATCAATTCACCGAGATCATTTACGGGAATCGGTGCGTTCTCATCGTAATCCGTGCCGAAGCTGTCGGACTCGGACGGTACCTGCGTCGCGTTGACGTTAATGCCGAAGCAAACGCTCGGAGCGCTCTCTTCGGGAGCTTTTTCCTCGCCGACCCAATTGGCTTCGTTGCCTACCGAAGTGGGCATATAAATTGCGAGGGTGCAGGTGTATTCGGCACCCGGTATGAGAGGTTCGGTTTCGGTAAAGGCTACCGTGCCTATATTTCCGAGAGCCGCTTTTTCGGCTTCGTCCGCAAGCCAGAGAAGCTCGCGGTCGGTTACAGCTTCGGTTCCCTTAACTCTGTTAGCCACAAGATGCTTTGAAAGCTTGGTTGTGCCGCCCGCAAGCGAAGTATATGACTTCTCGGGATTGCCGTAGGCGTCGCCGTAAGCCGCAACGGCAAAATTGTACTTAAGGGCAAGATTACCGACGTTGCGTATGCGCAGATATACGTACTCGGTGTGGCCCGGCTCCCACAGAGCCTCGTCGTCAAAGATCTCGGACGAATCTTTTACCGTTTTCCACTC
>CANQGK010000039.1 GCA_947623175.1 uncultured Clostridia bacterium | reverse complement strand
GCATTTTGACGAATTTTTGCATTTTGACGAATTTTTGCAAAAAGCTATTGAAAAATGTAAAATGATGTGCTAATATTTATTGTGTATATCGGTCGCTATTATAAAAAAGCGGCTGCCGCATGAAATATGCGGGCGGGGATCAAAGGGCATAAGCTCCGATTTATGTCTTTTGACCGCCGACCGGCGAAAACAAGCTTTATATCCGAAATATCCGAAATTTCCCCAACTGCGCGCTTGGCGCGCCTTGCCCCCATCTGCCGAGGGGGGTGGCTTTTGCGGAGCTTACTCCGCAAAAGACGAGGGGAGAGAAAGGGTAAAGTTGATATGAAGCTAAAGAAAAAATACACAGAAAGGAGGCTTCCTCTTATGAAATTTGTACAATTGACAAAAATTCCCACGGGGGGGGGGCACGGGCCCGCCTTATTAGGCAAATTGACGGACTTCCGCAGGGGAAGCCGTACTTTGATCACAGGATAGACGCACTCCGATTTTGACGGCATTATCGGGGCGACGTCTAAACCCCAAATGCCTGAAAATCAAATAGGAGTGTTATACTCATGAACAAAACTAAAGCTACAAAAAAGGCTTTGCTTATGAGCATGTTGTCGATGCTTATATGCGTTGCAATGCTTATCGGTTCTACATTTGCATGGTTTACCGATTCGGTTACGAGCGGTAGAAACACGATCACCGCGGGTAATCTTGATATCGAGCTTGAATACGCTAAAGCGGCGCCGGCTTCGGACGGTACGATGAAGCTTGGCGAGTGGAAAAAAGTCACAACGGAAACGACGGATATGTTTCAGCCCGTGGGCGGCTCGACTCTTTGGGAGCCGGGACACACCGAGGTCGTGTATTTGCGCGTCAGCAACTTAGGTTCGCTTGCGCTCAAGTATAAATTGGCTGTAAGCTTCACCGAGCAAAGCTCCCATAAATACCCCAAATCGATAAAGCTTTCCGAGTATCTGGTATTCGGACAGGCTATATCCGCAGAGGAACCGACGCCTTATACCGACCGCAAAGCGGCACAAGAGGCTGCGGGCGATACCAAAAAGCTTTCCGAATACAACGAATCCGGTACCCTGCTTCCCTCCGATCAAGAGTATGTTACGCTCGTGGTTTATATGCCCGAGGACGTTGGCAACGAAGCTAACTACACGACCGGACAAACCGCTCCGTCTATCGACTTTGTTATAAATCTGATAGCTACTCAAACTCCGCACGAGCCCGACAGCTTTGACGAGAACTACGACAAAAACGCCCAGCCGGAAGGCGACGAAATATCGGCGGGGGATCTGAGCGAGCCCGTTCCCGCGGAAGGCGAAGTTAATTTCGATTTCGGCGACGGAGCCGTACAGGTAGCCGTTCCCGTTGAGGACGTAGAGGGCGGCGCGGAAAAGATAACGCTTTCCGTTAAGGAAACCACCTTGCCCTCCGGTATTGCCTGTGACGAGGACAACGGCGACGGCAGCAAGTCCTATACGATCAGCGTTACTCCGCTTATGAGCGAATTGCCGTATCCCATAAATGTAAAGATTTATCTCGGCGATTGGTATCAAACTGCCGACGCTTACATTAACCGCGAAGAAGTAGGCGATCATTTGGCGCAGGAGCATGATGTGGCGGGTTACGGTATTATGACGGCAAGCGCGGAAAACGTTACCTTTGAGGACGGATACGTATCATTCAGCACCAAAGAGGTTGGTACGTTTAGCATTGTAGGACATGGCTTCAAGTATAATGAGTCTCGCGTTAAACCGGGCAACGTAGTTATCAGCGGACTTGGCAATATCGAAATTGCCGAAGACGGTGTACTTACATTACCCGACACAATTGCCGGCAAACCCGTAATTAGAATTGAGCAGATGGCTTTTTACGATCAGGAAATTGAAAGTGAAACGGTTAAACTCGGCAAAATCAAAGAAGTGCACATCGGTAAGTATGTAGAAGAGATTGGAAATAGTGCTTTTCGCAGTCTTAGGGGCATGGAAAAAATCAATATCCCGGCAAGCGTTAATCACATTGCGGAATACGTTTTTGCAGACTGTGTAAATCTCCAATTTGCTTATTTTGATGCGCCCGATAATTGGTGGAGAACCGGTACAGTAGCTCAGGGCGGCAGACCAACCGGCGGCACCCGGGTGGATTCGGAAATGTTGGCAGATCCCGAGCAGGCAGGACCGTATCTTTATAAGACAAATACACCTCCCATGTATCGCATTACCGATTGACAGCTGCGTTTCACACGGTAAACCGTTAAAACGGCTTTAATACCGATACAAAGGGCATTAAAATAACAAGCTAAAAAAGGACTGCAATCCTATCCGAAAAGGGCGGGAAAGCAGTCCTTTTTAAATGAAAAATGAAGCGGCGCGAGGCGCCATGAAGCATGAAGCGCTCGCTTGCGCGAGACATTTCGGTGTCCGCTTCGCGGACGGAGTGTAAAAAAGTAAAAAGGTAAAACATGGGGCGGCATTATTTTATAAAGCTTTAGCCACATCTCGGCTTTACCTTTTCTCTCCCTCAGTCAGCTACACTGACAGCTCCCTCGTCAGATGGAGCCAAGGCGCAATGAAAAATGAAGCGGCGCGAGGCGCCATGAAGAATGAAGCGCTCGCTTGCGCGAGACGTTTCGGTGTCCGCTTCGCGGACGGGTCGTAAAAAAGTAAAAAGGTAAAACACGGGGCGGCATTATTTTATAAAGCTTTAGCCATATCTTGGCTTTACCTTTTCTCTCCCTCAGTCAGCTACGCTGACAGCTCCCTCGTCAGATGGAGCCAAGGGTTAATGCTCGCCATTCTGCTTTTTAAGCTTCAAATTTGAGAAATGCTTAGTTTGCAGATGATTTTAAAATTATCCCGCGCGCCGTGCGCGCCTTGCCTCCACCTGACGGGGGAGGTGGATTTGCCGTAGGCAAAGACGGAGGGAGAGAAAAAACTACAGACGGCGCTGAATTTATATTTTTTAATCTTTATTAAATTTCGGCAATCGAAAAGTTGCCTTTGCCTAAAGGGCGATTTTGAATTGTCATG
The DNA here is from genome assembly GCA_947623175.1 of uncultured Clostridia bacterium. Taxonomy (GTDB): domain Bacteria; phylum Bacillota; class Clostridia; order Oscillospirales; family Acutalibacteraceae; genus UBA737. The sequence goes on along the minus strand of CANQGK010000039.1, from coordinate 15,102 downwards.
AGGTTGGCGCCGGAGGAGGATGCGGCGGCGCTTATGGCTTTATGGCAGGTAAACATTATTATCTGCGAGTTTTCGCTGTGGGTTTTAAGGTATTTTACCGCGGTATACATTCTGTCGTCGTCGTATTGGGCGAGGGAGTCGTCGAGCAATACGGGCAGGGGTTCCTTTTCGCCGCAGATAAGCTCGGACAGGGCAAGCCGCAGGCTTAAATACGCCTGGTCCGCCGTGCCGCTTGACAAGTAATCTATCTCTCTGCCGCCGAAGCTGTCGGTTTCGCCGACGGCTATGTCGAAGGCTTTGGAAATGCTCATACTGTCGTATTTGCCGCTTGTCAGCAGGGCAAAAATCTCGCCCGCCTTTTTCTCGAGCAGTGAACCGTAGCCGCGGCGCACCTCGGCAAAGCTGTCGCGCAAAATATTGATCGCAATATCCGCCGCGTCGCAAAATTCCTTTTGCCGCTTTATTTTTTCGCAAAGCGTTTTGATTTCGCTTTCGAGCGCGGGCAGAGCTTCCACCGAAGTCAGAGCGGCGTTTAACCGTACGTTTGCCGCCGCGTTCGCCGATTTAAGCTCCGTAAGGCTTTCGGTAAGCGAAGTATATTCGGCTTTTAATTTATCGAAGTCGACGGCCTCTGCGGTCTCTGCCTTGGCGGCGATTTCGTCAAGCTTTTGCCGCGCTTCGTCGTACGATATGGAGCCTATATCCCGCGCGATAAAATTAAGCTCGTTTTTGATCTCCTTTTGCCGCGCCGCTTTGACGGAAAGCTCCTTTATAAATCCCGCTATCTCGTCTAAGGTCTCGGCATGACGATAACGCGAAAACAGCTCCAAAAGGGTGGCAAGCGCTTCGTCGCGTTCGCGCTTGAGGTCGTTTAAACGTCCGGTTCCCTCGAGTATCATCTCGCGCTGTCGGGCAAGCAAGGCGGCGCTGCCGTTAAGTGCCGTATTTATCGCTTCGAGATTTGCTTTTTTGTAAAATACCGACTCCTGCGCTTCCTTGATTTCGGCTTCAAGGCGGGCGATTTGGGAGTTTGCGTATTCGGCCTTTTCCGCCGCAATTTTAGCTTTCTTCCTGCCCGAGAGGGTGAGCGCCGCAAAGGCGATGACCGTCGCCGCATCCGCCGCCGCGGTTATAAATGGCAGGTAGTTAAGCTCGGGGTTAAGCTCGAAAAATCCCGCCGCGGTCGCCGCCGTCAAAAGTATTATCGCGATTATAAAGAGAAGCTTTTGCGCTCCGCCCTTCTTTTCGCCGCCGTCGGGTAATTTTTCGGCTTTCAAGTCCGAAAGTCGCTTTTCACAATCCGCTTTTTTGGTTTCGAGCGCCGTTATTTCGCTTTGTATGCGTTCGGCGTCTTCCTTTGTCGCGTCGGGATTACTGCCCATATCGAGGCTTTTTTGAAGGGCGTTTATTTCCTGCGCCTTGGCGTCGGTTTTGTTCTGCGCCGCCTGCGCCTTGGAAATGCAGAATTGCAATTTGCCGATGTAGAGGTCGTCCGCGAAGGAGCCGTCCGAGAGCTTTAAATCCGCCTTGACCGCTTCCAAATCCTCCTTAAGGCGCAAATATTCCTTAAGCTTGCCAGCGTTTTTAAGGTCCTGCTCGGCGGCGATTTTGCTTTTGAGCTCGAGGGCTCTTTTTTGCATTATCTGCGCCTTTTCGGTCGAAAGCGCGATTTCCTTTACCTTTTTTTCGTATTCGGCTTTGAGGGCGGTTATCCGCTCGGCTTTTTCCTTAAGCTCCGTAAGCCTCCTTAAATTTTTGTCGTATTCGCCCGCCTTGCCGCTTTTGGACATAAGGGCGAGCCGAGCCTTTTCGAGCCGCGTATTTACCGTATCGAAGGAAACGGTTTCGTCGCCGGTAAGCACTATGTTGGAAAGCTTGGAATTTATCTCTCCCTCCGCGGCGGAATCGCTTTCGGGGTAGCCGAACCTGCCGATAAAGACGCTCCGCTCAAAGGCGGCGGCGGAAAGTCCGAAAAATTCGGTACCGATATCCGATTTTACCGCCTGTCTCGTTCCGAAATCGAGGTCGCAGAGGACGGTTTTATCGCCGGAATTGGAGGCGTGAAATTCCTTTTCGAGGCGGTACTTTTTGCCGCCGTGCTCAAAATCGATACTGCCCGCCATAAGCGAATTATCCCATGGGGTGTACTTTTTGCGTATGTTTTTCGAAATCTGCACCGACGCGCGCTCACTGCCGTAAAACATCATTTTGATAAACGCCATCACGGTGGATTTTCCGTTTTCGTTGTCGCCGTAAATAAGGTTAAAGCCGTCGGCGAAATCCAGCCTTTTGTCCTTTATCCCGCCGAAGGAGGATATGTAAATCGAGTTAATCTTCAAGGTATTTTACCTCCGATACAAATGCTTTGAGCCCCAATTTGAGGGCTTTTTTGTAAAGCTCCCGTTCCTCGGGGCTTGCCGAGTCGATTTTTTCGAGCATTTTTTTGACAAAAATGCCCTTAAGCGAGGTTTCCTCCGCAAGCGCTCCGAAATCGGCGGTATATTCGGTGGAATCCTTGACCTTTGCGTAATATACGAGCTCGCCGAGTCTGCTTTCTATCTCGGCGGTAAGAATTTCGGCGTCGAGCGGTATCTCGCCGGTAAGCTCGATTTTATAAAGATTGTCGGTATACGCTTCGCCGTATTTTGCCTTTAAGCCTTCCGAAACCCGAGCGGTTATTTCCACGCTGTCCTTAAGTCCTTCGATATTTACGGTCTCGTGCAAATGCATACGTTTTGCCGCCGGCACAAATTTCAAATCGCATATTCCCTTGCCTATTTCGCCTATATACACTCCCTTTTCGCCGAGCTCGTCGAAGCCATGCCCCTCGGGACAGCCGCAATAAGCGAAAAAGGTGTCGCCTATCCTGCCTATTTCGCTCCTTTCGTGTATGTGGCCGAGGGCGATGTAATCCATTCCGCATTTTTTGACAAAGGCGGGCGTTATGGCGTTGTAGTCCGAATTAAGATTGCTTTTAAGCTCGCCGTGCTGTACCATAAGGTTTATATAGCCGTCGTTTTCGGGGGTAATACCGAAATTTTCCTCCCCTTGTAAACTTATGTTTTCAAAGGAGCGGCCGTACACCCGAAGCTTCAGATCGTCAAAGGTTATGCAATCGTCTTTGACGCCCAAAACGTAGAGATTTTCGGGTATCGGACGGTTTATAAAGGGCGACTGCGAATTGAGCGGATCGTGATTTCCCGCGGCGTATACCACCTTTATCTGCGGCAGGGCGGCAATCTTGGCAAAAACCGCCTCGAAAAACCGCCCCTCGATATCGTTTGAGTCGAAAATATCCCCCGCGAGGGCTATAAGGCGAACCTCGTTTTTGACCGCCAAATCAAGTATTCGCTCAAAGGTCAACAGGGTTTCGTACCTGCGCTGTTCGGCGGCAGCGCCCAAAAAGCTCTCGGCGGCGCCTATGTGTATATCCGCCGTGTGCAAAATTTTTACTCTGTCCATAACGTCCTTCCTTTCGGAACAATACTTATATATCTTTAAAAGTTTAACATTATTTTACAAAATATTCAAGCCGCAATATTTGACTTTAGCGCTTTTATGTGTTAAAATACAGAAAAAAGGTTAATTCCGATCCAAAGCGGGGTAAAAGTCATGCAAAAAAATAATTTTAACGATCAACTTTTCGAAGCGATACTTACCCTTAAAACCAAAGAGGAATGTTATAAATTCTTTTCGGACGCCTGCACTCCCAAGGAGATCGACTCCATATCCAAGCGTTTTGCGGTCGCCAAAATGCTTAACGAAAAAAAGATTTACAGCGAAATTATCGAAAAAACCGGCGTCAGCACCGCTACCGTAAGTCGGGTAAGCCGCGCCATAAACGAGGGCTTCCGCTGTGTATTCGAGAGGTTGAAAGACGATGAAGGCGTATAGCGGCTTCGCGCGGCATTACGATCGGCTTATGGACGACGTCGATTACAAGGCAAAGGCAGCATATCTCTTAAAGCTTTTTAAAAAGCACGGCAAAACGCCGACGCTTCTGCTCGACCTTGCCTGCGGCACCGGCGGGTTTTCGAACCAAATGGCATTGCAGGGCGTCGAGGTTATAGGTGTGGACGCGTCGGAGGAGATGCTCGCCTGTGCGAGGGAAAATTCCGCTCTGCTCGGTACAGACGTTCTCTACCTTTGCCAGAGAGCGGAAAAGCTCGACCTTTACGGCACGGTGGACGGCGCTATATGCTGTCTTGACAGCCTTAATCATATAACCGATATAAATAATCTGCGGCGCGCCCTATCGCGGGTATCCCTTTTTTTGGAAAAGGGCGGCCTTTTTATTTTCGACGTAAACACGGTTTACAAGCACAAAGCCGTCCTCGCCGACAATACCTTTGTAATAGAGCGTGAGGGCGTTTACTGCGTATGGCAGAACCGATTTAACGAAAAAAAGCTTATTACCGATATTTATCTTGACTTTTTTACGGAAAATGACGGTCTTTACGAAAGGGAGTCGGAAAATTTTTACGAGCGCGCCTATACCGACGACGAATTAAACGGCATATTGGCGGAATGCGGACTTGAGATAAGGGCGGTATACGACGATTACACTTTATCCCCGCCGAGCGAAAAAACCGAGCGAAAGATTTACGTTACCGAAAAAATCCGAAATTAAATTCGGATAAAATCAAAAAAATTTAAAAAAATATATTGACAAATCAAGTTTAATATGGTAATATATTGCTTGTCGCCGGTGAGTGATAGCAAACCAGGCGCGGGCTTACGTGGGAGCATAGCTCAGCTGGGAGAGCATCTGCCTTACAAGCAGAGGGTCATAGGTTCGAGCCCTATTGTTCCCACCAATGGCCTGGTAGTTCAGTTGGTTAGAACGCTAGCCTGTCACGCTAGAGGTCGTGGGTTCGAACCCCATCCAGGTCGCCATTTGCCTCTGTAGCTCAGTCGGTAGAGCAGAGGACTGAAAATCCTCGTGTCGTTGGTTCGATTCCGACCGGAGGCACCACCTTATGCGGATTTAGCTCATCCGGTAGAGCGCCACCTTGCCAAGGTGGAGGTAGCGAGTTCGAGCCTCGTAATCCGCTCCAACAGGACGCTTAAAATTACTAAGCGTCCTTATTTTCTTAAAATAATATATCCGGCACCATAGCCAAGCGGTAAGGCAGAGGTCTGCAAAACCTTTATTCCCCAGTTCGATTCTGGGTGGTGCCTCCAAAAAATGCGGTTGCAAAAGCAGCCGCATTTTTTAATGATGTTTGCCCTTGCGGGCAAATGATGTGCCTGCGGCAATGATGTTCGGCTTCGCCGAATGACGGTACCCTGAAAACATGTAAAATACGCTCGAGAGCAACCCGTTTTTTATGCAAAATTCGATTGACATAAGCCCCGTTTTTATGTATAATTAAATCCGTCCGCGAAGCGGACACCGAACTTTTTCGCTATTACTTCTTACTTCTTAACTTAAAAATCGGCAAGCATCGATAGGTGCTTGCCGATTTTTTGGCCCGCCCGAAGGGATTCGAACCCCCGATCTTCAGAATCGGAATCTGCTGCGTTATCCAACTGCGCCACAGGCGGAAATCAAAGTAAAACGGAAAATGCCGTTTTACTTTTTTTATTTTAATTTTAATTTTTTTGATTTTTTGTTTTTTAAATTTAATCGGCGTAGCCGTCGGGGTTATTTTTTTGCCAGCGCCAGGTGTCCTCGCACATTTCGTCGATACCGTATTTCGCGGTCCAGCCGAGTATTTTTTCGGCTTTTTCGGCGTTGGCGTAAACCTCGTCCGGATCGCCCGGGCGGCGCGGGTCTATAACATAGGGGATTTGGATGCCGGAAGCCCGCACGAAGGCGTCGCGAAGCTGTAAAACGGTGGTGCCGTTGCCTGTTCCGAGGTTAAAGGCTTCACAGCCCGTATTTTCGAGCACCCAATTTATCGCCTTGACGTGGCCCGCCGCAAGATCCACAACGTGGATATAATCCCTGCAGCCCGTACCGTCTGCCGTGTTGTAATCGTTGCCGAAAACGTGCAGCTTCTCAAGCTTGCCCACCGCGACCTGACTTATGTAAGGCATAAGATTGTTGGGTATTCCCTTGGGATCCTCGCCGATCAGCCCGCTTTTGTGCGCGCCGATGGGATTGAAATAGCGAAGCAGGGCTATTGACCATGTATTGTCGGCGGTGTAAAGGTCGCGGAGCATCTCCTCGATAAAATACTTGGTTCTGCCGTAGGGGTTTATGGCGCCTAAGGGCATACCCTCCGTAAGGGGCATTTCCGCGGCGGTTCCGTAAACGGTGGCGGAGGAGGAAAATACTATTCGTTTTACGTCAAATTCGTTCATAACCTCAAGCAGATACAGGGTGCTTATAAGGTTGTTGTCGTAATATCTTACCGGTTCTCTTACCGATTCGCCGACCGCCTTAAGTCCGGCGAAGTGGATGACCGCCTCGATTTTGTTATCGCGGAAAATTTTTCGCAGCGCTTCCTTGTCGCGAAGGTCGTCGCGGTAAAATTTAACCGACTTTCCGGTGATTTTTTCCACCCGTTCTATCGCCTTTTCGCTGCTGTTGTCAAGATTGTCGACAACCGTAACGTCATAGCCCGACTCGAGCATCTCGACGCAGGTGTGGCTTCCGATATAGCCTGCGCCGCCGGTTATGAGTATTGACATTTTTATTCCCCTAAATCAATAATTTACAATATAATATTTTAGCTCATATTTGCCGTTCTGTCAAGCTTACAATTTATAAACATTCGGCAAATTGCAAATATTTTGGGTATCGAAGACGATTTTATCCGCAAGCTTCGACATTTTTTCCTTAATTTCGTCGTGTTTCACCATAATTATCACAAAATCGACATCGGCTAAAAATTCGTCAAGGTCGTGATATTGATTTTCGACGATATCCTCGGTGACGTAGGGGTCGTACACCTTTAACGGCTCCGCCAAATGCTCTCTTTGGGCTTTGAGAAATTGCAAAGTCGGGCTTTCGCGGAAATCGTCTACGTTTTCTTTATATGTAAGTCCGTAAATTCCCACCCTTTTGTAATCGGTAACGCCTTTTTCCTCCATAATTTCGCCGGCGCGCTTTAAAACGTAGTCGGGCATGGAGGCGTTTACGTAAAGCGAATTGCCGATAACCTTTGTAAGCTCGGGATAATCGCCCACCAAAAACCACGGATCCACCGGAATGCAATGCCCGCCAACGCCGGGGCCCGGGGAGAGAATATTCACCCGCGGGTGCATATTGCAAAGCCGTATTATCTCGTAGACGCTTAAGCCGTCATGATTGCAGATTTTGGCCAATTCGTTGGCGAAGGCGATATTCACGGCGCGGAAGGTATTCTCTGCCACCTTTGCCATTTCGGCGCTTTTTATATCGGTGACGACTACCTCGCCGTCGGTGGTTTTGCGGTAAATTTCGGCTATCCGTTCGCCCGTCGCCTCATCTTCCGCCCCTATAATCCGCGAATTGTGCCGCAGCTCGTAGATCATATTTCCCGGAATTATCCGCTCGGGCGCGTGCGCAAGGCTTACCTTTTTGGTTATAAGCGGCTTTATACTGCCCTCTGTCGTGCCGGGGGAAACGGTGGATTCGATCACGATAACGCTTCCCTCGCGGCAGACCTCGACTACCGATTTTACCGCGCTTATCACGTATGAGGGGTCGACCTTTTTGCTGAAGCCGTCGTAAGGCGTCGGAACCGAAATAACGTAAATTTCCGCGTCGTCCGAGTAAGTTTGCGAGAAGGTAAGCCTGCCGCTTTTGACCGCCTTTAAGAAAAGGGGCGAAAGCCCGCGCTCCTCGAAGGTAAGGCGGCGCGATGACAGCGACTTTACGACCGCTTCGCTGCAATCGGTTCCCGCCACTTCAAAGCCGGCGTTCGCAAAAGCGACGGCGGTGGGAAGCCCTATATATCCCAAGCCCACAACGTTTATTTTCATATATATCACCTTTCTTTTTATGCAATTTTTGCGTAGCTGTCTTCGTATTTATGGATAAGGGCGACGCCTATGGCGGTAAGGCAGACGCCGGCGGTAAACCACAGCCCCAACAGGATATAATTCGGAGCGGTTCGGTAGAAAAAGGCTTTTCGGAATTGGTGGATAACCGACGCTATCGGATTAAATACCAAAAGGCATGTGGAATAGGGTTTCGGCAGTCTCAGCGCAATATCGTAAAATATTCCCGAGAAGTAAAAAAGCAGTCTCAGCATTATCGCCGTAACGTTGGATAAATCCTCGATAAAAACTCCGAAGTGCAAAAGAATCGTGCCCGTGCCGAACGCCACCGAGCAAAGGGTTATCACTATAAGCGGAAAATTAAGCATATAAAGGGAGTAAGGAACCTTGAATATAAGCATAAGTATCAGGATAAGGGCGCAGGAAATCATAAACTTAAACAAAAAGACGAAGGATTTTGATATGAGAAAAATATATTTCGGTATATACAGCTTATTTATGATACCTATATTGTCCTTGACCGTTTTGACGCTTTTTTGAACCGTGCGGCTGAAAAGATCCCAGGCGGTAAGCCCTATAAAGACAAACACCGGAAAGCCGGGACTGTTGTTTTTAAAGACTATCACCACGACAAAGGTGTAAATGAGCATATAAAACAGCGGATCCAATATCCACCATATCCAACTCAAATACGAGTTTGCGATTTCCGCCTTAAGCTCTGCCTTCGCCTGGTATACGCAGTATTTGTAATGCTTTTTGACGTTTGAAAAAAATTTGTTCATATATCCTCCTTTTTGCTAAAGCCTTTTCATATATTCCTCGTAACGGGGGATAATTTGCCCGGGCTCGCCCAATCCTTTGACTTCGCCGTCGTTGAGCCAGAGTATTTCGGTGCAAAGCTCGGCAAGCGTGCCGAGGCTGTGCGAAACTATTACCACCGTGCGGTTTTCGTCGGCTATTATCTCGCGCATTTTTGCGCCGCTTTTTTCCCTGAACCGGATATCCCCCACGCTTAAAACCTCGTCGATAAGCATAATATCGGTTCTAAGCAATGCGGTTATCGAAAAGGCAAGCTTCGAGTACATGCCGCTCGAATAGGTGCGGACGGGCTTGTATATGAAGCCTTCGAGCTCCGAAAACTCGATGATTTCCGCCGCTTTGTCGCGAATCTGCTCCTCGGTAAAGCCCATAAGCAAGCCCGAAAGTATTATGTTTTCGAAGCCCGTAAGCTTATTTTGAAAGCCGGCGCCTATCGACATCAGCGAAACGGTGTTGCCGTGCAGGTTCACGCTTCCGCTGTCGGGCGAAAAAATACCCGAGATAGCCCTCAGTAGGGTGGATTTTCCGCTGCCGTTTTTGCCTATTATGCCGAGGATGCTCCCCTTTTTCACCGAAAAGCTAACCCCCTTTAAGGCTTCAAACTCCTCGGTTCGGTTAAGCTTAAAATGCAAAAGCGACTGCTTTACGGTCATTTTTTTAAGCTCCTTGTATTTTATATGCAATTCTTTTACGTCGATAGCCTTTTCCATAAAGCCGAACCCTCATTTATGCCAAATATTCGAGCAGCTCTCTTTGCGCGGTCGAATAATCTATCCATACGATCCCCGAAAGGGAAAGCCGTTTGTTGTATTTTCTGAAATAATCAAAGTCCGCGAAGCAAATATCCGGATTTTCCCTTATGAGCCGATTTATACAAAGCTTTAAATTTTTGTCGTTTACCAAAATAAAAAGCGAGGTGTTGTATTTTTTGATTTTTTCGTATTCGCTTTTTATGGAGTCGAGCCTTGCAAGATCGTTCATAACAAAGCCGTAAAAGGTCACCGCCCCTCTCTGCGGCGCCGCCGAACGGCGGGATCTGCCGGTAAGCCGCTTTGCAAGGTTGTAAAGAAACGGGTGTTTTTTTATAAAACCAATAATTAAGTCTGTCATTAAAATTCCTCCCGTAAGGCTAATTTATAACGTCGTATAAGGCTTTTAAAATTATCGGCAAATCGTAATTTTCTGCGGTGAAATTTCGACTTTTTTCGACAAGCGCTTCGTATTCTCCCTTGTTTTCGACACAGCTTATTATTTTTTCGGCTATTTCTTCTTTGGAATTAAAAACGGTATACTCGGGGTAGATATATTCGACGCCCTCCCAATTAAGCGCAAGCCCCGCGCCGCCGCTCGCCATACATTCGAAGGGGGCTATGTGGAAGCTCTCGGGGAACTTTTTATCGCTAAGAGAGAGTGTGAAGCCTATATTTTTAAGAAAATCGGCGGTATTTACCCACCCGGTAAAGATCACCGAGCCGCAAAGTCCGTATTCCTCGATTTTGTGGTAAACCTTTTCGTAATATTCGCGCTGTTCGGGCAGATTTCGGGTGTTGGCAAATTCCAAAGGCCTCTTGCCCGCGATATAAAGCTTAAAGCGGTGGTCTTTGCTTTTTAAAATTTTAAGTATTTCCACCGCCCGGTCAAAGCCCTTAAGCTTCGGCAATATTCCTATCATCGCTATATTGTATTTATACCCGTCCGTCTTTTGCGGAGAATAGGCGGCCGTATCTATAAAATTATTGATGACGGTGACCTTTCCCCGTGGAACGCCGAACCTTGCCGTAAATTGCTCCGACCAATAGTAGGAAACGCAGATAAGCTTGCTTACCCTTTGCCAGGCGACTCTTTTGCCGTAGTTTTTGGAGATTTCGAATTTATGGGCGCGAATTATAAGCTTTTGAAAGGAAAGCAGGTGACGCGAATACCACTGCGCGCCGTAAAGCAGCCATTCGCAGAAGATAATATCCTGCTTTTTTATAAGCTTTTCGGCTTTGGCGGTATCAAGCTTTGCATATTCGTCGTATTCCTGCACCGTAAGCTCAAATTCCTTTTCAAAATAGGGAAAGAGCGGCTTTATAAACTTAAGGTCGTGCCCGGTAACCAAAAGCCGCGCCTTTTTGTCGGGGTAAATATTTAAGGCGGGAAGGATATTTTTGTATATGTTTTCTGGGGTGAAGCTTTTTACCCTTTCGGGCAGGCTGCGGGCTTTTTCTTCAAATTCCGGAGGATTTCCGAAAAAGCGCAATATTTTATCGGCGCACTCTTCGACGCTTTCGACATAGAGCGGATAATCCTCCCCCAAAACGGCGGTATGCATCGCGGTTTTGCGAAGCAGGGGCAAGGCGCCGCAGAAGCAATATTCCAATACCTTGCTCGAAAGCTCAAGCGACGCGTCGTTGTCGATATCCTCGCTTCTGAAGGAATAGCCCAATTCGCAGGAATTTATTATTTTCGTCGTTTCGCTTTTTGTAAGCGCGCCGTAGTATACGATGTTGGGCCTTTGGCAGAGCGCGTCGAGGATTTTCTGCTTTTCTCCCGCCGTATCGCGGTTGAATTTATCGCCTATAAAGTGGAGGGTTATCTCGCGGTCCTTTCGGTAAAGCAGGTCCATAATCTCCAAAAGCTCGGTAATGTTCCAGGATTTTGCGATTTTTCCGGCGTAGACTATCGATTTCGGCATTTTTTCCGCGAAACCGCCGTCGGCGAATACCACGGGGGACAGCCGACAAAATTTTTCGCCGTCGACGGACAAAACCTCTTTGAGATATTCGCCCATTTGATAAGTCTGGACAAAAAAGCGCTTTACACGGCGGTAAATATACAAAAGTCGGCTTTTTTCCTGTTCGGAAATGCGGCTTTTGTCATGGCAAAAATCGGTGATATAAGGTATCAGCTTGTCTGCCAAATCGCTTTTCGCCGCTTTGTACGCCGCTTCAAGCCCGCGTACTATGATGCAGGAGTAATCCCGTAAATAGTCTATCGCTTTTATTGCCTTTACCGAATTTCGGCTGTCTGCGGACTTTGCTTTTTTCAGGTATTCGTAAGGGTCAAGCAAAAAGACGTTATCCCGGTAGGTAAGCTCCCGCGTCAAAATATCGGAGGTAAGCTTTTCCTTGAGCAAAATATCCACCTTGTTTTCCTTTTGCATCGACAAAAGCTTTGCAAGCGACGCAAGCCATACCGACGAGCCGTCGACCTTGTTAAGGGATAAGTCGCCGTAGAGCAATATTTTCTTTATCATTTTTTATTCCTTTCTAAAGAGCGCAAGCGTTACGAATTTTATAAGCTTTATCTGCCGCAGTATCCTTTTGGGCTCCTTTATAAGGCGGTAAAGCCATTCGAGTCCGGCGTTTTGCATTTTGAGCGGAGCCCGCTTTTTTTCGCCCGACAAAACGTCGAAGGAGCCGCCCACCCCCATAAAAAGCTTACAGCAAAGCAGATCCTTGTTATCGCTTATCCAATATTCCTGCTTCGGCGATCCGAGAGATACAAAGAGTATATCCGCCCGACTTTCGTTGATTTTTTCGATTACTTTATTATTGTCCGTTTCGTATCCGTTAATACAGCCCACTATATTTATATTTGGATATTTCGCTTTTAATGCGTGCGCGGCGCCCGTTACCGAGCTTTCGCTCGCCCCGTAGAGAAAAATTTTCAGATCGAGTCCGCCCGAAAAGGCGCAGATACTTTCCATACAGTCTATTCCCGTAAATCTTTGCTTTATATTCCCTTTTTTAATACGCGACGCTAAAACTACGCCTATGCCGTCGGGTATCGCGTAATCGGCGGCCTCGAGTATTTCGGCTAAACGCTTATCCTTTCGCGCCTTGAGTATTTTTTCGGGATTTACGGCGGCGATAAAGATTTTTTTGCCCTTTTTTAAATCCTTTGTAAACGCGGCCTGCGATTCGTCGGGTTTCAGATCGCATACGCAAATCCCGAGTATCCGTTCCTTCTGCATAAAATCCCCCCTGTATAAAAAAATATCGCCCTGCCGTATGCAGAGCGATGTTTTATAATATATATAAAGTTATTATTGACGAAAATGTAAACCTAATATACGGATATTTAACAAAAAATTAAATTATTCCCGCTTTTTTGTAAAATTTTATTTTACGCATGGATCCTTTACCACCTTTTCGGGCGGGAGCTCCAAAAGGGCGGGATCGCTTAAATATTTGCTCATCTTTTTGAAGGCGGTCGCAAAATACGCGCCCGAGCAAATTCGTTCGTCCATTACTATGCCGAGCGGCAGACAGCGCTCGAATACGACCTCGTCTCCCTTGCGCTTCGGTACCTCGCGCAGATTGCCCATGGTGATAAATACGCTTGTGGTGCCGAAATTATAGCAATGGTGGTAAACGTGATTGGTTCTTATCGATATAAGGTTTGAGATCGCGAGACTGTTGTGAAAGGGCGACATATCGATGATTTTTTTGGGTAAGAGCCCGTATCTGTCCAAAAATTTGAAAAATGGTACGCCTATACCGAGTATTCCCGGTACGCTCAGGAGAATTTTGATCATTTTCTCGGTGCCGTTGTTTTCGGGGGAATTGCGGTTCTCGTTTACGTAGTCCTCGATTTTTTTATTTATTTCAAAAACGGTGTCGGTGTTTTCAAAATACATTTTAGACATGGTTCCGTGGTCGCCGCTGCCGGCTTTGAGGACAACCATGGCTACCGAATATTCGTTTCGGGCGTACGCCTTTTTGTTTACGATAAAACGGTTGAGCTCCGGATATTCTGCGGCGGTATGCAGATATGCCGCTATAAGCACCGCCATATGGCTTATGTTGATACCTTCCTTGCGTTTTTCGTTAAGATAATTATGTATAGGCTCGTAAGGGATATTGATGGTTACCATATTTAAAGCGTCGGTACGCTTATCCATAATATGCGCCGCAACCGTATACATAGGATCCGCCTTTTTAAGCTTTTTTCCGTCGGCTCTCATGTTTTGACCTCCTCAAAATATTGCATAATTATTCAAAGTATAACACATTTACGCAAAATATGCAACTGTTTATCTTTTAAGATTTTCTTAAAGCGACTTTATTTTTTTAAAAAATCGGGCTTTGAAAATTTACGTAAAAAGTTGTTGACTTTAAGAGTGCTTCGCAATATAATGAACTCGTAATTTAAAGCCTTCGGGCTTACGGAAAGGATCTGTTTTTATGCCAAGGGATATCATAGTAGGAATAAATATTCACAACCCCGGTTACACGCCGTATACAAATACGCTGAGCCGAAATCTTGATGACTGCGCGGAGATGGGAATGAAAATAATTCGCTACAACAGCGCGTCAAACGACGACGAAACTCTCAAATACGTAAAATACGTGGCGGACGAATGTCACAAGCGCGGCATGAAAATATTGCTTTGCGTTGACAACGGCGGTTGGATAAACCGCGGCGACAAAACGCTCGAGGAGCTTGAAAAATATTACGAAGAATATTTTGAAAAAATTTCCGCAACCCTTAAGGACAACATAGACATTTACCAGGTATTCAACGAAACCGACGTTGCCTGCATGGGAGGCGATATTTTAAATATCACCGTTCCCGGCAATGACGGACTCGAAAAGGGCGAATACGACTGCGTACGCTGGGATAATGCGATTTACGGCATGCGCGGCGCGCTTCGCGGACTTAAAAAGGGCTATGCCGACGCCTGCACGAGCATGAATTTCTGCTGGTGGCATATCGCTTTGATTTTCGCCATGTACGACGCCGGCTGCCGCTGGGACGTAGTCGGGCTCGATTGGTACTCCGACGCAGAGGAAGTATCTTCGATAGACCTTATATTAAGAGCGGCGAGCCGCCATATTCCCGACAGCGATTTTATGATCTGCGAGACTAACCAATGGATGAATTTCCACCACCGCTGGGATGAGGAAAAGTGCGCCGCTATCGCCACTCGCGACGTTCGCAACGCCATGCAGGCGGAATGGGCGCCCGCCTTTATCCAAAAGCTGTACGACATTGACTTCCCGCGCTTTAAGGGAGTCATATTCTACGAATTGCTCGACGAGCCGGGCTTTGAGCGGCAGGCGGGAAAATACAACGGCGAATCCCATTTCGGATTTATCGAATGCGACGAACGCGGCGAAAACCGAGTTAAAAAACCGGTATTTGAAACGGTTAAAAAGAAAATCAAAGAGCTCGGACTGTAAGAAAATGCAAGTCGAAAAACGATTTGCCGAAATTTAATAAAGTTTAAAAAGTTTAAATTCAGCGTATCTGTAGCTCTTTCTCTCCCTCCGTCTTTGCCTACGGCAAATCCACCTCCCCCGTCAGGTGGAGGCAAGGCGCTGTCGCGCGCGCAGGATAAATTTAAAATCTTCTGAAAATTAA
>CANQGK010000038.1 GCA_947623175.1 uncultured Clostridia bacterium | reverse complement strand
GCCTTTTCGGCGGTCAAAAGGCATAAATCGGCGCTTATGCCCTTTGATCGCCGTCCTCCGCAGAGGTGCAGATTGTTATAATCAAACTTTTTTAAAATTGGCTCCATCTGACGAGGGAGCTGTCGGCGTAGCCGACTGAGGGAGAGATTTTTTGTTTTAATTTCCTTTTATTTTTGAGTTTTATCTCGGCTCTACTTTTTCTCTCCCCCCGTCTTTTGCAGAGCAAGGTCTGCAAAATCCACCCCCCCTCGGCAGATGGGGGCAAGGCGCGCCAAGCGCGCAGTTGGGGATATTTCGGATATTCGGATATAAAGCTTATTTTCGCCTTTCGGCAATCAAAAGACATAAACCGTCGCTTATGTCCTTTGATTCCCGCCCTCCGCAGAGGTGCAGATTGTTATAATCAAACTTTTTTTAAAATTGGCTCCATCTGACGAGGGAGCTGTCAGCGTAGCTGACTGAGGGAGAGAAAAAACTACAGACGGCGCTGAATTGAAATTTTTTAATCTTTGTTAAATTTCGGCATTTTAGTCTCCCTTGCCTAAAGGGAGGGGGACCAACGTTAGTTGGTGGTGGGATACCTGCTCACCCGCGAAGCCGAGAGCTATGCTTTAGCCCCGTTAATCCCTCCGACTTGCTTACGCAAGCCACCTCCCTTTAGGCAAGGGAGGCTTTATTTTTATAATCTTTAGCTTCTCCTTATAATTTTTAGCCTCATCTAAGCTTTACCTTTTCTCTCCCTTCGTCTTTGCCTACGGCAAATCCACCTCCCCCGTCAGGTGGAGGCAAGGCGCGCAAGCGCGCAGTTGGGGAAATTTCGGATATTTCGAATATAAAGCTTATTTTCGCCATTCGGCAATCCGAAAGCACAAGCGAAAACTTATGCTCTCGGATCGCCGCCCTCATCGCAGGGAGGGGCGGCAGGTATTTATTTAACCTTTTGAACTTGTTTTACCGCTTGTAATGGCAAAGCCTACGGATGTAAGCACATTTCCATAAGTATCATAAGCTTTTACAACGCAGTTGTCGCCGGGGTTCGGATCGTGGCTCTTGTAGAAGCAATTGTCAAGGTCGGGCAGCTCATAATAGGTAACGCCGCCTTTGGTGTATGTGGTATAACCCAAAAGCTTTCCTACCTCGGCGTCTTTGTTGGCTTTAATCCACTCTTTATCCACAAAACTATAGAACTTGAGGTCTGCAACAAATTCCGTAGCGTTCTTTTCGGCTTGGAATTTCCAAGAGATGAATTTTCTCGAGGTGGAACCGGCAGCATCAACATGTGCATATGTATCATACTCTAAAACGTAATAAGCAACGTCAAGCTCGGAAGCGGGAACAATTATAAAATCATTGCCCGAGCGCTTGATTTCAAGGCGGGGATCCTCTTTTGATATCTCAATGGGATTGCCGAGCCCGAGCGCTTTGGTATCAAGTGCGACCGCCTGTGCACCGGTGTATGACTTACCGTTAATAATAACGGTGGTGGTATCTTCTATCATATTTCCGCTTGCAACAGACGCAAACAGATTACGCTTGCCGTAGTCCGTATTGTTTATCGAATGAACAAGACCTTCGTTTTTGCAATCGGTTATGGTGAAAACGCGAGTAATTGCTTTGTCGCCTGTGGGATTGGCAAAGAACATTGCCGCCTCATCGCAGAAAATACTGCCACGATTATAACATTTTTCAAAGGTAAGTCCGGTTGCACGCGGATAGCCGACAAATATCGCATTATATCCCGTACCCGTTATAATCGCTTCGCTGACGCAATTTTTAAATACCGGAGGAGTTATGCTGTCAATAGCGTATATAATGAACAATCCGCCGTTGCCGTCAAGTTCGGCTTTGCCTTTGACGTTTACATTCTCATATGTAAATTCATTTCCGGATCTTGCCACACCCGTACAGCCACCGTTCAAAACCACGTTCAAATTTTTAACGGTTGCACCTGATTTAACGTCAAGGAAAACCCATCCGGAAGCTATGCCGGACGGCATTGTGATAGTATGGTGGTCACCGTCAAAGGTTCCCTTATTAACTCCTTGGAAAACGGCATCGCCGTTATAAGCACCGTTGATATTAAAAAAAGAAGAATATCGATATGTAAGCGAAGTAACGTCTATGTCGCGTACGAGCTTCATAACGTCGCCCGAATCGGCGCCATAGCCTCCTATAGCATTACTTATACCCTCAAGTGTACCGTAAAGAGTAACCTCGCCGTTGGCATTGGTAAATTCCGCAATAGTCACGCGGTAAATAATATCAAACGGGCTGAAATCCGAAGTTTCAAAGGTAAGATATCCGGTCTCATGGTCATACGAAACGCCGGAGCTCATCAGCGCGCCCTCATGATATACCGTGACGTCGGAAAGGTTTTTACCGATAAAGAGCTTAACGGTGACATCCTTTGTGGGATGCACTTCGGAATGCGTCGCCTTTGTGTAAAGTCCTATATCATAGCTGACCGATTTTTCATCGGCTTTTACGGTAACGCCGGACGCCACATCGCTGTTGGGCGTAACTTCAAGAACGATCTCATCGCCGGTCGTAAGCGCGCCTTCGGGAATTTTAACGTTTACGGCGTCATTGCCTATCACGGTTTCCCCTTCCATGTTGGGAGCAACGGAAAATTCGGACGGAGCGATTACAAACGCTGCGTCGGGAAATTCCGCGGTTGCGTCGTAGTTCTCGTCGAAGCTGTCGGCCTCGTACGGTGTCTGTGTCGCTTGGAGATTAACTCCGAGATCGATCCAGAGCGGTAATTTATCACTCGAAGTTTTCCCGTTGTTGAGATTATAGTCGTTATCATTTTCACCGGGCTGCCAATAAAGCACGACCGCAAACTGCTCGGAAGCGCGCGCCGCATCCTTGTCCTCGGGCAAAAGGGCGCCGGTCTTGGCGGTGGTCTTAAGCGGCTGATAATCGGTGAGCGCCTGCGCTTCTTCGCGGGTGCCGTCGAAATGCCTATTTAAGAAGGCAACCTTAATAACGTCCGCAAGGGAAGCTTCGGTTCCCTCAACGACGTTATTGTCGTACACGGTGAGCGCCAAGGAATACTTAAGCGCGAGCGAGCCCTCGTTTTTAACGGTGAAATTCTCGTAGGCTACAACGCCCGGCTCCCATTTAAGGGTTTCGCCGTCGACGCCGTTTTCGAACAGCTTGGTAGCTTCGGTAACCTTGTCGGTCTCTTTTGTCTCGGTACCGCGGTAAAGCTCGATGTCGAGATTACCGGCGACAATGCGGTTTCTGCCGCTCGTGACACTGTCGGTGAACCACGCGAAGGTGGAGCCTATGAGCATTGCAACGCACAAAAGCAACGAGAGCATGCTCATAAACAGTGCCTTTTTGGTACTTTTGGTTTTTGTCATGTTTATAAACACTCCTTTTTTATTTTGCGGCATTCGGGGTTTAGACGTCGCCCCGACAATGCCGTCAAAATCGGAGTGCGTCTATCCTGTAATCAAAGCACGGCTCCCTCTACGGAAGTCCGTCAAACTGCCCAATAGGGCGAGCTCGTGCCCCCCACCCGTGGAAATTTTTGCCATTTGTACAAATTTCATAAGAGGAAGCCTCCTTTCTGTGTGTTTTTTCTTTAGCTTCATATTAACTTTACCTTTTCTCTCCTTCCGTCTTTGCCTACGGCAAATCCACCTCCCCCGTCAGGTGGAGGCAAGGCGCTATCGCGCACGCAAAGAGATTTTGGATAAAGCTTAAGTTTTCGCCTTTTCGGCGGTCAAAAGGCATAAATCGGCGCTTATGCCCTTTGATCGCCGTCCTCCGCAGAGGTGCAGATTGTTGTAATCAAACTTTTTTAAAATTGGCTCCATCTGACGAGGGAGCTGTCGGCGTAGCCGACTGAGGGAGAGATTTTTTATTTTAATTTCCTTTTATTTTTGAGTTTTATCTCGGCTCTACTTTTTCTCTCCCCCCCGTCTTTTGCAGAGCAAGGTCTGCAAAATCCACCCCCCTCGGCAGATGGGGGCAAGGCGCGCAATCGCGCACGCAGGGAAATTTCGGATATTTCGAATATTAAGCTTATTTTCGCCTTTCGGAGCGCCGCCCGTGTAATTCGGACAGACGCCGCGCCGGCAAGCGCCTTTTTAAAACCACAAATATACATGTTAGATTTTAGCACAATCGCTTCGATTTTTCAATAGATTTTCGCAAAAAATACTCGTAAATCTGCACAAAAAACACCGAAAATCCTATTTTCCCCCGAATTTCCGGCATTTTTAAACGGCGCCCGCCGCTTCGTTTTAATAATGAAGAGACTAAAGATTATAAAAGAGCCTCCCTTGCCTAAAGGGAGGTGGCTTGCCGTAGGCAAGACGGAGGGATTAACGGCACTAAAGCCGAGAAGCAGCTGAAGTTCTTCGCTATTACTTTTTACTTATCACTTAGAGCGGCAGCGACTCTGTATCCCACCACCAACTAACGTTGGTCCCCCTCCCTTTAGGCAAGGGAGGCTAAAAAGAACGTCTCGCGCAAGCGAGCGCTTCATTCTTCATGGTGCGCCCTGCACCGCTTCATTTTCATTCTACCAGCCCGTATTTGGTCTTAAGCCGGTCGAGCTTTTCGAGCAGGGGCTCCGCGCCGAACCAAAGGAAAATGGCGGTCGATGCGGCGTGTACGGCGTCCATCGGAAAACCGGTGATGTAATAGCTTAAAATAATTTTGAAATTGAGACTTTCGCCGGTCCAGATAAGCGCCGAGGTGGGATTCATAATGCCCCCGTAAATCACAAATACGGCGATCGCGCCGAAGATGCAAAGCGACAGCCGCGTGCGGGCAAGCAGGCCTTTTTTGTAAAGCAAGCCCGCCAAAAATCCTATAATTCCTATCGCGAACATCTGCCATGGCGTCCATGGCCCCTGCGAAAAGAGGATATTCGACACCAGCATCGTAACCGCTCCCACCAAAAATCCCGTTTCGCCGCCGAATGCAACCCCCGCGACAATCGTAAGCGCCGTTACCGGCTTGAACTGCGGGAGCATAAAAAACGCGGCTCTGCCGGCAACCCCCAGCGCGCAGAGGGCGGCGATGATCACAAGCTCCCGCGCTTTGGGCTTTCGCCCCTCGAAAATGAGGAAAAACGGAATCATACACTCAAACAGCACCGCAAGCGCCGTGATGTAATATTGCTTTTGCTCGACGCAGACGACTCCGATAAAGAGGGTAAGGGGAATAAGCAGAAGTATCAGCGCCGCCGCGACGGCGGTACGTTTGGAAATTTTGCGTTTATTTAAGGTTTTTTCGGGTAAATTCTTGCTTTTTTTGCCCGAAAATACGGCGACGAGTATAAGCAAGGCTATAAATATGCCGTACAAGGCAAGCTGTTTTTTACCGAGTCCGGTTATTCCGCCGAAATCCACAAACCGACTCAAGCCACCCGCCTTTGCGGCGTAAAGGTATACGCCCACAGCCGCAATCGCGCAGAAGGCGGCGGCGATTTTTCGCCATAAGGGCGCGGGCTTTTCCTTTAGATTAGAGGTTTGCTCCGAAAATTCGGACGGTTCCGAAACGTTTTGCGTATACTCCGGCAATTTCCCGCCTATCACGGTGATAACGTCCTCGGCGGTGATCGCCCGCGGCTCGATTTCCTTGGCTATCCGCCCCGCGGCGGTGGTGTAAAAGCTGTTGCCGGCAAAAAATTCGTCCGGCGCGCCCACGGCTATAAGTCCGCCGTCAAAAAACATCCCGCATCTGTCGGCGTATTTTGCGCAAAATTCGATATCGTGACTTACCGTAACGACGCAGACGCCGCGGTGTTTTAACCTTTGCAAAATTTCGGCAAGCTTCTCCTTAAAAGGAACGTCCAGCCCCTTCGTCGGCTCGTCGAGCAGTAAAATATCGGGAGAAAAAAGCAATATTTTGGCAAGCGCCGCGCGCTGTTGTTCCCCGCCCGAGAGGTCGTACGGATGACGGTAAAGCAATCCGGTAATTTCGCAAAGCGCCGCCGTTTTCGCTATTTCGTTTTCGATATTTTCCTTTTTTATCCCCTGAGATCTGCATGCGTCGGCGAGGTCCTCGTATACGCTTTTTTTGACGAATACCGTTTTGGGATCCTGCGGCAAAAGCGCCGTTTTCCCCTTTACCTCGATTTCGCCGCGATAGGGCTTTTTTATCCCCGCCAAAAGCTTAAGCGTCGTGGTTTTGCCGCTTCCGTTGCCGCCCAAAATGCATAAATGCTCCCCCGCAAAGGCGGTAATTTCCAGCTCCTTTACGACGTCGGGCAGCTCCTTTTCGTACCGAAACCATACCCCGCTCGCTTTAAGCCTTGCCTCCGACTGCGGCTTGTCCGCTCGGGGCTTACAAAGCGGCTTCGGCTTATGCGTTTTAAGATATTCGCTTAAAAATTCCTTGCCCTCGTTTACGGTTACGGGACAGCGCAGATCCGTCTCCGTCGAGCCCCAAATTCTCATAGCCGAGGGCATCGCGGCAAACATCGAATAATTTCCCGCTTTTAAAAATCCGCCTATCTCCTTAGCGCTCCCACAGCATAAAATGCGTCCGTTTTCCATTACGGCGGCTCTGTGGGCAAGCGGCAGCGCCTCCTCGAGCCGGTGCTCCGAGAGAATTACCGTCACGCCCGTCTCGCGGTTGATTTTCCCTAATACCGCCAAAAATTCCGACGCCGCTATCGGATCAAGCTGTGCCGTCGGCTCGTCAAGAAGCAGAACCTCCGGCTGCATCGCCATCACGCTCGCAAGGCACAACAGCTGTTTTTGCCCGCCCGAAAGCTCCGCAACGTTTTTGTAATACAGATTTTCCAGCCCGAAAAACGCCGCCATTTCGGCGCTTCTGCGTCTTATCGTCTCGCTGTCCGCTCCCAGACTCTCGAGCCCGAACGCCAATTCGTGCCAGACCTTGTCGGTGACCGTCTGCGAGTCGGGCGACTGCATGACAAAGCCGATTTTCGCGGCGGCTTCTCCCGCCGAAAGCTTCTCTAAAGGCTCCTCCGCAAAATATATCTCTCCCTGCGCTTCGCCGTGCGGCGCTATCGCGGGCTTGAGCCGGCGCAAAAGGGTGGATTTGCCGCTCCCGGAGTGGCCGCAAAGCAGGAAAAACTCCCCCTTCTTTACGCTGAGGTTTATGTCCGAGAGTGCCGGCAGAGACTCCTCGGGATAGGTAAAGCTTAAATGCTCGATTTTAAACGTTTCCACATTCTTTCCTCCCGAATATCTATAAATAACGGCATAAATCCGAGCGCCGCGTACACCGCCTGCAAGGCAAGCGTCAGCGGATCGGCTAAGGCGCCGCGAATATTCGGATAAAACCGCCAATACAGCCCGCCCGATACCTTGCCCGCAAGCAAAAACAGGGCGCAGAACCCGATAAACACAAGCGCCGTTTTATCCCTCTCGGTAAACAAATAAGTCGAGTAAGCCGTTCGTTTTGCGGTGCCGTATCCGCGGCTTTTCATGCTGTCCGACGTTTCGACGGCGTTTTCAAGGCTTAAAGTCACCACCGCCGAAAAGGCGGCGACGGCGTTTTTCATCCTTTTGACAAACCCGCCGCCCTTTATATCCCGCCCGAGAGCCGCCTGCACTTCGCAAGCCTCGCGAAATTCCGCGATAAACCTCGGTACGAACCTCAAAGTCATCGAAAGCAAAAGCGAAAGCGAGGGTATTATTCTTCCGAAAAGATAGACGAATTTATCCGAAGTGACGACCTCGGAAAAGCAGGCGAACCAGAGTATGACCGACGTCAGCATAAAACCTGCGGCTATGCCGTACAGTATGCTCTCAAGCGTGAGCGGATTGCCGCTCGGCAGGTAGCAAATAAGCGTTACGCCCGCGTGGGAAAAGGCGGGATTGATAATGCTCGTCACAACGAGCAGCGGGATAACCCCCCGCAGTATAAACCTTACGCCGCCTTTGCCCTTTAATTTTATATAATAGCCGACGGCAGTCACAAAGGAAATCGCCAGGCAAACCGGGTGCATGCCGAACATCGAAAAGGTAAAGATCACCGCGAAAAACAAAAAATTCACAAGCGGATGATACTCCGAAAAGGTATCCTTGCTTTTTATGTCGTTCACCTTCTTTTTAAGCTTTTTCGCAATTTTTATTTATGAAAATTCGATCACTGCGTTTGTACCGCATCCTGCGCGCCGATATCCTCGCCGAGAGCGCAGGTGTAGCGAAATTCCACGGCGTCGCCGGACTTTAGCGCGTATCTGCTGCAGCCGTAATTCGGATACCAGCCGTTTACGCTGTACATCCACCCGGACAGCGGCCCACAGTCAAATTCGTACAAATTCGCTATTCCCTCTATGTAAGCGCTGTTGTACATCGGCGTAAAGGACGACTCCATGTGGATTTTCTTCTCCTTGCAAATTCTCTGCAAAAGGTCAAAAACCGACTCGCCGTCGTAAAAAGTGACCGTCGTTTTCGCAAGAATTACCCCATCCCTCGGTACGATCTCGCGCTTGTCGGGATCCAAATCGTCAAGATTGTCAAGTATCGTCTTACACTCTATCAAAATCGTGCAAATAAAGGGATTTTCCTTGTCCGGCTCCGTATCCTGCGGCTCCGTCGGCGCGGGCTTTCCCTCGGGTACGGGATCGGTATTGTATTTATCCTTTTGGGGCGTTTTTTGAGACGTTTTTTTTGTCGTTTTTTCGGTCTTTTTTTCGGGCGTTTTTTTGCCGTCCGTCGTCTCGGTATTGCCCGTTGCGTCGGACTGCGGCTTGCCGTCCGAAGCGGCCGAGTCGGTTTTTTCGTCACTTGAAACGGTTTTATCCTGCGCGACGGTCGTGTTTTCCGCTTCTTCACCCGAGGAAATCTGAGTAGACGCGGGTTCGGAAAAATCGGCGGAGCTTGTCCGCAAGGTCGAACAGCCCGCGGTGCAGGCTAAAAGCAGAATTAAAAGTACGGATAAAAGCTTTTTCATGTCGGTTCCCCTTAACGCCTACAGCGCAAACATCAAACGGCGAAGGGAGGTAAAATCATAAGCGTTAATTATGCCGTTGCCGTCAAAATCCGCCGCTTTTACGTACCGCCCGTTTAAAATCAGCTTTTTCATCGCAATAATATCGATAATATTAAGCACATTGTCGCCGCTCGCGTCGCCCGCTATTACCAAAGACGGCTGATCGCTCGTATCGTAAAGGCGGGTTTTGCCGCTTTTAAACCTACAGTACGCTGCAAGCGCGCATGCCGCCTGGTCGGACGCCATCCCGTCTGTGGGGCCTGTTTTGGTATGCTTAAATCCCCCGTTGCCGTCGTAAAAGCCGAACATCGCGTCAAGCGGCGCGCCGCCTTCTTTTACAAAGCGCGAATCGCTCTGCGGATCTATTCCCCAGGCGGTACAGGCGATTATAACCTGCGCCACGCTTTCGCAATTTACCGTTCCCCACGAAGCAAACCCGCCGTCGCTCTTTTGCATTGCCGACAGCGCGTCAAAGGCGCGTTCCGCGGCGGCGTTTACCTTGTCGTCATCCCTGTATTGCGCCAGCGCCTGGAGTGCCATGGCGGTAATATCCGGATCGGCGGCGGTTCCCGAAAGCGCCCAACCGCCGTTTGCTTTTTCGTTTTTCAAAATAACCTCGATACACTTCTGTCTTATCGTCTCGTCGCTCGTTTTGTAACCGTTCGTGTCGAGAGCTATAAGCGCGTATATCGCTCCGTTTATGCCCTGCCGCGTGATCCAACCTATGCCGTTGGCGGAGTAGGCATCGATCAAGTCTATCCCGCCCACGTTTTGCGGATCCATTCCTATCGCGGCAAGCGCCATAATAAGTCGGGCGTTTTCGGACGATTTGTTTCGGTGAAGCGCGCCGTTCATATTGACCGAAGCCGCCTCTGTTTTAACGGTTTCGACTATTCTTTTGTAATAATCGGAAAAATATTTATTTTCCGGGGCATAATAACCCCCGCGGGCAAGCGCGATTACCGTCCATTCGCCGCCGTTTGTGCCGAATTTCGGTTCACTCACGCTAAGCGCAAGGTGAGACAGGACTTCATCCGCTTTTTCGGTGTATTTGTCGGAAGTACCGTCGGCAAAAGCCGACAACGGCATAAGATTAAACAGCATTAAAACCGCCGTTATTAAGGTCAATATTCTTTTTTTCATTTGGCAAATCTGCTCCTTTTATCCTGTTATTTGAGTTTGCCTTTTTCGGTGTGTGACTTTGAGCTTTTGGGCTTTTTAAGCCCCGCCTTTTCGAGCGCCCGCGGCCACGGACCGAGAAAAGCTTTTATTCGGGATCTTGTCGCATCGTCAAAATCCTCTTTTTTCGGAAGCCTGTTAAGCTCCCTGCTTTTTTCCGAAAGCCGCGCCTTCGCCCAAGCGACCTTTTCCTCGTCGGTCATATCACACCTCCATAAAAAAATACTCTTTCCCGCAAAAGGAAAGAGTACAACGGATTTTCGGCACAACGGCAAACCGGCCTTTAGGGTATAAAACGCCCTTAAAACCGCTCGTTTGCTGATAAATCGGCTGCACTCTTCTCGCCCAATAACGGTAACCTTAAAATAACGGCAGGTCTCCTGACTTATGACCGCGCCAAGGTTTACACTTGCGAGCAAACCAAAGCGATAACCCGAAGCTTACCTTCTCGGCGCAGCCGCGTTTCCACAAAATACGCCAATGGTCTCAAAGCTTCGGCGGCAAACAGACGCAATGCCCGTCCACCTTCGGTCAATTACAGTAATGGCGGTTGTTCCGGATTTTAACCGGATTCCCTTTTAATCCGAGCCTTAAGGCAAAAAGCGCCCGGAACCGTAATTTCTTTTATCAAAATATTCAATTTGCACTTAGTTTACTATTTTTTCTTTACTTTGTCAAGTCAATTCAATCAGATTACAATGCGCCCGAGGCGGACGGATTTATCCGCCGCCTGTGTCATCGTCCTTGAAATACGACAGTATTCCTGCGTCCTCTTCCTTGCCGGACGAAAAAATCCGCTCCGACTCGGGTCGAAGATTTTGCGTGAGAACGCCGTTCGTGTTCCGCGCGAAGCACGGTTGAGAGCATACTGTCGTATGGTAAGACCGTGCGACAAAGCGGGCGCGGACGTCGTTCCACGCAAAACGCATTGTAATCTGATTGCATTGACTAGCCGAAATAAAAATAAATAAAAATTATGCGAATTTTCCTCTTGACATATACCCTACGGGGGTATATAATGTAACCGAACCGAAGATACGAAGGAGCTTTACGATGACTCAAAAAATATGCGACTGTCACAAAACCACCGAGCGTACCGACGCCGAGCGCAAAAAGCTCATTTGCCGCCTTAATAGGATAGAGGGGCAGATACGCGGTATACGCGGCATGGTCGAAAAAAACGCCTACTGCGCGGATATTTTGGTGCAGTCAGCCGCCGTAAACGCCGCCGTAAACGCCTTTAACCGCGAGCTTCTCGGACATCATATAAGAGGCTGCGTCGTAAAGGATATAAGGTCCGGCAACGACGAGGTAATAGACGAGCTTTTGCTCACCTTGCAGAAGCTTATGAAATAAATAACTGCGCCGAATTTTACAATCGGCTTTAGAAAGCGCTTTTGCGCGGAAAGGAGATTTATATGCAGCAGTATTCGGTAAGCGGTATGACCTGCGCCGCATGTTCCGCCAGAGTGGAAAAAGCGGTTTTAAGCGTCGAGGGAGTAAGCTCGTGCTCCGTGAGCCTGCTTACAAATTCGATGAGCGTCGAAGGGGGCAGCCCCGAAAAAATCATAGCCGCGGTGCAAAAAGCCGGCTACGGCGCGGCGCTTAAGGGCGGCGATAAATCCCGCGCCGACAGCGGGGATGACTCGCTTAAGGACAGAGATACCCCCGTTTTAAAAAAGCGGCTTATAACCTCCTTGATATTCTGGGCGGCGCTCATGTACGTCGCCATGGGGCATACCATGTGGAATTGGCGGCTTCCTGCCTTTTTCGCCGACAACTGCCTGGCTGTAGGGCTTTTACAGCTTTTGCTTACGGTTATCGTAATGGTGATAAATCAAAAATTTTTCGTAAGCGGCTTTAAGGGGCTTATTCACCGCGCGCCGAATATGGACACCCTTGTAGCGCTCGGCAGCACGGCGGCGTTTCTTTACAGCACCTTTGCCCTTTTCGCTATGACCGACGCGCAGGTTAAGGGCGATACCGCCGCGGTAATGAGCTACATGCACGAGTTTTATTTCGAATCCGCCGCGACCATTCTCACCCTTATAACCCTCGGCAAAATGCTCGAAGCGCGTTCAAAGGGCAAAACCACCGACGCGCTTAAATCTCTTATGAAATTAGCCCCCAAAACCGCGACGGTTTTGCGCGACGGCAGGGAAATAACCCTTCCCGTAAGCGAAGTTGTAAAGGGCGATATATTCATAATTCGCCCGGGCGAAAATATTCCGGCGGACGGCTTAGTAAAAGAGGGCGCAAGCGCGGTGGACGAATCCTCCCTCACCGGCGAGAGCATCCCCGTTGACAAAGCCGCGGGCGATCGGGTATTTGCCGGCACGGTGAACAGCTCCGGCTATCTCGAATGCGAGGCTTTGAGAGTGGGTGAGGATACCACCCTTTCGCAGATAATCCGCACCGTAAGCGACGCCGCCGCTACCAAGGCGCCCATAGCCAAGGTCGCCGACCGAGTGTCCGGAATATTCGTTCCGGCGGTTATAGGTATCGCAATTTTGACCGCCGCCGCCTGGCTTATTGCGGGTAAAGGCTTCGGATTTGCCCTGGCGCGCTCGATTTCGGTGTTGGTAATAAGCTGTCCGTGCGCTTTGGGGCTTGCCACCCCTGTAGCCATTATGGTGGGAAGCGGCATGGGCGCCAAAAACGGAATTTTGTTCAAAACCGCTCTCTCGCTCGAAAATACCGGCAAAGCCCGCACGGCGGCGCTTGACAAAACCGGCACGATAACCAAGGGCGAACCGGAGCTTACCGATATTATCCCCGCAAACGGCGTAAGCGAAGCGGAGCTTTTACGGCTTGCCTATTCGCTCGAATGTAAAAGCGAGCATCCCCTGGCAAAGGCGATAAACGCCGCGGCGGCCGCGCGGGGAATAAGCGAAAGCGACGTGACCGACTTTAAGGCTTTGCCCGGAAACGGACTTACGGCAATTTCGGACGGCGCCCCGCTTTACGGCGGAAATTATAAGTTTATAAGCGAAAAAATCACCGTTCCGGACGAAATACGGCTTAAATCCGAGGCTCTCTCAAACGAGGGCAAGACCCCGCTCTTTTTCGCATACGGAGAAAAACTTTGCGGCATAATCGCCGTGGCGGACGTCATAAAGCCCGACAGCGTCGAAGCCGTCAAAACGCTTAAAAGCATGGGCATTCGCGTGGTAATGCTTACCGGCGATAACGAGCGCACCGCAAAGGCTATAGGCGACAAGGTGGGTGCGGACGAGGTGATCGCAGGTCTGCTCCCCACCGAAAAGGCAAAAGCGATAGAAGATTTGCGACGTACCGGCAGAGTAATTATGGTAGGCGACGGTATAAACGACGCGCCGGCGCTTACCGCGGCGGACGTCGGCATAGCCATAGGCGCGGGAGCCGACGTCGCGATAGACGCCGCCGACGTGGTGCTTATGAAGGGCGATTTATCCGACGCGGCGGCGGCGATAGCCTTGAGCCGCGCCACCCTCAGAAACATTCACGAAAATCTCTTTTGGGCGTTTATATACAACGGCATAGGCATTCCCCTCGCGGCGGGATTGTTCATAAAACTGCTCGGCTGGCAGTTGAACCCCATGTTCGCCGCGGCGGCAATGTCGCTTTCAAGCTTCAGCGTGGTAACCAACGCTCTGCGGCTTAATTTCTTTAACATGCGAAAAGCAAAAAAATATACCAAAACCGAAAATTATAAAAAGGAGATAACCATTATGACAAAAACTTTAAAAATCGAAGGCTTGATGTGCGAGCATTGCGAAATGCACACCAAAAAGGCGCTCGAAGCGCTCGACGGCGTAACCGAAGCAAAGGTAAGCCACAAAACCGGCACCGCGACGGTAACCCTCGCAAAAGAGGTCTCCGACGAAGCCCTCACCGCCGCCGTAACCGACCAAGGCTATAAAGTCACGGGAATAGAGTAAAATCAAACCGAGAATCCCCCCGAGACAACGGCAATCTCGCCGTCCTCGGGGGAATTTTTCACTTTTACTTACCCGTCCGCGAAGCGGACACCGAACCGTCTCGCGCAAGCGAGCGCTTCATTTTACATTGCGCCTTAGCCTCCCTTGCCTAAATGGAGGTGGCGGCGTAGCCGACGGAGGGATTAACGGCTCTAAAGCGCAGTTCTCAGCCTCACGGGTAATTGATATCTCTCAGTCGGCTTACGCCGACAACCCAAAGTGCGGTTTGCGCACAAGGTAATAAGTAATATCGAATAGTGAAGAAGTATACGAGCGCGCAGCATTGTTTTATAAAACTTTAGCGGCTTCTCGGCTTTAGCCCCGTAAATCCCACCACCAACTAACGTTGGTCCCCCTCCCTTTAGGCAAGGGAGGCTTTGCGCAGGGCGAGCTTGGCAAAAGAAAGGATACAGCGCGCTCAGCGCCTTGCCTCCACCTGACGGGGGAGGTGGATTTTGCGTAGCAAAAGACGGAGGGAGAGAAAAAGTAAAGCTAAGATGAAACTAAAGTTTAAATTCATCGCCGTCTGTAGTTTTTTCTCTCCCTCAGTCGGCTTACGCCGACAGCTCCCTCGTCAGATGGAGCCAAAAATTAATGCTCTAAATCCTGTTTTTTAAGCTTAAAATTTGAGGAATACTTAGTTTGCAGATGATTTTAAAATTATTCTGCGCGCCCGCGCGCCTTGCCCCAATCTGACGAGGGGGGTGTCTTTTTCGGAGATTGTTCCGAAAAAGACAGGGGGAGAGAAAAGGTAAAGCATAGAAGAACCTAAAATTATTTTTACTTTTTTACAATCCGTCCGCGAAGCGGACACCGAAATGTCTCGCGCAAGCGAGCGCTTCATGCTTCATGGCGCATAGCGCCGCTTCATTTTACATTGCGCCTTAGCATCCCTTTAGGCAAGGGAGGCTAAAATGCTTCGGCAATTCAAAGGCACGAAAACCTGCTAAACAAGCGCTCATGCCCTTGAATCCCCGCCCTCCCCGCAGGGAGGGGCGGTTTAAATTTAAAATCGCGGTGTCAAAAAATTATTTTTTTGTTGCTTCGCCTACTACATTGGCAGCTCCATTATTTCCGATTGCATTTTCCTGATCGCCGCTGTAGGTGTTGGTGCCGCTGAAGGTTACGGTGCTTTTGCTACTCCCGTCTGCCCTTCTTCCTACATAACCGGCATTGCCGATAAATGCGCCGGCGTCCTTAACTCTGATGCTTATTGCTTCTTTGTCCATATAAAGCGAGGCAGAGCAGTCGGTAATGTTACACTTGACATCTATAGTTGGATTATTACTTTCATACCATTTGATTTGACCGATAAAACCACCTAATCCGTTCAGATCAGCGTTGTATTTCATATCCGCTAACTCGAACCGGAATTTATCAACTTGACATTTATTAAAGCTGATCATTGTACTATTATACATCCAGGCGCCGCCGATAATACCGCCATAGGCGTATTTTGGATTGAAATCGTAATACGAATTATCATACTTTAAGGTACTGTTCTGAATGCTGCAGCCGGTAAACGTTTTATTATAGTTGGTTGCATTTACAGTGCCGAACATCAGTCCGGCTTCTTCGCCATAGCTTACAACGGTCGTATTTTTGACTGTGCAGTTTTCGAAAGTCTGTTCTTCGCCCGTAACGACGGATCCGGTCGTTGTTTCACTAATTCTGCCGACCATACCGCCGCAGTTAGATGCTCCGCTGACGGTGCAGTTTTCTACGGTAATGCCGGAAAGCTCGTCGCCGGTAAAGGCTCCTGCCAAAACGCCGGTAAGGCTTTTACTTGAGGTCACTTCGCATTTTGAAACAGTCAGATTCTTGACGCTTCCGCTGACGGTTCCGAAGAGGCCGGTGCCATAGGTATCGGTTCCTTTAATTTTCAGATTCTTGATGGTGTTGCCGCAGCCGTCAAAGGTGCCGTCAAAGGGATGGGCTGAAGTATTCCCTATGCTGTCAAATTCGTATCCGCCCATATCGAGAGATTTTGCCAGCTTAACGGTTTTGCCTTGGAATCTCCCGTAGCTGCCGGACTCGTTCACCAGCGCCGAAAGTCCTGCCAGCTGTTCCGGCGTGGCAAGCGTAAATTCGCTCTTATCGTTCGAATACCATTCCTTATCAACGGTTGTGCCGTCCCAGGACGTGCTGCGCTCAAAGGTGATCTCAAACTCGCTGAAGCTGTCGGTATGTATCGTCAAAATACCTGTTCCGGAAGCGTAGGAATATTTGGTTGCATCCATAGGCGTCCCGGCATGCTTAACCTTAACGTTCTTTAAACCGGCTCCGATATTAAGCTCAATTACAGCCTCTTCTGTCAATTTAACGGTATTTCCGTCTTCGTCTACCAACTTGATATCATATACAACGGAATTATCCGTCGCGTCCGTGGTCGAAATGATAAGAGTAAGCGATTCTTCGTCCGTCGCGTCGGCGGGAACGGTAGCGGTTACGCCGTTTTCCTTGTCTTCAATTACTGTCGGCTTTCCGGATACAACCTCGGAAGTAGCCGCTACCGCAAGGTGCTTCGGAAGCTCCGGCAGATTTGCGTTTTCGTCATAATCATTACCGAAGCTGTCGGACTCGGATACGGCCTGAGTAGCGTAAAGCTCAACGCCGAGGTCGATCCACAGCGATTTTTCGCCGTCGTTCGACTTTTTGCCGTTATTAAGATTGTAAAGGTTGTCATCGTCGGTCGGCTTCCAATAAAGCACTACGGCAAATTCTTTGCCGTCGGTATCGCCCGCTTCAATTTGACCTTCTTGAGTCATATCTGCCAATTTGCCGTAAGAAGAAGCATCAAGCGCAATAGCGTCGTCGCGATTGCCGCTGAAATGACGATCCAGGAAGGCCACCTTGATAACCTCGTCGAGGGAATGATTATCGGTCGTGGCGTTTTTGCCGTATACGTTTAAGGCAAGCTCGTATTTGAGCGCTAAGGTGCCCTCGTTTTTAACGGTAAAATTCTCGTAAGCAACTACGCCGGGTTCCCAAAGAATGGCTTCGCCGTCCTCTTTGACGAACAACGGGGTTTTTTCGCTGACCTTTTCGGCTGCCTTTATATTTGCGTTGGTATGGTAAAGCTCAACGTCCAAATTACCGGCAACAATCTTATTGCGCCCGCTCGTAACCGAATCGGTAAACCATGCGAAGGTGGAGCCTATAAGCATTGCAACGCATAAAAGAATAGAAAGCATGCTCATAAGCAAAGCTTTTTTGGTAGCTTTAGTCTTATTCATGTGTATAACACACTCCTTATTTAATTTTGCGGCATTTTTGAAATTCGGGGTTGAGACATCGCCCCGATAATGCCGTCAAAATCGGAGTGCGTCTATAGTACGGATAAGGTACGGCTTCCTCTGCGGAAGTCCGTCAATTTGCCTAATAAGGCGGACCTGTGCCCCCCCACCCTGGGAATATTTGTCATTTGTGCGCTTTTCATAAGAGGAAGCCTCCTTTCTGTGTGTTTTTTCTTTAGCTTCATATCGGCTTTACCTTTTCTCTCCCCTCGTCTTTTG
Source organism: uncultured Clostridia bacterium (assembly GCA_947623175.1). Taxonomy (GTDB): domain Bacteria; phylum Bacillota; class Clostridia; order Oscillospirales; family Acutalibacteraceae; genus UBA737. The sequence continues at coordinate 664 of CANQGK010000038.1, read as the reverse complement.
CTCCGCAAAAGCCACCCCCCTCGGCAGATGGAGGCAAGGCGCGCCGTGCGCGCAGTTGGGAAAATTTCGGAAATTTCGGATATAAAGCTTATTTTCGCCGGTCGGCAATTCAAAGGCACGAAAACCTACTGTGCAAACGCTCATGCCCTTGAATCCCCGTCCTCCGTAGAGGTGCAGATTGTTGTAATCAAACTTTTTTTAAAATTGGCTCCATCTGACGAGGGAGCTGTCGGCGTAGCCGACTGAGGGAGAGATTTTTTATTTTCTATTTCCTTTTATTTTGGGTTTCATCTCGGCTTTACTTTTCCTCTCCCCCTGTCTTTTGCTCCGCAAAAGCCACCCCCCTCGGCAGATGGGGGCAAGGCGCGCCAAGCGCGCACGCAGGGAAATTTCGGATATTTCGGATATAAAGCTAATTTTCGCCGGTCGGCAATTCAAAGGCACGAAAACCTACTGTGCAAACGCTCATGCCCTTGAATCCCCGCCCTCCGTAGAGGTGCAGATTGTTGTAATCAAACTTTTTTTTAAAATTGGCTCCATCTGACGAGGGAGCTGTCGGCGTAAGCCGACTGAGGGAGAGAAAAAAACTACAGGCGGCGCTGAATTGAAATTTTTTAATCTTTGTTAAATTTCGGCATTTTAGCCTCCCTTGCCTAAAGGGAGG
>CANQGK010000037.1 GCA_947623175.1 uncultured Clostridia bacterium | reverse complement strand
CGACCATATACACAGTAAATCTTAGCACATCATTTTCGATTTTTCAATAGTTTTTTATAAAAAATCCCCGTAAACCTGCACAAAAATCGCCGAATTTCTCTTTCTTGCCCGAATTTCCCCCACAAAAACAGCACCCGCTGCCTCATTTTTCATCGCGTGACAGCGCCTCGCCCACGTTTTTTTGGTTATTTATTCCTTTGCGCGCACGGCGCGCCTTGCCTCCACCTGACGGGGGAGGTGGATTTTGCGGAGCAAAAGACGGAGGGAGAGAAAAAGAGTAAGAATAAGAAAAATGCAAAGAAATAAAAGGAAATTAAAAATAAAAAATCTCTCCCTCAGTCAGCTACGCTGACAGCTCCCTCGTCAGATGGAGCCAAGGATTAATGCACTAAGTTCTGCTTTTAAGCTTCGGATTTGAGAAATGCTTTAGTTTATGAATGATTTTAAATTCATCATGCGCGCCGTGCGCGCCTTGCCCCCATCTGCCGAGGGGGGTGGCTTTTGCGCAGCAAAAGACGAGGGGAGAGGAAAGGTAAAGTATAGAAGAGCCTAAAAATTATTTTTACTTTTTACAATCCGTCCGCAGAGCGCGCCCGCTTTTACCTTTCGCATGAGAATTTTCTTCTTCATTTTTCACATACTAACGTTGGGGGGTGAGAAAATGAAGAAGAAAAAGAAGGAGCGAGACGTTTTGACCGAGATATCGGCGTCCTTTCCGGAGGGCGGACAGCCCGAAAACGCGGCGGAGCTCATAAACGCCTACGGCACTTACGAGGTTCAAAAAACCGCCGACACCGAAAACCAATATCCCGCGATAGCGCAAGGGTATAATCCCGGCATTGTAAAATACGACGGGGAAAACAAAAGGAAAAATTAGCGCGGCGATTTTGATTTTTTGAATTTGGGCGCCCAATAGCTTTTTCCGTAGACGACGATTTCGCCCAACAAACAAATCGGCAATGCGGCGATGCAGTCTATTACCGAGTGCTGTTTTATAAATACCACCGAAAGGCAGACGGTAAAGGCGAATACGACCGCCGCCGCCTTTGCCGCCGTATTTGCCGTTTTGTCCTTTACCCAAGCGGAAGCTATAGCTATAGAGACCGCGACGTGCAGCGACGGGCAAACTCCCGTATTGGTATCGACCGCGTAGAGCCCGCCTATCAAGGCAGTAAAAATATTTTGCCTCGGAAAGACCGCGGGGCGCAAATTCTGCGCCGTGGGGAAGGCTATAAATATAACCACGGAGACGGCTTGGAGCAGAAAAATACAAATTTGAAGCCTTTTAAAGCTTTCCACGGAGTAAAACAAAAAATAAATGAGCGAGCCCGCTATAAAAAGGTACCACAGCACGTAAGGAACGACGAAAATTTCGCAAAAGGGGATAATATCGTCCAGCCGGCAGTGCATCACATGACAGCGCTCAAGCGGAATGTATCTTTCGGTGAGCGCAAAAAACAGCAAAAACACAAGCCACCCGGGTATAAGCTTAAGATGCGAAAAACGCGGATCGCCAAAGCCCGCGCTTTTAAGCTCGCGGTAATCCGTTTCGGGCTTTCTCATGCCGTCACCCTCCTTTTTGGCGCTTAAAGCTCTCAATTTCACATTTATTTTACCATATCATACCTCTTTGGTCAATACAATCCCCCGTATTTAAAACCGTATTTAAAACATTTAAAGCTTGTTAAAATTTTGATTGACATGGAAGTCGGTTTGTGGTAAAATAGTTTAGTCAATGCAATCAGATTACAATGCGCCCGAGGCGGACGGATTTCTCCGCCGCCTGTGTCATCGTCCTTGAAATACGACAGTATTCCCGCGTCCTCTTCCTTGCCGGACGAAAAAATCCGCTCCGACTCGGGTCGAAGATTTTGCATGAGAACGCCGTTCGTGTTCCGCGCGAAGCACGGTTGAGAGCATACTGTCGTATGGTAAGACCGTGCGACAAAGCGGGCGCGGACGTCGTTCCACGCAAAACGCATTGTAATCTGATTGCATTGACTAGATAAAAATATTGCACCGAAGAAAGGCGGTAAACAAATGAAACTCACCCTTAAAAACGCAAGCGTTTATGACGGCGGCATATTTAAGACGGATGATTTTTCTTTTGAGATTACCGACAATATTCCCTATTCTTTGACGGACAACCTTTTTAAATTAAATAATTGTTTCGTTTTTCCGGCTTTTTGTGATGTACACGTTCATCTGAGAGAGCCGGGTTTTTCATATAAGGAGACAATAAGGAGCGGTACCCTTGCCGCGGCGAGGGGCGGCTTCGGCGATATTTTTTCGATGCCGAACCTAAACCCCGTGCCCTCCGACGAGGGGAAGCTTAAGGTACAGCTTGATTTGATAAAGGAATACGCCGTAATAAGGGTTCACCCCTACGGCTCTATCACGGTCGACGAAAAGGGCGAGGTCTTAAGCGATTTTAACTCTTTGGCGAAATACTGTCCGGCTTTTTCGGACGACGGCAGAGGCGTACAAGATGAAAACATAATGCGAAAAGCGATGTGCGAGGCTCAAAAGCTCGGCAAAGTGATCGCCGCCCACTGTGAAGACAATAGCTTGCTTCGCGGCGGGTATATTCACGACGGCGAGTACGCGCGGCTTCACGGACACAAGGGCATTTCGAGCGAAAGCGAATGGCGGCAGATAGAGCGGGATTTGCGGCTTGCAAAGGAGACCGGCTGTAAGTACCACGTCTGCCACGTTTCCTGCAAAGAGAGCGTCGAGCTCATACGAAAAGCCAAAGCCGAGGGCGCGGACGTCACCTGCGAGACCGCTCCCCACTATTTGATTCTGGACGACTCATGCCTTAAAGAGGACGGCAGGTTTAAAATGAACCCGCCGATACGCTCAAAAGCGGATCGCGAGGCGCTTATCGAGGGGCTTTCGGACGGCACCGTAGACATGATAGCCACCGACCATGCTCCCCACTCCGCCGCCGAAAAAAGCGGAGGCCTCGAAAAGAGCCTTATGGGAGTAGTCGGACTCGAAACGGCATTTTCGGCGCTTTATACCCACCTTGTAAAGCCGGGGCTGATACCCCTCGAAAGGCTTATAAACGCGATGAGCGACGCTCCGCGAAAACGCTTCGGGCTTGCGCCGACAAAGGATATATGCGTATTTGATCCGACTTGCGAATACACCGTAAATCCGGCGGATTTTCTCTCAAAAGGCAGGGCTACCCCCTTTGAGGGCGAAAAGCTTTTCGGCGTTTGCCGGCTTACCGTCTCGGACGGCAAAATCGCATATCTTAACTTAAATTAAACCCACGGGAGGATATTTATGGCAAAAAGAACAGACATCAAAAAGGTACTGATCATCGGCTCGGGGCCTATCGTCATAGGTCAGGCGGCGGAATTTGACTACGCCGGCACGCAGGCCTGCTTAGCGCTTAAGGAAGAGGGCTACGAGGTCGTGCTCTGCAACTCGAACCCCGCCACCATAATGACCGACACCGCTATCGCCGATAAGGTTTATATGGAGCCTTTGACGCTCGAATACATAGCGAAGATCCTGCGCTTTGAGCGCCCCGACGCTATAGTTCCCGGCATAGGCGGTCAGACGGGGCTAAACCTTGCGATGCAGCTTGAGAAGAAGGGCATTTTAAAGGAATGCGGCGTCGAGCTGCTCGGAACCGACAGCGAAAGCATCGAGCGCGCCGAGGATCGCGAGCTTTTCAAGGAGCTGTGCGAGTCAATAGGCGAGCCGGTCATCCCCTCCGAAATCACCTACGGCATCGAGGAGGCTAAAGCGGCGGCGAACCGAATAGGCTACCCGGTGGTACTGCGCCCCGCCTTTACCCTCGGCGGCACCGGCGGCGGCTTTGCAAACAACGAAGCGGAGCTTGTGGAAATAGGGCTCAACGCCTTTAAGCTCTCGCCCGTGCACCAGGTGCTTATCGAAAAAAGCGTCAAGGGCTATAAGGAAATCGAGTTTGAGGTCATGCGCGACTCCAACGACCACGCGATAACCATATGCGGTATGGAAAATATCGATCCCGTCGGGGTACATACCGGCGACTCGCTGGTTGTGGCGCCTATTATGACGCTTAACGACCACGACCTTAAAATGCTCAACGACAGCGCCATAAAGATCATAAAAGCCCTTAAAATCGAGGGCGGGTGCAACGTACAGTTCGCTTTGAACCCCAATTCGAGCGAATATTTCCTTATAGAAGTAAATCCCCGCGTTTCGCGCTCTTCGGCTTTGGCGTCAAAGGCGAGCGGCTACCCCATAGCGCGGGTTACCGCCAAAATAGCGCTCGGCATGGCGCTCGAGGATATCACCATAGCCAACACAAACGCGGCGTTTGAGCCGAGCCTCGACTACGTCGTGGCGAAATTGCCCCGCTTCCCGTTTGATAAATTTTCCGCCGCGCCCAACACCCTCGGCACCCAGATGAAGGCTACCGGCGAGGTTATGGGCATCGGCTCTACCTTGGAGGAATGCCTCTTAAAATCGGTGCGCTCCCTCGAAACCGGCGCCTGTCACTTCCGTCTGCCGAAATTCGAAAACAAAACCGAAGCGGAGCTTCTTGACTACATAAAGGAATTTAAGGACGACAATATTTTCGCCGTAGCCGAGCTTTTCCGCCTGGGCGTCGATGTGGATAAGCTTTTCGAAATCACCATGATAACCCCGCTTTTCTTGAAATCCATAGAAAAAATCGTCAAAGCGGAAAAAACCGTCGCCGAAAACAAGGGCGATATAAAGACCTTGCGCGAGGCAAAGGTCATGGGCTTCAGCGACAAATACATAGCGAAGCTCTGGAGCGTAAGCGAAACCGAAGTATTCGCGCTCAGAAAAAAGGAAAATATCTTCCCCGTCTACAAAATGGTCGATACCTGCCATACGAACGCCTATATCCCCTATTTTTACTCGTCATACCAAGGTGAAAACGCCTCGCGCCTTACCGACAAAAAGAAGATCATCGTTTTGGGAGCGGGCCCCATCCGCATAGGCCAGGGCGTCGAGTTCGACTACTCCACCGTTCACGCGGTAAGCACCATCAAAAAGTCCGGCTACGAAGCCATCATTATAAACAACAATCCCGAAACGGTATCTACCGACTATACCTGCTCGGACAAGCTTTATTTTGAGCCCCTCACCGCCGAGGACGTGATGAACATTATCGAGTTCGAAAAGCCGGAGGGGGTCATCGCCTCGCTCGGTGGTCAGACCGCGATAAACTTAGCCCAGCCGCTTATGGAGCGTGGGGTAAACATCATCGGTACCGACTGCGAGGCTATTGAGCGCGCGGAAAACCGCGACAGCTTCGAAAAGGTGCTCAAAGCGCTCGACATCCCCCGCCCGCAGGGCACGGCGGTCACCAATATAGAGGACGGGGTAAAAGCCGCCGCCAAAATAGGCTATCCGGTGCTCGTGCGCCCCTCCTTTGTATTGGGCGGCAGAGCCATGCAGATAGTCGCCGACGAAAAACAGCTTCGCCAATACCTCAAAACCGCCGTCGAAATCGATATAGACAAGCCGGTGCTGGTAGATAAGTACATAGTGGGCAAGGAGGTCGAAATAGACGCCGTCTGCGACGGACGCGACGTATTCGTTCCGGGTATTATGGAGCTTGTGGAGCGAACCGGCATACACTCGGGCGACTCGATAAGCGTTTACCCGACCTTCAGCATCTCAAACAAGGTAAAGGGCACCATTTTGGGCTACGCCAAGAAGCTGGGGCTTGCCATAGGCATCGTGGGGCTTTACAACATACAGTTCATAGTCGACCGCGACGACAACGTTTATATAATCGAGGTAAATCCCCGCTCCTCGCGCACCGTGCCCTTCCTTTCGAAGGCGACCGGCTACAGCCTCGCCGACATCGCCACCGAGGTAATACTCGGAAAAACCCTTAAAGAGCAGGGTATATTCGATATTTATCCGCAGGAAAAGAAGCGTTACTACGTAAAGGTGCCGGTATTTTCCTTTAACAAGATCCGCGGACTCGACGCCTACCTTTCCCCCGAAATGAAATCCACGGGCGAGGCGATAGGCTACGACGACAAGCTCAACCGCGCGCTTTACAAGGCGCTCCAGGCGTCGGGTATGAAGCTTCAAAACTACGGCACGGTATTTGCCACTATTGCCGACGCCGACAAGGAGGAAGCGCTGCCCCTTATCCGCCGTTTTTACAACCTCGGCTTTAACATAGAGGCGACGAGCGGCACCGCCCGCTTCCTTAAGGAAAACGGTATTCGAACCCACCTGCTTCACAAGCTCGGCGAGAACAGCGACGAAATACCCGACGCTCTGCGCCAGGGACATATCGCCTACGTCATAAACACCCGCGATATAAGCTCCTCGGGCGACAATACCGACGGCGCCGAAATACGCAAGCTCGCCACCGAAAACAACGTCACCATCTTCACCGCGCTCGATACGGTGCGGGTACTGCTCGACGTGCTCGAGGAAACCACGATAACCGTCTCCACAATAGATTCTTAAAGGGAAATGAGTATGACACAGGGTATTTACAGGGTAATTTCTAACCGCCCTATAGCCCCGTCGGTTTATAAGGCGGAGCTTGCGGGCGATACCTCGGGGCTTACCGCTCCCGGACAGTTTATAAATATCAAAATCGAGGGACTTTATCTGCGCCGCCCCATTTCGATATACGATTATGATGAGGGTAAAATCACCGTAATTTACAAAACCGTCGGGGCCGGCACCGAGAAATTGGCAAAAGCCGCGCCGGGCGATAAATTCGATATTTTGGCGGGGCTCGGCAACGGGTTCGATATCTCAAAGCCTACGCAAAAGCCCCTGCTTATCGGCGGCGGCGTGGGTATTCCGCCCCTTTACAAGCTCTGCCGCGAGCTTTTGCAGAAAGGCAAGCGGGTCTCGGTCGTGTTGGGCTTTAATAAAAAGGAAGAAATTTTTTGCGAAAAAGAGTTTTCATCCCTCGGCGCGGCGGTTACCGTCGCCACCGTCGACGGCTCTTACGGCATAAAAGGCTTCGTCACCGACGCCATGCGTAATATCGATTACGACTTCTTCTATACCTGCGGGCCGCTTGCGATGTACAAGGCTATCGAAAATACCGCCGTCACCTCGGGGCAGTTCAGCTTTGAGGAACGCATGGGCTGCGGCTTCGGCGCATGTATGGGCTGCAGCTGTAAAACCAAGTACGGCAGTAAGCGTATTTGCAAGGACGGCCCCGTTCTCGACAGGGAGGAAATAATATGGTAGATACGCGGGTCACTTTAAGCGGCATAGAGCTTGCAAATCCCGTCATTCCGGCAAGCGGCGCCTTCGGCTTCGGCTACGAGTTCGCCGAGCTTTACGATATCAATATTTTGGGCTCGATTTCCTTTAAGGGCACCACAAAGGAGCCCCGCTTCGGAAACCCCACCCCCCGGATAGCCGAGGCAAGCGCAGGCTTACTTAACTCGGTGGGACTTCAAAACCCAGGAGTTAACAAGGTTATAAGCGAGGAGCTTCCCAAGCTTAAAAAATGCTTTAATAAGCCGGTTTTGGCGAACGTCAGCGGGTTTTCTGTAGAGGACTACGCCTACACCTGCGAAAAGCTTGACACAGAAGACTGTATCGGCTGGTTTGAGATAAATATTTCCTGCCCCAACGTTCACGGCGGCGGCTTGGCGTTCGGCACCGATCCGAAAAACGCCGCGGCGGTCACAAGGGCGGTAAAAAAGGTTACGAATAAGCCGGTATATATAAAGCTCTCGCCCAACGTCACCGACATTACCGAAATCGCCAAAGCCTGCGAAGCCGCCGGAGCGGACGGCTTGAGCCTTATCAACACCCTGCTCGGTATGCGGATAGACTTAAAGACCAAAAAACCGGTGCTCACCAACAAAACGGGCGGATTTTCGGGCCCCGCCGTAAAACCGGTGGCGCTCAGAATGGTATACGACGTTTACGAGGCGGTCAAAATCCCGATAATCGGCATGGGCGGCATATCGACCGCCGAGGACGTGATCGAAATGATGCTTGCGGGAGCGCGCGCGACCGAAGTGGGAGCGGCTAACCTCATCGAACCCTTCGCCTGCAAAAATATTATAGAAAACCTTCCCGCCGTTATGGAAAAGTACAATATCAAAAGCTTAAACGAAATTATAGGAGGAGCGCACAATGGGTAAGGACGTAATTATCGCCTGCGATTTCAACAGCAAAGAGGACACCTTCGATTTTCTCGACAAATTCACCGACAAAAAGCCGTTCGTAAAAATCGGTATGGAGCTTTTTTACGCGGAGGGCCCTCGGATAGTTCGCGACATAAAGGCGCGCGGGCACAAAATTTTTCTCGATTTAAAGCTTCACGATATTCCCAATACCGTCAAAAAAGCCATGGCGGTGCTTAGAAATTTGGACGTCGACATGACCAACCTCCACGCCGCGGGCACGATAAATATGATGACGGCGGCGCTCGAAGGGCTCACCCGCCCCGACGGCACGCGGCCCCTGCTTATCGCGGTGACACAGCTTACCTCCACCGACGGCGAAAGCCTGAAACGCGACCTTTTGATCGACGAGCCTATGGACAAGGTGGTTATGCACTACGCCGAAAACGCCGCAAAGGCGGGACTTGACGGCGTCGTCTGCTCTCCGCTCGAGGCGGCGACGGTGCATAAGGCATGCGGCAAAAGCTTTTTGACCGTCACCCCCGGCGTCCGCTTCGCCGACGGGGACAAGGGTGACCAAAAACGGGTCATGACGCCCGCCGAAGCCAAAAAAGCCGGCAGCGACTACATCGTAGTCGGCAGACCGATAACCGCCGCCGCCGATCCCGCGGAAGCCTACGCCCGCTGCCTTGCGGAATTTGTAGATTAAAACGCCGAAGGATAAAAGCCTTATCTACTCTCGGCTCGGCTTGCGAGGGAGAGATTTTTGGAACGAAAAATGAAGCGCTCGCTTGCGCGAGACATTTCGGTGTCCGCTTTGCGGACGATTGTAAAAAGTTAAAAATAATTTTTAGTTTCTTCTCGGCTTTACCTTTTCTCTCCCCTCGTCTTTTGCTGCGCAAAAGCCACCCCCCTCGGCAGATGGGGGCAAGGCGCGCTTAGTGCGCAGTATGATTTTTTTAGTTTCTTCTTAAGGCTTTAGCTTCATCTAAGCTTCACCTTTTCTCTCCCTCCGTCTTTTGCTCCGCAAAATCCACCTCCCCCGTCAGGTGGAGGCGAGGCGCGCACGCGCGCAGGATAATTTTAAAATCATCTGCAAACTAAGCATTTATCAAATTTGAAGCGTAAAAAGCATAAATTTAGATCATTAGTCCTTGGCTCCATCTGACGAGGGAGCTGTCAGCGTAGCTGACTGAGGGAGAGAAAAACTAAAGACGACGATGAATTTAAACTTTAGTTTCATTCTATGCTTTACTTTTCCTCCCCCCCTCGTCTTTTGCCACGGCAAATCCACCTCCCCCGTCAGGTGGAGGCAAGGCGCGCTTAGCGCGCAGGGAAATTCGGATATAACGAGCTCGCTCTGCGCAAAGCCTCCCTTGCCTAAAGGGAGGGGGACCAACGTTAGTTGGTGGTGGGATTTACGGGGCTAAAGCCGAGAAGGTACTAAAGTCTTATAAAACAATGCTGCTTCTACCTTTTCACTATTCGATATTACTTATTACCTTTGTGCGCAAAGCGCACATTGGGGCTGTCGACCACAGTCAACTGAGGGAATACGATACTTTACGATACTTAATGCTCACCCGTGAGGCTGAGAGTTCTGCTTTAGCCCCGTTAATCCCTCCGTCGGCTACGCCGCCACCTCCCTTTAGGCAAGGGAGGCTAAGGCGCAATGTGAAATGAAGCGGTGCGCAAGGTGCACCATGAAGCGGCGCGGAGCGCCATGAAAAATGAAGCGCTCGCTTGCGCGAGACATTTCGGTGTCCGCTTTGCGGACGATTGTAAAAAATTAAAAATAATTTTTAGCTTCTTCTCAGCTTTACCTTTTCTCTCCCCTCGTCTTTTGCTGCGCAAAAGCCACCCCCCTCGGCAGATGGGGGCAAGGCGCTGTCGCGCACGCAAATTGTAAGAAGCTAAAAAACCGAAATATAACACAGAGGCGGCAAGCAAGCCCGCCTATCAAATAGCATAAGCAATCTGCAAAGAATTAAAAAAATCTGCCACTCAAGACTAAGACTTAAGCATATATAAAAACTAAGCATGGAACTAAAAAACTCGGCAAACATGCATCTACCACTCAAGACTAAGTCTTAAGCATATATAAAAACTACGCATGGAACTAAAAAAAGGAGATTTTTTTATGGATAGTTATAAGAGAGAGTTTATAGGGTTTTTGGAGGAATCGGGCGTGCTGAAGTTCGGGGATTTCACCGCCAAATCGGGGAGGAAAATCCCTTATTTCATAAACGCCGGGGATATCAAAACCGGCGCGCGCATAGCGAAGCTCGGCGAATTTTACGCAAAGGCGTATCTCGAAAAGCTGGGCAATAAAAAAGCCGTTCTTTTCGGCCCAGCCTATAAGGGCATTCCCATAGCAGTAGCGACGGCGGCGGCGCTGGCGGGACACGGCATCGACCTTCCCTTCTTTTTCAACCGCAAGGAGGAAAAGGACCACGGCGAGGGGGGCGTTTTCGTGGGATATAGCCTTAAGCCCGGCGACGAGGTGGTTATAGTCGAGGACGTCATAACCGCCGGCACGGCGATAAGGGAAAGTATGGAAATGCTTTCTTCACTCGAGGGAGTACATGTGGCTGCAGTATTTGTCATGATAGACCGCAAGGAAAAGGGCAGAGGCGAAAAGTCCGCCATGGAGGAAGTGAGCGAGGAATTCGGCTTTCCGGTGTATTCGGTAGCGGACGTCTACGATATTATCGAATACCTCGAAGCGGACGAAAGCATGCACGAAAACGTCGAGCGGATAAAGAATTACCTCGCAATTAACGGCGCGAAACAGTAATAAAATAATAAAATATACTTAAAAAAAGAGGAGACGGCAATGCGAAGTTTAATTGATATTTCGGAGCTTACCTTAGACGAGCTGGACGAGCTTATCCGCACGGCGGACGATATTATTGAAAATCCCCAAAAATACGCCCACGCCTGCAGCGGCAAAAAGCTTGCAACACTGTTTTTTGAGCCATCCACCAGAACCCGACTTTCCTTTGAAGCGGCTATGTACGAGCTCGGCGGAAGCGTTTTGGGCTTTTCCGAGTCGCAAAGCTCCTCCGCGGCAAAGGGAGAGAGCGTTGCCGACACCGCCAAAACGGTAAGCTGCTACGCCGATATTATAGCGATGCGCCACCCGAAGGAGGGCGCGCCGCTCGTCGCTTCGCTCAACGCGAGCGTTCCGGTGATAAACGCGGGCGACGGCGGACACAACCACCCGACGCAGACCTTGGCGGACCTTTTGACAATTCACCGCGAAAAGGGACGGTTCGGCGACTTTACCGTAGGACTTTGCGGCGATTTGAAGTTCGGCAGAACGGTGCATTCCCTCATAACCGCATTGAAGCGTTACAGCGGGGTGGAGTTTGTGCTCATTTCCCCCAACGAATTAAAGCTTCCCGATTATATCAAGGAAAGCCTTAAAAAAGAGGGCATACCCTTTTTGGAGACCGGCGATCTCGAGGGCGTCATGCCAAAGCTTGACATACTTTATATGACAAGGGTTCAGCGCGAACGCTTTTTTAACGAGGAGGACTACCTGCGGCTTAAGGACAGCTATATTCTAACCCCCGAAAAGCTTGCAAACGCCAAAAACGACCTGTCGATACTCCACCCGCTCCCGCGCGTAAACGAAATAAGCGTCGCCATAGACGACGATCCGCGCGCCTGCTACTTTAAACAGGTGCTTTACGGAAAATATATGCGAATGGCGCTTATACTTAAATTATTGGAGGTAAATGTATGAACGTCGATTCAATAAAAAACGGCATCGTTATCGACCATATAACCGCCGGTAAGGGCATGAAAATTTACAACCTTTTGGGGCTCGACGAGCTGGAATGCTGTGTGGCGCTTATAAAAAACGTGCCCAGCCGCAAAATGGGCAAAAAGGACATTATAAAGGTCGATACGGATTTTGAGGTCAATACCGATATTTTGGGATACGTCGATCCGGATATTACCGTAAACGTTATAAAAAACGGGAAAATTGTCGAAAAAAAGACGATAGAACTGCCCGAAATGCTCACAAACGTGCTCGAATGCAAAAATCCGCGCTGTATTTCGGCTACCGAGCAGGAGCTGCCGCATATTTTCAAGCTCGCCGACAGAGAAAAGCGCATATACCGCTGCTTCTATTGCGAAACCAAGGCAAAAACCTGATTACCCCCGCGGCTTTGATTTTCGCGTAAACCCTTTTGCCGCCGCGTTCGCCTTTTTAAGACAAAACTTCAGCGTAAAAAGACAGACCGAAACTCTGCAAAGCGCGCAGATAAAGTAAAGGTAATAGGAAAGCCCGTCAAGCCGCGAAAAAAGCCTTCCCACCGAGACGGTGCTCACCGCAAAGGAGTAGGGGTAATCGAGCTCTCCCGCAAGCGGCGCGCCGAACAACAGCACCGAACCCGAAACGGTGAGAAAGAGCAAAAAATAACCGAGTATAATCCCCGCGAAACCCGCTTTGAAGCGGGTTTTTTTTAATACCGCCGAGTTGTAGACCGGCAGCAGCGCAAGCGGCAAAACGGGGTTTATGAGATAGGGCTTCGACGCCGCCGCAAACCCTTTTACGTTAAAAAAATCGTAAATGAAAATATTTTCGGGATCGAAGCTTGAGAGCATGGTAATAAAGAAAAGCAGCGCCACAAAAAGCACTCCCCAAAACGCCGTAAAGAAAAATTTGAGGATATGCTCCTGCCGTTTTAGGGTAAAAAATATTACCGCCGACAAAAAGAGCAAAACCGAAAATACCGCGGGAGAATCGGGCAGCATGATTTCACTTGCAAATCTCGTAAAGGCTATAAACGCGTCCGCCGCGCACCATAGCGAAAAAAGCGCCGCGCCGAAAAAGAGCAGACAAAGCGCCGCCCCCGAAACGGCGGTATTTTCACCCTCCGACCGCAAAACCGCCGCCTTGCTAAGCGGCAGCATCAAAGCGTAGAGCAAAACCGCCGCCGCGAAAGAAATCAAAAGCCCCGAAAAGGTAAACTCGTCGGCGCCCCTCGCAGGTCTGGATATTACGGCGCTTCCGAGGACAAAAAGCGCCGTTTGAAGCACCGCATGAACGCAAAACGGTCGGTTCCCGGTCACTGCACCCTCACCTCCAGACAGGCGTTTTGATAAAATTGCGAATAATCGCGGCTTATTTTTTCAAAAAACGTCTTATCCCGCTTGTAAAGCCGGTTGCCTATGCCGAAAAGATCGACGTCCGCAGACTTAGAAAGCAAAAACAGCGCTTCTATGCCCTTTTGCACTTCTTTCTTTATCGCCGCGTTTTCGGTATCCGCCTTTACCGTGAGATAAAATTTACCGTTTTTGTAGGAAATATCGCTCTTCGCCCGCTTGATTTCGATTTCCTTCCCGTCGAAGTTCGCCCTGCCCCTCGTCTGCAAATCGACGGCAAGGGCGTAAAGAAAAACCTGCGAGGGATCAAGCTTCAACACCCGCTCGCCGTCTTTAAAAACGTAAGCGCCGTCGAGTGAAAATTTGCCGTTTTGCGCCTTTACCGACGGCATCGCCGCGACGTTTACCGCCTTTCGGCGGGAATTTTCGATTTCGTAAAGTCGGCATTTACTCTTTGTGCCGGTGTATCCGTCATACTGCTCGATAAGCCCGGTAAGGTCGTACCCCACCGCCGCCGAGGATACCGTCTCGCAGGAAAGCAATTCCCGCGCGCTCGGCGAGGACAAAAGCAAGATCGACAGGGTTATCTGCCGCTCGTTATACAAATAATCGCAGATCTCCTCATACCTTTTCGCCGATATGCTTTCCCCTATTACCGCCGCCGCGGTGTGGCTCAGCTCCAAAGGCTCCGCCGCCGCCCGCATGCATTCGCCGAGCGCCGATTTTAAGGTTTTGCCGCCGCCGTAAAGCAGTTCGGTCTTCTTTTCCGCCGCGGAGTCGTCCGAGTTTACGATTACCGCCTCCATATATAGGCGCACTTCGTCTCCGACTTCGTCAAAGCCCAAGGCGGCTATCAGATATTTGTTGGTGCCCGCCGTAAAGCGCTCCTGCATGTTACAGCCGCAAAGAAGGAGGGGGCAGAACAAAAGGCAAAGGGCGAAAACAAGCGCTTTTTTCATTTTTTACCCTCCGTCTGCCTTATAGAATTGCGGTTAAAAAGCGGACGCCTTATCATACGCCGCCAATCGGCGCGCCAAAGGCTGTCCTTTAAGTCGGAAAAGCCTGCTTTTCGCAAAGAAACGGTGTAATCCACTCCGAAGGAGGACATGGAAATTATCCGGACGACTATGACCGATAAACCTACCAAAAAGCCGTAAATATCGAAAAACGCCGCCATAAATACCAAAAAGATCCGCAGATAAAAAACCGCTCCCTTAAGCCGCGGCACCATAAGCCCCGCGATGCCGCTCAAGGCTATTATTATAAGCATCGGTGTACTTATGATACGCGCTTCGACCGCCGCTTCACCCACCACGAGCCCGCCTACGATGCTCAGCGCATGACCGAGACTTTGGGGCATGCGGACTCCCGTTTCCTTGAGTATCTCAAAGACGAATATAAGTATTATACATTCGGCAAAGGGCGAAAAGGGCACCCCGCCGCGAAGCCGGGCTACGGCTATCGCGAGGGTAGTCGGCAAAAGCTCGGTATGGTAGGTCGAAAGGCTTATGAAAATCGCCGGAACGCTTACGCTCAAAAAGAAGCACAAATATCTCAAAAGCCTGCCTATACTGCTGACCGCGAAGTTGATATAATAATCCTCGTCCGACTGAAAATTTTCCGAAAAAAGATAGGGCACGGTGACCGCCGCGGGAGTGCCGTCCACGACTATGGCTATCCGCCCCTCCAAAAGCCTTGCGGCGACGATATCCGGCCGCTCGGTACTGCCGGAGGTTTTAAAGACCGAATATTTATTGTCGCGTATCTGCTCGGTGATATAGTTGGAGTCGAGTATGCCGTCGATGTCTATTTTTTTAATTCTCCGCTTTATTTCCGCGACCGTCTTGCCGTCCGCCAAGGAGCCGAGATAACAGACAAAGACCTTTGTGGAGGTTCTTCGCCCCACGCGGAGCATTTCGGCGCAGAAATCGGGCGTTTGAAGCTTGCGGCGTATCAAGGCAAGATTTAACAGCGCCGCTTCGTCGAACCCCTCGCGCGGGCCCTGCAAAACCCGCTCGTCGTCCGGCTCGGAAATTCCCCGCGTGCGCCAGCCCTTCGCGTCTATTATAATCGCGTCGCGACTGCCGTCGATAAGCAGCAGTGTTTCGCCGTAGAGTATGCCTTCGATTATTTTGTCTAGTCGCCGCTCCTTTTTGGTATCGCAGGAGAAAAGCACCCGCTTTTCGATATGATCCGCTATATCTCCCGAAATTTCCCCCTTCATAAGAAGTAAGGGCCGCACCACCGCGTCGTCAAGCCGCCCTCCGTCCACCATGCCGTCCATAAACATAAGAGCGCAGTCCGAAAAGGGCGCGCCGCCGATTTTAAGCTCCTTGATCCTAAAAGACGCGTCCTTTTCGAATATCTTTTTAAAAAACGCGGCGTCGGCAGCTTTGTCGCCGGTAATCACCCTGCCCGCGTAATCGCTTATTTTTTCCGCCATAAAGCCCGCTCTCCTTTGTATTTTGGGCGCGCGTCCTTTAAAATAAAACCCCGCGCTATGGCTTATTATATGGAAAAAGACGGATTTAATACAAAAAGTCCGAATTTCGCGCCCCGAAAAGGCTTAAATTTGTAAATTATTCGGCTTAAATTTGTCGATTATTTCATTGACTTTAGGCGCGCTTTGTGGTAGGATATTAGTATGAATTTCTTTTTTTAAAAGGAGTGCTGCCCGCAATGAAAGCCCTTGAAGAAAAAATCTTAGCCGAGGGAAAGGTTTTGCCGGGCAATACGCTTAAGGTGGGCTCATTTTTAAATCATCGCCTGGACGTCGATTTTATCATGGAGATGGGGCGCGAAATCGCCCGCCTTTTTGCCGACTGCGGGGTAAATAAGGTGCTCACCGTCGAGACTTCGGGTATACCGATAGCCTTTGCCGCCGCCTACGCTTTGCATGTTCCGGCGGTTTTCGCCAAAAAGCACAAAACCGCCAACCTCGAGGGCGAGTTTTACAAAACCGTCGTTCATTCCTACACCCACGACGCCGATTACGACGTTGTGGTAAGCCGCGAGTATTTAGGCGCGGGCGACCGCGTGCTTATAGTGGACGATTTTTTGGCAAACGGCAAGGCGCTTGAGGGGCTTATCGACATAGTCGGTCAGGCAAACGCCGAGGTTGCGGGCTGTTCATGCGCCGTGGAAAAGGGATTTCAGAGCGGCGGCGACCGACTCAGGAGCCGCGGCATAAGGGTTGAGTCGTTAGCCGTTATCGAGAGCTTCAAGGACGGCAGGATAACCTTTCGTAACGAGAATGTAAATTAAATTTACATAAATTTTTAGGAGGACTAAAAAATGAAAAAACTGTTAGCAATTCTTCTTTGCGCTGCGATGCTGTTTTCTTTTGCGGCTTGCGGCGATGCGAAAACCACTTCGACCGGCAATGCGGACGAAAATGCGGTTAAGTCCATAGACGAAACCGAGCAAACCGTACCGAGCAAAATCACCGCCGTTGCGAAGGACAAGCTCAAGGTAGGATTTATTTTCCTGCACGACTCCAACTCCACTTATGACAAGAACTTCATGGACGCCGCGGACGCCGCCTGCAAAGCGCTCGGCATCACCGACGAACAGAAAATCATCAAAACCGGTATCCCCGAGGGCGACGAGTGCTACACCACCGCCAAGGAGCTCGTAAACTCCGGCTGTCAGCTTATCTTCGCCGACTCTTTCGGTCATGAGCCTTATATGATCAAGGCAGCCAAGGAGTTCCCCGAGGTTCAGTTCTGCCACGCTACCGGCACCCGCGCCATTATCGAGGGCGTTCCGAACTACCATACCGCTTTTGCCGAGATCTACAAGGGACGTTTCCTTGCGGGTATCGCCGCCGGTATGAAGCTTAACGAAATGATCGACGCCGGCAAGTTCAAGGCAGAAGAAGCCAAAATGGGCTACGTAGGCGCCTTCCCCTATGCCGAGGTTATCTCGGGCTACACCTCCTTCTATCTCGGTGCAAAATCGGTTTGCCCGTCGGTTACCATGGAGGTTCAGTACACTCAGTCATGGTTCGACATTGAGAAAGAAAACTCCGCCGCAAAGGCTTTGATAGCCAACGGCTGTAAGCTTATAAGCCAGCACGCCGACTCCTCGGGCGCTCCCTCCGCCTGCGAAGAAAAGGGTATTCCGAACGTAGCTTACAACGTAGACACCTCCAACATCGGCCCCTCAACCGCCATCGTTTCCTCCAAGATTACCTGGACTCCCTACATGACCATGATAATCAAGGCTATGTTGGACGGCGGCACGATTCCTGCCGACTATTGCGCTACCTTTGCCGAGGGCGCCGTTGAGCTTACTCCTCTTACCAAGGTTGCCGCTAAGGGCACGCAGGAGAAGATCGACGAGGTTGCCGAGAAGCTTAAGAAGGACGAAATCCGCGTATTTGATACTTCGACCTTTACCGTTAATGGCAAAGAGCTTACCACCTACCTTGCCGACGTTGTAGACCTCGGCGACTACGTTCCCGATACGGAAGCCGTTAAGGACGGTCGCTTTATCGAGTCCGAAAAGAGATCCGCGCCTTACTTCAACGTAATCATCGACGGTATCACGGTACCCGAGAACTAAATTTCACCCGGCGGAGTACATCAGTGCTCCGCCGGTTTTAGATATTAGATTTTAGACGTTAAAGTTTGCGCCGGCTCCTTACTGTAACGGCTTAGGTGTTATGCGTTGGTATTTGATGTAAATATCATTGTCGCTTGTTAAACCGCTTAACATCTGTCTTAGATATTAGATATTAGATATTAGATATTAGATTTTAGATGTTGAAGTTTGCGCCGGCTCCTTACTATAACGGCATAAGTGTTATGCGTTGGTATTTGATGTAAATATTGCTGTCGATTACCGCACAACTTAACGTCTAATGTCCGATGTCCAATGTCTTAGATATTAGATATTAGATTTTAGATTTTAGATGTTGAAGTTTGCGTCGGCTCCTTACTGTAACGGCTTAGGTATTATGCGTTGGTATTTGATGTAAATATTGCTGTCGATTACCGCACAACTTAACGTCCAATGTCCGATGTCCAATGTCTTAG
>CANQGK010000036.1 GCA_947623175.1 uncultured Clostridia bacterium | reverse complement strand
AGCAGTATTGACACCACACGCATTTATATAATCTCCACCGGTGCGGAACACCGCCGCAAAATGGAAATGATGCACCTTATCCTATAAAATCTCGTAAAAAAAACCGCCGGAAACCGACGGTCTGCAACATAATCCCCATTATGTTGCAAAAAAATTCCGTTTTTCGCAACAAGCCTGTTTTACAAGCCCATTATAGCATGCCGAGTTGTAAAAGGCAATATAAAAATAAACTGAAAAGCTTAAAATTTTCATAGTCAAAACACGCCGAAAAGCCCTTTTGCATTTTCAAAATTTGAAAACGCAAAAAGGCTTGGATAAATCTGCTCGAATTTTAAAAAATCGGTGTAAAAAAGAACCCAAACGGGTAAATCATGCGCCGTGATTTTTCGAAACAGCGTATTTGACCGTTTTGTTCCTCAATTTTGCAACATAATGGGGATTATGTGATTTTCGCATATAAACGGCTTTTTTAAGGCGTTTGAGCCGACCCGTCTGTTTGACAAAACAAAAAAGGAATGGTGTTTATGAAAACCGGTATTAAAAAACTTTTTGCGTTGATATTGACTGCGGCATACCTTTTTACCCTGGCTCAAGTTACCGTTTTTGCGGACATTACGAACGAAACGACAATAGGCGGTACAAGAGTGGGAGCCCAAAATTACACAAGCGACGACGGCAGCATTACATGGGATCATGCCAACGCTACGCTCACTTTGAACAATGCGCATTTGACCGATTGGACGGGTTTTTATTTTGAAAAGCCCGCCGGCAGCGAATGGTACACAAGGCCCGAGGGGCTTCTCAAAATAATTTTAAAGGGCGACAACACCATCAATTCTCCGACACACGGAATCGTCTGCAACGGTGATATGGAAATAATCGCCGAACCCGGCGCCACCTTGACCGTAAATGCGTCGCTGGATTCTTACAGGGAATCTACGAGAGACCCTGAAAAATACGATGAGGAAGAACACAAATACGACGCTACAGCCTGCATAGGCGGCTACAACGTAAGCATCAAGGGCGGCACGTACAACCTTAAAACCATGGGCGGCTGCATTACCGCAAACGGTAATCTTAATATAGAAGATGCCGACATCACCGCTCAATCGGACAACGCAACGGTTATATTTGCCGATAAAGATATAAATATCAAAGGCAACTCTACATTAAACGTAACTGCGCCAAATAAAGCGCACAACTATCATTTTGAGAGCGACGGCGACGGACAGATACAGGTAGACGATCCTTACGACCCGGCGGGTATTTACGCCACGGGCGGCAGCTTAAATATTACGGGCAGCGGCAACCGTATTGAGGTAAACACTCTCGGTATTGCCATTACAGGCTGCAGCGGCGTTACCATAGCCGACGGCGCCGAGATTACGGCTAATTCCGTAAACAGCCACGCTGTACGCGTAATCAGCGGCGATTTGACAATAAAGGGCAAGGGTACTACGCTGGAGCTTGACTCATACTTCGCCGCTCTATGCGTAAGCACCAACGGAATGCCCGAAACCGCCGGCGATATTATAATAAGCGATGGTGCAAGCGTTACCGGTACCGTCGACGCCGACAGTGCAATTTATACCTGCTACGGCAACATAACCATAACCGGAGCCGACACCGTAGTGGACGTTAATGCGTATTTTTGCGGTCTTCAAAGCGGCAACGGCAACTACTACGATCCCAACAACAAATACGACGTAACCGTATCGAACGGCGCAAGCCTTACTGCGACATCTGCCGCCGACACCACAATTTACAACCTGACCGGCGACGTTAATATAGAAAGCGGAGCAAGCCTTACGATACCCACATCCGACGTATGCGGTATATTTACGGTTTGCGGATCCGTAAATATCTCCGGAAACGGCACCGCCGCAGACATTAAAAGCAATAAATTCTCGGCTATTCAGGGCAATGCCGGTATAAATATCAAAGAAGGTGCAAGCCTTACCGCAAATTCTACCGGAGGCTGCGGAATGTATTCCCCGGTGGACGTAACTATAGACGGTAAAGGCACCACACTTAACGTCAACTCTTATTATTCCGTTATACAAACGGTTGATTCAGGTAACCTGTCCGTACCCGGCAACATCACAATAAGCGGCGGCGCAAATCTTACGGGTACTACCAATGCCGACACCGCGATTTTCACCTATTACGGCGACATAACCGTCAAAGGCGCCGACACCGTATTAAATCTTAACGCTGCCAACAGCGCCTTATATATAAACAGCGAAGGTGCCGTGACAATAACCGACGGCGCAAGCATTACCGCAACAGCTGCAAACGCCTACGGAATTTTCACCAAAACCGGTGATATCGAAATAAGCGGCGGCGCCGATGTTAAAATTCCGTCGGCAAATTACTACGCGATAGGTTCCGACAGCGGCAACGTAACCATAACCGGCACCGGCACTACAGCCGAGCTTAACTCCGTAAATTACTACGCTATTTTTACAGACGGCAACATAAATATTTCAGACGGCGCTAACGTTACGGGTAAAACCGACAAGTCCACCGCCGTATGGACAAGAGCCGGCAACGTCACCGTAAAAGGCATAGGCACCAAGGTGGACATTGACGCTCAATTAAACGGCATTAAAGCCGTAGACGTGGAAATAAGCGACGGCGCCGACGTTACCGTTAATTCGAACAGAGGCAACGCCGTTTGTACCGACAAGGGCAGCATCGTTCTGGACGGCAGAGGCACAAGCGTAAAATGCGCCTCGCAAAACAGTTACGCGATTTATAACTCGGAAGGCACCGTAACCTTAAACGCCGGACATATTATCCTCGAAACCTCCGAGGGCCCTGCCGCCGTTATGGTACGCAAAGTCTCCGAAACCGCCGAAGGCATCCCCGCTCCCGCAATTATTTTGGGCAACGACTGCACTCTGAAGGGGCTTAAAGTCGCCGCGACGGATTGGGACGTTCAATATGACGACAGATATTACTACGACTCGTTTATTCTGCCCGAAGATACCGTATTGGACGCTCGGGGCTTATTGACCGACAGCTATGAACCGGCATTATCCGCCGAAATAACCCGGTCGCATATTTCGGGCGACGTAGACGGCGACGGCATCGTAGACGCTCGGGATCTCGTGACCTTGAAAAAATACCTCTTTAACTTTTTCGGAAATTTATCCTTCGGTCTTGCCGACGTAAATAACGACGGCGCCGTAGACATACGCGATTTGATAGCGCTTAAGAAGCTTGCGGCAGGATAACTCAACCTATTCTTCCGATAAGCGACCTTCGATATTTCGGCGCAAAGGTTTTCGGTAACCAAATCCGCGCCGCAAGCCGGATTTTATGCGAAATAAACAGAAAAAGAAAGAAGTTTTAGCATGAAAAAAATTTTGTCGTTGTTTATCGGATTGATTTTGATCTTTTCCGTTGCGATGCCCGTAAGCGCCGCCGGACTTTCGGTTAAGGTAACCGCCTCTTCGGCAACCGTTACCGAAGGGCAAAACGTTACATTTACGGTATCCTTAAGCGGCGCCGCCAAAGCTACGTCCGGCTCAATAGCAGTAACCTATCCCGAAGACGCCTTCGGCTTTGTATCCGGCAGCTTTTCCAAAGAAAAAGACGCCGCAATGAAAAAGTTTGATACCTCAAAAAATAAAGGCTCCATCGCGTTCGACACGGATACCGATTTTAACGGCTCCTACTTTGTATTGACGCTCAAAGCAACAACGCCGGGCGCCGATATGCTTGACGTCACTTTTGAGGTTATTCTCCATAAAACCGGCGACGACGTCGGCTCCGGTTCGGCAAGTCGATCGGTAAAAATCGACTGCAAAACCCACGCCTACGGCTCCTACTCCAAAAAGGACAGCTCGAACCACACCCGCACCTGTACAAAATGCGGTCATGTCGAAACGACCGCTCACAGCTGGAACGGCGGCAGCGTAACCAAGGCCGCCACCTGTAAGGAAACGGGCAGTAAAACCTATACCTGCACAAAATGCGGCGCTTCCAAAACCGAAACGATTGCCAAAACGAACGATCACTCCTTCGGCGCCTGGGAACGCACCAAAGCTCCCACCTGCACCACCAAGGGGCAGGACAGCCGAACCTGTAAGGTATGCGGCAAGGTCGAAACGCGCGACGTCGCCGCGACGGGGCACTCCTTCGGCGGCTTTACCACCGTAAAGGAAGCCTCATGCGAAGGCAAAGGCGAGCAAACCCGCACCTGCATGATCTGCGGCGTAAAGGAAACCAAAGAGCTCGCCGCGCTCGGTCACAGCTTCCAAAACCCGACGGTTATAAAACAGCCCACCTGCACAGAACCCGGTGAGGAAAGCGGCAAATGCACCCGCTGCGGCAAGGAAACGACCAATAAAATTCCGGCAACCGGACACAAGGTCGACGTATACGCCGTAACAAAGGACGCCACCTGCACCGAAGCCGGCGAAGAAACCGGTACCTGCACGGTCTGCGGCGATACGGACGTTCGGGAAATACCCGCAAAGGGGCATACTTACGGCGAGCCGGTCGTGGTAACCCCCGCCACCGAAACGTCGGTCGGAAAACAGACCAAAACCTGCACCGTCTGCGGCGATACCGTAGATGAGGAAATCCCGATGCTCGACACGGCGATCACTTCAACTCCGGACGATTCTCAACCCGAGGGCAGCGATTCGTCCGATACGACGGTTGACGCCGATAAAAACGAAAAAACCGGCAAAGCTCTCTTAAAAGTGATACTGCCGCTCGCCGCCTTAGCGGTTATCGGCGTATGCGCCGCCTTCTTCGTCATCCGCAGGAAAAGATAAGCGAAAAATATTTATATAAAGCATAACCCGAGGCGCTTCTCCCCGGGTTATGCTTATTTATTGTTCCGATTCAAAAAAACGTTTGGTTGCCTGAATTTTTTCTATATTGCTTATTCTGCGGTTTACGTTTTCAAAGCGTTCTTCCATAACCGGCAAATCGGATATCGCCGAGTTCAGAGTGTCCAGGCGTTTTTCAATCTGTTCCAGGCGATACTCCGTAAGCTTTGTCGAAGCCATTATTCCGCCCGCGGTACCTATAAGCGTGCCCGAGAAGGAAATAATCGCAACAATTACGGCGGTATCCATTATACTTCCTCCGAATTTAAAATTTTAAGCAAATTTTCCCTTTGCTCACTGTTTAAGGCGGCGTTTGAAAAAAGCGATTTATAGGAAAATATCACGTAACCGAGCACCGTATCGTCTTCGCGGCAAATTTCCGCTTCGCGGGATATTATGTCGGTATCGTTCTGCCATTCCTCGCGGTCGTATTCGCCGTCGTCGCCTATTTTATAAGATGCGAGCCCTATAAGCAGTCCTATATCGCGGTTTTCGCTTAAAAGCGCCTTCCATTCCTCCAAAAGATTTTGAAAGCGGTATTTGCTGTCCGGGTACTTAAATCCGAAATAAAGCTGAGGAATAAGGTAATCGACGTATCCGTTTTTCACCCATTCTCTTATATCGGCGTAATATTCGCCGTAATTTTTCTCTATGGACGCCGCGGGGCTTACCGAAAACAAAATATCTGCGTCCTTATATTTTATCGCCGAATAACAGCCGCTTATTAGCGCGTTTACGTTAGAGCGCCGCCAATCGCCCAAAGAAAGGGGATTTTCCGCGGCGGCTTTATATTTTTCGTAGCTTTCTCTGTCAAAATCCGACGAGGTCGTGGGATAAAAATAATCGTCAAAATGTATCCCGTCTACGTCGTAGCGGTCGATAATTTCCCTAATGCCGTCTATCACAAGCCGCCGCACCCCGTCTTCTGCGGGATTGAGGTAAATTCCGTCGGCGAAGCATACGTTAAGGTCGTTTTCGGGATCGTCGTCCTTTAACCATTTGTAAGCGAGGCTGCCGTGATTCACCTTTTCTATATCGGAGGAGGAGGTCAGCACCCGATAGGGATTTATCCAGGCATGCACCTTAATTCCGGCATCATGAAAAGCCGTCGTTATTTTTTCGAAAATATCGCAGTCGTAACCCTCGGCTTTATCGGTAAGCGGAAAATATTCCGACTCAAAAAGCGAATCGCAATACGCCCTTACGTGTATGTAAACGTTTTGTATTTTAAGCGATCGACAGTTGTCCACCGCTTTTTCAAGCTCGAAATCGAAGCCGTCGGACGATGCGAGCATAGAATTTATCTCGCTGTAGGATATCCAGACTCCCGAGGAGGACTCGCCCGCGTATTCGCCCTTTTGGGTTTCGGTAATATTGCGCTCGCCCGCTTTGCCGCAGGAGCAAAGCAATACTAAAAAAGCGAGCAATAACGCTGTTTTGGCTTTCATACCGCATATTCCTTTCAATTATTCGTTTCGATGTAGCAGACCTCGGCTTTACCTGCCGAAAAGGGGGCGTCCGATTTTATCGTAAGTCCGAACGCGCCGTCCCAGCAAATATTCGTTTTAAGCTTGAAAATATCGCCATTGCGGCAAAAGCGGTCGGCGTTTATATTAAATTCGCAGAACCTCTCGCCGCATTTTGCGGTTATTACCGCTTCGCCCTCCGGCTTTATATCGATATATATTTCGGTTATTACGGCGCCCTTTGCAAAATTTTCATGATAATAAGCTTTGGTTTCGATCAGCGATTTTATTGGGCGGCTTTTCACCTGTAGTATATCGTCGGATTTTACGATAAACCGGTCGCTGTCTCCGCAAAGACTCGCGCAAAAGCATACCGTTTCTAAAAGGTCGAGGCAAATAAACCGAGGCTTTTCCTCATACGAAAAGGCGCCTATAACTCCGCTTTCCTCCGGCAGTCGCCATATATACCATGCGACGTCCGAGGTTCTGCCGTTAAAAAACGATTGCCCATATTGCATTATAACCGCCCGGCTTCCAAAACACAATATATAATTATCGCCGAATGCCGCCGCCGCGGGAATTATGCCCTCTTCCCTGCTCAAAATATCCAAATACGGATTTATACTCTCCGACAGCTCGAAAACCTTATTATTGTAAAGCCGGTAAACCCTTCGGTTATCGGCAAGCCATATAAGCCCGCCCGCGGAATCGGCTATAGTGGATCTTTCGGCGCAGCCGTAATTGCGGCTTATACATTTTACGTCGCAGGCGTCCTCGGCGTAAAATATCGACGGATTATCCGCAAGCAGGCTGGTACTGTTAAGCGCTTTTCCCTCTTTTATCTCTATAGCGTAAATTTCCGATTTTTTAAAGGCGATAACCTTATTTCCGAGGGGTACCGCGGCGGTAATTTCCGCTTCGGGGCTTCCGACGCCGTTTGTATTTGTCTGTGGGAAATAAAGCGGATTGTAATAGCTCGTATAATAAATTTTATTGCCGTCGTCGCCTCCCGCAAACAGCCTTTTGGAATTAAATACCGCGCAAAGCGTGCAGGAAACGACCTTTCCGAATGAATCCGGCGTATCCTTTTTTGCCAAAATCCGTATATTGTTTTCGCTGTACGCGTACATTCGCGGAATAGCGTAATTTTCTCCCGAGGAATAAAAGCTTATTATACCCTTTTCGCGGTCTACGCGCATTTCCACTTTTTTGCCTTCAAACTCCGAAATCACGGAGCCGCTTCCCTCGGAAATTATCCACTCGTCGTAGGTCTCGCTGTTTTTGTAAACGCGGCAAATTACCGACTCGTCGCAAAGCTGTGAAAAGGGCAGTCTGAAGCTTGACGAATACCCGTCCGAGGAATAATAAGCGTAAAAGGTGCTGTCCAGCAAATTAAGCGCTTCGAGCCCCGTCGGCGCCGATGAAAAGTTAATGCCCGCCTGCTTCGCCAATTCGTAAGAATTGCCCCTGCCGTTTATATACACCGTGGGAATATAGTAATCCGTATTTCTCTCCCACCCGTCAAACTCCGAATTTATTTCGTAAATATCATAGATAACCTGCGAAAAATCCTCCGAATTTGTAAGGGTAATAAGCGCGAAAATCCCCCCGCCGTTCCGCTTTTCGCCGGTATAAAAGGTAATGCTTTTCGGTACGAAAAAGGTGCTGTCGTCAACCCGCGAAAAATGCATATAACCCATATCCGAAGCGGCGCCGTCCCCTATCAGGTATACGTTTACAAAGCAATTCGAATCGTCGGCGTATATCTCATCCGTCAATATTCTGCCGTATGCGCCGTCGATAAAAACCTCGGTATCGCATAAGCGGTAGGAATGGTTAAAAACGTCGTCAAACAAACCGTTTCTTATGACGCTTTCGCTGTCCGTAAAAAGCCCCGGCCTTGTTTTAAGTCGTCCTTTTTCGTTAAAAATATTAAGACAATTTTTAAGACTGCTTTCGCTTATATCCTCGGCGTTTTTAGATAAATCGACGCCGCCGTCCCGTACGGGAATAAAAAAGTGCTTTTGGTTTTGACTGTCTAAGGCTTGATACTTCATTATACGTCACCGCTTTCGGTAGTGGGCAAAACGTCCTCGATTTTTGAAGCTTTGCCGAGCAGGGCGGCGCGCTTGGCGTTATACATGGCGGTATAAACGCGGTTTTTCGCAAGGTCGCCGTAATCGAGGCTTAAAAGCATCGCCACCCCGCTGCAAAGCACGTCGGCTTCTTGCCTTGTGCAGGTTATCTCGCTTGAGAGATCGTTTATGGGCTCGACGGACAAATCCTCGGCGATCTCGTTTATAAATTCCAGGTTTTTCAAATTGTCGTTGTTATGCGCCGAAACGCAGATTTCCCCATGAAAGCCGAGCCTCAAAAGCGCCTTTTTTAATATATCGTATCCTTTCATTTTTCCGCCTCCTTTAT
Organism: uncultured Clostridia bacterium; assembly: GCA_947623175.1. Classification (GTDB taxonomy): domain Bacteria; phylum Bacillota; class Clostridia; order Oscillospirales; family Acutalibacteraceae; genus UBA737. Next base: position 9,688 of record CANQGK010000036.1, on the reverse strand, counting down.
CTCCTCCCCGATAAGAGAAGGTATGTCCTCTATTAAGCCTTCCGGCAGTCTCGAAAGTAATTGTCTGCGGCTTATAATCCCCTTTTCAAAAAGCGATATCAGCATTTCCGCCCGCTCTTTATCGCTTAAAAGGGCGGTGTTGTCCGTGTTTACGTTGGCGTAAAATACCAGCGATTTATATCGACTGCCGTCAAACGGAATATATCTGCTGCCCGATTTATCCTTTTGCTTGAGCGCCCGTTTGCCGTAACAGGCGATCCAAAAATCCGCCCAGATGCGCGCGGTGTCCTCGATAAAGGTATAAAAGCGGTTTTTTATCATTTTCAAGGGCATTATCGCGGCGTTGCGCATAGTCATAAGCGCGGTGGCGTTATCCGCTCTGCTGTCGCCGAGCGCCACCTCGTTGGCTCCGCTCTGGGTAAGGGTGTTGTTGATAAGAGTGCTTACGTTGCTGTCAAAATCCTTTAAGGTAGAGGGCGGCGTAATGTAATTTACCGCTCCCGCAACGTCCTCATTGCTGCCGAAAACCTTTATTATCTGCCCGGGCTCATTTGTAATTTTATCGGTCACGGTGTCGCCGTTTACCACCATAATAGGCATACCCGCGATCATCGCCGACCAGACGTTTGCCGTAATCATACGGTTTATGGCTATCTGATTGGGTATGAGATATGTAATTTCACTTTCGCCGTAAGCGGAATTGCTCTTGCGCTCCCAATAAAAGCAGGACAGCGGATAAAGCCCGAGCCCCGTATCGAACTCTTTTCTCACAACGGCTTTTTCGCATACCTTTACACATTTAATTTTATACCCCTCGCCGTTTACATATTCCTTAAAAAGCTTTGTAAGGACGCTTATTTTGCCGTCCTCTTCGCATTCGGCGATAGTTTTTAAGACGCCGATATCCGCCCCGTAAAGCCGCGCTTCTCTTAAGACCTCGGCGCTTTCCTTGCGGCTTGAAATAATGATAAAGGGCTGATTTTGAACGGCTTCGCAATAGGGATCCCCGAAAACTATATCGTCAATATCCAATACCTCACAGCAAATATCGCCGTTAATGCTGATTCGTTTTTCGCGGTCGGCGAAAAGCCCCGTGGGTATGTCGCCGTCCCAATAGGTGTAAAGCACCGACGTACCGCAAATGTACGAGTTGCGCAGTACCTTTTCGTGAAGCTCGGAAAGCTTTACCCTTTCGGCGGTAACGTTGTAATAGTTTTCAAATGCCGACATTATAAAATTGATTTCGCTTTCGCTTACCGCTCCCGAAAACGAAGGATCGAGCAATTTATCGTCGACTTGGCTTTCGCTTAAGGAAGGTATTCCCTCCGCCGAAAAGGTAAGCTTCGGCGAATCGTATAAAATTTGCGACATTTTATAATCGCCTACCCGCTTTACCACGTTGTGCCGCACTAAGGGCCTGTCGTTTCCGCATTTTGCGCCGTGCCATTGGTCGCCTATGTAAAATCTTTCGTTTATGCGGTTTTGTTCAACCATACCCTTGCTTCCCAAGGACGCTTTGTAATTACAGCCCTGCCGGTATTCGTTAAAAATTTGTGTGGGATCTTGCCTCATGTTTATCCTCCTGTATATTTGTAAAGCCCGACCCGACGGACGGGCCGAGCCTTACGTAAAAAGGTTAATTTACCGTTACGGAAAATACTTTCGAATCGGTGCTTGCCGTGCCGTCTACCGTAACTCTCGCAAAGTAGTAATGCATGCCCTTAGGCGTGTTCTCGGCTACGGTATATGCTTTGGCGCAGGCGTTTGAAAGCTTTACGGCGCCGCCCTTTGACTCGTTATTGCACTTGTACCATTGGTAGGTAAGCTGCCCCTCGCTCTCGGCGTTGACGGTAAGGGTGGTCGAATTGCCCTCCTTTACGGTAACGGAGTAATTGTCGGCGCTGATCTTCACCTCTGAGGAGAACCAGCCCCATATCGCGTCAAGACCGCTCTTTTTTACAAATACGTCGTAGTAAATGCGGTAGTCGAATTTATAGGCGTCGGCGTCTATGTTTTGTTCGGGGGTGAATATCCGCATTTGCTCGGTTTTTTTAACCAGATGCGCGCCGCTTTTCGGGCATACGAGCATATAGGTTTCTTTTACCGACTCTTTGGGGGCAAAGCCGCCGACGTCGGACGGGTTAAAGGTGTAATCGGTCTTCATGCGCTCGCTTACGACCGGAATAACGGCGACGCCGTTTATGGATTTAACCTTTAAGTTGACCTCGCCCTGCTTGAAATCGGAAACGGTTATAAACTTGGAAATTTCGGAAGAATTTTGCAAATCGGCGTAAATGCGGCTGTCCACAAAGGCCACCAATTCCTCGTCGTAGCCCACTACGGACTGTACCTCGGAAATAAGCTCGCAAAGCGCTTCAAAAGGCTTTTCTATGCTGCCCTCTATAGTGTTGGAGCGGTCGATGGCTATCTTGGCAAGCTTTGAAAGCACATAAGCGTCGCATTCGGGCACTACCTTGGTGCGTACGTATTCTCCCAGAATTTTACCGGCAAGATTGGCAATTCCGCTCTCGCTCATATCCTCGCGGTCTATCTGCAAAGAACGCGCGCGATCCATCGCCATGGTATACGACGCGTTTGAAACGGTGATAGCTCCCCGCGCAAAGCCGTTGTCGCGATCGTAATCGGCAAGGCCCTGAAAATCTATGTCCGGAATAATTACGGTTTTAGCCCCCACAAATTTCGCGGCAAGCGCGTTGTCCGCGAAAAAGCCCACCGCGCTCTTTTGTTCGAACATTTTATCAAGCTCGTCCGAATATTTTGTTACGTTTTCAATAGAATTGATTGACATATGTATTTCTCCTTTAAAAAATTATTTCCATAAGCCTTTTAAAAATTCCGAGGCTTCGGCGGACATTTGTCCTTTGCGGTTTATCTGCGAGCCGATGCTTAATCGCTCGTTTAACCGTTTTGCCCGCTCCGACTCCTTTAAACGCCGGCTCTCCTCCAAAAGATATCGCAAATATTCGTCCAAAAGCCGCGTGCCCTTAAGCCTTGCGGCGTCCAAAACCTCTTGCGGCAGATCCTCCGGGGATTTGATTTCGGGAAAGCTTTCCTGCAATTCGTCAAAGCCGTTTACGTCTCGGTACTCTTCGCCGCTTTCCAATTCCAAAATATGCTTTGCCAAATCCTCATCGCCGCCGCATTTTTCGGTAAGCGCCAGCAGTCGTCTGTTGTGATCCTCCGCCTTTAGATCTGCCAAATACCCGCTCACGCTTTTGCCGTTTTTAAGGCTTAAATTTCGCAGCGCTTCGTAGTCTTTGCAAATAATATCGTACTTCATACCCTTTTGGGCAAGCCTTGCCGCCTCGTCCGCGGTAATATTTTTGATTTCCTTATTGAATTTTATCGGAATCGTAACCCCGCTCTCCGTTTCGGGCGCTCCGGTTTCCGCCTTTTCCGGAATGCGGTCATTTTCCGTATTCGGTTTTTCGGATTTAACGTTTTTGTCGTTTTCTGTCATATTACGTTCCCTTCTGAGACTGTTCGGTGCCGTCGTAGTTTAAAAAATTTTCAAATTCTCTGAAAACTTTTTCCCCCACGGCAAAATTTTCCTTTTTGGGCTTCGCTTTGCTTTTGCCGTTTTGGGCTTTTGCAAAGTAATACCCGCACAAAAATGCCAAAACGGCGATAAGAAAGTAAAGAAACAGCATTATAAATCCCAACCTCCGTTTAAATCGTTGCCGGTTATCGTACCGACGGTATCGTACCGGGCTTTGTCGTTTTTCGGACGAAAGAACTTGACGTCCTCAAAAGCATAGCGCAATGCGTCGCAAAGGTGATTGTCGCTGTCCTTAGGCAGCCGCTGTCCGCGTTCGTTGCGGCGGTCGTCGTAAGCGTATGACGAAAGCTCGCTTATCATATTGACGCAGGAGGGATCGACGGTTATCTTATACTCGCTTATGGCGGCTATACCGTTTAAAATACTGTCTCTCCCCTTTACCGAAGCCGTTATCCGGCTTATGCCGAGCCGTCTCAAATCGTCGTTGGATTTAGGCTCCGCGCAGTCGGCACGTATCCGTTCTTTAGCAAATCCCATGCTTTTGATTTTGTCGGCGATATCACAGTTAAGCATGCGCTTTTCGTAAAATTCCGCGTAAATATAAATTTTTTTGTCACACGGGTTTGCCTTAAATGCGACAAAGGCGGTAGGATCGTTTGTATATCCGTAATCAAGCCCGAAAAAGCTTTTCCATTTGTAATAATCGTCGCCTTCGGTTTCTTCCCGCCCCACGGTCCAATTCTCAAAGACAAGTCCTTCCGAAACGCCCCAATTGCCGAGCCCCGCAACCTCGTATTTTCTCGGATTGTTTTGCTTCATGTTTTCAAACACGAGTCGGTCGGCGGCGTCCAAAAACTCGTTTATGAGATAGTTGGTGGAAAAGGTAGCTACGTTATCGGCGGGTTTATCGAAAAAACGTTTTTTCAGCCAATGCCCGTCACTCCACGGATTAAAGGTAACGGTGGTCTGCTTGTAAAGGGGCGGCGGCACCTTGCCCCGCGGCACGGAAAGATCCAATTTATCGAAATCGGCTTCGTTTGCTATTTCAAAAGCTTCCTCGATCCATACAAAGTTAAGGTAGCCCTTTGATACGGTGGTGGAAGCCAGCTTCAAAACGTCGTCGAAGCCGCGGAATAAAATTTTTTGCCCGGTAGGCTTGTAAACCATTTCCATAGGAGACACGGTATTGCTCCAAAGGTGGGTAACGTTTAGCCTTTCCTGCGCCCATTTAAGCTGCGCAAAGGTAGAATCGCGGTGGGTATTCATAACCTGACGCACCACCAAAAGATTACTCTCCTTTTCTTTCATAAGCCTGAATATAAAATTCAGCGCCGTAGTGGCGGATTTTTTGGAGCCCTTGCCGCCCTTTAAAATACGGTACCGCTTTTTGCAGTTCCAGAACTCGTCATATCCGCCTCCCACGATCTGCGACATCTTAATTTCCGACGTCGTCAACAATCATCACCGCCTTAGCCTGCTGCGGCCTGTCATCGCATTTTTCGCTTATTATGGAACGAAGCTCCTTTATAGCCGAAAGATCCCCGGCGGATGCTTTTTTGTAAAGCGCTATCATGACCGCAGTCTTTCTTGTAGGGCATTTTACCTCAAAGCCCTCCGACCTAAGCGTCTGCACCTCTGCGCCCGACAGCTTTTCATTAAGCAGTTCCTTAAGGGTTTTATAAAGCAGCTTGTCGTTTTCTTTCATAAGCATTCCTCCCGGCAAAAAAATAATATACCCGCTTTTTGCCGACATTCACCGACATGTTTTAAAGGTTTTGAAATGTATTGACAATCAAACGGGTATAATGATAAAATAGCTACGGACAGCCCGGACGCGGCGCCGAAAGGCGAAAACGCATCGCAGACTGTCGCATTGATTTAAAATTTATTTAATAAGCGGGTGTTTTTTTATGAAAGCTTACGTTGGCAATCCATTACAAATAAGAGGCGCGGAACAGTATACCCTGCAGGGCGGCAAGGGTAACGGTATGCGGTTTATTTATGTTCGCAACGGCTTGGGGCTCGACGCATGGATATCGCTCGACCGCTGTGCCGATATTTCGCGCGTATCGTATAAGGGGGTAAACTATGCGTTTATGTCTCCCTGCGGATATGTCGCTCCGCAGTATTATAACCCCGAGGGCAAGGGATTTCTCGACTCCTTTACCGCCGGATTTTTCACTACCTGCGGGCTTACCGCGGTGGGCGCCCCATGTGTTGACGAGGGCGAAAAGCTGCCTATGCACGGCACCGTATCCAATATTCCCGCTACACTTACCCGCCTTGAGGAGGACGAACGCGGGCTTACAATAGAGGCGGCGGTGCGCGACGGCGTACTTTTCGGTAAAAAACTGCTGCTTAAGCGCAAATATTTCATTTCCTACACCGAAAGCAGTATAAAGCTTGCCGATACCGTCATCAACGAGGGCGACTGCGACTCACCCTTTATGATTCTTTATCATTGCAATATGGGTTATCCCCTGCTCTGCGAGGAAAGCCGTATCGAGATCCCCCATACGAGCATCTCCCCGCAGGATAAAAACGCCGCCGACAATATGGAAACCGCCGCCTATCCGGAGGCTCCGCAGGCGCGCATCGCCGAACGCTGTTACTACTACGACGTAACGCCAAAGGACGGCAGGGCGAACGTAGGTATTTATAACGGCAAAATCGAAAAAGGACTTGTAATTTCTTACGATAAATCCACCCTTCCCTGCTTTACCGAGTGGAAGATGATGGGCAAAACCGATTACGTCCTGGGCTTGGAGCCGGGCAACTGCAACCCCGTGGGCCGCGACGTTTTAAGAAAAAACGGCAAGCTTCGCATACTCGCCCCCGACGAAAGCGAAAAAACAGACCTCGAATTCAAATTCACCTCAACCGAATCGGAATTTAAACAATTCTTCCCGAACTAAAGCTTTATAAAATAATGCCGCACGTAACTTCTTCACTTTTCACTCTCACTTGGCGCGTCGCGCGCGCCATTGCCTCCCTTGCCTAAAGGGAGGGGAGACTTCAAGTTGTCGAAATTTAATAAAGATTAAAAGTTTTTAAATTCATCGTCGTCTGTAGTTTTTCTCTCCCTTCGTCTTTGCCTACGGCAAATCCACCTCCCCCGTCAGGTGGAGGCAAGGCGCGCACGGCGCGCGGGATAATTTTAAAATCATCTGCAAACCAAGCATTTCTCAATTTTGAAGCTTAAAAGCAGAATTTAAATCATTAACCCTTGGCTCCATCTGACGAGGGAGCTGTCAGCGTAGCTGACTGAGGGAGAGAAAAGGTAAAGCCTAAGAAGAAACTAAAATTTTTACTTTTCTACAATCCGTCCGCCAAGCGGACACCGAAATGTCTCGCGTAAGCGAGCGCTTCATTTTTCATGGCGCGCCGGCGCCGCTTCATTTAAAAACCCCCGAGGCAATGGCAATTTCGCCGCCGCCTCGGGGGTTTTATCATATCATTGGTTTAAAAACGGTAAACTCACAGGCGTTTTCCGTTTTTTAAATGAGAAAGGTTTATAAGCTTTTGACTTAATTTGCACCGTAAACTTCGGGAATAGTAGGCGTTCCTATATAAGTATTGCCGCTCACAGAATAATTGGTTCCGCGAGTCGCATCGCCAAGTACCCAACCGCAGTAGTTATTATTTCCGTTTGCTTTAGAAACACTGACGTCCGGTCCGACAGTATTTTTGGTAATAGTGATAATACCGCTATCCGACGGTTCAATCTGTCCGCAAATTCCGCCCGCAGCCGCCGATCTGCCAAAAAAACTACCATTGTAATTAAGGTAAACCTTAATTTCGGCATTAGAAACGGTGCATCCGGAAATTTCATTACCGTAATTGGCGAGCCCGGCAATGCCGCCTGCCTGACGAGTAGCATGAATTGTAACATTATCAACGTCACAGTCGATAACTTTTGCTCCGCCTTCACCCATCAAACCTACAATACCGCCGGCATTATCTCCGGTGCCAGCAATATTCTCATCGGTTTTTGCGGTAACTGTCATATTCGATTTGGTTGTACCCTTGACAGTACAGCCGTTAATCTCACCATAGGTAGTACCGACAATACCGCCAACGAAACGATTTGCATATATTTCACAATCAAATACATGGCAGTTTTTGAACGACGCAGTATAACCGTTACCGGCAAATGCGCCGGCATACGAACCGGTAGCCGTAAATGTGGAACCGGAAATGCAAATGTTTTCAAAGTAAGGCGCTCCACTGCTTTCATTATATTCTATTCCGCCGCAAAATGCTGCGTTGCTTGCAACGTCTGTAACTTTTAAGCCGGAAATGGTGATATAGGAGCTTTGATCTTCATTTGTAGCGCCGCTCATTTTGCCGTGGAAGTTTGTGATAGGAGTCCACTCTGTGCCGGGCCAAGTAATATCTTGCGGGAAATAAATTGTCCAGCCCTGAAAAGTTGTAGGAATGTTTTCGTCCTGTGAGGCTGCCGAATATTCGGTAATCCAAAGCAGTTCATCCGCATTTGTGACTTCTATCGTTTTCGTATCATAATTGATATTTTGCGGTTTTGTTGAGGTAACGGTAGCATCATCCGCAAATGCCGTAATTGAGAGCATACCCAAAATCATAACAACAGAAATAATTATAGAAAGAATACATTTTTTCATGAGATAAAACTCCTTTCAATATTTTGTATTTTTGTTTTTTATTAATATTTAATAGAAGGATACTCGCCATTAACAAGATTCCAAACATCCGAATCAAAATCAACAAATGTTGCCGGTTTTCTCATATCTTCATCCGTTGTTTGAGGTATTACATCTTTTGAGTAGTCTTTAACGGCGGAAATATTTAGACTGTAGCAGTTTGTAACGGTACTGTTAATTACAATCGCAATACCTGCCGTCATTCCGCTGGAAGATTCTTTAATTTCACCAAGATTCACACATTTATCAAGTTTACCGCCATATACGCAGGAGGTAATACCGCCAACACATAACGCATTCGGACAATTAATATTACCCTTGTTAAGGCAATTTTCTATAGTATTATCATTTCCGTTAATGACAGCAGCTCCCATTTCACCGATTATACCGCCAACAGCTATATCAGCCAATTCTGAAGTAATATTAACCTCATTGGTTATTTTTGAGATGGTTGATTTGCCGTCCATTTTTCCGACAAGACCGCCGATATGCGTTGTTTTCGCATCGTTGACATCAATCGAACCGGTTACGACAACGTTTTCTACGGTTGCATCTTTAATTGTGCCAAACAACCCCACTTCGGGTTTATCGGGATTTGTTATGCTCAGGTTTTTCACAGCATTACCGTTTCCGTTGAATGTGCCCGCAAAAGGATTATCGGAATCGCCGATAGGAGTCCATTCATTGGAAAGTGTAATGTCACCTTCAAGGGTAATTGTCTTATCTTTAAAATCATGTCCTTCGGCTACGGCATTTTGCAAAGCGATAAGATCGGAAGCATTATCTACCTTATATTTTGTAGCAGTATTGTATGTATCCTCATCAAACCAATCGGAGGTTCCGGTAATTACATCCTCTTTCGCAGAAGTATCATAATCTTCACCGAAGCTGTCACTTTCAAAAGGAGTCTGTGTAGCAATAAGCTTGATACCGAGTTCTATTGTCGGAAGTGCCTCGCCTGCACGATAGTTTGCTTTATTATCAACCGTCGTAGGCATATACACTACAAGAGTAACGTATTTTTCGGAAGGTTTGTCAGTATCGCTCTTGTCTTTGGGATAAAGTACGGCGCTTTCATCTACGGTAAGCTTGGACAATGCAACAGGTTCTGCTGCATCGGCGGCGGCAATTGCTGCAGCGCGTCCCTCGGCGCCGGTACCGTATTCCTTATTACCGTCAATAAGAGCGAACTTGATGTAATCGGACAGCTTGAAAGGATTTCCGTACACATTTACGCTGCCCGTTTCGCTTGCAACATTGATACCCAGCTTGTACGTGAGCGCAAGAGTACCGAGATTAGCAATCTTGAGGTTTACGACTTCAACATGACCGGGCTCCCAAAGAGCGCCCTCGATAAACAGGTTCGTTTTCTCCGTTACGGGATCCTCTTTGCCGCCTGTAACATTGTAAAGCTCAACGTCGAGATTTCCGGCGATGATCGTATTCTTACCGCTTGTTACCGAATCGGTGAACCACGCGAAGGTGGAGC
>CANQGK010000035.1 GCA_947623175.1 uncultured Clostridia bacterium | reverse complement strand
GGTTCGGTACTTTATCCGAAGGAAACCGCGGGTGAAATTTCCGAAACCGCATTCACATTGGCAGTTTACATGCCCACTTCCGTAGGCAACGCAGCCAATTGGGCGGGTGCAACAAAATATCCCGACGAGAGCGCTCCCGAAATTTACTTCGGATTTGACCTCTTGGCTTCGCAATACACCTACGAGTCCGACAGCTTTAACGATCAATACGATTCGACCGCTACCGACGAAAAGGGCAATCAGATTATTGTCTCCAATAAGACCAAGACGGTTGATGACGACGTTATCACCTCTACAGGTTCTCCGGCGCTTGATTTCGTATTCGATAACAACGCACCCCTGCCCAAGGGCGAGACCGCCACGACTACGGTAAGCATTCCGGAAGGCACTATTAAATCCGACGATTTTGATCCCGATAAGTCCGAGCATAAGATCGAGCTGACGGTAGAAACCACCTTTGAGGACTACGAAAGTGTAGCCGGTAAGGCAAGCGTTGCGAAGATCGATTTGTCGCTGTTTGTCGACGGCAATGAAATACACGATTTCGAGGCGGGACATTCGGTAACAATAACCACCAAGATCCCGGCAGGACTTGAAAACATCGAAGTCAGATATAACGGCGAAACCGTCGAGATACTGCCGAGCGAGTCTGTAAATTACAACAAGGATACTGGTGAGCTCACCTTTACTACCACCCATTTCAGCGAGTACGAGGTAGTGTGCAAGCTGCCGACCTCTACGACGTTGAAGAGCGGAAAAGAACTTTTCAAAACCGGCAGCGGCGTTTTCAATAAATTGCTTGATTATAATCAGGAACCACCAAGTTCTTCCGGGCTCGGGATTCCGCTTAATGCCAATTATTCGGTCAAGAAAGTTGTCTTCTGCGATTATGAAGATTTAAATTCATATGGTGTTACAGATGCTTGGAGTAAGGGTACACTTGTAAGCACGGACGGAGATGAAGCGCGAGCTTTTGTTACTGCTAAGAAAGACGCAATGTATATTTGCGTAAAAGCTTCGACCGATACCATCTACTTGAATGGGGATTCTACAGGATTTTTCAGCAATTTAGGAGGCTTGACTGAGGTTGATTTCGGCGAAAAGGTTTCCTTTGAAAAAGTTAAAATTTTATATGGTTTCTTTAACAGGTGCGAATCATTGAAAACGGTTAAATTCGGCAGCGACGTTGACGTTTCAAATGTGACCGATTTCGGATACATGTTTTCGGAATGTGCAAAATTGACGGAGCTTGACCTTTCCGGCTGGAACACACCCGAAAATGCAAATATCTCAAAAATGTTTACTTTGAGCCGTAATCTCAAAACCATATATATCGGTGAAGGCTGGAAACTTCCTAAAAATGCTTCTAATTTCGACAGCAATGGATTTAGCGGAACTTTCCAAACAAAATAATCCCGGTTTGTATGTGAGCTGCCCGAAATTGTGCGGACAGTACGCAAAAGCCGGCGGATTGACCTCGGTAAAGATATAATCTACGCATTTTGCCGCCCCTCCCGCACGGGAAGGGCGGCGATCTGAGGGCATAAGCTGAGACTTGTGTTTTCGGATCGCCGAAAGGCGAAAATAAGCTTTATATCCGAAATATCCCTGCGTGCGCGACAGCGCCTTGCCTCCACCTGACGGGGGAGGTGGATTTGCCGTAGGCAAAGACGGAGGGAGAGAAAAGGTAAAGCTTAGATGAGGCTAAAAATTATAAGAAGAAGCTAAAGGTTATAAAAATAAAGCCTCCCTTGCCTAAAGGGAGGTGGCGGCGTAGCCGACGGAGGGATTAACGGCGCTAAAGCATAGCTCTCAGCCTCACGGGTAATCGGTATCCCACCACCAACTAACGTTGGTCCCCCTCCCTTTAGGCAAGGGAGGCTTTGCGGGATTAAGGCGTTTCACACTGCTTGAAAATTTCAATTCAACATATCTTTAGTTTTTCTCTCCCTCAGTCAGCTGCGCTGACAGCTCCCTCGTCAGATGGAGCCAATTTTAAAAAGTTTGATTACAACAATCTGCACCTCTACGGAGGGCGGGGATTCAAGGGCATGGGCGCTTGGTTTCGTGCTTTTGAATTGCCGAAAGGCGAAAATGAGCTTTATATTTGAAACATCCGAAATTTTCCCAACTGCGCGCTTGGCGCGCCTTGCCCCCATCTGCCGAGGGGGGTGGCTTTTGCGAAGCAAAAGACGAGGGGAGAGGAAAAGTAGAGCCGAGATGAAACCAAAAAATAAAAGGAAATTGAAAATAAAAAATCTCTCCCTCAGTCAGCTGCGCTGACAGCTCCCTCGTCAGATGGAGCCGGGAATCAAAGGACATAAGCGACGGTTTATGTCTTTTGATCGCCGAATGGCGGAAAAATAACTCTGCACTCCAAATTAACTGCATACTTTTTTATTATAATAATAATGAAAAAGAGCCGACAGCGTAAAATAGAGGGATGATATTATGGTAAAAAACGTTAAAATGAAACAAATTTATACCGATACTCTGTCTTGCGAGCCGATAGTGCGCCGGACTCAAAACGGTGAACTGCTTTGCGTATGCCAATGCGGGGGAATAACCGAGCCTATGCCGGAAAATAGGGTATACGTTTTTCACAGCCGCGATAACGGGCAGACCTGGAGCGAAAAGATAAGCATTTTCCCCGAGGACGGTCAGGCGGTATATTGCACCGAGGTTTCGGTTATCGGCGACGAAATAACGGCATACCTTACCTTTCATACCGGTCGCTTCCTTGATTGGAAATGCCTTATGGTCAAAAGCTATGACAACGGCTACACCTGGAAAAACGCGGGAACGCCGCCGTATTTTCCCGAATATACCTTCATGCGCGGCACAATCGTGACCTCGGACAAAAAAATATTGATACCCTATCAATATTATCCCGTAACGCGGGAAGCGCATGACAAGCTTTTGGCGTCCGACCTTGACGATAAGCCGGTTGTGCTCACTAACCCCGAATATGCAGAATGCGGCGTTTTAATAAGTGAAGATAACGGAAAAAGCTACGACAGGTTCACCGCTTGCCGTATAAAACCGAAAGCTTGGGTGTGGACCGAGCCGACTATAGCAGAGCGCGACGACGGCGTAATTAGCATGCTTATAAGATACGACGGAAGCGGCTCGCTTTGGCAATGTGATTCGGCAGACGGCGGAAAAACCTGGAGCGAGTTGGGAAGAACCGACATAGTAAACCCCGGTAACAAGCCGAAGCTTATAAAATTGGATAAGGGCAGGATAGCGCTGCTGCATACGCCCGATCCCAAATGGCGTTTCCCGCTCGAATTATGGATATCGGACGACAATATGAAGACCTGGGGAAATAAAACCGTACTTACCGATTTCCCCGGCGTATACAGCTATTCCGACGGCTTTTACGAGGACGGGCACATTCGCTTTACCGTTGAGCATAACCGCCATTCGATAATTTATTTTGACGTTGAGCTGTGATTAAATAATTGGGTTTTTAATGTAGCTTATTTTAGCCGCATCTTAGCTTTACCTTTTCTCTCCCCCTGTCTTTTGCTGCGCAAAAGCCACCCCCCTCGTCAGATGGGGGCAAGGCGTGCACGCACGCAGGATAATTTTGAAGCTTCTTCTCAGCTTTCAAGCTTTAGCAACAGCAAAAGTTATATTCTCGTGCCGAGGTGCAAAAGCTTGACCTACCCTTGGCTCAGCTTACGAGGGAGCTGTCGGCGTAAGCCGACTGAGGGAGAGAAAAACTACAGACAGCGCTGAATTGAAATTTTTTAGTATTTATTAAATTTCGGCGAATCAATGCCTCCCTTGCCTAAAGGGAGGGGGACCAACGTTAGTTGGTGGTGGGATACCTGCTCACCCGTGAGGCTGAGAGCTATGCTTTAGCGCCGTTAATCCCTCCGTCGGCTACGCCGCCACCTCCCTTTAGGCAAGGGAGGCTCAAGTGGTGCGCGATACATTCGTTTATAGGTCGTTGGTTACTTCTCAGCTTTACTTATTCTCTCCCCTCTGTCTTTTGCTGTGCAAAAGCCACCCCCCTCGTCAGATGGGGGGGCAAGGCGCGCACGACGCGCGTACGATAATTTTTAGTCTCTTCATTATTAAAATAAAGCGGCGGGCGCTGTTTGAAAATAAGGAAAAAGTGCCGGAAAGGAAGTTTTCGGCATTTTTTTGTGCAGTTTTACGAGTATTTTTTGCGAAAATCTATTGAAAAATCGAAGCGATTGTGCTAAAATCTAACATGTATATTTGTGGTTTTTAAAAAAGCGCTTGCCGGCGCGGAGTCTGTCCGAATTGCACGGGCGGCGCTCCGAAAGGCGAAAATAAGCTTTATATCCGAATATCCGAAATATCCCCAACTGCGCGCTTGGCGCGCCTTGCCCCCATCTGCCGAGGGGGGTGGATTTTGCAGACTTTGCTCTGCAAAAGACGGGGGAGAGGAAAAGTAAAGCTGAGATGAAGCTAAAGTTTAAATTCAGCATATCTGTAGCTTTTCTCTCCCTCAGTCGGCTACGCCGACAGCTCCCTCGTCAGATGGAGCCAATTTTAAAAAAGTTTGATTACAACAATCTGCACCTCTGCGGAGGACGGCGATCAAAGGGCATAAGCGCCGATTTATGCCTTTTGACCGCCGAAAAGGCGAAAACTTAAGCTTTATCCAAAATCTCTTTGCGTGCGCGACAGCGCCCTGCCTCCACCTGACGGGGGAGGTGGATTTGCCGTAGGCAAAGACGGAGGGAGAGAAAAGGTAAAGCTGAGATGCAACTGAAAAATACTAAGAAAGGAGGCTTCCTCTTATGAAATTTGTACAAATGACAAAAATTCCCATGGGGGGGGGGCACGAGCTCGCCCTATTAGGCAGTTTGACGGACTTCCGTAGAGGGAGCCGTGCCTTGATTACAGCATAGACGCACTCCGATTTTGACGGCATTGTCGGGGCGACGTCTAAACCCCGAATGCCGCAAAATAAAAAAGGAGTGTTTATAAACATGACAAAAACCAAAAGCACCAAAAAGTCGTTGCTCGCAAGCATGTTGTCATTGCTTATTTGCGTGGCAATGCTCGTAGGCTCCACCTTCGCGTGGTTTACCGATTCGGTTACCAGCGGCAGAAACAAGATCACCGCCGGTAATCTCGATATCAAGGTAGAGTACGCAAAAGCAGGCGCCGCAGACGATGGCGAAATTAACGAAGATGAGTGGAAAACGGTAAAAGATTCGTCCGAGATCTTTGACGACGAGGCTCTGTGGGAGCCGGGCCACACCGAGTACGTGTATCTGCGGGTACGCAATGTCGGCAATCTTGCTCTTAAGTACAATTTTGCCGTTGCGGCTTACGGCGACGCCGAAGGCAAGCCCGAAGAGGAATATACTTCTCTTGCGGGCGGCAAAACCAAGCTTTCAAAGCATCTTGTCGCTAACAGAGTTGCCGGAACCGAAGCTGTAGCCAATCGTGAGTCTCTCTGGCTTGCGGCTGAAGCCGAAAAGGCGGCTCTCGGCAATATAGGCACGGTAGCCTTTACCGAAACCGAACCCCTCAAGCCGGGCGACAGCTACGACTGCACCCTCGCAATTTATATGCCCACTTCGGTAGGTAACGAAGCCAATTGGGTCGGCGCGGAAAAAGCTGTCGGCGAGAGCGCTCCGAGCGTTTGCTTCGGCATTAACGTCAACGCGACTCAGGTACCGTCCGAGTCCGACAGCTTCGGCAAGGATTACGATAAGGACGCGCCGCTTGTTGCCGCCACCCCCGCAGAGCTTGAAAGTCTGTTTGACAAGATAAACGAGGAAGACGACACTACCGAAAAGCATGTCGTGCTTGACGGCAATATGTCGCTCGACGAAAACGTAACCCTCAATGTTGCGGAGAATAAAAATGTTGTGCTCGATATTTTCGGACACGATCTCGAGGTGGAAAACGCCGACCGCAACGGCATTTTTGTAAGCTCCGGCGCCAACGTGACCATTACCGACTCACAAAGCGGCGGTACTTTGAAGCTTCACAGCCAGATAATATATAATTTGGATGCCGAAGGCAACCCCGTGGATCGAAAAGATGGCGACGCTCTGACCGGCGGTATCTATGCGAAAGGCGACGGCGAAAACAAAGCTAATTTGACTATTGAAGATATAAAGATCGAAATGGTCGACGAAGGCGGCAGCACGCCGATTATTGCAGAAGACGCAGATGTAACCTTGGGCGAGGGCGCCGATATAACCACTCAAGCCTACGGTATTTGGGCTAAGGAAAACGCCACGGTAACCGTTGACGGCGCAAACATTACGGTCGGTAGCGGCGTAACACAGCACGCGTTCGTTATAGGAAATCCTGCCGGCGAGTCGAGCGGCAAGAAAGGCGTTGTAAAATTCGAATCCGGTACTGTTAATGCAAAACACGGTGTTAATGGTTCTGTATTTGAGCTTTGCACCGACGGCGAACTCGAAATCACCGGTGGTACCTTTAATCTCGATACCGACGAGATAGTTGAAGACTATTTTCCTCACTATTTAGCTCAATATCTCATTATCAGTAATGGAGGCGGCAAGGCTACCATCGGTGGAGACGCTGTAATCAACGCATACAACACCAAGGCAAAAACTAATACCACAGGCGGTAGGGCGGCATTTGTGATTGTATTCAGTCTCGGTGCCGACGTGAATGAAACAGTTCCGGCCTATTTGGAGGTCACCGGCAACGCGAAGATCAATCTGATCGGCGCCGAAGGTTATGTGTACATGGGATGCGCTCAGCATGGCTCTGAGATTACGATTTCCGAAGGCGCTACGGTTCATTGCACCAACGAATTAGAAGTAGGTGTAACCTATCTCGGTATGGTAGGAACTTCCGGAAAGATTTATGTTTCAAAGAAGGCAGCTATTGATCAACATTTAATTGATACTGCTACCTCTAAGAAAGACGATCCGACTGATAATAACCGTTGGGTTATAGAATAACATTTTAACTAAAAATTTATTCGCACGCCCTCTAAAGAGGGCGGCGATCCGAGGGCATAAGTCTTGTGCTTTCGGATTGCCGACCGGCGAAAATAAGCTTTATATCCGAAATTTCCCAACCGCGCGCGTGCGCGCCTTGCCTCCACCTGACGGGGGAGGTGGATTTGCCGTAGGCAAAGACGGAGGGAGAGAAAAGGTAAAGTTCGATATGAAGCTAAAGATTATAAAAACAAAGCCTCCCTTGCCTAAAGGGAGGTGGCGGCGTAGCCGACGGAGGGATTAACGGGGCTAAAGAATAACTCTCAGCCTCACGGGTAATCGGTATCCCACCACCAACTAACGTTGGTCCCCCTCCCTTTAGGCAAGGGAGGCTAAAATGCCGAAATTTAACAAAGATTAAAAAATTTAAATTCGGCGCCGTCTGTAGTTTTTTCTCTCCCTCAGTCGGCTTACGCCGACAGCTCCCTCGTCAGATGGAGCCGGTAATCAAAGGGCATAAGCGACGGTTTATGTCTTTTGATTGCCGAAAGGCGAAAACTTAAGCTTTATACAAAATTTCCTTGCGTGCGCGACAGCGCCCTGCCTCCACCTGACGGGGGAGGTGGCTTGCCGTAGGCAAGACGGAAGGAGAGAAAAAGAGTAAGCATGAGAAGAATGCAAAGAAATAAAAGGAAATTAAAAATAAAAAATCTCTCCCTCAGTCAGCTACGCTGACAGCTCCCTCGTCAGATGGAGCCAATTTTAAAAAAGTTTGATTACAACAATCTGCACCTCTGCGGAGGACGGCGATCAAAGGGCATAAGCGACGGTTTATGTCTTTTGATTGCCGAAAGGTGAAAACTTAAGCTTTATCCAAAATTTCCTTGCGTGCGCGACAGCGCCTTGCCTCCACCTGCCGAGGGGGGTGGATTTGCCGTAGGCAAAGACGGAGGGAGAGAAAAGGTAAAGCCGAGATGCAACCGAAAAATACTAAGAAAGGAGGCTTCCTCTTATGAAAAACGTACAAATGACAAAAATTCCCATGGGGGGGGGGGACAGGTCCGCCCTATTAGGCAAATTGACGGACTTCCGCAGGGGAAGCCGCACCTTAATCACCAGATAGACGCACTCCGGTTTTGACGGCATTTTCGGAGCGTGTCTCCGTTTGAAATGCCGCAAAATTAAATAAGGAGTGTTATACACATGACACAGAGCAAAAATACCAAAAAGGCTTTGCTTATGAGCATGCTTTCTATTCTTTTATGTATAGCAATGCTTATTGGTTCTACTTTCGCATGGTTTACCGATTCGGTTACCAGCGGGCGCAATAAAATTGTCGCGGGCAACCTCGATATCGAGCTTTACCGCGGTGTGACTATGGATGATTCCGCCAAGGTAACGAAGGACACCATGCTTTTCCAAAACCCGGACGGCACAAATATCACCTGGGAGCCGGGAGTTGTGATTTATGAGAACTTCACGGTTAAAAACGTCGGATCTTTAGCGCTTAAATATTCGCTGGCGCTTAACGTAGTCGATAAAAACTTCGTAAAAGATACCACAAAATCCCTCGCGGACGTTGTTAAGGTAGCCTTTTTGAATAAGCATTTTACCGGCGACCGCACGGAAGCAGAGGCGCTTACCGATTACAAGCCGCTTGAAAATACCGCCAAGACCGGCACCCTTTTACCCGAGGAAAAGGACGAGACACGCGCTTCCGAGAAATTCGCGATCGTGCTCTATTGGCAGCCCGGCGAGCATGACAACGACTATAACCTTAACAACGGCAATGAATCCGACGACGGCGATCCGCTCTTTATTCAGCTCGGTGTAGACCTTAACGCAAGCCAATACACCTATGAAAAAGACAGCTTTAACGAGTTATACGACGATTTCGCAACCGATGAAAACAAAGATATAATCCCCCTTACACACGAAAGCAAGCCGGTTGACGAAAACGGCCCCTTCAGCTTCTCGATGCCCGGCAACACCGTAACCGGCAACGGCGCCCTTACCGCGCAGTTCCCGGCGGAGTCTCTTGACGATACCGCCGCGCACACCGTTGAGCTTATAGCCGAAACCCAAAAGCCCTACGACGGCGAGGAGAAAAACCCCGAAAAACAGGCGATTGCCAACGTAGAGCTGACTTTGCTGGTCGATGATGCGGAAGTTCACACCTTCAACGGCAAAACCGTCACCATAACCACCTATATCCCCACCGACCTGATTAATGTGGAGGTTGTCTACAAGGGCGCCTCCGACGAGGTACTCGAAGGCACCGTCTACGACAAAGCAACCGGCAAGCTCACCTTTAAAACCGACCATTTCAGCCTCTTTGAAATTCGCGCCGACCGATTGATGACTTTGGAGGAGGAACAAAAGGCAAAAGAGGGCTATATCTTTAAGGTAGACGATACTTATTATCAAGATCTTGATCAGTTCGCAACATCGATCAACACTACTTATAAAAGATACAGGGTATCGGTTAAAGAAGGCGGCACATTTAAAATCCTTGCCGACACCAACCTGAAATATACACTTTGCATTGGCGAAGAAACAAGCGAAAATGCTACTGTTGACCTTACCGGTCACACCGTGACTTTCCTCAGAACAAAAGGTGATACCGGTGACGCGCTCGGATTTAACGTTGAATATTCGGCAGATCATGTAACGATTAAAAACGGTGCGATCAAAGCGTGGAGCACAGGTGACGGTAGTGGCGGCGCTGCTGTCTTCGGTCGCGAAAAAGGATTTACCCTTAGAAATTTAGAGATTACCAATATAGGCCATACAGGCAGCAACACCAGCCTTTTTGCGGTTTGCTGCGGAAGCGATGCGGGTCAATATAATCAAAGCTATATTTACGATTGCGTTATCAACGGTGATGCTAAAGTTGGAAGTCAATCTTATTTAAATGTTTATAATACTGTTGTTAACGGAATGCTTTCCGATTCATCTTCTGCATTTTTATATATTGAAGATGTCACCGTTAATGGAGAACTTCACCATGCCGGTCAGTGGACGGATAACATAACCATAAAGAGCGGTCATTTTAAGACCATGCCCCAAACCGGAAAATACACCCTTGTAGATGGCAGCAGGGTTGAATATAACGAATCGACCGGAATGTATGACGTAATCGCCGAATAACCGCCCTACTTACAAAATATTTTTCAACATTTTTAATTATAAAATCCTTGCCGCCTCTCCCGCACGGGAGGGGCGGCAAAAGTTTACCTGCATATATTGCAAGAGGTATATTTTCTCTGCTCTTTATTTCTTCAGCCTCTTCTCGGCTTTAGCCCCGTTAATCCCTCCGTCGGCTACGCCGCCCCCTCCCTTTAGGCAAGGGAGGCTTTTTGGGATCGTAGCGTTTCACACAGCTTGAAAGTTTCAATACAGCGTGTCTGTACCTTTTCTCTCCCTCAGTCAGCTACGCTGACAGCTCCCTCGTCAGATGGAGCCAAGGATTAATGATCCAAATTATGCTTTTTAAGCTTCAAATTTGAGAAATGCTTAGTTTGCAGATGATTTTAAAATTATCCCGCGCGCCGCGCGCGCCTTGCCCCCATCTGCCGAGGGGGGTGGATTTTGCGGAGCAAAAGACGGGGGGAGAGGAAAAGTAGAGCCGAGCAGAAACCAAAGAATAAAAGGAAATTGAAAATAAAAAATCTCTCCCTCAGTCAGCTACGCTGACAGCTCCCTCGTCAGATGGAGCCAAGGATTAATGATCTAAATTCTGCTTTTTAAGCTTCAAATTTGAGAAATGCTTAGTTTGCAGATGATTTTAAAATTTCCCGCGCGCGTGCGCGCCTTGCCCCCATCTGCCGAGGGGGGTGGATTTTGCGGAGCAAAAGACGGGGGGAGAGGAAAAGTAGAGCCGAGAAGAGACTAAAGATTATAAAACGACCGGCAAAGATTACAAAAAGAAAGCCTCCCTTGCCTAAAGGGAGGGGGACCAATGTTAGTTGGAGGAGGGATACAGGGTGCGCAGGGGGCACAATTAAGTAGCGAAATTCGCGATAAAGGGCGGCAAAATACGTTTCGGACTGACGGCGCATGCCCCGGAGAGGGAGGGGAAAAGGTTAAAATTTACCCGATTTTCGGTCAAAAAGGGCGTTTTTTTAAAATTTGCAAAAAAAATTAAAATTATTTTTAATAAAGGTATTGCAATTTGAAAAATTTAGAATTATAATCTAAGAGTGTAATAAGGTTTTTTGTGAAGGCCCACCACGCAACTCAAGGAACCTGAAGTTTCGAACCGCAGGAACAGCAATCGCTGTTTTTGCTTTCGGCGAAAAAACGAAAGGCACAAGTCCGCGGTCGGGTTTTCGCGAAAAACGTTTGCCGCAATTATTTTAAAATTTTATGGAGGCGAACGAAAATGGACGGCAAACTCGGTAAAAAACGTAAAAGAAGGAATTACAATCAGCCACCCGTTAAGATCCCGCAGGATGTTCTGCTGCAGGACGCTGTGGTACAGGTCGTTGCCCGAAGCGGAATTGAGGGCACGTCTACCCGCTCCATTGCAGCCGAAGCCGCGCACGGTATCACCGACAAGGTGATTTACCGCTATTTCGAGGGCAAAGAGGATCTTATGCGCAAGACATTTTTGCGGGAGACCGGCGTGTGCATGAAGGAAGCGGAGTCGCGCTTTTCGGTTTTGTGGGAGGATAACCTGCCGCTTGCACAGCGTCTGCGGTTTTTGTGGCACTCGCTCTGGACTTGGACCACCGCGCACAGCAAGGAGTGTACCTTTATCATCAGGTATTACTACTGTTCAAGCTTTGACGCGCAGGCGTACGCGGAGTACAGAGCCGTTTGGGCGCCGCTTGTCGACAGGCTAAAGGAGCTCGTTCCCGGCGAAGAAACGGAACCGCTGTTCTTTATGGCGCTCGAAACGTTGGCTTCTGCCGCGTATCCCGTTTGCAGCGGAAGAACTCCGGACAGCGCCAGCGCATCGGAGTACGGCTTCCGCAGACTTATGGGGCTTGTGAACGAATTTATCAAAAAGTAAATTATCAACCGGGATTTTCCCGGCGCAGAAAGGAAAATAACTGTGAAATTTGCACAATTGGCAAAAATTTTCACGGGGGGGGGGGGGTACGCCTTTACCCTGTTGGGTAATTTGACGAATTTTTCACCCAAAATTTCAACCGCTGCATAGACGCTCCCCGATTTTGACGGCATTGTCGGGGTTACGTCTTAATCCCAAATGCCGCAAAATCAAATAAAGGAGTGTTGAAAAAATGACACGGACCAAAACCACCAAAAAGGCGTTGCTTGCAAGCATGCTTTCCATGCTTCTTTGCGTAGCAATGCTGATAGGTTCCACCTTCGCGTGGTTTACCGATTCTATAACGAGCGGTAAAAACAAGATAATCGCCGGAAATTTGGACGTTGATCTCGAATATACGAGTAACCCCGCCGACGGTACTTCCTGGAAAACCGCCGACGGCGCGGAGGATTTATTCGACAAGGACGCCCTCTGGGAGCCGGGGCACACCGAGGTTATTTATGTAAAGGTAGTCAACAAAGGTTCGCTTGCCCTTAAGTATCGCTTCAACGTCGGCGCCGCCGACAAGGTAATCGGCTATACCGAGGACGACAAGCCGATCGATTTGACCGATTTTATCAAATTCGGCGTTGTGAACGGCATAGAAACGGCATATACCGACAGGGCGACCGCGCGCGCCGCCGTAGAGGACAGCTCGGTTAATATTGCCAAGGGCTATATTGCCGAGGACGCCGTTCTCGAAAAAGGCGAGGAATCGTCCGCTATGGCGATCGTGGTTTACATGCCCGAGGAGGTTGACAACCGCGCGAACCACGGCAAGGATAAAACGGTTCCGCAGATCGATTTGGCGCTTAACGTAGTCGCTACACAAGCAATGGTTGAAAGCGACAGCTTCGACAATACATACGATGAATACGCGGAATATCCCGTGCCCGTGCTTGTTGCAGACAACGCGGCAGGCGTGGCGGCAGCGTTAGAGGAAATACCGGACGGCGGCGAGGTAGAGTTAGCCGGCGACGTTGAATTGGGCGAGGAAGCTGCTCTTTACGTAGCCGACAAGGACGTAACCCTCGACATTAACGGTCATACTCTCGAGTCCGCGTCTCAAGAAACGACGCTTACCGTAGACAACGGTGCCGACGTAACCCTGACCGGCGGCAAGATCGTATTTACGCAGACGCATTCTGAGGACCTTGGCGGGGAAAGCGGTACAATACCGTATATTGCTGTATTAAATAAGGAAGACAGCGCGGAAGAAACTACGTCTATGACGATTGAGAATTGCACGATCGAGTTTAAGAAGCTACTCTCTAAAGTATATGATCCTCTGGATGCCGGAATCTATGTAGATGCTCCTTATGATGGAAAAAAGGCAGAGCTTAACATCGGCGAGGGCGCACTTATTGACTGTAAAATGAGCTACGGAAACGCGATCACTATTGGCATAAATGCTACAGTCAATATGACCGGCGGCAAGCTTATCGCAAATGGCATCGAAGAAGAGAGCGACTATTACGTTTGGGGTGTTTACCTTGACAATGTTTCGTCTGTGTTCAATATGACGGGCGGCGAAATTGACGTTACCGGGGTATCCAATGTTTCCGGTATTGTTACCACATGGTCTCCTTGCATGGTTAATATATCCGGCGGCGAGATTAACGTTGACGCCTATTCAGCAACTTCGTCTTCGGATGCTAAAGGCATTGATGCAGATGAATCATCTATAATCAAAATGACCGGCGGAACTATCAACTTAAAAAAGACAGCTCCCGGGAACATGATAGCCAGCGAGGCGATCCATGATTCGAGAGATTGGGTTGACATTACCGTAAACGGTGAGGCGCAGATTATTCTTGATCAGTCGGTTGAAGGAAACAGTGTTGAGCTCGGATTTAATCCCGACACTCATCCTAAAGTTGATCAAACCAAAATCAACTATATTACAGATTAAACAAAACCATAAAATCACAGCCGCTCCTCCACGGAGGGCGGCTATCCGAGGGCACAAGCGCGCTTATGCTCTCGGATAGCCGAAAGGCGAAAAAACTTTATCCGAATTTTCCCTGCATGCGCGACAGCGCCTTGCCTCCACCTGACGGGGGAGGTGGCTTTGCCGTAGGCAAAGCCGGAGGGAGAGAAAGGGTAAAGCCTAAGCAGAAACCCAAAAAACCGAGAAAGGAGGGCTTCCTTATGAAGATTGCACAATTGACAAAAAATCCCATGGGGGGGGGCAAAGATCCGCCCTGTTGGGTATATTGACGAATTTCCGTAAAGGAAGCCAAAGCACAACATAGCAGACGCACTCCGGGTTTTACGGCATTCGCGGGGCGCGCCTTAACCCCAAATGCCGCAAAATCGAATAAAGGAGTGTTGAAAAAATGACACGGACCAAAACCACCAAAAAGGCACTGTTTACCAGCCTGCTGTCATTATTGCTCTGCGTTGCCATGCTCATAGGTTCCACCTTCGCGTGGTTCACCGACAGCGTTACCAGCGGACGCAACAAAATAATGGCGGGCAACCTTGACCTCGAGGTCGAGTACGCACCGGCTAATGCCGCGAGAACAGGCGACAAAATCAATGATGCGGAGTGGAAAAAGCTGCAGGACTCCGACGCGCTCTTTAACGACGGAGCTTTGTGGGAACCGGGCCACACCGAGTACGTTTATCTGCGCATACGCAACGCCGGCAGCCTGGCTTTGCAATACGAAATCGAAGCCAACGTTTACGGCGACGCCACGGGCGGCCCAGAAAATACCTACACCGCTATGACGACCGACGCCGAGGGCAATCATACCAAATTTAAACTTTCCGATTATTTGGTATACCGCAGTATCGAGAACGCCGAAGAGGTAGCCGACCGTGCTTCGCTCTGGATTGAAAATGCCGACGAGGAAAAGGCGGCTATGGGCAATACCGTTGCGCTTTACGGCACAAAACAAAAACTTCTCAAAGGCGAGGAAAAGCTCCTTACCTTGGCGATCTACATGCCCACTTCCGTTGGTAACGAAGCCAATTGGGCGGGCGCCGAGATAGCCGATGGCGAAGCCGCGCCCGAGATTTACCTCGGTATCAGCCTGCGCGCCGGTCAGGTTCCGCAGGAATCCGACAGCTTCGACAACACCTACGACGAGAACGCCTTCAAAACCCGCTGTGAGCTTAACGGCCACAAGTACGGAAGCGACGACTTATGCGTTTATTGCGGCGCGAAAAATCCGATCGCTTATAAAACCGAGGGCGGCAAAGCGGTTGTAGAAGGTTTGGCGGAAGGCTCCGACGTCACCGAACTTGAAATCCCCGGTGAACTTAACGGTTTGCCGGTAGAGATCAAAGAAGGCGCTTTCCAAAATAATGATACTCTTGAAAGTGTAACTATAGGCGAAGGTATTACGGTAATCCCTGATAATGCATTTTTTCACTGTTCTTCGTTGACTTACGCTTCAATCCCGGAAACTGTTAAAGAAATCGGTTTTCAGGCTTTTAAGGATAGTGTAATTGAAGGAGACGTTAATCTGCCGAATTTGGATACAATTGGTCAATTAGCATTTTCTAATACACATATTGAAAGCTTAAAAATTGGCAATAAATTAATTAACTCTGGATTTGGAACTTATGCGTTTAACGGATGTTCCGAATTGAAAACGGTTGAATTTGCTGATGATTCTACAATTACTTCTATCCCTTACAGCACTTTCAATGGTTGCGTTTCTTTGACACACATTGAGTTGCCTAATACAGTAACGTCAATCGGCGATTATGCATTCAAAGCTTGTGCAAGTCTTGAGACATTTGACAATGCCAATGTTACATCGCTTGGCACGGGAGCATTTGTCGACAGCGGTTTAGTTACGGTAAATCTTCCCAAGGTAACTTCGGTCGGAACAAACGCTTTCCGCAGTGATTATGAGACCGGAACTCTGCCTTCCGAACATCCCACAGCTTCTAAATTAACAACTGTTACTTTGGGGTCGCTTGACGCTCCTTTGTCATCAATCACAATCGGTGAGGGTGCTTTTTACGGTTGTAAAGTCTTGACCAATATTAATATTTATTCAAGCAAACTTAAATTGGTTCAATGGTGCTTTAACGGTTGTGCTTCTCTTTCAACCGTCAATTTCTCCGGAAATATTGCCGCTTGGAATGAAGCGCACAATGGCCTTAGAAGCTGGCATAATGAGGCCCCCACAGATACTGTAATTCATTGCAGTGACGGAGATTGCGATTGGGAAGGAAATCGCATTCCTTAAATTTTAAATTTAACAAATCGTCAAAACGATTAGCCGCCCCTCTGCGGAGGGCGGCGATCAAAGGGCATAAGCGGCGATTTATGCCTTTTGACCGCCGAAAGGCGAAAACTTTACCCGAAATTTCCCTGCGCGCCGCGCGCGCCTTGCCTCCACCTGACGGGGGAGGTGGCTTTGCCGTAGGCAAAGCCGGAAGGAGAGAAAAAGGTAAAGCCTAAGCAGAAACCCAAAAACCGAGAAAGGAGGCTTCCTCTTATGAAAATTGCACAATTGACAAAAAATCCCATGGGGGGGGGCAAAGATCCGCCCTGTTGGGTATATTGACGAATTTCCGTAAAGGAAGCCAAAGCACAGCATAGCAGACGCACTCCGGGTTTTACGGCATTCGCGGGGCGCGCCTTAACCCCAAATGCCGAAAATTCAACAGGAGTGAAAAACATGACAAAAAGCAAACACACCAAAAAGGCGTTGCTTGCAAGCATGCTTTCCATGCTTCTTTGCGTAGCAATGCTGATAGGCTCCACCTTCGCGTGGTTTACCGACAGCGTTACAAGCGGCAATAATAAAATAGCCGCGGGCAATTTGGACATCGAGCTCGAGCATATGAACGCCGCAGGCGTTTGGGAGGACGCGTCCAAGCTTGCCGAGGGCTCTCTCTTTAATCCGGACGGCTTGTGGGAGCCCGGCAAGGTAGTTTACGAGCAATTCCGCGTAGTCAACAAAGGCTCGCTGGCGATGAAATATTTCCTTACTTTCCGTGATATTGTTCACAATGATGTACTTGTTCCCGACGGTGAGGGCGGATATGAATATCCTTTAATGTCGTTGGACGGCGAAGATACTTATATGCAATTAAATCTCGCCGATGTGCTTCAGGTAGCATATTACCCCGGAACTATGGACGATATGCTGGCAGAGCTTGAAACTGCGGGCGTTACGGCTTCCAAAGACAGCCGTGATATAGTTACACAGGCGGTAGATAGCGGACTTATTTCTTTCTTCGACGATGAATTGGGTGCATACAACTTAATATTTGACAATTTTGAATTGTTTGGCGCGCTTGCTCCGGCAGGAGTTTACAAGGGTGAAGACGGCGCTCCGGATGACGCACTTGATCCGGTTCATCTTCGTTACGGTCTTACAGGTACCAGCGGCAGCAGTATTGAAGTCGATGACGACGGAAATCAAATATTTATTAATGTTGACGAAGCTACCGATACTCAGGAATATACCATTTTCCTTTATTGGCAACCCGACTTTATTCCGTTCTGGTATGATTCGGATGTTGATTTGGACGATAACGACTATAACCTTAATAACGGTAAGGTTGCTACTCCGCTTATTACCGATGAACTCGAAGACGAATTTTCGGCAGAATGTACAATGGCTGTAGACACGGGGCTCCTTACTCAAATTGAAATCGATACTATGTCGGGTGGATATTGGGATTTCCGTCTCGAATATTTAAAGGGTAAGGGCTTTACCAATGCTTTAGATATTAATTTTGACATTCGTGCATTCGCTACACAAATTCCGCACGAATACGACAGCTTTGATAATACTTACGATGATGAAGTCGATTGGCCCGAAGTTCTTGAAAAAGAAATAATTCCCCCCGGCAAGGAGTAAAATTAATCATTCAACAATTTAAAACAAATCCCGCTTCCCTCTACGGAGGGCGGCGATTCAAGGGCACGTTTAAAAGTAAAACATGCCTTTGAATCGGCGAAAGGCGAAATAAAAAACAAGAGGAGGTATACTCTTATGAAAATTACACAAACGGTCAAATTTCCCAGGGGGGGGGGTATACTCCGCCTTGTTCGGCAGATTAGCTAAAGCCGATAATAAACTTTTGTCCATATAGACGCACTCCGATTTTGACGGCGTTTTCGGGGTGGGTCTCCACCAAAATGCCGAAAACGTAACAGGAGTGAAAAATATGACAAAAAGCAAGCATACCAAAAAGATGCTTTTTGCAAGTATACTTTCTATGGTTTTGTGCTGTGCAATGCTCGTGGGCAACACCTTTGCCTGGTTCACCGACAGTGTGACCAGCGGCAAAAATAAAATCGTTGCCGGTAACCTCAACGTGGAGCTTTACCACACCAACGCCGGCGTAGCTAAGGAAGAAAAAGTTGATAAAGGTACAAAGCTTTTTACTACCGGCATTGAAGGCACCGAGGTTAAATGGGAACCGGGCGTTATCGTTTATGAGAATTTCAAGGTTAAGAACGAGGGCGACCTTGCGCTTAAATATATTTTTAACCTTTTAATTTACGGCAAAAACGCCACTTCGGCGGGAAATTCCCTCGACAAGATTATTAAGGTGGCAATTACGAAAGAACCAATAAATGAGTCTGCCGATGTCGAGAAGATAACCGATTACACTTCACTTGAAGACGTCGTTAAAGCCGTTGATAAAATGGGCACGCTTTCTAAGGGCGCGGATGTTCAATTCGGTGTCGTACTTTATTGGGAGTCCGGCGCAGATAATAATTTGTACAACGTTTCGTCAGGCGATCAAACCGACGACGGCACGGATTCGCTTTGGATCGAGCTCGGGGTTGATTTGAGAGCCACCCAGGCGGAAGGAGAAGCCGACAGCTTCGATGAAAATTACGACAAAGGCCTTAAAATGCCCGATCCGATAAACGTTACCTCCGAGAAGTTAATGGACAATATCTCGCTGACGACGGTTGACAGTCAAGGATTTTATAAGATCGGCACAAGCACCGCTTCGATTGATATTCCCGAGGGTAATATTAATCCTACAGCTATAAATAAGCTCTTATTTAACGTTACCACGACCGACTTTACCATAGGTTCGCTCGACCTCGACGTAAAGCTGACGGGTAAAAATACGGACGATGAAATTAAATTCGAGGCAACCGCCGGTGATAAAAAATACCGCGTAAACCTGAACGTCGGCGCGCTGCGGCAGGACGTAAAGGCTTACCACGACGGCAAGGCGCTTACCGAAGGCGGCGATTGGGATAACGAGGGCTATACCTATAATATAGATTCCGGCATGCTGACCATGTACGTTTCGCACCTGTCACCCTTTAAAGTAACCTGGTACGTCCCCGCCAAACCCATGACCGACGAGGAAGCCTTTGAGGCAGCCGGATATGTGGGAGTAGATAGTAACAACTTTACATCCAGTTATTTCAACAACGGAAGCACAGATAAAAAGGTTTACCTTAAAGGTAACATTACTGTGACATCTACTAGTGGCATGAATATAAGAAATTCCGCAGATAGCGTTATAGACCTTAACGGAAAAACGCTGACCATTAACACTAATAAGCAAAGTTTTGACGCACTTTCAGTACACAATGGCGATGTTATAATCCGCAACGGTACTTTTAAAGTCCAGCATTTGTATGGAGAGGGCTCAGCAGCTATTAGAATATATGGCAGTAGTAAACCTAATCTCACCCTCGAAAACGTCACAATCGATATATCAGAAGCGGATAATATGAGCTTTGCCGTTGCAAGCAGCGTAAACTGTAAAGATATGAACGTTACCCTGCGCAATTGCACCATAAAAACACCGAATAATAAATTAAATGGCACTAACCCCCGCGCATTTGCCGCATTTATTGCGGGCGGCAATTTCAACTTTGAAAATTGCAACGTTATGGGGTCTGTAATGGTCAGCGGCGGCAACCTTAACGTAGATGGTGGCACATATACCGCTAATGGCTATAAAAGTCAGGAAAAAGTCTTTCATATAGCGGATACAGCCACATTTATGCAAGGTCATAGGGATCCTACAAAGAGTATTACATTCGGCGACAGTATTCTTATTTTGGATAATCGCGGCGGAGCCCAGGAGGTTGGCGAAGTAACCGTTCAAAACGCTACTTTTAATACAAAAGTTTCGTTTAAAAATGACTCGTCCGGAAATCTCTACGCATTCAAATATGTGGATACAATGCGGGGTAATGACAAAGACAGAGCAAAGATAACAGTTAAGAATAATAAGTATGTAGATAAACTTGAGAACGGAAACGATCCTGTAATGTTTATTGATGAAGACGGTAATACTCTTATTTTTGACGAAAACGGTGATCTTGTAGATTCACCCGCCGAGCCTACCGATCCCGCTCCGACAGATTAAACCCAAAATATAATTTCCGACGCGAAATTATTACCCGCCGCCCCTCCACCGGAGGGCGGCGATTCAAGGGCATGTTTAGAAGTAAACATACCTTTGAATCGGCGAAAGGCGAAACAACTTTTCGAAATCCCCGAACTGCGCGCTTGCGCGCCCTGCCCCCATCTGCCGAGGGGGGTGGCTTTTGCGTAGCAAAAGACGAGGGGAGAGAAAAGGTAAAGCCGAGATGAAAC
>CANQGK010000034.1 GCA_947623175.1 uncultured Clostridia bacterium | reverse complement strand
CTGTCCATGCTGCTTTGTATTGCAATGCTCGTCGGCTCCACCTTCGCGTGGTTCACCGATTCAGTAACGAGCGGCAACAACAAAATCCTTGACGGAAACCTCGACGTGGAGTTAGAGTACGCCACGGCGGAAGCAGCCAAAGACGGTATTGTTGAGACCGAATGGACAAAGGTAAACGAGACTACCGAGAGTCTGTTTACAGACGGCGCTCTCTGGGAGCCGGGATATACCGAAGTCGTATATCTTCGCGTTAAAAACGCCGGCACCTTGGCGCTTAAGTACAAGCTCGGTATCAACGTGGCGAGCAAGGTTATCGGCAAAACTGCCGACGACAAGGACATCGACCTTGCAAACTTCATTGAGTTCGGCGTTGCGGAAATAGACACTCCGTTTGCCAACAGATCCGATGCCCGCGATGCGGTAAAGGCCGACGCGGTTAAGCTCTCCGCAGGATATGCTTCCAAATCGGAAACCACACTTGACAAGGAAGAAACTTCCGCTCCCTTTGCACTCGTAGTTTACATGCCCGAGGAAGTTGGCAACGACGCCAATTACGGCACAGGCAAAACCAAGCCCGAGATCACCCTCGGTATCAACCTTGTTGCGACTCAGGCTACCGTTGAAGAAGACAGCTTTAACAATTTGTATGATGCGGATGCAAAATATCCCGAGGTTGCGACCGGAACTACCACTTGGTATGAGACGGCTGGTGATCCGAGTGACACGGACACATATACCTTGACTTCCGCTTCGGAGCTTGCAGGTCTTGCCAAGCTTGTAAACGAAGGTAAGGATTTTGCAGACAAAACGATTACCCTTGCAAGCGACATAGCGCTCGACGGCGTATCGAATTGGATACCGATCGGCACAGAAGAACATCCCTTTAAGGGTACATTTAACGGCGCAGACCATACTGTTTCCGGATTGTTCATCAACAGCGAAATCGCCACGGATTGTATATCCTTTATCGGCTGTGCGGACGCAGCAACCATCGAGAATTTAACAGTTGCAGGCAACATTGTTGTCAACCGTGATGGAATAGTGAGCAGACCCCATACAGCAGGAACCTGTATCTCGGGTATTTGCGCATTTGCCGATAATGGCACAAAGATCAATCGTTGTGTCAGCAAGGTGGACATTGAAGTTGAATCGTTCGACAAACAGCTCCAAATCGGCGGTATTTTAGGAGCCGCAGCGCTTTACTCCGGAGCCGAAATCACGAACTGCATTAATGAAGGCAATATTACCGTTGATGAAGATGCCATTACCCAAACCTCCTTTGTTGGCGGAATCTTTTCTTATTCATATAATTTCAGAGGTAAAATTGAAAACGTTTTGAATGTCGGTAATGTACCCGAAATGGAAATTCCGACGGATCCATCGGAAGACCCCTTTGGTATCCGTCTTTACAGCGGATCAATCACTACACTGTTTATCGGTGGTACAATCGATAATATTTACAGCACAACAGGTAAAATTTTGTACATCCCGGAAGACATTGTGGCGAACACACTCTCTAAAAAGAAACCTTTAACCGAAAATGATTTCTCCGCATTGCTCGAAGACGATAATTGGCAATGGAACGCCGATACGAAGCTTCCCGAGCTTAAGCCTCTCGATTAAGCGATTGACTAAGCGATAAATCCACAGCGGGCAAACTTATTTTTGCCATGACAGCCCGCACCGCAGCCGCCGTTTTACACTCCTTCGGCGGCTGCGGTTTTATATGTCTTTATCGGCAGATACTCCGCCGATAAAGGCTTTTTTATTATTAAGATATATTTTCCCCTTCCCCGCCGTTTTCGGCTTTAACGGGGCTTTGGGTGCCGTCGTGCTTTATTTCGTAATTATCCTTTAAAATAAGGTCGTTTATAAGCACAAATTCATAACCGTCGGCTTTTAAGGTTTTTAAAATTGTCGGCAGTGCTTCGGGCGTATGGTCGGCGTCGTTATGAAAAAGGACTATCGAGCCGTTACGCACCTTACCTATCACCCGCTTGCAAATGCTGTCGGGAGTGGCGCCGTCCTTCCAATCAAGCGAGTCAACATCCCATTGCACGGCGTTCATATTAAGTTCGTTTACGGCTTCGATAACCGCATTGTCGTAATCGCCGTAAGGCGGGCGCAAAAGCGTAGGACAAACGCCGGTTATATTTTCTATTTTTTGATTACAGCATTTGATTTCCTGCGTTATCTGGGCTTTTGAAAGCTGGGGCAAATGCGGGTGCGTATTGGAATGGTTTTGTATTTGAAAGCCGGCGTCCGAAAGGGCCTTTACCGATTCCGGGTATTTGTCTACCCATGCGCCCACCACGAAAAAGGTGGCGGGTACCTCGTACTCGGTCAAAATATCTATAAGGGTTTGGGTATCGTCGTTGCCCCAGGCGGCGTCAAAGCTTATCGCTATTTGCTTTTTATCGGTTTCTACGCGGTAAATCGGCAGCAGTCTGTCGGTTTGGGCGAGCACTCCGACGGAGCCTATCACGACCGCCGCAAACGCCGCTATCATACAAAGGCAGAACATAAGCTGTTTTTTGGTTATTATAAAAAGTTTCATTTTTATCCCCCTTTTTATATTACATTTAAGGTTATGTCGTTATGCTTGTATTATATTCTTAAAGTTTACCGAAAATTAACATATTTTAAAACTTTAGGAAATAAAATAAATTTAAAATTATTTACGAAAAATAAATATAAAAGGAGTTATATTTATGGAAAATTTCAACAACGAAAACAACGGCGCCCAAAACGAATTTGATTATGCGGCAAATAACGAAAACGTCGAGCGCGAAAACGGATTTTACGTAAAGCCGAAGGATGAAATAATTCAGGATGAACCGTCGTCGGCGACGAATACGCAGGCGGAGCCCACACAGCCCAAAACCGAGGGTTCTGCCTTTAACGGGTATAACCCGAACCTCAATCGGAATTATTACGGATATACTCCGCCGGTGACGAACCTGTATACCGCCCCGAAGCCAAAAAAGGAAAAGAAGCGTTACGGCGGGGGCGTTATAGCGTTAGCCTGCTTATTGGCGGTAATAATCGGCGCTGTAAGCGGGGGCGCGGTATCCTACTTTGCGGTGGTTAAAAACGGCAATGCCAAAAGCATCGTAAATCTCCCCAACAACAGCAACGTGAGCATAAACGTGGACGAAACGGTCGAGTCGGTCGTCGAAGCGGTGGCGACTAAGGTCTCGCCCTGTGTTGTGGGTATCAGGACGACAACCTCGGTTATGAACTTCTTCGGCGGAACGCAGGAGGCTTCGGGCGAAGGCAGCGGCGTAATATACTCCCCCGAAGGATATATTATTACGAACTACCACGTTATAGCCGACACCTCGACCAATTCACCGGCTTCTAAAATAGAGGTATTTCTCGACTCGGCAAGCTCCGAGCCGTACGCCGCAACTCTTGTAGGCTATAATATTTCCGCCGATCTTGCGGTAATTAAAATAAACGCTTCCAATCTTCCGGCGGTCGAGCTTGCCGATTCGGATAAGCTTAAAGCGGGACAGTACGTGATAACCATAGGCAACCCCGGCGGACTCGAATTTATGGACAGCGTCACCTACGGCGTTATAAGCGGACTTAACCGCGTGGTATCCTCCAATTCCGGAATCGAGCTTATTCAGACCGACGCCGCCATAAACCCCGGCAATTCGGGCGGTGCGCTTTTGAACACAAAGGGTGAGCTTGTAGGCATAAACAGCTCTAAAATCGTATCGGAGGAATTTGAGGGCATGGGCTTTGCCATTCCTTCAAACACGGTTAAAAAAATCTGCGATAATATCATATCAAAGGAAAATCAGCCCGAGCCTTACGTAGGTATTTCTATAAGTGAAAAATACACGGCGGACGTTTTGAAATATTACGGCTATCCCGCAGGCGCGGTCGTTTTGAGCGTAGTGGACGGCAGTCCTGCGGACAAGGCGGGAATAGAACGCGGCGATATTATAACCGAGTTCGGCAAAACCGTTATTACCGAATATACCCTGCTTGAGGACGCCATAAAGGACACATCGCCCGGAGATACGGTTACCGTAAAGCTTTACCGCAGCGGAAAGTACTATTCGGCAAAAATAACCATAGATTCGAATAATTCGATAAACTAACAATAAAGTAAAAAGCTCCGAAGCCTTGAGATACGTTAAGGCTTCGGAGCTTTTATTTCTTTTTAAAAATTAAGTTAATCCGTATACATGGCTGAAAAGACGCAGTCGGCTATCAATTTGCCGGCTTGATTTTTAAGCTCGACGAAATATACGCCGACTTTTTTGCCGGATTTTCGCTCGCAAATCGTCGCGGTCAGGGTATCGCCCGAAAAAGCGGGGCGGTAAAAATGAATATTACCGTCCATACCGACGCCCTGTCTTTCTTTATACGCCATATAGGAGCTTAGCGCCTCCTCGCAAAGTGCGAAAAGTATCCCGCCGTGAACGGTATTGTGGGTGTTCAGATGAATATCCTTTACCGGCATAACCACCGAAAACGAGTCGCCTATAACGGCTTTTTCTATACCGAGATTGGTAAAAGCCGTGTTTTCGTCGTCCTTTATGTGATGCAGTTCGCGCAGCGGTATTTCTTTCATATACGCCCTCCGTTATTTTCGTATTTCGGCTAATTCCGATTGCATTTCCTCGTGTATTAAGTCTCCGAGCTCGGCGGTAGACATATCGGCGTACTTTTCGGGATAAATTACGTCGATAAGGCGAAACTCGACCTCGGTTTTGCGGCGGAAAATATTTTTCGGTATTTGCCGCGTGTTGTTTATAACGCAAACCGCGATCGGCGCCTTGGCTTTTGTCGCGATTTTAAAACAGCCGTTCCTAAAGGGCAGCAGCTCGCAGGATTTACTTACGTAGCCCTCGGGAAAAAGGGCTATCGAAGCGACGCCCGATTCGATCGTTTTTATCGCCTTTATTATCGTTTTTGCCGCCTCGCGGTTATTCTCGCGATCAATCGGCAAGGAATTTATCCGGTGCATGCCTCGTGCGATAAAAGGCATCGTTTTGTAAATTTCCTTTTTCCCTATAAAGCCTATATTTGCGTCGGGAAAAACCGAAAGCATTATCACGGGATCAAAATCGTGCTGGTGGTTGCAGACAAAAAACGAGAGCGTGTCCTTCGGCAGCTTGTCAATTCCCTTGGCGTTTATTTTTACCCGCGCCACGGCTATAATTATCGGAAGCGATATTTTGATCATAAATCTGAAAAAGCGGTCGCGGCGGTTAAATTCCTTATTAAGGTCGGTAGCGGCTATGGTTATCGCGAAGACCGCCATTTGCAGGATTATAAATCCCACAAAAAAGGAAACAAACAGGACGGGTACCAGCCACCAGGAATAAGGCTCGCGCAAAATTGCAAAAAAATTATCAAGTATCGGAATAAGCGCCGCGCTGACCACAAGATATATATAAATCATCGTAATTCCTCTAATTTTGTTTTCTTACAACGTCGTACTCGCTATAGAAGTTAAAAAACGGGCAATTATCGGTATTCGCCGTTATAAATCGGCGCATATCGTCTTCGTCAAGATTGGCGTCGCAATAGTAACAATCGTTTTCGTCGTCATACATGTAGTTTGCACAATTATCGCAGATATTCATGTTTTACACCTTTTTCCTTCTTTTTTTAAGCCAGGAATCGGGTGAAAAGAGCAAAATCATCGGCAGTATTTCAAGTCTTCCCATAAGCATCGACGCCGAAAGCACCCATTTCGAAAAAACTGAATACGCCGCGTAGTTGCTCGTAGGCCCTACCTTCGAAAAGCCGGGGCCTATATTGTTGAAGCATGATACCACGGCGGAAAGGTTTGTTTCCAAATCGAAGCAGTCGGCTATGCTTATAAGCAAAAATCCCACCACTATGCAAAGCGCATAAAGCGCAAAATAGGTTGTAGTGTTTACAATCGTCGCGTTTTCGACGGGCTTGCCCTCAAACCTTACGGAGGATACCGAGCGAGAATGAAGCATATTCTTAAGATTTGCTACTATTTGCTTGTAAACCAATATAATTCGGGAAATTTTTAATCCGCCGCCCGTAGAGCCGGCGCAGGCGCCCGTGAACATAAGCAAGAACAAAATCGCCTTTGACAAGGTAGGCCAGAGGTTGAAATCCGCCGTGGCGTAACCGGTAGTGGATATTATCGCCGCCACCTGAAACGCCGAATTTCGTATCGAGTCGGAAAGGTTGTGATAAATCGGGTATATATTATAGGTTATTGCCGCGACGGCAGCAAATATAATCGCAAAATACAGCCATAATTCCTCACTTTTAAGTGAAGCGCGGAATTTGCGCATAAGCATTAAATAAAAAAGATTGAAATTTATGCCGAATATTATCATAAATGCGGTTATTACCCATTGACAGTAGGCGCTGTAGCCGGCTATGCTGTCCGCCTTGACGCCGAAGCCGCCGGTACCCGCCGTACCGAAGCTGTGAACGATGCTTTCGAATAAGGGCATACCGCCGCAAAGCAAAAGTATCATTTCCGCAAAGGTAAGACCGATATATATAAGATAGAGTATTTTCGAGGTGGTTCTGATTTTCGGAACCAGCTTGCCTACAATCGGCCCCGGCATTTCGGCGCGGGCAATATGCATAGAGCCTCCGGTATCGGTGGGCACTATAGCCATTACAAGCACGAGCACACCCATGCCGCCTATCCAATGCGTAAAGCTTCGCCAAAAGAGAATACAGTGCGACATGGCCTCCACGTTGTTTACAACCGAGGCGCCGGTAGTGGAAAAGCCGCTCGCCGTTTCAAAAAAAGCGTCGGTATATGAGGGTATTTCGCCGCTTATCACAAAGGGCAGGGCGCCTATCGCGGACATAAATATCCAGGCAAGCGCCACAA
This sequence comes from uncultured Clostridia bacterium, assembly GCA_947623175.1. Taxonomy (GTDB): domain Bacteria; phylum Bacillota; class Clostridia; order Oscillospirales; family Acutalibacteraceae; genus UBA737. The sequence continues at coordinate 14,564 of CANQGK010000034.1, read as the reverse complement.
TAGCAAAGCCCTCGCGCGCGAATAACGATTTATTTTTGGGTACGTTAAGATAGGTGAGCAACAGCCCCGATCCCAGGGCTATTGCGATGGTGATTAAAAAGGATATTACGCTTTTTTCCCTGTAAATCAAACCGCAGATCAAGGGCAAAAGCATAAGTACCGCCTGCAGGGTTATAATTCTGCCGAGCATATGAAAAACAATTCTTCTGTTCACGGTCGTGCCCTCACTTAAGAATATCGGACAAGGTATTGATGCGCTGGTTGGCGGCGAGTATCACAACCTTATCGTCCGACATAAGCATATCGTCGCCGGCGGGGATTATGATACTGCGGTCGCGCATAATGCCCGCTATAAGAACGTTCGGCTTCGTTTTTAACTCCTTAAACGGAATATTAAGCTTCGGAAAATCGGGCTTGACCTTAAATTCCAAGGCTTCGACCTTATCGTCCATAAGGGTATAGAGGGTTTCCATACTGCTGTCGGCGGAGTTTTCGAGCGCCCGCGCGTACTTGAGCACCCTATCCGAAACAAGCTTTTTGGGAGTGACAATACAGTCGAGCCCCCAATGCTCCGCCAAGGGTATAAGCTCGGTTCGGTTTACCTTTGCAATTACCTTTGGCACGTTTTGCGACTGCACGTAGGAGGTTACGAGTATATTTTCCTCGTCCATTCCCGTAAGCGCCACAAATGCGTCCACCGAGCGCAAGCCTTCTTCAATCAAAAGCTCTCTGTTGGCGCCGTCGCCGTTGATTATGACCGCCTTGGGCAGTAATTCGCAAAGCGTATCGCAAACGGCGCGGTCGCGCTCTATGACGGTTACCGGAACGTTCTCGGCTTCGAGCATTTTTGAAAGATAGTAGGCAATTCTGCCGCCGCCCAAAATCATTACGCTGCGCGCCCGTTTTTGAAGAATTCCGAGCTCCTTTAAAAATTTGCTTATTTCGGCAGGCGCCGCCGTAATGCCTATTTTGTCGCCGCTTTTAAGCACAAAATTACCGTCCGGAATGTATACCGCATCATCGCGCTGAACGGCGCAAATCAAGAACTTTGCATTGTACTTTAAACGCATGTCCGCAATCCGCATACCGTCAAGCTTCGAGTCGTTTTTAAGGCGGATCTCGATCATTTCGAAATTTCTACCGGAAAAGGATTCGACCTTTGCGGCGGAGGGGAATTTCAGTATGTTGAATATCTCATGAGCCGTCGAAAGCTCGGGATTTAAAGACATCGAAATATCAAGCTGTTGGCGCATAAAGGCACGGCTTCTGTCGTTGTATTCGGGATTGCGCATTCGGGCTATCGTATGCTTCGCGCCCATGCGCCTTGCCAAAAAACAGCTCAGCATATTAAGCTCGTCCGAGCCGGTCACCGCGATTACAAGCTCGGCTTTTCGTACGTTGGCTTCCTCCAATATTTCACTGTCGGCTCCGTTGCCGCAGGCGCCCATTACGTCGTAGGTATTGGTAAGCTCCGAGATGACCTCGGGGTTGTTATCCACCGCCACCACGTCATGCCCTTCCGAGACAAAATTGGAAATAATTGCGGTTCCTATTTTTCCGCAGCCTATTACTATTACGTTCATAACATCTTTACCCCGTTTACGAAATAAAAACTGTATCAAGCATATTATTATACTTAATACAGTTTAACATTAATTAAATAATTTTACAATAGCTATCTACGGTTTTTTTGAAACTTTTTGCCCGTCTTCTTTTAAAGCGGCTTCACGCGCGCTTACGGCGCCCTCGTTTTCGATTTCGCCGGCTTTTTGCAGGGAGATTTTTGTAAGGAAGGGGCCTATAAGCTCATAAATAAGCACCGCAAAGAGGGTTATATTGGCAACCACTACGCCCAAAGGCCCGAGTGTTTCCGCTTTTATGGCCATACCCAAAGCGACGCCCGCCTGCGGAAAGAGGGTGATACCGAGGTATTTTACTATGGTATCCCCGCATTTTACCGACTTGGAGCTTATGTACGCGCCGAAATACTTGCCGAGACAGCGGGTTACGATAAATACGGCGCCTATCAAAACTATCATGGGATCCTTGAAAAGGTCGAGCTCGAGCTCGGCGCCGCTGAAAACGAAGAAAAGCACGAAAATCGGAGCGGTCCAGCGATCCAAACGATCCATAAGCTCCTCGGAAAGCTTGCACATATTGCAAAATACCGTTCCGAGCATCATGCATACCAAAAGAGATGAAAAGGCGATGTGAACGCCGCAGATTTCAAAACTCATCATGGAAAACGCCACGGTGAGAATTACAAACGCCACCGACATCGAAAGTCGCTTTGAGCGCGAATGGAAAAATCTCTCGAAAAAGGTGAAAAGAAGCCCCATAACAAAGCCCAAAGCCAAGGAGCAAACCACCTCGAGCACCGGCTCCAGCAAAACGGAGGTCATATCGATTTTTCCGGATATAAGCGCCTTTGCCACGCCGAAGGAAACCGCGAACAGCACAAGACCTACCGCGTCGTCAAGCGCGACGATAGGCAGTAAAATATCGGTAAGCGGGCCCTTTGCCTTATATTGGCGAACTACCATTAAGGTAGCCGCGGGAGCCGTTGCCGCCGCTACCGCGCCCAATATTATGGCGGATGGCAAGGGCAGCTTATCGGGTATGATAAAGTGCAGTCCTATAAGGGCGGCGTCGACCAAAATCGTGGTAAAAACCGCCTGGAATATACCTATTACGGTGGCCTGCTTGCCTATTTGCTTAAGCTGTGCCAGACGAAATTCGTTGCCTATGGAAAAGGCGATAAAGCCCAACGCGACGTCGGAAACTATGCCGAACGACTTGATTTCCGCCAAAGAGTTAAAGCCCAGGCCTTCTATTCCTATAGCGCCCAAAAGATACGGGCCTATAAGTATACCTGCCACAAGATACGCCGTAACGGCGGGCAGCTTTACAAGCTTCGCAAGGCGGGATAACATAAGCCCCGCGAACAATGCAACCGCTACATTTAACAGAGTTTGCATAATGAGATCTCCTTTTTTAAAACCAAAACGGTATTCTGTTTAAAATTGCGGTATGCGCCGTAATTTTGCTTTTAATTATAGAATTATACTACTTTTTGACCAAAAATCAAGAGGTATTTTTTATCTTTGTGCAAAAGAAACAGTCGACAAAACAATTGCCGACTGTTTTTGTTTAATATTTAATTTGACTTATTTGATACAAGCCTTTTCGCAAAATAACAGCCCGATTAGCCGTTTACCTTTTTATCGATAATATCGGCGGCTTCGGTGAGATATTCGTTTTCAAAACGTTCGAACATGCCGTTGTCCGCCATTTGAGTAAGGGATAAATCTATAGGCATTTTCCCGAGCAAGTCCACGCCCAATTCGTCGGCTATACCCTCGCTGCCGCCGCCGAAAATTTTAAAGCTTTTGCCGCAGTCGGGGCAAACCGCATAGCTCATGTTTTCAACTATTCCCAAAACCGGAATATTCATAAGCTTAGCCATGTTATACGCCTTTTTGACTATCAGCGACACAAGGTCCTGAGGCGAGGTGACGATTACCGCGCCGCTTAGCGGTATGCTTTGGAAAACGGTGAGCGGAACGTCTCCCGTGCCGGGAGGGCAATCGATAAACAAATAATCAAGGTCGCCCCATACGACGTCCTGCCAAAATTGCTTTACAACCCCGGCTATTACGGGGCCGCGCCAAATGACCGGCGAATCCTTTTCCTCGAGCATCAGGTTTACCGACATAATTTCGATGCCGCTTTCGGTAACCGCCGGAAGTATTCCGATTTCGTTCTGCATAGCGCGCGAGTTGATTCCGAAGGTTTTGGGAATTGAAGGTCCGGTAATATCGGCGTCGAGTATGCCCACCTTATAACCCTTGCGCCGCATTAAAACGGCGAGCATGGAAGTGACGGTGGATTTACCCACGCCGCCCTTGCCGCTTACAACGCCGATAACATGCTTAATGCTGTTATATTCGCCCGTAGGCTCTATAAGGCTGTCCTGCGCTCTGTCGGAACAGCTTTGCGAGCATGAGCCGCAGTCGCCCGAACAACCCTGTGTTTTTTCTTCTTCCATTTTTAAAACTCCAATCGCGAATTATGAATTATAGTTTTGACAGCATACTGTCAATAGCGTCATCATTTATAATGTCTGCGCCGTCCGGCTTTTTATGCAAACGCCATGTCTCCGACAGCTCGTTGCATTCTCCCGGAAGTACGGTTTTTAACGGACTTAAGGTTTCAAATTCCAGCATAACGCCGTTGGTATAGGTTTCAAAGGAACAGCCGCCGTCGGGATAAAGAGCCGTCGGATGCAAAGTTTTGTATTCTTTATGTAAAATTTCGTCGCCCAAAAGGTAATAGGCGTTGCCGCAATTAAGGTCAAAGCCCAATTTTGCGGGAGTTTTTGCGGTTTTGTCCTGTCTTAAGGTAACGTACTTTTTGCCGAAACGTATGCGGTCGTCGCTTAAATCGGTATAGGGCCATACCGAAATGACGCGGTTTGCAAGCAAGCCCGTATCGTTGGTATTCATGGGAATTATCATGGTTCCTCCCGCGGCGCAGACCGAAAGCGACCAAACGGCAAATTCCTTATTCTTGTCGGAAATGTTTTTAACGGTCATTTTAACCTGCATTTCGGCGGAATCGGGTTTCATTTTAAGCTCCAGGGTTTTGGCGGCTCCTATTTCGGTATCCTCCGCGGCGGTAAAGAAAACGCCGCCGTCTGTTTCCTCATATTTTACGGGCTTATCGTCGGGGGTATAGGTTTCGGGATAGCTTTCGGGAGAGAGCCATATTCTGTGACCGCCGAAGCTTTCCCATTTTCTGCCCTTGCCGAAAAATTCCTCGTAATTGCCCTCGTTTTTACAGCCCAAACCCGCGCGGTTGGTGTTCATAAAATTTTGACCGCCCGAATAGCCGAAGCTTATAATACGCGGGCCCAGATCAACCGTTACCAACGCCTCGATAATTCCGTTGGAAAGGGATACGCATTTGCCGTAGTCCTTATAACCTTCAATTTTCTTTACCGTAATCATATTCAACACTCCGTTTTTATTATTTTTGTCGTATATTCCAAACCGCATTTTTGTACTGCGGGTAAAGAAAGCATATATAGATCGGTCGCCCGGCATTCGGTTTCAAAGACAGAATAATCTCGCTTGTCAAGCTTTTTAAAATCGGCGGTTCGGGTTATTACCGGAACGGGCGAAAGGCTGAGCTTTTCCTTGATATACTTCTCCCCCGCTCCACCAAATCCCAAAACCCGCAAATAGTTAAGCGGCTTCATAAAAAAGGAATTGTCCGCTCCTATAAAGGCGGATAACACGAGCCTCCGAATTCGGGCAAGGGTGTACCGCTTGACTTTAAGAGTATTATACAACTGTGTAAGGCTTGTTGCAAGTCTTACGGCGGAAAAAAGTTTATTTTCCACCCCTTCGCTAAGATCCGGCAGTACCGACAGCTCGTCGATGGTTCTGCTTCGCAGTACCGCAAGTATCGCCTTTTCCAAGCGAGTTATATCCGAAAAAGGCTCGCTTACGGTAATATCAAAGGCTTTTTCGCTCATATACCGTTTGCAAAAGTCAAAATCGCCCTCGAGCAGTTTTTTTCTTAAAAGCGAGGCGCTTGCAAATTCGGCGTCCTTCGACACCTTTGTGAAATCGTGAGGGGCGCCCATACGTTTTACGGCGATAAATTCGGGGCTGTAGTTTAATTTTTTTGCCGCCGCAATATACTCTATGGCAAGATTATCGTTTGCGCCCGCCAATATTCCGGGATATACTCCGCAGTCCTCTCCGGCGGACTGCCTCGCGCTTGCAAAGGTTACGCCGGATTTAAGCCTTTTTGCAAGCTTTTCGGAAAATTCGTCGGAAGCCAAAATATCCGCCGCTTTGCAAAGCTTCTCAATATCGCCGCATTCACTGCCGAAGATAACCTTATCACAGCCCGCGTATTTCAAAGCCGAAATTCCGCCCAGAGCGAAGTTCTGCGCCGTGGACATCGACCATAAAACCGGCAATTCCAAAACGACGTCCGCCCCGCAATTAAGGGCAGCAAGCGCGCGGGTGCGCTTTTCCGCAAGGGCGGTATCCCCTCTTTGGACAAAATTTCCGCTTAAAACGCAAACCACCGGACCGTATTCGCCCGCCCTTTTAAGTATGTATTCATGCCCTTTATGCAGGGGATTGAACTCCGCAATAATGCCTATCGCCAAAATATACCGCCTCCTTTGCAAAAAAGACTTGAAAAAACCGCGGAAATAAAGTAAAATTAATATTATTAAGTATATTATCATACTTTTGTAATTTAATCAACAAAAGTTTTGTTACGGAGGAATTAAAATGAAAATTTTTGTGGTAAACGCGGGAAGCTCTTCTCTTAAATATCAGCTTATTGATATGGAAAACGAGCAGGTACTTTGCAAAGGTCTTTGCGAAAGAATAGGCGTAAGCGGAGTCATTACCCATAAGGCGGCGGACGGCAGAGTATACACGGCAGAAACGCCGATGCCCACTCATACCGAAGCCTTTGCGGCGGTAGTTTACGCCCTTACAAAGAGCGAAGCCAAGGTTATAGATTCGTTTGACGAGGTTTCCGCCATAGGTCACAGAGCGGTACAGGGCGGCGTCGATTTTACCGAATCCTGTCTCATTACGCCGAAGGTAATAGAGAAAATGCAGGAGTGGAGCGTTTTGGCGCCTCTGCACAACCCCGCCAATATTTTGGGAATAGAAGCCTGCATCAATACTTTCGGTAAGGATATTCCGCAGGTCGCGGTATTTGATACCTCTTTCCATCAAAGCATGGAACCGAAGGCTTATATGTACGCATTGCCTTACGAGTATTACGAAAAGTACAAAATCCGCAAATACGGCTTCCACGGTACTTCCCACCGCTTTGTCGGAAACCGCGCCATAAGCCTTTTGGGCAAGGAAAACAGCAAGATTATAACCTGCCATTTGGGCAACGGCTGTTCGATTACCGCCATAAAGGACGGTAAATGCGTTGATACCTCCATGGGCCTTACCCCGCTCGACGGATTTATGATGGGCACCCGCACCGGTACTCTGGATCCCTCGGCGATCACCTATATTGCCGAAAAAGAAAACCTCACCCCGCAGGATATCGACCGCATCTGCAATAAGGAATCGGGCGTTTTGGGTATTTCGGGCGTTTCCAACGATAACCGCGACGTTGAAGCCGCCGCAAATGAAGGCAACGAAAGAGCAAAGCTTGCTATAGAAATGCAGCGCTATCAGGTATTGAAGTTTGTAGGCTCGTATATCGCGGCTATGAACGGCGTAGACGCCATAGTATTCACCGGCGGTATCGGCGAAAACGATGCGAAGCTTCGCAAATACGTCTGCGAAAACCTGCAATTTGCAGGCGTTGAAATAGACGACGAAAAGAATAATACACGAGGCAAGGAAATTAAAATTTCCACCGACAACAGCAAGGTTTCGGTATACATTATCCCCACCAACGAGGAGCTCGCAATAGCGAGAGATACCCTGGAGATTATTTCAAAGCTGTAATTCGGAATTTACAAAAATCGGCTTATATCTTCTAAAATGAGATATAAGCCGATTTATTTATTTTTATTTCATATATACGATATCGGCGCCCAAAAGCTCGGCTTCCGATTTTGAGTGGCTTACCAAAATCACGGGGCGGTCTGCGGCGATTTTTAAAATACGGCTTGCCGCAAGCTTTATATTGCCGTCGTCAAGACCGGTAAAGGGCTCGTCAAGAATTAAAACGTCAAAATCGAGGCTTAGCGCCCTCGCTATGGCAACCCGTCTTTGCATACCGCCGGACAGCTCGCCGGGGTATGAATTAAGATTTTGCGACAGCCCCAAAGCCTCAAGGTTGTCGACAGCCCTTTCTCTGTCCTTTGCGAAAAGCTCGACGTTTTGCAAAACGGTTTTAAAGGGAATAAGGCGATCCTCTTGAAAAACAACGGCGTACCTTAACTGCGAAGGCGTTTCTATTTTGCCGATTTTGACCTTTTCAAGCCCCAATAAAAGCCGCAAAACGGTGGTTTTTCCGCAGCCGCTCTCGCCGAAAAGGCAAATTCGGCTTCCCCGATTTACCGTAAGCGAAAAGTTTTTCAAAACCTCTTTTTTTCCGTAGGAAAAGCTGACGTTATCGAATTTTATCATCGGCTCTCCCTCCAGAAAAATTTTATGACGTTTTCCAAAATCAAGCTTAAAATGATAATAGTGAGCACTATCGCGAAAACTTGCTCGTATTCCAAATTGCTTTTCGCGTTGGAAAGCAGGGCGCCGATACTGCCCGTCGGGTTACAGATAACCTCCGCCGCGACGCCCGATTTCCAGGCAAAGCCGAGCCCCGTTATGCAGGCGTTTCTGAAGGAGGGCAATACGGAAGGAATTTTAATATTTTTGATTATATCCTTCCTGCTCATCCCCAAAATCGACGCCATTTCAATAAGCTTGTAATCTATCCCCGAAAGCGCGGTTTCAACCTGTATCCAAACGATGGGAAATACCATTAAAAAGGAAATAACGGCGGGGATAACCGAGGAGGGTATCCAAAGCCATGCCAATATAATAAACGCCGCCACCGGTACCGACCGGATAAGACGGGAAACCGGCGAGGTCACGGTTTTAAAAACGACGCTGTTACCCGACAGTATACCGCATATAAGCCCCAAAACCACCGCAAATAAAAACCCGCATATTATATGCGCCAGAGAATTGCCTACCGCCCTGCGGAACAGGGCGGTTTCGGCATACGTAAAAAACGCTTTTACGGTATTATAAGGCAGGGGGATTTTAAATAACAGTCTTCGATTCGCAAGGCTTGCCGTTATGTGCCACACAAGGATCCAAAAGCCAACCGAAGCAACCGACAATAAAGCTTTTTTATACTTATTTTTCATAATAGAAGTCGTCTGCGGGCAGCTTTCCTCCTACAGAGGTTTTATCGGCTTCAAAAAGAACCGAAAGATAACCCGCAAGCTTGGTTTTCATCTCACTGCCCTTAACGAAGCAGAGGTTGCAGTCGGGAATAGCCTTTTTCGCTATAGCCGCCTTAGCCACGATGCCGTAGGTTTCGCAAAGCGCGGAGGTGGTTTCAATATCGCTGTTGGCGGCGTTTACCGAAGCTTCGTATTCCTCCATAAACTTTTCGACCGTAGCGGCATTTTCCTTTAAAAATTCGTTGCGGACTACCACACAGCCCATCATAAGCGCGGAATCCTTGCTTACCTTTTCCCATTCTTCGGTAAGGTCGATTGCGATGGCAGCGCCCTCGTTCTGTACGGTAAGCGAGGTGGCGACCGGCTGAGGCGCGATTATTACGGCGTCCTTATCGGTAGCCCAAACCGAAAGTAGCTCGGTACCCTCCGCCTTGTATTCGAGGGTAATATCCTTTTGACGGTCAATTCCGTTCTTTTCCAAAAGATAATTGATAATATATTCGGGATTGGAGCCCTGACCGGTGGCGTAAACCTTTTTCCCCTTAAGATCCGCAAAGCTTTTAACCTCTACGCCGGCGGGAGTTACCACGTTGAGAACGCCGAGAGTGTTTACCGCAAGCAGGGTGATCGCGCCGTTCGTTTTGTTGTAAAGCTTGGCGGCAAGGTTAGTAGCTATAGCGGCAATATCCGCTTCGCCGTTTGAAATTTTGGCAACCGCTTCGTCCGGCTGAGCGACAACCGTTACGTTGTATTTTACCGCGGTTTCGCCCTTATCCGCCTTGTCCTTAAGATTGGCGGCGCCTATACCCGTGGGGCCAGACAAAACGTATACGTTGGTTTCCTTGTACTCTACGGGGGCGGTGTCGGGAGCGCTGCTGTTCACATTTTCGGGCTTTGAGCCGCAAGCGCAAAAAGACAGTAAAATAAGCGAAGCTAACAGAAAACTAATGATTTTTTTCATTTTTTATCACCTTTACAATATTTTTTTCTTTTAATATTAAACCGTCGTTTTCAAGCGTATCAAGGCATCGGTAAAGCGAGGCTCTGCTTATGCCCAGCGACTTTGAAAGCAAGGTCATATTACTTGGTAATTCGGCGACGCCGTTTTTATCGGATATTGAATTGAGGTAGTTAAACAAGGTATCCTCCGCGGTATTACAGCCGAGTATGCCGAGCTTTTTATTTAAAAAACGGATTTTATCCGATAAAAATCCGATATAATTCAAGGAGGTTTTAGGATATTTTAAGAAAATGCTTTCAAGCTGTGGCTCGGTTATGAAAAGTATTTTCACATCGGTTTTTGCGGTGATGGTGCTGACGTAGGGTTCGTCTTTTCCGAAAATCGCCGCCGCTCCGAAGCAGGTACCTTCCTTAAAGCTTCGCATATAAAGCCGACTTTCGTTATTCGACACGGCAAAGGCGTCACCTTCGAGTATTACGCCGATCGCATTCGGAAAGCTCTGTGCCGAGTATATTATTTCGCCCTTTTTGAAATCGGCGGGCTTTGAAAGTCCGGAAATTATTTCGTCCTTTTCGTTTTGTTTTAACCCGTTAAATAAAAATAATTCATCTGCGTAAAACATAAATTCCTCAAATTGTGTCTCAAATAAGACATATTTTATTATATTATAGCACAAAAGCCGGATTTGTCAATCCCTTTTTTAAGCTTAAAATGCGGTTTTATCTCCAAAAAGCCGGGGCCTTTTAAAAAAAGCCCCCAAAAAGGCAAAAAGCAGTCGTTTTCGCGACTGCTTCTTGCCTTTAAGGGGTTTGAGGAGAAATTTCTCTTTTAGGAGAAACCATATCAAATTGAGTGCGGCTCTCTTTTTGATACGTCTATATAATAATATAATATTCTTTCGGTATTATATATTTTTTGTGAATTTTTTTTGAATTTTAAAATTTGCTTTATTCGTATAGAGGTTGTTTTTCAGTCAATAATAATATTGTGAAACAGAAAGGAATGATCATTTTGAAATATACTCAGGATTATAAAAAGCCGAAATTCCGCTTCGGTACGGGATTTTATCTGACGGTTGCCTGCTGTCTTTTAATAATAGGCGGCGCTTCGTGGTTTGCGCTTTCGAAAATAAACAATAATTTGCCCGCGCCCAAAACCGAAAATAACCGCAGTGAATATAAGGACAACGTTTCGTCATATACTGAAAGTACCGCCGAAAAGCCGGAGGAAACTACAAAGGACGTTGCAGAAAACGTTTCGAGCGAGCCTTATTCGTCGCCGCAAAAAACCGACGCTCCGCCCACGGCAATACCCTTTACCATGCCGGTGGAAGGAAAGGTCATTAAGGATTACAGCGAAGATCGCCTGCAATACTCCGCCACCTACGGCGATATGCGCCTGCACAAGGGCGTAGATATCGAATGTGAAAACGAAACTGCCGTAAGCGCCTGCGCCGACGGAACGGTTTTGTCAAAGACCGACGACGCGGTTTACGGAACCGTTTTGGAAATCGATCACGGCGGCGGCATTACCGTAAAATACGCCTCGCTCAAGGACGTAACCGTAAAGGACGGCGACAAGGTCAAAATGGGTGACATTATAGGAAAAGTCGGCACCGTACCGAGCGAATGCAGCGATAACAGCCATATTCACATCGAAGTCTTCAAAAACGGAAAATCCGCGGCTCCACTTAAAGCTTTAGGCTTAAGCTGAATTTCGGCAAAAAATCAAACGCTTGCCCCCGTCAATTCGTTTAGGGGCACTAAAGCCCGCATTGTCAAATCTTTAAGGCAATGCGGACTTTTATTTGAAATATATAAGAATTATTTTACCGTAATATTTTCGGTCTGTCATAAAATAATCCTTTCATCCAAAGCCTGTTTAAGCCGCGCCCGTTTTATAAAGGATACCGAATTTTTAATCGAGATGAATTTTAACACCCCGACGTATAAGCTCGGTCTGCAAATCCTTTACGGGCAAAGCGGAGGTATCGTCCGTCAAAGCGGCGGCAATGCCGGCGGCTTCTCCCGTAACGGCGCAAACGGGAATTACGCGCGTGAGATCCCACATCGCGTCGTCCGCGCTTATACAGCGCCCCGCCGCCAAAAGATTTTTAATTTTTTTACAGCACAGCGCCCCGAACGGCACCTCGTAAGCGGGGCCCGGCATATACCAATGTCCGAAACAGCCGACGCTGTTTTCAATATGCTTATGATCACAGCCATCGGATATTTGTTCGCGTCCGCAAATGCGTTGAGTCATTCGCAAATCCTGGATAGCGGCTATGGAAACCGGCTTCATATTTGCATCCTTTTCGCGGCGAAAAGCTTCGATGTCCTTAATCATATATTGACGCGCCAGCATTATCATACGGGAATTTTCTTCCGCGTCAAGTCCTGTAAAGCGTATACCGCCGAGCGGGGGCGCGTCGTTATTGCCGGTGCAATCGTCTACGCCGAACATTCTGAGCTTTAATTCGCCCTTTGTCAAATAATAATACCAGGAAGAAAGTACGTTTTTTTGCGGATATACGGCGCATTCCTCACCCGCCGCTTTGGCTATCAAAGCGCCGCCAGTACAGTCGACTACAGACCTCACGGCAATTGCCGCGCGGCCGGAAAGATTTTGTATGAAAAGATGGGTGATCTTATCGTTTTCCACGTGTACGTCGCATACCGACGTGCCGTAAAGAATTTGTACCCCCTCGCGGCGCAGAAGCTCCTCCAAATCGACGGCGAAAAACCACGGATTATAGCGCACTTCAAACCGCGTTTTCGCCCGTTCCGCTTTAGTTCCGCCCTCAAGCCACGGCTTCGGATAAGCGTCGTCCGCACCGCGCTTTATCGACAGGCGAAAAAGCTCTTCGGCGATACCGAACGAAACCTGATTGCCCATACCGTCGCACAGCGGCAGATAAATCGTGACAAGCCCCAGGGTTCCCAAGCCCCCGAGCATAAATTCCCGTTCACATAAAATTACCTTTTTCCCCTGTCTTGCCGCCGCCAAAGCCGCCGCCGCACCGGCAAAACCGCCGCCCGCCACGGCGACGTCGCAATCGTATTTAACCTCGGTTTCTCTTGCCTTTTCCGAAATTTTCATAATTTCACCTTTATATTAGCTTTATTTTATCTTATAAAATGAGTCGGCTGCCAAGGCTCTCTTTTGGGAAGGGGGAATTTTTCTTTTCCGAGAGCGATACTTTTTATGAGAAAGGACATATTTTCGGCGAGATGCCGCATGGTCTGCAAGCCCTCGGCGTCCTTTAAAGCCTCTCCGGGCGCCCTGCCGTGAACGCTGTTCCAATATTGGCTCGAAGCTATCGGCATACCGGATATGGTAAAATACTTATTAAGCTCGTCAAACGTAGCCGAACAGCCGCCGCGGCGCGCCACCGTCACAGCCGCCCCCACCTTCATGGTTTTATCGAAAGCGGTGCTGTAAAAAAGTCGGTCAAGCAGGGAAATCAGCGTTCCGTTAGCCGAAGCGTAATAAACCGGACTGCCTATAACCAATCCGTCGCACTCCTCGAACTTTTGCGCAAGCTCGTTCGGAACGATATCGTCAATAACGCATTTTCCGTTATCGGAGCAATAACCGCAGGCAAGACACCCTCTGATATCCTTGCCGCCTATTTGCACGATCTCGGTATCGATGCCGTTTGCTTTGAATACCTTTTCCATTTCTTTAAGCGCTGTTGCGGTATTGCCGTTCGGGCGCGGACTGCCGTTTATCATTAAAACCTTCATAATTCTTCCCTCTCGCATTATATTTTAATTTAAACCCTTAAGGTTTTTAAATAATCTTTTTGCTCCGGTGTAATACGGTAGCTTTCTCTCGCTTTTGTTATGGCTTTATTATGCACCCATGCGGGCAAAGTCCTGTTTTCGATAAAAATAATCGCGGCGCTCCACCGCTTGGCAAGCGCGGTTGCGAAAAACCAGGCGATCATCATATTTATATAATATTCGTCGCTTTTTATTTTACTTATAATGCTTAGATACTCCGGCTTAAAATCGCCGTCAAGATAATGCGTCATAAGCATCAAAATCGCAAAGCGCACCGTATAAACCTTATCCGATTTCAGCCATTCGCAGATTTTTTCGATTAAGCGGTCCTTATTTTTATTAAAGCATTTGGGCTTAATGCCGTCGCAGGTCGCCCAATTATCGACGCAAGGCAAAAAACGGTCGAGCAATGAAATACATTCGTCATAATCCTTTATTTGACAAATTATAAAGGAATGAAGATTGTTTTCCTCATAATATTTATGCGGCAAATCTTTTAAATAGGCGTTAACGCCCTCTTTGCCGCACAGCTCTTTTGCAAAGGCGCGCAAAAGCGGGGTTCTGACGCCTATTACGGTATCTTTATTTATGCCGGGTATAAGCTTCGCATGAAAATCGCGGTATTCGCTGTCCTGCATTTCGAATAATTTTTTAATAATATAATCCTGCATAATCATTTCTCTAAAGTTAAAATTTATAAGTTACATTTTACAACAGGCTGTCTTAAAAATCAATAAGATATATGAGATTTTGAAAGATTTATAAATATTATAAAAAAAGAAAAGCAGCCGTAAAAATACAGCTGCCCATCATAGAAAGGATGTAATAATTCGCACCTTCAAAACTGAACAAGTATGGGGAAGAGGATCGAAGAAAAAATAGGTCAAGCCCTCGGTCTATT
>CANQGK010000033.1 GCA_947623175.1 uncultured Clostridia bacterium | reverse complement strand
CGGCGCTGGGGAACGCCGGACGGGAACGGCAAAATTTTTTACACTTCTATTGCTTCTTTATCTCACACAAGCTAACGGAATTGGATCTTTCAAAATGGAACACAGCCAAAGTAACAGATATGGCACGCCTCTTTATCAGCTGTTCTGCACTTAAAACTATTTATGGCGGTGCCGATTTAGTCGCACCGGAAAGTAATGACAGAAGCATCTTTCACGACTGCACTTCGCTTGTAGGCGGTAAAGGCACACCTTTTGATAAAAACAAAGTAAACAGAGAGTATTTCCGCATTGACGGCGGAGAGTCTGCTCCCGGTTACTTTACGGCGAAAGAATAATATAACAATATCCGCCTAAAGCGAAATTTAAGCGATTTTTTCCGAAATAAAGCTTCGGATATGTAAATCTCTCCCTCGGTCGGCTTAAAGTCGGTTGAGGGAGAGATTTTTTGAATGAAGAATGAAGCGCTCGCTTGCGCGAGACGTTTCGGTGTCCGCTTCGCGGACGGATTGTAAAAAATCAAAAATAATTTTAGGTTCTTCCATGCTTTACTTTTTCTCTCCCTCCGTCTTTTGCTACGCAAAATCCACCTCCCCCGTCAGGTGGAGGCAAGGCGCGCACGCGCGCGGGATAATTTTGAAGCTTCTTCTCGGCTTTCAAGCTTTAGCAACAGTAAAAGTTATATTCTTGTGCTGAGGTGCAAAAGCTTGACCTACCCTTGGCTCCATCTGACGAGGGAGCTGTTAGCGTAGCTGACTGAGGGAGAGAAAAAAACTACAGACGGCGATGAATTTAAAAATTTTTAATCTTTATTAAATTTCGGCAAATCATAGCCTCCCTTGCCTAAAGGGAGGGGGACCAACGTTAGTTGGTGGAGGGATTTACGGGGCTAAAGCCGAGAAGATACTAAAGTTTTATAAGACAATGCTGCGAATACCTCTTCACTATTCGATATTACTTATTACCTTGTACGCAAAGCGCACTTTGGGGCTGTCGACCGCGGTTGACTGAGGGATATCGATTACCCGTGAGGCTGAGAGTTTTGCTTTAGCGCCGTTAATCCCTCCGTCGGCTACGCCGCCACCTCCCTTTAGGCAAGGGAGGCTAAGGCGCGCAATGTAAAATGAAGCGGCGCGATGCGCCATGAAGAATGAAGCGCTCGCTTGCGTGAGACGTTTCGGTGTCCGCTTCGCGGACGAATTGTAAAAAAGTAAGAAGGTAAAAAGGGAAGATTGCTCCGGCGTTATTTCCCCTGTTCGTCGAGGGAGAGGGAGAAGCCGGGGATAAATTCTTTCATGAATACGTCGGCTTCGGGGAGGTGCATGTCGGCTATGGCTTGGCGGGTGGATTTTTCGGCTACGGCAAATTCGCGGTTTCCCATGTTGAGCTCCTCGATGCACTTTATAAGCGCCGAAATTTTATCCGCGGCTTTCACAAGTCTTGCTGTGGCGGCGTCGGGCGAGTAAATTTCGGAAAAAGCCTCCTTGAAATCCTCGGGGAGCATTTCTTTGAGCTTATTTTCGGCGGCGGCCTCTATTTGCTTGTAGGAGGTTTTTATCTCGTCGTTGTAATATTTGACGGGCGTGGGCATATCGCCGGTGATGATCTCCGAAGAATCGTGGTACATGGCGGCTACCGCGGTAAAGCAGGGATCGATATTTCCGCCGAAGCGTTTATTGTTTATAAGCGCCAAGGCGTGGGCTATCTGGGCTACCTCAAACGAATGCTCGCTTAAATTTTCCTGTCTTGTGTTTCTCATAAGCCCCCAGCGAAATATATTTTTCATTCGCGACATGACGGCGTAAAAGTTATTGTTCAAAATTTTCACGTCCCATTTGTTAATTTTTTTCATCCTATTGAATATTATAGCATTTATTGATATAATATCAATAAAAGATTACTAAAAAAAGATCAAAAGGGCGGATAGGATGAATTTTTCTTATCAAAAAGCGACGCTTTTAAAGCCGCAAAAGGAAAAAGCCGCGTCAACCTTTTTTATTGCGCTTGCCGTCGCGGCGGCGATTTTTGTGCCGTACATGATAATAAGCGACGGGTATTTTACCTTTTACGGCGATTTTAACGTTCAGCAAATCACCTTTTACAAAGCCTGTCACAAGGCGATAAGAGAGGGCAATATTTTTTGGAGCAGTACCACCGACCTCGGGGCGAATTTTATCGGCTCGTACAGCTTTTATCTGCTCGGAAGTCCTTTTTTCTGGCTTACCCTGCCTTTTCCGAACGATTTTGTGCCCTATCTTATGGGGCCGCTGCTTATTTTGAAATTTGCGGCGGCGGCGCTTACGGCGTATTTTTACATCCGCCGCTTTACCCGCACCTCGGACGCCGCGAGGCTCGGCGGAATTTTATACGCTTTTTCGGGATTTTCGGTTTACAATATCTTTTTCAACCATTTCCACGAGGCGATAATCCTTTTCCCGCTGCTGCTTTTGTCGCTGGAGCTGTTGATAACCGAAAACCGCCGCTTTGCCTTCGCGCTTGCGGTATGCCTATGTGCCGTTTCAAATTATTTCTTCTTTTTCGGAATGGTGCTCTTTACCGTCATTTATTTCTTCGTAAGGCTCTTTTCGGGGGATATACGCCCTAAATTTTCGCGGTTTGCGGTGATGGTTTTCGAGGCGGTTTTGGGACTCGCTCTGTCGGCGATAATTCTTTTGCCGGCGTGTCTTGCCATTATAGGAAACAACCGGCTTTCGAACATTTTGCTCGGCTGGAACGCCCTCATGTACGGCAAGGAGCAGATATACGCAAACGTTTTGCAGTGCTTCTTTTTCCCGCCCGACATTCCCGCGCGGCCGGTATTTTTCCCCGGAGCGGACGTCAAGTGGTCCTCGCTTGGCGGCTGGATCCCGCTTTTCAGCACTGTGGGGGTATTCACCCTATTTTCAAACAAAAAGAAATATTGGCTCAAAACCCTTATAGGCATAAGCATTTTTATGGCTCTGGTGCCGATTTTAAACAGCGCCTTTTACGCCTTTAACACCGCGTATTACGCCCGCTGGTTCTATATGCCGATACTTATGATCTGTCTTGCCACGGTGACTCTTACCGAGGACGGCGACGTAAATTGGTACACCGGCTACAGGTGGGTTCTGGGGATAACCCTGGCGGTTTCCCTTACCATAGGACTTTTCCCGCAGGAAAACTCGGACGGGGAGCTGATTTTCGGGCTTTACTCTCAGGGCGGCAGCGGCGAGGATCGGATCATGTATCTTTTCCGTTTCTGGATAACCTGTCTTATAGCCGTGGTAAGTCTCATAATTTTGGGAATAATTTTAAAGCTGCTCAAAAGTAAACGCAAAGCCTTTTACCGTACGGCGCTGCCCTGCGCATGTGTTTTGATAATCATTTACGCCAACTTTTTCGTCGCCTCGGGCAGATCCCATTCTTACGACAAAAAGGTGGTGATCGGGCAGATGATCGAGGGCGAAGTAAATCTGGACGACGGCGATAATTACCGTATAGACGTCTACGGCGGGCCCGACAACGTTTCCATGGCGCTCGGGTACCAAGGCATCAACGCTTTTCATTCGATAGTGCCTGCGAGTATTTTCGAATTTTACGATTACGTCGGCGTGGAGAGGGTGGTCGGGAGCCGTCCCGAGGTCGAAAATTACGCCCTGCGGCCGCTGCTTTCGGTAAAATATCTTTTGAACAGCAAGTATCTTGAGAGCTTTGTCGACGAGAACACCGGCGAAACCCTTATGCCGGGCTACGAATACCTCAAGACCGACTGCGGTTATTACGTTTACGAAAACGAAAATTGGCTGCCCTACGGCTTTTCGTACGAATATTATATGACGAAGGATTTTTGCGACAATCGCGTCGAGGACGACCGCGCCGCCATGATGCTCAAAGCGATATTGCTTTCCGACGAGCAGATCGAAAAGTACGGTTACCTGCTCAAGGACATAGCCGCGGACGAAAACGTGGGTTATATGAGCGACAGCGGCACCTCGCTTGCCTGCAATTACGAAAACATGCAATACGACTGCGAAAAGCTCAAGGACTCCGCCGCGCGGGAATTTAAGTTTGACAACAGAGGTTTTTCCGCCAAGGTTTACCGAGACAAGGAAAATCTCGTATTTTTCTCCATCCCCTACGACGAGGGCTGGAGCGCTTCGGTAAACGGCGAAAAAGCGGAAATTGAAAAGGTGAACGCCGGCTTTATGGCGGTAAAGGTGGGCGCGGGCGAGAGCGAGATACGCTTCGACTATATGACGCCGGGCTTATCTGCCGGAATTGCCGTAACCACCCTGTCCGCCGCGGTATTTTTGATTTACGCGGTAGTCTTTGTACTTTGGAGCATAAAGCACAAAAAGGACACCCTTTACCCCGAGGGGGATAAGCTTTTAAGGCAGTGGAAGCTGCAGGAGCTTAACGACGAGCGGCGCGAGGAAAGGGAAATGCCGGAGCGGGAATACGCTTTGCAAAGTCCCGACGGTGACGGCGGAAGCGTCGGCGACTCCCCCGAAACGGGCGGGAGCGGCGAAAACGGCTTCAAAATCGACCCGAATGCCTTCGACGCCTTCGGCGACGATAATTAAAGGCTTGTAAACTTTTAAAATTTGTGGTATATTTATAAATAATACACTTTCTAAGGACTGATTTATATGTGCGAGACTGCGCAGTCTGCCAAAAAAAGAGCTTTGAGCTTTATTCAACCGAGCGGGCTTATAACGATAGGAAATTATTTGGGCGCGTTGAAAAATTGGGTGGAAATGCAATCGGAGTTTGACTGCATCTACGCTGTGGCGGACCTGCATGCGATAACCGTTTACCAGGAGCCGCAGAAGCTGCGTTCACAGATATACTCCACCTACGCCCTGCTTTTGGCGATAGGTATCGATCCCGAGAAGCATACGGTATTTATACAGTCGCATGTGCCTTATCACACCCAGCTTGCGTGGCTGCTCTCCTGCAACACGCAGTTCGGCGAAATGTCGCGCATGACGCAATTCAAGGACAAGTCCGCAAAGCATCCCGAAAACGTCAACGTGGGGCTTTTCTCCTACCCGGTGCTTATGGCGGCGGATATTTTGCTTTACAATTCGGATCTTGTGCCGGTGGGCGCCGACCAAAAGCAGCATCTTGAGATAGCGCGCGACATTGCGGGGCGTTTCAACAACCGGTACGGCGAGCTTTTGACCGTTCCCGAGCCTTACATTCCGGAAACGGGCGCGAGCATAAAATCGCTTCAGGATCCTTCCAAAAAAATGTCGAAGTCGGACGACAATCCCAATTCGTGGGTAGCGGTTCTCGATCCGCGCGACGTTATCATAAAAAAATTCAAGCGCGCCGTTACCGATTCCGACAGTTGTGTACGCCTCTCGGACGACAAGCCCGGCATATCCAATCTTATCGGCATATACTCCGCCGTTACGGGCAAGAGTGCGGGCGAAGTCGAGAAGGAATTTGAGGGCGTGGGCTACGGCGACTTTAAGGCGGCGGTAGGCGAAGTCGTGGCGGACATGTTGGCTCCCGTACAAAAGTCGTACGCCGAAATAATAAAGGACAAAGCCGCGCTCGAGGCGCTTTACAGGCAGGGCGCCGAAAAGGCGAGCCGCATTGCCGCCAAGACCTGTTACAAAGCGATGAAAAAGGTCGGATTTGTATTATGATAAACTTTCCGCTTGCGGGAAACGTCAAGATCAAGGACGCGATAGTCAACTGTTTAAAGGAAAAGCGTCTGCCGCATGCGATACTGATCGAGGGTGACGCGGGCGTCGGCAGGCACACTTTGGCAAACTACATCGCCCTGTCGGCGGTGTGTGAAGCCGACGATGCGCCCTGCGGTGTTTGTCGGGGTTGTCTTGCCGCAAAATCGGGCAATCATCCCGATATCGCCGTCGTCGCGCCCGAGGACGGCAAAAAGAACATAAGTGTGGCGCAGATCCGCGCGCTCAAGGCCGGTACGGCGATAAAGCCTCACTCGGCGAAGGCGAAGGTTTTTATAATCGACAAGGCGGACAGCATGAACGAGCAGTCGCAAAACGCTCTTTTAAAGGTGCTCGAGGAGCCGCCCGGCGCGGTATATTTCATCCTTATCGCCGAGAGCAAGGCGTCGCTGCTCAACACCGTCATATCCCGATGCGTCACCCTGACGCTCAGTCCCCCGGAGCCCGACGCGGCGGCGGAGTATATTTCCTCCGTTACGAATTTCCCTTTATCCGACATTCGCGAAGCGCTTGCAAGCGCACAAAACAACGTCGGCAGGGCTTTACTTTTACTCGGCGGAGAAAGCGACACGCAGGTATCTCTCGCGGCGAGCGGGTTTTTGGATTGCATGTTTTCGGGCGACGGTTGGGGCATGTTATGCGCCGCGGCGGGATTTGAAAAAAGTCGTCGGGATGCGGAGCTTTTTTTCAAGGAATTAAAGTACCAAGCGGAGAAGCTTTTACGCAAAAACCTAAATTCATACAAGGCAAAGTCGCTGTCGCTTTTTTATTCGAAGCTATGCGAGCTTGAAAAAAGTCTTAACACTAACATAAATTTAAGTCTGCTCTTTTGCACGCTTACAAGCTTTGCGGAGCAAATATGCGGGCGGTAAATTTTCCCGAAAGGAACTCGGTTTATGACAAACGTTATATCGGTAGTATTTAAAAAAGGCGGCAAGGCGTATTATTTCGATCCTGCCGGCGTCGACGTCGTCGAGGGCGACAAGGTTATTGTCGAGATGCAGTCCGGCAAGGATATGGGAACGGTCACCGAAGCGGTTCATCCCGTAGAGGACGACAAAATAGTGTCGCCCCTTCGCAAAGCGGTACGCAAGGCTACCGAAAAGGATATAAAAAGGGAAGAGGAAAACCGTGCCAAGGAGCCTCAGGCGCTCAAGATTTGCAAAAAATTTGCCGAGCAGAACGGGCTTGATATGAAGGTCGTCGCCGCCGAATACTCCTTTGACGGAAGTCGGATAGTATTTTTCTTTACGGCGGACGGCAGGGTGGATTTTCGCGGGCTTGTGAAGGATCTCGCCACCCATTTTCATGCCCGTATCGAAATGCGGCAGATAGGTGTGCGCGACGAGGCGAAGATGCTCGGCGGCATAGGCTCCTGCGGTCAGCCCTATTGCTGCAGCAGGTTTTTCAACGATTTTCAGTCGGTTTCGATAAAAATGGCAAAGATACAGGGGCTTTCCCTTAATCCGACCAAAGTTTCGGGCAGCTGCGGGAGGCTCATGTGTTGTCTCAAGTTTGAGCAAAACGCTTACGAATACCTTGACACGATAACCCCGCGTGCGGGTTCCGTAGTCAAAACTCGCGACGGCGTTGTCGGTTATGTAATGGACGCGAATATGATTTCGGGCAATCTTTTGGTAAGGCTTTCCCCCGATCTCGACGCGATACCGCAGAAGCTTCACCGCAGTGAGGTACAGGTGATCCCGAAGGAGAAAAAGGGAAAAGAGTCTTCCAAAAAAGGGAAAGGCAAAGGGTAGTCCGTAAAAAATAAAATTCCGCAAAAAAACAGGCTCGTTCGGGTTTGAACGAGTCTGTTTTTTAAAAAAAGTGCATTATTTTTAATTTTTTTAATTTCCTATCATTTAATTTCCTATCATTGTCCCGCGCTGCCGTAATGCGCTTAAGATAACCTGCGTCTCGGCAGGTGGGTTCCCGACGCGTAGATTCGCGCTCCCTTCTTCCGAACTCGGCACAGCCGCGGGAGGTCTGCAAGCCCTCTATGCGAAAATAAGGTCCCAAAGAATTGTTTTGTAGGGTTATATAAGTCGCGGTCCGCGAACAGCGCAGGACTTTTTTTAATTCCATGCTTTTTTAATTCCATGCTGAGTTTTTATAGTTGCTCAGTCGTAGTCTTGAGTGGCAGATACATGGTTGCCAAGATTTTTTTTAATTCCATGTTTGGTTTTTATTTATGCTTTAGACTTAGTCTTGAGTGTTAGATACATGTTTGCTGAGATTTTTTAGTTCCATGCTTGGTTTTTATTTATGCTTTAGACTTAGTCTTGAGTGTTAGATACATGTTTGCTGAGATTTTTTAGTTCCATGCTTGGTTTTTATTTATGCTTTAGACTTAGTCTTGAGTGTTAGGTACATGTTTGCTGAGATTTTTTTAGTTCCATGCTTGGTTTTTATATTTGCTCAGTCTTAGTCTTGAGTGTTAGCTACATGTTTGCTTGGACTTTTTTAGTTCCATGCTTGGTTTTTATTTATGCTTTAGACTTAGTCTTGAGTGGCAGATACATGTTTGCTGAGATTTTTTAGTTCCATGCTTGGTTTTTATATTTGCTCAGTCTTAGTCTTGAGTGTTAGCTACATGTTTGCTTGGATTTTTTTAATTCCATGCTTGGTTTTTATTTATGCTTTAGACTTAGTCTTGAGTGGCAGATACATGGTTGCCAAGATTTTTTAGTTCCATGCTTGGTTTTTATTTATTATCTATTTCGAAAAATTCTTCCAGGCGGTCTATGAATGCGTCGGCTATCGTTTCGTACTCGTCGTCGTCCTCTATTTCGTAATAATATTCCTCGCCGTCTTCTTCCCCGACCTTGACTATCACCAGCTCCCCGCTGTCGTTGAGCATTTCCGTCGGATCGTCGTATGTCGGCAGCAGCGCAAGGTATCTCGCTTCGTCCGTCTCGATCGCGTCCAGCACCTCAAAAGTAAACTCTTCTCCGTCGTCGTTCAAAAGCGATATAATATCGGGGTTATATTCCGGTTCGTTAATATTCCGTTCGCTCATAATTCTGTTCCGTATGGCGCGGCAGTCCGCGTCGTACCCTTTCTTGAAATTTACGCTCGTTCCGCGCGCATCAACTATCCGAATGCATCGTCGCTATGGCGTCGAATCCTCACATCTCTATTTTAATATTAAATTCGCTTTAAGTCAATGGAAAATTATATTATTTTTTGTGATTTTGCTCGCATTTTTCTCAAAAACTCGACAAATTCATCCCTCTTTCGCCCGAAAGTCCTCTTAAATTCGCAAATTCGATTTTTATCCCCGTTCCGGCGCCGAAAGTCTTAAATGTTAACAAATTGTTAAATTAAATAAAAAATATAAACTTTTACT
This sequence comes from uncultured Clostridia bacterium, assembly GCA_947623175.1. GTDB lineage: Bacteria > Bacillota > Clostridia > Oscillospirales > Acutalibacteraceae > UBA737. The sequence goes on along the minus strand of CANQGK010000033.1, from coordinate 12,608 downwards.
TGACAATATAGTTATTATGCATTATAATGAACTCAGAAAGAGAGGAGGAGTCAAAAATGATTCAAGAAGCTCCGCCGAAATTCCCCCAAAAATAATTCAGGGAGGTTAGTCCGATGAACAGTTAACGCTTTTCCGAAAAATTTATAAAGGTGAGACCGATGTATCAATAATACATTCCCAAAATTATAATTAAGCAATTAAATTACATAAAATTTAATATAAATATATCACAACCGCTTAAAGGCAACCTCCTTAAGCGGTTGTTTTTGCGCAAAGCGAGTTCATTATATCCGAATTTCCCTGCGCGCCCGCGCGCCTTGCCTCCACCTGACGGGGGAGGTGGCTTGCCGTAGGCAAGACGGAGGGATTAACGGCGCTAAAGAAGAACTCTCAGCTTCGCGGGTAATCGGTAAAGTAGCCTCAAGTCGGCTACGCCGACAGCTCCCTCGTAAGCTGAGCCAAGGATTGATCAAGCTTTGGCACTTCTGCATGAGAATATAACTTTTATTGTTGGCAAAGCTTGTAATGTCGATTACAGCGACTTTTGAGCTATAGAATTTCGGAAAATGCTTAGTTTGCAGATGATTTTAAAATTATCCCGTGCGCGCGTGCGCGCCTTGCCTCCACCTGACGGGGGAGGTGGATTTTGCCGTAGGCAAAAGACGGAAGGAGAGAAAAGGTGAAGCCGAGATGCGGCTAAAGAAATACAAAAAATCTATCCCGTAGTCGGCGTAAGGCGGCTACGGGATGAATTTATAGTATAACGGTTTTGAAAGTCGGAAGTTTTTATCCGAAGCTGTCGGACGCGGATAGGCGTTTTTTTGCTATATAAATTTACAGTGAAACGCCGAGTGAAGTAAGCAGGAGGATTACGAGCATTATCGGCGCGACGTATTTTATCATAACGACGAAAAGGCCTTTTCTGCCCATTTTTTCGCCGTTTCGTTCGACCTCGTCTATAACTGTTTTCGGCTTTACCACCCAGCCTATCAGGATGCATGTAGCGATAGCCACGACGGGCATGAGGATATTGTTGCTGGCGTAGTCCATAATATCCAAAATCTGTGCCGTCGCGCCGTTCGGAAGTTTAAGCTCGAAGTAGAAATGATTATATCCGAGGCAGACCACTACTGCCGCCGCCAGGGCAATGGCGGTCTCGAGCGCGGTGGCTTTATTTCTCGACAATTTGAATTCATCCATAAAGCAGGACACTACCGCCTCCATTATGGAAACGGCGCTTGTAAGCGCGGCGAAGAGCACCATGGCAAAGAAGAGTATACCTACAAAGACGCCTATCTTTCCCATTTTCATAAAGACCTTGGGCATTGTGACGAACATAAGTCCGGGGCCCGAAGCCGCCATACCCTCGGTTCCGGTGAAGGTATAAACCGCCGGTATTATCATAGCGCCCGCCAAAAAGGCTACCACGGTATCGAATATTTCGATTTGGTTTACGGAGGTCTTTATATTGGCGTCGTCGTGGACGTAGGAGCCGTAGGTTATCATAATTCCCATAGCGACGCTCAGGCTGAAGAAGAGCTGTCCCATAGCGTCGAGCACGACGGTCAGGAATTTGGAGACGGTTATTCCCTTGAAATTCGGTATGGCGTAAATGGCAAGTCCTTGAAGCCCCGTGCGGGTTACGCCGTCTTCGGTATGCTTTATGGTAAGCGAAAAGATCGTGATCACAATAACCAGAACAAAAAGCGCCGGCATAAGTATTTTGGAAAGGGATTCTATTCCCTTATCCACGCCGCGGAAGACGATAAACGCCACCGCCGCCAAAAAGATGAGCATCATAATGATAGGCTGGGCGTCGCTCGTAATAAATCCGGTAAAATAACCGTCGCCCGCCGCGGCGCCGTTGCCGGTGAGATACATAATAAGATACTTTATTACCCAGCCGCCTATGGCGCAGTAATAGGGCAATATAATTATCGGCACAAGGCAGGATATAATTCCGAGGCCCTTCCATTTTTTATGGAGCGCGCCGTATGCCGTAAGCGGGCTTTGCTTGGTTTTTCTGCCTATCGAAATTTCGGTGATAAGCAGGGTAAAGCCGAAGGTCAAAGCGAGCGCTATATAGACTACGAGGAACAAGCCTCCGCCGTCTTTTGCGGCAAGGTAGGGAAAGCGCCAGATATTGCCGAGCCCCACCGCGCTTCCCGCCGCCGCCAAAACGAAGCCTATGGAACCGGTAAAAGTGTTGCGTTTCGTATGATTGTTCTCCAAAAAAGATTACCCCCGATTAATTAAAAATTGTTTTTAATAAATTTCCCACCGCGTCCGCCATATATCGGAAGCCGAGATCGTTGGGATGGGTGCCGTCCACGGTACCGTCGCCCTCGCGGACAAAGCTTCTGCCGTCCAGGAAATAAAGGTTTTTATCGCCGGCGTCACATGCGTCGCAGAAGTTTTTCATAATTATTCTGCGCATTCGCCTGCCGTCCTCGTTGACGCGCGGATCCGGACGCGACATCATAATTATGGGAAGCGAAGGATTTTTTTCGCGTACGGTGCGAAACATTTTCTCGTGTGTTTTGAGCAAATAGGCGGAATTGGGCGCGTTGTAGTCGTAATCGTATACAAACGCCGACATCGAAAGCCCCGCGATATATTCCGCGATGGCGTCCTCGCCTCTCCCCCAGCCCGAAAAGCCGAGATTTACATAGTCGCAGTCGAGCATTCGCGATACGACAGCTTGATAGCAGTTGCCCGGGCGCGAGGCGCACCCGCCCTGGGTTATCGAGGAGCCGTAAAAGACGATCGGCGGCTCGATTTTGTAGTCACCCGCGGGTTCGAGACGGGAGCCGCTTTTAACGCCTATCTCGAGCTTTTTAACCTCGCTGTAAAGGGGGAAATTTATAACCATGTCGTGCGGCTTTCCGTCGGATCTTACCGTGGAGGAAAAGCCGTCCTCTATTTCATAAGGCGGGATAAAGGTTCCGAAATAATTATTGTCGGCGTAAAGGTCGAAGCCCGCGGCTCCGGTAAGGGCAAAGTGGGAGGCTCTGCAAATGTCGTACATCTTTGCTCTTATGGAAATTTCCGGCGAATCGGTGACAAATCGCACTCTGCCGCCGGAGGTATTGCCTACAAGCGCCGCAACCCCCTCGCTCGTATTTTCGGCGACTTTTCGCGGCATACGCAAAAAGCCGTCCTCCGTCGGGATAAGGCCGCAAACCTTAAAGGGCGGCGTCAGGCAGTCGTACCAGACGAAGCCATGCTCGTCCGCCTCCTTTACCGCCAAGTTTTTATCGATTTCGGCAATGTTTTTCATAAATTATTCCTCCTCCAATTCGAACGTGACCGTCGAAAAATCGGTGGGATTATCGGCCGCCGGCAAGCCGTAATTCATAAGGGTGTCGCCGTGAAGCTTTAATTTGCCGTTTATCCTGTAAATTTTTTCGGGATCGAGCCCCTTAAGCTTAAGGTAATATCCGCCGCGGTTGGCGGTTACTTTTTGAGTGGCGAATACCGCGAAGGCACGCTTTTTGTCGGCGGAAACCAACTCCCAGCTGCAAAATTCGGTTTCAAACGGGCTGTCGATACGGTAAAAATCGCCGGTCGCTATTAAGTCCTCAAGCTTTCGGTGAAGGGCGGTTTGCTCCTTTATCATAGCCTTTTCGTCGTCGGAGAGCTTCGCTACGTCGAGCTCGTAGCCGAAATTGCAGACCTGCGCGACGTCGCCCCTCGTCTTGAAGGGTACGGTTCTGCGGGTTTGATGGTTGGGGCAGGCGGAAACGTGCGCCGTCATAGCCGAAGTGGGATAGACAAGGCTTGTTCCGTACTGTATTTTAAGACGTTCTATCGCGTCGGTATCGTCGCTGGTCCAAATTTGCGGCATATAGTAAAGTATGCCGAAATCGAACCTGCCGCCCCCTCCGGCACAGCCCTCGAACAGCACATGCGGGAAGGCCTCGGTGAGCCTATGCATAAGCTCGTAAACTCCCAATATATAGCGGTGGTAAAATTCGTCCTGCTTTTCGGCGGGCAATGCCGCCGAGCCGATGTCGGTAATATTGCGGTTCATATCCCACTTGACGTAGGAAATATCGTATTCGTCAAGTATTGCGGCGACGCTGTCGTACACAAAGTCGATTATCTCCCCGCGAGTCATATCCAATACCAGCTGAGAGCGGCTCTCGAGGGGCTTTTTGTTCTCAACGTGTATGCACCAATCGGGATGCGCCTTAAAAAGCTCGCTTTTCGGGGAAATCATTTCGGGCTCGAACCAAAGCCCGAAGTTCATGCCGTTTTCCCTGCATACCCTTACGACGTTTTTAAGTCCGTCCGGGAATTTCGTTTTATGGACAAACCAATCCCCGAGCGATGTGGAGTCGTCGTCTCTTACGCCGAACCAGCCGTCGTCAAGCACGAAGGTATCGATATCGAGCCCCTTACAGTTGTTTACGAATTGCTCGACGGCCCGATCGTTTATATCAAAATACATAGCTTCCCAGCTGTTTATAACCAGCGGTCTTTTAAGGCTTGCCGCCGATTTTCCCAGGTGCTTTCTGCACATATTGTGGAAGCGGCGCGACATTCCGTTAAGCCCTTCGGCGCTGAATACAGATATCGCCTCGGGGGTGACGAAGGTCTCGCCCGGAGCGAGCGTCCAATCGAAATTAAAGGGATTTATACCTATTTGAAAACGCAGCGAGCCGTATTGGTCGACCTCCGCCGCCGCTTTATAGTTGCCGCTGTAGACAAGGGCAAAGCCGTAGGATATTCCGCTGTCTTCTGTGGTGTTTTTGTCGACGAGCGCCGCAAAGGGGTTGCCCTGGTGCCCCGTAGCGCCGCGGCGGCTCTCTATCGCCAGGCTCCCCGCCGTAATCGGTCTGCGCTCAATATACCTTTCGCGCGCCCATGCGCCGTTAAGGGTAATAAGCTCAAAATCCCGTGGCTCAAAATCTACGGACATACTTTGTGCCGACAAAATTTTTATATCGGTGTCGGAGGTATTTCTTATTTCGGCGCGGCGGGTAATCGCGTCCTCCTTTTCGAATACCGAATAAAAAAGCGATACCTCGTATCCCGAGACACTGTCGGAAAGTATGATTTCCAGAGTGTCGACGTCTTCCGTACCGACGTCAAACGAGGGGAGCGGAGAGAGCGACTTTTTGCCCTTTGTTATGCGGTGGGATTTATATATAAGTCGGCTTGTTCTTTGTCCGAAGCGGTTCTCGGTTATCATAGCGGGATTTCTCAAATCGCCGTCGCCGAAAACGGGATACTCGAAAGGCGTGTTCTCCTTGGAGACAAAGCAAGTGTTTTCCTCGTCCAGAAATTCCCCCGACGAATTTGATTTTCTCCCGCAAAGATAGGGAAGCTCCGTCTCTTCCGCAGAAATTTTCTGCCCGTAATACCGGTGGCAGAGCATATCGTCCTTGAGAATTTTTATAACGTAGCTCGAATTATCCGTGCTAAGGTAAAAGCTGTCGGTTCCGCTTATGAATTTTATCATTTTATTCTCCCCTTTGTATTGATTACTTAAATATTATACAGTAATTTTCACCAAAAGCAAGAAAAAAATGTAAAATGCGGAAACGAAATAAAATGAAGCGGCGCATGGCGCACCATGAAGCGGCGCTGTCGCGCCATGAAGAATGAAGCGCTCGCTTGCGCGAGACGTTTCGGTGTCTGCTTCGCTGACGGATTGCAAAGAAGTAAAAATAATTTAGCTTCTTCTCGGCTTTACCTTTTCTCTCCCTCCGTCTTTGCCTTACGGCAAAGCCACCTCCCTCGTCAGATGGAGGCAAGGCGCTATCGCGCACCGCAAGAGAAGAACTAACAGAAAAAATTGAGTGTGGAGTTTGAAGTTATGGTGCGGAAAAGCTGTTACAATCAAGTTTACAAGCTTTAGCAACAGTAAAAGTTACATTCTCGTGCCGAGGTGTAAAAGCTTGATATGCCCTCGGCTCGGGTTACGAGGGAGCTGTCGGCGTGAGCCGACTGAGGGAGAGAAAGGCCGTAAACGGCGCCGAATTGGGATTTTTTATTTCGTGTTAAATTACGGAAATTCGGAACCACCTTTAGGCAAGGGAGACTCTTATTAGATTTATTTTACAAAATTTTTTCGGATTTTTGTGCTGTTTTACGGTGGATTTGTGTTGTACGTTAAATAAAAGTTGTGGTATACTATACGCACAGCACCGGTTTCACCGTTGCTCAAAACATACGTTTTGCCTCCCTTGCGGGGGGTGCGTACCGTCACGGTCTCGCAAAAACATCCTTGTCCGGGGTTCCCCACAAAAGCGAGCTTTTGTGGGGTGGGTGCTGGCAAATGTTTTTGCTTCGTGGTATACTATACAAAAATAAAAAATTCCGGAGGGTTTCGGATGAAAACCGTATTTGATATAACCGAGTTCGGGGCGGTCGGCGACGGGGTTACCGATTGCACCGAAGCTATACAAAAGGCGATGGACGCCGCGGGCGGGTGCAAAGGCAAAATAACGGTACCGCCCGGAAATTATAACGTAAGAGGAAATTTAAAGCTTCGCGGCGAGGGGATATCCATAGAGGGCTCCGGCGCCTGGAGTTACCGCAATGACGGCGGTTCGGCGTTTATCCTTACGGACGAAAACGCCGAATGCTTACTCGATATAAGCGGCGCTTTCGGCTGTAGAATCTGCGGCATGTCCTTTAACGGCAGCAATCTCGGCAAGGGAATCCATGGTATTTTGCTTTCCTGGCCTGTACCCAACGGCGGCGGGCAGGAGGACACTCCGAATATCGACGGCTGCCGCATTTCGCGTTTTTCGGGCGACGGCATCCGGTTTCACAACGTTTGGTGCTTCAGCCTGCGGCACAATCATATAATTTGGAACAAGGGCGCGGCGCTCCGCTTTTGCGGCTGGGACGGCTTCATTACCGACAATTGGCTTGCCGGCAACGGCGAGGGCGGCATAAACGCGAGCGGACTCGCGGCGTCGGTCACGGCTACCGCCAACCGAATCGAATGGAACCGCACCGGCGGAATTATAATTCACAAGGGCAACAGCTTTAATTTCACAGGCAACTTTTTCGACCGCACCTTCGGCCCGGCTTTGGAGCTGGGAGCGGACGGCGAAGGGGTAAATCTCGCTACCGTTACCGGTAATATTTTCAGGCGGGGCGGCTGTTATGAAAAGGCGCCCTTTACCGACCGTTTCAGAAGCTCGCACGTTATCATGAACGGCTGTACCGGCTGTGTGCTTACCGGCAATACGATGAAGGCGGGCAGAGGCGACGGCGGCACCCCGCCCTTAAGCCCCGATTACGGCTTAATAATCAAAAATTGCGAAAACAGCATAATCAAGGACAACGCCTTACACAAGGCTTCGCTTGTAAATAACCTTATCACCGAAAACAATAAAAATTGTATTATAGAAAACAATATCGGCTGTTTGCTGTAAAGGAGATTACAAAAATGGATTTACAAAAGCTTTTATACCCCGAAAACGAAAAACCGCTCGACAATATAGTCTGCGACGGCGGCTACGCGCGGATTTTCAGAACCGTCGGCTGTATAGGCGACAGCTTATCCTCCGGCGAGTTTGAATCGCGCGACGCGGCGGGCAACATCGGTTATCACGATTTTTACGAATATTCCTGGGGGCAGTACATAGCCCGAAACGCGGGGATAACCGTCTACAACTTTTCCCGCGGAGGTATGACCGCCAAAGAATTTATGGAAAGCTTCGCCGATTCCTGCGGCGTCTGGAGCGACGAAAAGAAATGTCAGGCGTATATCCTCGCGCTTGGCGTCAACGAAATTTATCAAAAAATGCCGGTCGGCACAATAGCGGACGTCGATACGGAAAATCCGCAGAACAACAAGCCCACCTTTGCGGGATATTACGCGCAGATAATTTCCCGACTTAAAACCATACAGCCCGACGCGAAGTTTTTCCTTGTAAACACGCCTTCGAGCGAGAACGGCGAGGAGGGCGACGCGCATGCCAAGGTGCTCGAGGATATGACGCGCGTCTTTGACAACGCCTATGTTATCGATTTGCGGAAATACGGCCCCGCTTACGACGCAGAGTTCAGGAAAAACTTCTATCTCGGCGGGCACTTAAACGCGGCGGGGTATATATTTACCGCTCAGATCATTACCTCTTACATAGATTATATCGTGCGGCATAATTTCGAGGATTTCGCCCAAACCGGCTTTATCGGCACGCCTTTCAAGTACAATTAAACCGTAAATTCTGCGGAATATTCTAATAAAATTTTTTAAATCCCGGGAGGAATTGCAATGAAAAGACAACAGGCATTTTCGGACAAAAACGGAAAATTCTTAAAGGGCGGACTGCATTGCCACACCAACCGTTCGGACGGCCAATTTAGTCCGAAAGAGGTTTTGGAGTACGCCGGGAGCCAAGGCTACGACTTTATGGCGCTTACCGACCACCAGATTTATAATTTCAAAAACTACGCTCCCGAAAGCGGCGTTCTCGTAATTCCCGGAATGGAATACAGCAACCTTTTGGAGAAGGATCACGGCGTTCGCTTTTTCCACACCGTTTGCCTGGGCGCCGCAAAGGAGGACGGCAACGGCTTTGAGCAGGATCAGCGATTTGACGAGGGGCGGTATCCCGATTCGGAAACCTATCAGGAATTTCTCGATGAAATGCACAGGAATAAAAATCTGACCATTCTCTGCCACCCGCAATGGAGCAGTACGAGCGCCCGGTATTTCGAAAACCAAAAGGGCAATTTCGCTATGGAAATATACAATTCCACCTCGGATATCGAATACGAAATCGACAACGACGCCGCCTATTGGGATGAGATTTTGGGTCAAGGCAAGGTCTGGTACGGCGTCGCCACCGACGACGCTCACTTCTACAACGCGCTTTGCAAGGGCTGGGTAATGGTAAAGGCGGAAAAAAATATCTCCGCGATATTAAAAGCGCTCGAAAACGGCGAATTTTATTCTTCGACCGGCCCCGAGATTTACGATTTTTACGTCGAGGACGGCAAGGCGGCTATAGAGTGCTCTCCCGCCAAAAAGGTGTATTTATACGGCGATAAACACCCCGCCGTCGTCAAAAAGTACGACCAACCCGTAACCCGCGCGGAAATCGATATCAAAAATTCCTGGGCAGGCGAATACCCCTACGTCAGAATGGCGGTCGCCGACGAAAACGGCAAAAAAGCCTGGACTAATCCGATATTTTTATAATAAGCCCGAAGCCTCCGGTTTCCCGCTTATAAGCTTTTTTAAAAAGGTCGGTTAATCCGAAAATCTCTTTAATCCGCATCTATCCCCCGCTCGGCCTATTCCGGGCAGGGGATAGTTTTTTAGATTTATCTCGGCTTTACCTTTTCTCTCCCCTCGTCTTTTGCTGCGCAAAATCCACCCCCCTCGTCAGATGGGGGCAAGGCGCGCACGCGCGCGGGATAAATTTGAAGCTTCTTCTCGGCTTTACCGCCATTTGCCAAATTCGCTCTGCGCAAAGCCTCCCTTGCCTAAAGGGATGGGGACCAACGTTAGTTGGTGGGGGGATTTACGGGGCTAAAGCTAAGAAGCAGCTAAAGTCTTATAAAACAATGCCGCGTGCTTGTATACTTCTTCACTATTCGATATTACTTATTACCTTGTGCGCGAAGCGCACATTGGGGCTGTCGATCGCAGTCGACTTAAGGGTATGATACTTTATGATATTTAATGCTTACCCGTGAGGCTGAGAGTTCTGCTTTAGTGCCGTTAATCCCTCCGCCTTTTGCAGAAGGTAAAGCTCTGCAAAAGCCACCTCCCTTTAGGCAAGGGAGGCTTTTTTATAATCTTTAGCTTCTTCTTATAATCTTTAGTTGCGTTTTGGCTCTACTTTTTCTCTCCCTCCGTCTTTTGCTACGCAAAATCCACCCCCCTCGGCAGATGGGGGCGAGGCGCGCACGCGCGCAGGATAATTTTAAAATCATCTGTAAACTAAGCATTTCTAAAATTTGAAGCTTAAAAAGCATAATTTAGTTCATTAATCCTTGGCTCCATCTGACGAGGGAGCTGTCGGCGTATGCCGACTGAGGGAGAGAAAAAGCTATAGACGGCGCTGAATTTAAATTTTTTAATCTTTGTTAAATTTCTTCGGCGATTTTTTGCCGGTTTGGGCATGTTTTTTTCAAAAAACTATTGAAAAATCGGTGAGTATGTGCTAATATTTACTGTGTATATCGGTCGCTATTATAAAAAAGCGGCTGCCGCATGAAATATGCGGGCGGGGGATTCAAGGGTATAAGTTTCCGCTTGTGCCTTTGAATTGCCGACCGGCGAAAATAAGCTTTATATCCGAAATTTCCGAAATTTTCCCAACTGCGCGCTTGGCGTGCCTTGCCTCCACCTGACGGGGGAGGTGGATTTGCCGTAGGCAAAGACGGAGGGAGAGAAAAGGTAGAGCCGATATGAAGCCCAAAAATAAAAGGAAATTAAAAATAAAAAATCTCTCCCTCAGTCGGCTTACGCCGACAGCTCCCTCGTCAGATGGAGCCGGTAATCAAAGGGCATAAGCGTTGATTTATGTCTTTTGATTGCCGAAAGGCGAAAATAAGCTTTATATCCGAAATTTCCGAAATTTTCCCAACTGCGCGCTTGGCGTGCCTTGCCTCCACCTGACGGGGGAGGTGGCTTGCCGTAGGCAAGACGGAGGGAGAGAAAAGGTAAAGATGATATGAAGCTAAAGAAAAAACACACAGAAAGGAGGCTTCCTCTTATGAAAAACGCACAAATGACAAAAATTCCCATGGGGGGGGGGGCAAAGGTCCGCCTTATTAGGCAAATTGACGGACTTCCGCGGAGGAAGCCGTACCTTAATCAACAGATAGACGCACTCCGATTTTGACGGCATTAATCGGGGCGATGTCTTAACCCCGAATTTCAAAAATGCCGCAAAATTGAATAAGGAGTGTGTTATACACATGAACAAGACTAAAGCTACCAAAAAAGCTTTGCTTATGAGCATGTTATCTATGCTTATCTGTGTAGCAATGCTTATTGGTTCTACATTTGCATGGTTTACTGACAATGTGACGAGCGGACGCAATAAAATCACCGCGGGCAATTTGGACGTCGAGCTTGAGTATGTTACCGCAAAAGCTGCGAAAGAAAAATCAGCAATTACCGAAGAGGATTGGCAACCGGTAAAGGCCGATACCCCGAATCTTTTTGACGACGACGCTCTTTGGGAGCCGGGCCACACCGAGTACGTATATCTTCGCGTACGCAATAACGGCAGTCTGGCGCTCAAATACAATCTGAGCGCGTCTGTTTACGGAGCGGACGACGGCGAGACGCCGGAAGCCGAGTATACCAACATGAAAGGCAAATCGGTTAAGCTGTCGCAGTTCCTTGTATTCAACGTGATCGACGATACAGAGATAGTTACGGATCGCGAGAGCCTTTGGATGAAGGATCCCGATGCCGAAAAGGCGGCAATGGGCAAGCTTGACAGCCTCAAAACCGACGGTAAGGTTCTCTATCCCGCAAAAAGCGGTGAAAGCCCAAGCGAAAAAGCCTTTACTTTGGCAATTTATATGCCGACAACGGTTGATAATGACGCCAATTGGATCGGCGCGGAAAAAGCTGCCGGCGAAGAAGCCCCCCAAATTTTCCTCGGACTTAATCTCAACGCAACCCAGACTCCGTATGAGAAGGACAGCTTTGACGATCGATACGACGCGCTTTTGACTCTCACGGGTACCGAGCTTGCCGGCGCGCTGAGCAGCAGTACCGAGCCGGAGGCGGCGTTCGGCGGAGATATCCACCTCGGACATGACGGCTTCGCCGCGAACTTTGATATTAACGGCGATAAAGAGATAAACCTTAACGGCTACACTGTTTACGGCCCCGATGAAGGCTATGGCGACGGTCTCGAAATAGAGGGAAGCAACGTTTCGTTTACCAACGGCACCTTCAAACAGGAAGGTTCCCTGAGTTGTGTTCAGGTTTATCCCGGCTCCACCGTTACTTTTGACCAAATGTCCTTCGTTTCCGAACATACCGAACGAGATCTCGGCTCAATCGTGAAGATTACTGCTGAGAGCGACGATACCGGCGCAAAGACCACGGTTGTCTTTAACGAATGCACCTTTGACGGCGCTGTTCCGAGCTTCAGCGGAAATTATTCGGATCCGCTCGAATTGGACGTGCAATTTATAGGTTGTACGTTTAAGAATATTAAAGCGGCATCTTCTACGGATTCCTGCTTCGGATTTAACGATGATGTTTGGGGTTCGGTGTTGATTGACGGATGTGAAATCAATTTTGACGGCGTAAATTACGGTTCGGCAATTCGTCTTAAAGGTATCGACGCCGAGCATCAGATTACACTTACTATGAAAAATACCACCTTTGATATTACCAGAGACTATCATATTAAAAAAATGGGAGCCTACGCAAACTTTGTTGATGGGGAAGGTAATATTTATAAATTAAATGGCGTCGAAGGCAGTATTAGGATTGACGGTTAACAATTAAATTTCTTCAAATTCCCACCCCTCCACGGAGGGGCGGCGATCCGAGGGCATAAGCTTCGGCTTGTGTTTTCGGATTGCCGAAAGGCGAAAATAAGCTTTATATCCGAAATTTCCGAAATTTTCCCAACTGCGCGCTTGGCGCGCCTTGC
>CANQGK010000032.1 GCA_947623175.1 uncultured Clostridia bacterium | reverse complement strand
TTTCAAGGACGATGACACAGGCGGCGGAGAAATCCGTCCGCCTCGGGCGCATTGTAATCTGATTGCATTGACTATGCTCCGACGCTTTTATTTTAACAAAAATAACAATAAACCGTCGGCAGTTTTTACTGCTCGACGGTTTATCTGTCCGGATAGCGGAGGCCTTTTTTAATTCCGATTAAATAATCGGCGGAAACTTGGAAGCATTCACAAAACGCTTTAATATCCTGAATTGAAGGCTCGTATTTTCCACATTCTATATACGACAGTTTTCGCTGTGTCATATTAAGAATTTTGCCGAGTTCGGTTTGATTAAGCTCTTTTTCCTCTCTTAGCATTCTGATTTTTTCGCCTAAATTTAATGCCATCATATGCATCACCGCATATATTATATGATAGACGGTAAATGTCTATTGACAAATAGACGGAAAACGTCTATAATATTTTTAAGAGAATTTAAGCGGTATATATTTAAATTATCGGACGTTAAAGGAGACTTTAGAATGGATTTTAATGAACAGTTGAAACAATTTGCAAATCGGGTGGAAAGTTTGAAGGATACCCTTCAAACAGAAGAAGCAACCAAAACGTCTATTATTATGCCGTTTTTTCAGCTTTTGGGATACGATGTATTTAATCCCAACGAATTTGTGCCGGAGTATGTTGCCGATGTAGGAATAAAAAAGGGGGAGAAGGTTGATTATGCAATTTTAATCGACGGCACTCCTATTATACTCATTGAAGCAAAATGGATCGGTGAACCGCTTGAACGACATGATTCCCAATTGTTTCGGTATTTCGGAACGACAAAAGCGAAATTTGCCATATTGACGAACGGACTGATTTATAGATTTTTTACCGATTTGGAAGAACCGAACAAAATGGATGAAAGACCGTTTTTTGAGTTTAATATTTCGGATATAAGAGATGCCCAAATTGCCGAGCTTAAGAGATTTCAAAAAGCAAGTCTTAATGTTTCCGAAATTTTGGATATTGCTTCCGATTTAAAATATTCGAATGAAATTAAAAAACTTTTTTCAAATCAGTTACAGTCTCCCGATGATGATTTTGTAAAATATTTTCTTTCTCGCGTTTACGGAAAAAGGCAAACGCAGGCGGTTATCGATCGTTTTAGGGATATAATAAAAAAGACCCTGGCAAATTACATTAACGAATTGATGAGCGATAAAATAAAAAATGCCTTGGAAACCAATGAGGAGCTTGAAGATTCCAAAACACAGCCGTCTGCCGAGGCAAAACAAACAAATCAGTCGGAAAAGAACATTGAGACCACAGAGGAGGAATTGGAGGCATATTTCATCGTAAAAAATATTTTAGCGGATTATGTTGATATAAAAGATATTATTTATAAAGATAATTACAGTTATATGTGCATAACATATAAGGGAATGGTTACCCGTTGGATATGCAGGTTTTATTTCAATTATGATTCCAAAAAATTTATAGCCATTCCCGATGAATCAAAAAAAGAAATCCGTTTTGAAATTCAGGATATTTATGAAATAAACAAATTTAAAGACCAATTGGTCGAGGTATTAAAGCGGTATATAAAAGCGTAAATTAAAGTCGTTTTTCGAATTTTATTTCATGTTCGATTTTTATAAATATAAAAAGATTTTCGGTCTCAAAAATAAAATATTAAAGCGCCGGAGCATTCGATTTAAGGGTTATGCTCCGACGCTTTTGCTTTTTTATTCAACCGAAATTTGGACTTTTTTGCCGCAAAAAGCAACGCCGTACTTAATGATTTTCTTAACGCCTCTTGTAATCATTTCGGTATCGTACTTTTTATCGTTGATTTGCCGTAACGCCGTTTCCGAAAGCGTTTTAAGCTCTTTATCGGTGCTTTCCTTTGCGGATTTCAATTCAATAATTATACCCGGCAGTTTGACATTTTGAGGGAAAAGCGAAATATCAAATCTCCCTTCTCCGGATTCACGATTAGAGGTCAGATAATAACGATTATCAAACATAGCACAAAGGCCTAAAACCAATCCGTGATAGAAAACTTCGTTAGAATAATCATTGTAGCTAATAGATTGAAGCAGTAATTTTTCAAGATGCTTTTGGAGATTGTCAACGTTGTTTGCATAAATAGCTTCTTGAATGGAAACCGCCGAAGAACGCGGAATGATACTATCTAATTTAGAAAGAATTTCTTTGCTGTATACAAAAGAGATTTCCTTGTTCGGAACAGCGACTTCGCACATATAGTCCGTACCGAATTCGGCGTCCGCTTTTACAAACTTTAAATATCCCGCCATCAATAAAAAGCTGTAAATTGAAGATGGGTTGTTTTGTATCTGCGGATAAATTACATCTGTATCAATATAGGTTAAGAACGACTTGCCTTGCATTAAAGCGTTTAATCTTTCATAAATTTCTTCGTCGGCATAAGACAAAACTTCGCCTATAATGTCGTTGCTGCCGGTAGATTGCCAAAAGGCTTTTGGCTTGCAGCCGTCGTTAAAATAGTTGATAACCGACCAGGGATTGAATATTTCGTTGTTTCCGAAACGATAACCGTCGTACCATTCGCATATTTCATCATATTTATCCGCCGCGTCATAATAAACTGCCATTTCCTTTACTTCGTCCGGGGTAAAGCCAAAATAACTGCTATACTTTTCGTCCAATATGGAGTTTATTTTCAGATTATTCAAACCACTAAAAATACTTTCCTTAGCAACTCTCAAAATTCCGGTTAAGAACCCATAGCTTAAATGGCTGTTATCCTTAAATCCGCCCGAGAACAGGTTGCGCATAAAAGAAACAACCTCGTCATAATAGCCATTGGTATGTCCTTGCTCTATCGGAATGTCATATTCGTCGATTATAATAATCGGCGCTTTCCCATAATGCTCGTCCAACATTTGAGACAGGTTCTTCAAAGCGTTTGCAATATCGCTTTCATCCGCTTTTTCCTGTAAAACCTTACGGAAATATTCTTTTTGATAATCATGCAGTTTGTTGCTTTCAAGCAAGGCAATATGTCTGCCGAATTCATTGCCGAGCAGTTTGCAAATATTATTATAGGTTTCCTGCCAATCTGCGCACTTGGTATCTTTAAAGGAAAGAAAAATAACCGGATATTTCCCCTGTTCATTTCTGTACTCTTCGCCGCAATTCCAAATATTTGTTTTCTTAAAATACTCAGAAGTGTCTTCCGAACTGATTTCAAAGAATTCTCTGAGCATATCCATATTCAGGGTTTTTCCAAAGCGGCGCGGTCTTGTAAAAAGAGAAACCTCGGCGCCCTCATCGATCAATTCTTTTATTAAAAGCGTTTTGTCGATATAATAATATTTCGTTACCGCTTTTCGAAAGTTTGATATACCGATAGGTAATGCTTTTTTCTTTGTTACAGCTTCTGCTGTACGATTATCCGTCGGTTTTTTTGCATCGGCAGGTAATACCCAAAAGCGGCCTTTTTTGACGGCTCCCGCAATTCTTCCGTCCTTGCAAAGCCTTGTTACAAGTCGATCGGATATTCCCCATAAAGTCGCGGCTTCCTTTGCGCTCATGGTTTTCATATATTTATATCTCCCTCGTTTAAATTTACCTTGCGAAAATATTATATCAGAACATCGGAACAATGTCAACCTAAAAAGAACAGTATGATTTTGTTTTGTTCTTTTACTGTTCCGATATTCCGATATTTGTAAATTTTTCATATTTTTAAAATTTATGGGCAGGCTATTACAGAAAATATTTTGGAGGTTGAATTTATGAAACGAAGATTCAAAGCATTAGCCTTATCGATTTTGACTCTGTTTGTAAGCCTTGCCGTTTCTGGGTGCGGCGAAAAGAAAACGTCTGCGGTATATTTTCTTAACGGCGCGCCCGAGTACGCGGCGGTTTACGAAGAAATAGCCGCGGATTACAAAAAAGAAACCGGCGCGGAAGTTAAAATCGTGACTTCGCCGGAGGACAGCTACAAAGACACCCTTAAAACCGAAATGGAAAAGCCGGATTTTCCCACCATTTTTCAAATAAACAGCTATGCGGAATATAAGCTGTGGCAGGCTTATTTTGCCGATTTAAAGGATACCGAATTAAATTCGCTTTTGAAAACCGAGGATATCGCTTTAAGGGATGAGAGCAAAACCTATGCGATACCTTATTCGGTAGAAGGTTACGGCATTATTTACAACGACGCCGTAATGAAAAAATATTTTGCCCTGCCGGATAAAAAATCCGATTTGAACGACGCTTCCGAAATCAACAGCTTCGAAAAGCTTAAAACCGTGGTTGAGGATATGACCGCCAAACGCGATAAGCTGGGAATAAAGGGCGTTTTCGCTTCCACTTCGTTGGCTTCGGGTGAAAATTCGCGCTGGAATACTCAGCTTTTGAATATCCCGCTTTATTACGAATTTTCGGAATCGGGCGCGAAAAAAGGCTTACTGCTCGATATGCTCGAAGCGGGCGAAATAACCTATAAATATTTTAAGAATTTTTCGGACGTCTTCGACCTTTATTTGAATAATTCGGTCACCGAAAAATCGCTCGCCGACTCAAAATCCCTTGCCGATTCGAGAAAGGAATTTGCTTTGGGGGAGGCCGCGATGCTGCAGGACGGCAGCTTTGCATGGCGGCAGATATCCGGCGTGGAGGGCAACACGGTAAAAAAAGAGGATATAAAAATGCTGCCCGTATATACGGGTATAGCCGGTGAAGAAAAGCAGGGCATTTGCATAGGCGCGGACAGCTATCTTGTAATAAACAAAAACGCGCCCGAAGACCTGCAAAAGAGCGCGGCGGATTTTCTTAAATGGCTTTTTTCAAGCGATACCGGCAAAAAGTATGTGACCGAAAGGCTCGATATATTGACTCCGTTCGGCTCCTTTTCCGAAGCCGAGCTGCCGGACGATCCCCTTATAAGGGAAACGGCGCGGTATATGAACGACGCTTCTCTTACAAATATTCCCCGCACCTTCGCCTCTTTCCCGAGCGAAGCCTTTAAAATGGCGGTAGGCGACGCGCTGACTGCATATGCCAAGGGCGAGAAAAAGTGGGATGAAATAAAGACCGTAATTGTCGACAGCTGGAAAAATGAGCGCGATAATTAAAATTTATGCATAAATTATAAGTGTGTATTGTTATTTTTTCCCGAATGTGGTAAAATCAAATACAAGTGATGCTTCGGTGCGGCTTTTATGCCGCACTGAAATTCGTATTTTCAAAGAGGTGCTATATTTGAAGAATAAATACAATACTCTTCTTTCAAATACATTGCTTATAAGTCTCGGCACGTTTACTTCCAAGCTTTTGGTATTTTTTATGGTGCGGTTTTACACCGGCTATCTTACCAAATCGCAATATTCCACCGCCGACCTTATAATACAAACGGCAAATCTTTTGTTCCCGATTATTTCCGTAGGTATAACCGAGGGGGTTTTTCGGTTTGCGCTCGATTCGTCAAGAAACCGAAAAAGCGTTTTTACGATTGGCGCTTTGACCATAACCTGCGGCGCGGCGCTGTTTGCGGGAATAGTTCCGCTTTTAAGGCTTGTAAGCGAATTTGAAGGCTTTGTATGGCTTATAGTGGTTTACACCTTGGCGGCGAGCTATCATGCGCTTTGCTCGCAGTACATACGCGCCATAGGCAAAACCACCCTTTTCGCGGTTCAAGGCATAATAAATACCGCGCTTGTAATAATATTTAATATAGCCTTTTTGGCGTTTTTTTCCATGGGGATTACCGGCTACGTTTTGTCGGTTGCGCTTGCGGACACCCTTTGCACCGTTTTTTTGATTTTAAAGGAAAAGCTGTTTAAAGAAATCACCCTAAACATACGGCGCGACGACCTTAAAGCCATGCTTAAGTACAGTATTCCGCTAATACCCACAACCGTTTTTTGGTGGATAACCTCGGTATCGGACAGGTATATGGTTACGGGCTTTATAGGCAGTGCCGAAAACGGTATTTATACGGTTTCATACAAGCTTCCCACATTGCTTACGCTTCTCGCCACGGTATTTATGCAGGCCTGGCAGTTTTCCGCCGTTACCGAATCGGAAGGCGACAAGGCGGAGAATACCGAGTTTTTCGGCACGGTATGGGGTTCTTTTCAGGCGATAATGTTTCTTGCGGGCTCGGCAATTACGGCTTTTGCAAAGATAGCCATGAAAATACTCACAACCGACGAATTTTATTCCGCCTGGAAATACGTGCCGCTGCTTTCCGCGGCGATGATCTTTACCGCATTTACCAACTTTGTCGGCACGGTTTACGTGGTAAACAAAAAAAGCGTAATATCCTTTTTGACCGCGCTGGCGGGCGCCTCTGTAAATATTATTCTTAATTTTTTGCTTATACCGTCGTCCTTAGGGGTTTACGGCGCGGCATTGGCTACGGTTATAAGCTATTTTGTCGCTTTCGTCATAAGAGTGATAACCGCCCGCCGCTATATACCCTTTAACCTTCACGGCGTACAGGTTACCGTCAACACCTTAATAATCGCCCTTCAATCGGCGGTCATGATTTTTGAAGTAAAGCATTGGCAGATTATAGAAGCTCTCTGCCTTGCGGCGCTTATAGCTTTAAATCTTAAATTTTTTACAAGCTTTATAAATAAAATACTGCCATCGGTATTAAGGAGGAAAGAATGAAAAAGTATCTTTTCGGTAAAATTCTTATTACGCTGCTCGTTTCCATGGCGCCCGTAGTGGAGCTCAGGGGAGCCATTCCCATAGCTACCGGGATGGGGCTTTCGCCCTCTGTCGCCATACCCGTCGCCATGGCGGGGAATTTAATACCGGTTCCCTTTATTATTTTGTTTGTAAAAAAAATATTCGCTTTTTTGCGAAAGGTAAGCCCCGGTCTTGAAAGGTTTGTCGAAAAAATGGAAGCCAAGGCGGAAAAAAATAAAGCCAAGGTTTTAAAATACGCCTTTTGGGGGCTTGTGCTTTTCGTCGCCGTTCCTTTGCCGGGCACGGGCGCATGGACCGGCTCGCTGGTTTCCGCCATGCTTGATATGCCCTTGAAAAAGGCGTTTCCCTCCATACTTTTGGGGGTAATAATTGCCGGAACGGTAATCGCTTTTTTAAGCTACGGAGCAGCTTCTCTACTTTTTTGATTTTGCGTTTGCCAAATGCGGCTTACCGATATTCGTGTTGACTTTATTTTTTGATGACCTTTTTGGGCGTTTTAATACATATTTGCAACTTACGGTTGCATAAAAATCAAATTTTGGTTGGTTGATAGGGCGAATTGTATTTGATATACTGTTATTAGTTAAAATTATAAGTTTGCTGCGAAAGGAACTGTACTTATGAAAATCGGCGAAAAGATTTCAAGCTTGCGTAATTCGGCAGGATTATCTCAGGAGCAGTTGGCGGAAAAGGTCGCGGTTTCGCGTCAATCGGTTTCAAAATGGGAAATGAATCAGGCGCTTCCGCAAATAGATAAGGTTTTACAGCTTTGCGAGCTTTTTAATATCACCGCCGACGAGCTTTTGCAGGATAAAATCGATTTGAACCGCGGCGATACCGATACTCTGAAATCAAATAAATATTTCGGCACCGACGGTTTTCGCGGCGAAGCCAACGTTAATCTTACCTCTATGCAGGCATACAAGGTGGGCAGATTTTTGGGTTGGTACTATTCGTCAAAGCTTTCGGGCTGTATCAAAGCCGGCTACCGCCCCCGCATAGTTATAGGCAAGGATACGCGGCGTTCGAGTTATATGCTCGAATATTCCATAGCGGCGGGTATAACCGCTTCGGGAGCGGACGCGTATATGCTTCACGTTACGACCACTCCGAGCGTTTCTTTCGTTACGAGGCAGGATGAATTTGACTGCGGTATTATGATAACCGCATCGCATAATCCGTATAACGATAACGGAATTAAGGTAATTAACCGCTTCGGCGAAAAATTGGACGACGCTACCACCGCCCTGGTGGAAGCGTATATAGACGGCGACCTCGGCGCACTGTCCGTCTCGGGAAACGATTTGCCATTGGCATGCGGCGAACGCATAGGCCGCATTGTCGATTACGTCGCCGGCAGAAACCGTTACGTGGGTTATCTCATATCCCTGGCGTCAAATTCTTATAAAAATTTAAAAATAGGGCTTGACTGCGCGAACGGCGCTTCCTGGATGATCGCAAAATCGGTTTTCGACGCCCTCGGCGCGCAGACTATGGTAATAGGCGCGGAGCCGGACGGACTTAACGTAAACGAAAAATGCGGCTCCACTCATATAGAAAAGCTTTGCCGCCTCGTAAAGGAAAATCACCTTGATTTAGGCTTTGCCTTTGACGGCGACGCCGACCGCTGTATTGCAGTGGACGAAAACGGCAGCGTTGCCGACGGCGATACCATGATGTATATTTTGGGTAAACGCTTAAAATCGCGCGGAATGCTCAACGACGATACCGTCGTGGCTACCGTAATGTCGAACAGCGGATTTGTGAACAGCCTTGAAGCCGCGGGAATAAAATGCGTTCAAACCACCGTGGGCGACCGTTTCGTCTACGAATGTATGCAGGAAAACAATTATTCCTTGGGCGGAGAACAGTCGGGGCATATTATTCTTAAAAAATATGCCACCACCGGCGACGGTTTGCTTACGGCGATTATGGTTACGGAGGAAATTTGCGATACAAAACAGTCTCTCGGCAAGCTTGCGGAGCCCGTCAAGCTTTATCCTCAATACGTTAAGAACCTGCATGTCAAGGATAAAGCCGCCGTTCTTTGCGATACAAACGTTTTAAAGGCAAAGGAAGAGGTTGAAAAGCTTATAAACAAAAAAGGAAGAGCCTTGCTCCGCCAAAGCGGTACCGAGCCGGTTATACGCATTATGATCGAAGCCGAAACCGATGAGCTTTGCCGAGAATACGCCGATATGATAGCCGACGCCGTAGTATCGGGCGGCCATACCACGGAGTAAATGCTTTTTAATCCCGACGGCAATTTGACGGCAAATCAAGCAAAAATAAAAAATTAACTATTGACAAATTTTCAATATATGATATAATAATATTTGCTTGCTCGGGGCGTTAGCTCAGTTGGTTAGAGCAACCGGCTCATAACCGGTCGGTCCGGGGTTCGAGTCCCTGACGCCCCACCAAAAATCGGCAAGAGACTAAAAAGCCTTGCCGATTTTTATTTTTTAAGCAATTTGTGATATTTTAGTACAACAGAAATTTTGATAAAGGGGTATGGTGTCAATGGTAGCACACCGGTCTCCAAAACCGTTTGTGAGGGTTCGAGTCCTTCTACCCCTGCCAAAAAATCGGCGAGCGACTAAAAGCGCTTGCCGATTTTTTTAGAATTTTGTTTTAAAACTTAACCTCCGGCTTTACCGGAGGTTATTAATTAATCACTGTAATCCGATTGCATTAATTATGCAATATTTTCTTAAGCTTCGAGGAAAAGTCGTTGCCGTATAAAACGAACTGTTTGCCGTTTATCTCGAAAATTTTTGAGGTAAACAAAAATAATTCTTTACCGTTGTAGGCGGAATTTTCATATAGCGTCAAATTATATCCCTCGTAACCGCCGTTGACATATTTGACGTTAAAAATTTTAGGTCTTGCATAGCTTGACTTAAGTAATTTCTTAAACGCTTCCGGATCCTTGGGTTCTGTGAAGTTGTATTCCTTAAATTCTCCTTCGGCGCCGTTATTCATCCGTTTTATTTTGTTTTATTCATCCGTTTTATTTTGTTTTATTTTGTTGACAATCATAAGTCGTCGGTGTATAATAGGCACAGAAAATTTTCGAAAGAAGGAAATTTTATGGAAGAAAAGGAACTGCTTAAGGCGGCGCGCGCTTACAGAACGCGCCTGCAGTCGGACCCTTATCGCCCCGCCTATCACTTCGCCTTTCCCGACGGAGACGGCTTCCCGGGCGATCCCAACGGCTGCTTTTACGCCGACGGGCGGTATCATCTTATGTATCTTTACCGTGATTTTGTTACCGACGCGTATCATTGGGGGCATGCTTCGTCTGCGGATTTGCTGCATTGGCGGCTGCATCCCGACGCGCTGGCGGCAAAGCCGGACGAGCAGGGCTATTACAGCGGCGGCGCTTTCGTGGACGACGACGGCACAGCATATTTGAGCTATTGGAAGCTGCCGCTGCGCGACGTCAAGCCCGGCGCAAAGACCTGCGGCATTGCCATTGCCTGTGCGCGGCCGCCGTACGAGCATTGGGAGGAATCGGAGCCTATGGCGCTTCCGGTTGAGGATACCGACTTCGGGTACTTTGACCTCGTTTTGGACGGCGAAATAAGGCATATAGGCGCGTCGGATCCCTCCAACATCTGGAAGCGAGACGGCTTTTATTATATGCAGACCGGTAACCTGCCTGTGCTCAACAAATACGGCAGGGAGGAGCAGTCGCCCGACATATATCGCGGCGATTGGACCGAATTATTCCGTTCGTCGGATCTGCGGCAATGGGAGTATGTCGGCAGATTTTATGAAAATCCACGCCTCGACGCCGATTGGCCCGACCTTACGGAGGACGACATGTGCCCGAGCTTTCTGCCGCTTTACGACGCGCCGAGCGACGGCAAGCCTACGGGTAATTATTTACAGCTTTTTATTTCGCATAATAAGGGCGCCCAATATTACATCGGCAGTCTCGAGGGGGAACGCTTCTTCCCGAAAAAGCACGGGCGAATGACCTGGCGCGCGCCGGTATTTTTTGCGCCGGAAGCCCTCGTCGACGACCGCAATCGGCAGATTATGTGGGCGTGGCTTAAAGACGATCCGCTAAACTCGGTAGACCGCTTCGGTTGGTGCGGCGTCTATTCCTTCCCCCGCGTGCTTTGGGAACGCGACGGTGTACTGCATATGGCGCCCGCCGAGGAGCTTGACCGACTGCAGCGCCACCATCAAAATTTCTCAGGCGAAGCCTTACAGGACGGCATAGTACCGGTGGTTAACGGCGAATCCTTCCGTATTCACGCCGTATGGGAAGCCGGACGAGCGCTTCCGAAGCATGTCGGATTTCGTGTCGGCGTCAGCGGAGATCGCCGCGAATTTGTCGAGGTTTACGTTGATACCGAAAAGGACCTTTTGATTTTTGATGCCGATACCAAGTGCGAGACCGAGTATGACCGGCGCGAGGAGGCTCCCTTTAAGCTCGAAAAGGATGAGGCGCTTTTTATGGACCTTTTCGTCGACCGCTCGGTAGTGGAGGTCTACGTCAACGAGCGACAGGCAATCTGCCGCCGCGCCTACGCCGCCGATCCAAAAGACGCGCAGGGAGTGGAGCTGATTGCGCCCGAAGCGATCCCCGACCGGCTCGATGCATGGGAAATGGACGCCGCCAACTTCTATTGATAAAAATCAAGTTGGTTCTTGTCGGTATAAAAGCCCCTTGATCGGCAGATGATAATGCCACAAGCTCACGGATGTTCTTTGTCAATAGTCGGGATAAACAGTTAAAGCTGTGCAAATCAAGCAAAGCGCATTGTAACCCGATTGCATTTACTATATCATAAGCGAAGCGGCAGTCCGAGTCGAAAATTGATTCGGACTGCCGCTTTTTTCATAAACGGACTCTATGTATTTTAACGCTGCAAGCCTCATTCAACCTTTAGTACGACTTTGCCTATATTTTCTCTGCGATAAAGGATATCGTGCGCTGCTTCGGCTTCGGTAATCGGAAGAACTTTATATATTGTAGGTCTTATTTCGCCGTTTGAAACTTTTTCCCACACCTCGTTGACAAGATTTGAGAGAATTTTTGCTTTCATTTCGGGGCTTCTGGAACGAAGCGTACTGCCGATAATTCTGATATTCTTTTTATAAATATTTTTCAGGTCGATTGTAGTGTTTTGCCCTGCAAGCGCCGCAATCACAATCCAGCGGCAGCCGTAATTTACATAAGTCAGACATTCGCCGAGAGTGGGGCCGCCAAGGCAGTCTATGGCAATATCAACCGCTCTGCCTTCGGCTTCTAAAGCTTTCAAAACCGAGGGTAAATCTTCCACCCGAGTATCCACGACCAGATCGGCGTCTAAATGCCCGATATTTTCCGGATCGCTGATAACCGTAGTGATAACACGCAGACCGAACGCCTTCGCCATCGGAATGATAACGCTGGCAAGTCCGCTTGCTCCTGCCTGCATAAGCAACGTATCTCCCGCTTTAGCGCGCCCCTCCACAAATAATTTCAGGTATGCTGTTGCAAACGCTTCGGGAATTGCCGCAGCTTCCGCCATGGTGCAGTTCTCGGGCACGGGCATACACATATCGTACTTTACGGCAACATATTCCGCATAACCGCCGCCGCCCAGCAGGGCGCAAATCTTGTCGCCGATTCGATAGCCCGATTTTTCCTTTGCTCCCGAGGACATCAGGATTATCTCTCCCGAAACCTCCAACCCCATCCACTCGGGGCATCCTGCGGGCGGGGGATAGTCCCCCTCACGCTGCATCAGATCCGCCCGGTTCAGCGCCGCATATTCTACTTTAACTAAAACTTCATCTTCCGATAAAACCGGATTCGGAACGTCGTCCCAACGCAGGGTTTTGTCGCAGTTTACCAATATTGCTTTCATGTCGGTCTCCTTTTTGTGTCCGTGAGCTTTGCAAGTTCAATGGAAATGCCATTTTCAATGCTTTTGAAGTCTTTTGCCGAAAGCCCCGTAGCCTGTAGGATCTTGGTGTTGTCGATCCTTCTGTCGTATGCTCTGTCATAATGCCAGATCCACAGATCACGGGGATATTCCGTCTTCGCCCATTCGATCTTGACCGACAGCAGTCTTTCATACAACTCTCCCACTTTTTCCCAGGTGAGATTTTGTGCGGAGGAGACGGTATACGCTTCTCCGAGCGAAGCTTGTTTGAACATAAGGTTTGCGATCAGTTTTCCGGAATTGCCGGCCCAGTCAAGCCCCGCCGTCAGATGTTTCGCCGCCAAGGGAAGCCGAACGGTCTTTCCCGCTTTCGCCGCCTCGGCAAGTTCCCGACCCGTAACCAAGACCAAATCCAGTCGACGATGGCTGAACGAAATGACCGGGCGCACGATCGTCCAATTTTTCGGGTACGGGTTGTTGCGCAGAAACCGTTCGGCGCGAGATTTTGCAAGGGCATAATCTTCTTTTAGGAGAAAGGTCGGATCGTCTTTGATAACGTCGAGCAGCTGCGGCGTCGTTTCGGTGATGGGATGCTCCAAATCCGAATAAACCCGATATGAAGACAAAAAGATCAGGTGCTCGGTGTTTTGGGAAAGCAATTCGTGGTAAGGGGGATATTGCGCCGCATCCGGAAAGTGGAGAAAGTTGACGATGCCGTCGTATCGGTTCTCTTGAAACAGCTTCCGCAAATAGGGTATCGTGGCGTCAGCGCGATAATATCTCAAACGTGGCTCGGACGAAGATAAAGCTTTAAGGCCCACTACGTCGACGCTGTGACCGAGGCGCAGAAGCTCTTGCGCCGTATATGAACCTAACGTGCCGTCGCCTGCGATCAATAGGACTTTTTTCATTCCGTCCCTTCTCCTCTCCAATCAAACAGGACGCCGATGGGGAAATTCTTTTCGGTCGCAAGTCGGTTGTAGACCTCGTTAGCCTCACGCGGGGAATGAATTTCGCAGATCATATCCTTAAAATTAAGCCGTTTGCCTTTTATAAGATTCAAGACCGCTTTCAGGTCGTCTGCATCCGTCCAAAGTCCGGGAGCGGATTCGATTTTCGGCCGCGCCAAGGTGTGCGCGCCAATCAAGGAAATGCCTCTGCCGTGCACCTTGCCGTAATAATCGATTTCAAAATGAGAACTGCGGGTGCAGCCCAAAAGGGCGACTCTGCCCATTTCCTTCATACAGTCAAGCGCTTGAATAAGGCCGATCCCAAGCCCCGTGACCTCAATACAGACATTTACGCCGCCGTCACTAAGCGTCGTTACTGTTTTGACAAAGTTATCATCCGTGGGATCCAACGCATAGTCTGCGCCCATTTTCAAAGCAAAATCACGGCGCTCCTCAACCGGATCAACGGCAATGATGGGGTAGGCTCCCGCCGCTTTTAATTCCTGAACGGCAAAAATTCCGAGGATTCCGAGGCCCATTACCATGGCGGATTCGCCGATTTCGAGCCTTGTCTTTCTTATAGCCGCAAGCGGAAAGGTGGAAATTAACGCCATAGAGGCTTCTTTGGTGGAAACTCCATCGGGAATTTTGATCACATGATTTCTGTTTACGGTGATGTTCTTTTTATGATGTCCCCAATATACTACGACCTTGTCGCCGATTTGAATATCGGTGACGGCACTGCCCATTTCGGACACAATGCCTGCCGCGCTGTAGCCTACCGTTCGTGGAAAAACGGCTTTTTCATCTTCCGCAATGTTCGTACCGTTTCTTAATCCGATCAAATTGGCTTTTTCCGTTCCGGAGCTGATCGCGGAATACTCAAGGCTTACCGTCACCTCGTCTTCCTTCGGCGGAAGGCATTCGGCGTCCAAAAGCTTTGCGACACAAGGTTCTGTGAATACGATTTGTTTGGTTTTCATGTCAATTACAACCTCCGCACGCTTTTTGAATCAGCTCATACAGGCCTAATTCGTAGTCATAGGAATAAGGGTTTTCGTATTTTCCTCGTACAAGATCCGCGAAATTTTTTATCATAGCGTCATAGCGGTCATAAATTTCGCTTTTTGCAATAACGCCGCTCGCCTCCCAGGCGGAATCGTATTTTTCATTCATGACGGCATACTGTCCGCCTTCCGCAAAAGACTCCAACGGGTTTATTTCAATGGTGCCTTTAGTACCGCATATGACGAGCTGTCTTCTCGAAAAGCCGCCGATTTCGTTCGCACAGGTTTTGGCGAAAGATACGCCGTTTTTGTATTTGAATACGACCATTCCGTAATCGTCGGCTGTAACCCCGTCGTATCCGGTCGAGCAATTCAGAGGAATGATTTCCTCCGGTTCGCCCTGAATACGGTAAATCAAATCAATTAAATGACAACCCAAAAAGAACATCATTCCGCCGGGAAAATTGTCAAGCCATTGCCTTATGTCGGCGGGATGCTTGCAGTCCATATGCGCCTCGACCGAATATATTTCGCCGAGCTCGCCGTTTTTTACTTTTGCAAGCGCTTCTCTGACCTTAGGATTGAAGCGATACATATATCCGGTGGTGAAGGTCAAGCCTTTCTCTTTGACAAGTCCGATAAGCTCCTTAAACCCTGCCAAATCGACGCCGCCCGGTTTTTCCATATGGATATGCTTGCCCGCTTTGGCGACCATAATCGCATATTTTGTAAGGTAGATCTCTTCGGTTTCGACGGTGACCGCTTCAATTTCGGGATCATTCAAAATTTCATCGACGGTCATTTCACGATAGCCGTCGAAGGCTTTCGTCCTATCGGGAAATTTAACTCTTTCGTTTTCGGGAAAGGCATATCCCGCCACCTCAAATAAATCGGCTTGTTTTAAGAGTGTATTCCAAATTTCGGTGCCATGACTGTGCGCGCTTGTGCCTATTTGCGCTATTTTGATTTTTTTCATAATACCTATCCTTTCTCAAATAACGACGTCGGGGATACCGTAAATATGATATCATCTTGCAAAATTTCGGTCTATATGGTATACTGTAAAAAAAATAACTATTCTGCAATTCGTTACGTCGGAGGTGTAGAAAAATGCAGGACGGAAAAATTTACGTTTCGGAGCTTTCCGCGTCAAAGCATATATTTCATAATTACCATTTTTGCCCTGGAAACAGCTATCGGAGAAAAACCCGAATCGGCGTTATTATAAAAGGCGGCGGAACCTATTTTTATTTGAACAAGAAATTCCATGTAAACGAAGGAGACATCGTATTTATTCCGGAGAATATTTATTGCTATTCCGAGTGGCGCGGAACCCCCGAAATCGAAGTGGTATACGTGAGTTGTTTTATGCATTATGAGCGGTTCAGATACGAACCTCAAATTATTTATTGCAATAAAAACGTCAAGAAAAACATAACGGAAATAGCCGATTTACTCTCAACCGACTATATTAAGGAATTGGAAGCATATTCATTGTTTTATAAGCTCCTGCAAAAGGTGCTTCCTTTGATGGCGCAGTCAAAAATATCGTATGATAAAATCCTGCAGACGGCTATTGAATTTATTACCGACAATTGGAATCATGATTTTTCGATTGGAGATTTGGCAAAAAAGTGCTGCGTCAGCGAGTCCACTCTTTACCATTTGTTTCAAAAAGAATTAGGACAAACTCCCGTAAGATTTCAAAATTCCATCAAAATCAACGTCGCCATGGAGTATTTGGAAAATCAAAACTATTCTGTTACTACCATAAGTCATTTGGTGGGTTTTCATTCCGAAAACCATTTCAGAAAGGTTTTTGCCGACATTACGGGAACGACACCCCTGAAATACAGAAAAAGAACCTGATAGGCGAGATAAATGAACCTGATAGGCGAGATAAACTTGTTGACATTTCAACAAGGACATGTTACAATAAATTGTCCTGTTTAAGCTTTAACAAACGAAGGGGGATCGCAGTGGAGAAACGCTTTGAAACCTTTACCGTGCTGATTGCTAAAATCAATCGTAATATTCGGAAAATAAAAAACCGAGAGATGGCGGATTACGGTCTTCGCAGTCCTCACATATCCTGCTTATATTATTTGTATTCTTCGGACGGGCTTACCGCATCCGATCTGTGTGAACGATGCGAGGAGGACAAAGCGACGATCTCACGAGCCCTCGGATACTTGGAAAAAAGAGGCTTTCTCACTTGCGAATCCAAGTCTTCAAAAAGGTATAAAAGTCCTCTTTTACTGACCGAAAAGGGAAAAGAGGCAGGCAAGAAAATTGCGGACAAAATCGATCTGGTTCTCAAGGAAATCGGCACGGCGCTTACAGAAAAAGAGCGGATCTCTTTTTACCGCAGTCTGACGCGCATATCGGACGTACTTGAGACCATCGGCAACCCCCCGTAAAAGAATAATAAAACAAGGAGAGTTTTGTATGAGATGTGCAATCTACGGCGCCGGATCGCTCGGTACGGTTCTCGGCGCTTATCTCACAAAGGGAGGTCGGAGCGTAGAGCTTATCAACCGCAACAAAGCGCATGTCGCGGCGCTTCGCGAAAACGGCGCGCATATTACCGGAACGGTGGATTTTACGGTTCCGGTAACGGCGTTGACGCCCGAGGAGATGAGCGGCGAGTACGATATCGTTTTTTTGATGACGAAACAGCTTCACAACCGAGAAGTCGTGACCTTCTTAAAGCCGATGCTGTCGGACAACGGTGTGATTGTCACGATGCAGAACGGAATCCCCGAACCGGAGATCGCCGAGATAGTCGGTAAGGAACACACCGTCGGATGTGTGGTGGAATGGGGCGCAACCCTTTCCGCACCGGGAGAAAGCACGCTGACAAGCGATCCCGACAGCCTCTCCTTCCACATGGGAGGTATGGAGGGCGTATCGGACGAAGCGCTGCGCTCGGTAAAAGAGATTTTAGAAATCATGTGCCCCGTGCATTATGAAGAAAATCTGATTGGCGCGAGATGGTCAAAGCTGCTTATAAACGCCACCTTCTCCGGACTCGGCACGGTGGTGGGCGGACTGTTCGGCGACGTCAGCGAAGACAAGGACGCGCGCAAGGTCGCGGTTCGCTGTATGAAGGAATGTATCGACGTCGGACATGCCGCAGGCGCGACGTTCACGCCGGTGCAGGGCAAGGACATCACCAAGCTGTTTTACTACAAAAGCGCGCCCAAGAGAGTGTTTGCAGAGCTGCTGCTGCCCATTGCTATGAAAAAGCACCGTGAGATAGAACCTTCCATGTTGCAGGATCTGCGGCATGGGAAGCCCTGCGAAATCGACGCGATTAACGGCGTTGTGTGCAAGTGGGGGCAAAAATGCGGCGTACCTACGCCTATCAATGACCGTATCGTGGAAATTGTCGGTAAACAGCAGGCGGGGCAGATGCCCCTTGCGAAAGAAAACATCCGTCTTTTTGATGATTTATTATAAATATAAGGAGAAGGATTATGGATAAAAAACTTGAACCCTTGTTCACCCCCTGGAAAATCGGTAATTGCGAGATCAAAAACCGCATCGTGCTTACTTCTATGGGCGGAACCGACCTGTTCGGCTGGATGGAGAAAAACCATTTTGACAAAGAGGGAGCAAACTTTCTGATGGAAGTCGCCCAAAACAACGTCGGTCTCGTTTTGCCCGGCTGTCAGCCGATCTATAACCCGATGCTCGGTCAGTGGCTGCATAAAAATAAGAAAATGTACCGCGATCTGGCGGAATGGATGCCCGAGTTTCACAAAACCGGCGCCAAGTTGTTCGTGCAGCTCACCGCGGGCTTCGGCCGTTCCTTCACCGTCAGCAAGATGATGGAAACGCTGTATACCAATAAGGCGCTGCGCGTGCTCTCAAAGCCTGTTATGGATCTCGATAAGATCACCGCTACCGCAAGTCCGTCGCCCAATCGCTGGTCAGACAAAATTCCCTCAAGAGCAATGACAAAGGAGGAAATTCGGGAGTTTATCACCGCCTTCGGAAAAAGCGCAAAAATGCTTAAAGACGCCGGGGTAGACGGCGTCGAGATCCACGCCGTCCATGAAGGGTATCTTCTCGACCAATTCACCTTAAAATACGTAAACCACCGCACCGACGAATACGGCGGCAGTCTCGAAAATCGCTATCGTTTCGCGGTCGAGATAGTTAAAGAAATCAAAAATACCTGCGGAAAAGATTTTCCCGTTTCGCTGCGTTACAGCGTGGTATCCAAAACCAAAGGCTTCCGCCAAGGCGCGCTTCCCGGTGAGGAATATACCGAGGTCGGGCGCGATATGGCGGAATCGGAAATTGCCGCGAAATATTTGCAGGACGCCGGATACGATATGCTCAACTGCGACAACGGCACATACGACGCCTGGTATTGGGCGCATCCGCCAATCTATATGCCCGAAAACTGTAACCTTGCGGACGTGGAACACATCAAGAGCTTCGTTGATATTCCCGTCGTCTGCGCCGGTCGGCTTGATCCGACGGCGGCCGCCGAATCCATCGCGGCAGGTAAGCTGGACGGCGCGGGCTTTGCCCGTCGGTTTTTGGCAGACCGCGCTTGGGTAACCAAGCTTATGGAAGACCGCCCGGAGGATATTCGCCCATGCATCCTCTGTCACAACGGCTGTTTTAATATGTGCCACTATAAAGGTGTTCCAAACGATCAGGATCTTTTTGACAGCCTCGGCCTTGCCCGTTGTGCCGTCAACGCCGAAACGCTCCAGACCGGCAAGCATTACATAAAGAAAACCGCCGCGCCCAAAAAGGTTGCTGTCATAGGCGGCGGTATCGGCGGCATGGAGACCGCGCGGGTATTAAAGCTTCGCGGACACGAACCGGTCATCTATGAAAAGAGCGGCGAGCTGGGAGGCGCATTTATCGCCGCGAGTTCCGAGTCCTACAAGGGCGAACTGCGCGACCTTCTTGCGTGGTACCGCAGACAAATGGAACAGCTCGGCGTAGAAGTGCATCTTAATAATGAAATCACCGATTTAGAACAATTTGCGGGGCAGGAAATAGTTGTTGCCACCGGCGCGAACGCGCGCATTCTCAAAAATGTGTCGGGGTATGAAAAAATGGTGGAGGCATGCGACTACCTCGCCGGTACACCGGTTGGAGATACCGTGGCCGTCATCGGCGGCGGGCTTACCGGATGCGAGATAGCTTACGAGCTTGCTTTGCAGGGCAAGCAGCCCGTTATCGTCGAGATGAAAGACGATCTCATCAGTCAAAAAGGCGTCTGCCTTGCCAACAGCTCTTATCTGCGCGAGTGGTTCGCGCTGCACGAGGTGCCCGTCTATCTGGAAACCACCCTCAAAGCGGTAAAGGACGGCTCTGTTGTCTGCACCGGCAAGGACGGAAAAGATTTTGAAGTTATTTGCGATTCTGTCATAAGCTGTGCGGGATACGTGCCCGCGCCGCTTGCGGCAAAAGGTAAAAAAGTACGCTTGGTAGGCGATTGCAGACAGGTGGGCAACCTGCGCACGGTCATCTGGCGCGCTTATGAAGCGGCAATGTCCATTTAAAGAGGAGGAAAAATTATGCAGTTAAACGAAGAATTACAAGCCGTACTCGACGGCAAAAAGGGCGCCGCCCGGCAAAAGGTGCTCAAAACCATGATGCGTTACGGTCAGCTTTTCGGCGCGGAAAATATGGTTCGAGTTTCCGGTCAATATAACCATTTGGTTACTTCCTTCGGGCTGAAAGCTCTCGCGCCGGTCTATAACCTATTGGACCGGCTTATTGCGGAATCGGCAGTCTCCGAGCAAAAATTTTCAGCTGATCCGCGCCCGCTTGATCCCAATGTTCCGAGTTCCTTTTTGCAAAATATAATTTTCAATTATTTCATGTATTCCAAGCAGGATGAGTACGAAGAACAGCTAAAAAAGCTCGGTCTCTTAAACAAAGACGCTTTTACCTGCACCTGCTATATGGATGAGGTGGGCAACGTTCCGCAGGAGGGCGAGATACTCTCCTGGTCGGAATCCTCGGCGGTGGTCTACGCCAATTCAGTTTCGGGCGCACGCTGTAACCGCAATTCCGGTATTATCGATCTGATGGGTTCTATACTCGGTTATGTGCCCTGTTTCGGTCTGCTTACCGACGAAGGACGTAAGGCTGCGTGGATCGTGGAGATCCGCACTTCTAAAAAGCCGGAAGCGCAGCTGCTCGGCTCCGCTATTGGCATGAAGGTTATGGAGGACGTACCCTACATCGTCGGTCTGGATAAGTGGCTTTGCACACTCGACGAGGATGCGAAAACCTATCTTAAGGATTTCGGCGCCGCCACCGCCTCCAACGGTGCGGTTGGGCTCTACCATGTAGAGGGGATCACCCCCGAAGCCGTTCGGCAGGGGAGAGAACTTCTCAAAGAAAACGTCAAAACCTACGTCATCGACGACGCCGAGCTTGAACGCGTTTACAAGAGTTATCCCGTTATCTGGAAGAAGAAAGACGCCACCCCCAAGCTCTGCTTCATGGGCTGTCCTCACATGAGCTTAAATCAGCTTATTACCTGGACAAAGAACGTAGAGCAGGGGCTAAAGACAAGCGGAAAGAAAAAGGTGGTTATCCCAACCGTTTTCACCGCGGCGCCGGACGTTATCAAGAAGTTTGAACAGACCGAATATGCTTCTCGTCTAAAGGCAACCGGAGTTATCCTTTCTTACATTTGTCCGCTGATGTATATGAACAATCCGCTCAGCGAAAAAATGCCGGTCATTACCTCCAGCAATAAGCTGCGTACCTATACCAGCGCCAGATATTATACCGACGATGAAATACTTGCACAAATCACGGGAGGTGCGTTGAAATGAAAAAATATCAAGGACGGGTCGTGGCTCCCGGTACCGTAACTGCCGAAGCGTTAGTAAGTCACGGCGGTCTCAATACCTTAGCCTCATTCCAAAAGGCACTGCAATTCGGCGATAAAACCGCCACCTGCGGCGATCAGAACAACCCCGATCTTTACGGCAAACAGATGGCGGGCAAGGCGCTCTGTCTGCCTCGCACCATCGGCTCCACCACCGGCGGTCTGGTGCTCTACTGCGCATGCTCTATGCACCGCCAGCCGGCTTGTATGCTGTTTTCCGAGCCTATTGATTCTCTCGCGGCGGCGGGAGCGGTGCTTGCCGACGTCTGGCTGGAGGACGTACAGATGCCGGTAGTAGACTCGCTCGGCGAGGAGTTCCTTTCCTACGTCAAGGACGGCATGAAAATAACCGTCAAGGAAAACGGAACGGTAGAAGTGGAATAAAAGAAGAGATCACCCAAAATCGTACAAAACAGATTAACTGTGAACTTTCAAGTGTTATTGCCGAGGTAAATAGTCAATGCAATCAGATTACAATGCGTTTTGCGTGGAACGACGTCCGCGCCCGCTTTGTCGCA
>CANQGK010000031.1 GCA_947623175.1 uncultured Clostridia bacterium | reverse complement strand
AAGGAAATTGAAAATAAAAAATCTCTCCCTCAGTCGGCTACGCCGACAGCTCCCTCGTCAGATGGAGCCAAGGGTAGATAAAGTTTTTATCTCTCGGCACGAGAATATAGCTTTCAATATTTCCAAAGCTTGCAAAGCCGAGATGAAACTAAAAATTATCCTGCGCGCTCGGCGCGCCTTGCCCCCATCTGCCGAGGGGGGTGGCGGCGTAGCCGACGGAGGGATTAACGGGGCTGAAGCAGAACTCTCAGCTTCGCGGGTGAGCATTAAAGTATCATACCCTTAAGTTGACTGCGGTCGACAGCCCCAATGCGCGCTTTACGCACAGGGTAATAAGTGATATCGAATAGTGAAAAAGGTATACAAGCACGCGGCATTGTTTTATAAAACTTTAGCTGCTTCTCGTCTTTAGCCCCGTTAATCCCACCACCAACTAACGTTGGTCCCCCTCCCTTTAGGCAAGGGAGGCTTTTCAGGATTGCAGCTTTTCACACTGCTTGAAAGTTTAAATTCAGCGTATCTGTACCCTTTCTCTCCCTCAGTCGGCTACGCCGACAGCTCCCTCGTCAGATGGAGCCAAGGACTAATGCTCTAAATTCTGCTTTTTAAGCTTCAAATTTGATAAATGCTTAGTTTGCAGATGATTTTAAAATTATCGTGCTGCGCGCGACAGCGCCTTGCCTCCACCTGACGGGGGAGGTGGATTGCCGTAGGCAAGACGGAAGGAGAGAAAAAGTAAAGCCAAAATGCAACTAAAGATTATAAGAAGAAGCTAAAGATTATAAGCCAAAAGCCTCCCTTGCCTAAAGGGAGGTGGCGGCGTAGCCGACGAAGGGATTAACTGGGCTAACGACGCGAAGAAGCTAAAAATTTTTACTTTTCTACAATCCGTCCGCGAAGCGGACACCGCACTTCTTCATTATTACTTTTTGATTTTTCCTTGGAGCGACAGCGACTCTGTATCCCCCCACCAACTAACGTTGATCCCCCTCACTTTAGGCAAGGGAGGCAAAAATTCATAAACGTCTCGCGCAAGCGAGCACTTCATTCTTCATGGCGCGCTCCGCGCCGCTTCATTTTACATTGCGCCTTGCCACCGTCTGACAAGAGGTATTTGCATAAAAATTCAGCCGATTGAGTGATTTTGTCTCAATCGGCTGAATTGCGTTTTGTAAGAATGATCTTCGCGGCGGCGTTATATTTTAAATCCCTTTTCCGACAGCTTGCGAATTAATTTTTCCTTGTCTATCGTGCCGTTTACGAAGGATTTTTTCATATCGGTACCGAAGCCTACGGCGGGTACACCGCCGCCGTTTAAGTGGGCGAAGAGCTCGCTTGGCGTCCAACCGTGATTGCACCAAAGATGCTGATTATTGCACATATCGTAAATCGCCTGCAGCAGTTTTTCATTCTGTCTCGCGTTTAAAAGCGATATGCCCATGGCTTTGAGGTCATCAAAAATATCTTCGATTATCTCGTCGGGCTGTTCGGCGCCTATGCTGTTTTCCCGTTTGAGCTTGTTCAAAAGATACCGGGAAGCTTTGATGCTTTTGAGCTTGGCTTCATATTCCTTAGCTTTTTTCGGGTTTCCGTTGTGCCCTTTGATTTCTCCGCGCATCCAGCGTAATTCGAAGTCGACGTCTTCACTTATGTAGGAAAATTCCCGCAGATATTTACCCGTGTACGGACATTTATGGGCTAATCCGAATACATCGGTAAACTCCGAGCAGGTAGATTTAAGATTATCAAAAAGTTCAAGCAATTCGCGCTCATACCGGGTTTCGGGCAAAACCGTAAACGACAGCAGATTTTCGGGCACGTAAAACGGCTTCCCCGACGACGCCTTCACCAAATCGTACAGATTGATGTATTTTCTGTATCCATAAACGTTCCAAAGAATTAAATCCCGGCGGGCGATGATACGCATTTCCTCTTTCCGGCATTCTTCGGAATATATCTCGTCGATTTCGTATACGTAAAAGGATAGGTTTTCCCTGCGCATAATTTCGAGGGCGGCATACATATCACGCTTACTCAGCATAACCGTTTCCGTTTTCGCCGACAGCTCGCTGTAAACTTCCCACGCTTCACCGGCGAATATAACGCCGTAAAGATTTGTGCATACAGTAAAGAAGGTATGCAAAAAATCGATTTGTTTTTCTGTAAGCCCCGCATTTTCATACATTCGGGCAATGTTTTTTTCGGATAAAGGCTTAGGATACGCCATAACCGCAACTCCTTTTATTTATAATAAATTATGAATAGTCAAATAATAACGGATGAGTATTTATATCAAAAACCGAATTGCGCAATATAAGCTTAGTTGAAAGGGTTTCCTTTACATAAGGCTTTTGCGGATCGACCATTCGCTCGCGCAAAATTTTTGCGGCGGAAAACCCAAGCTGATAAAATTGCTGTTCAACGGTGGAAAGCGCAGGGGAACAGGAGCTTGTCTCTTTTAAATTATCAAACCCGAAAATTGAAATTTTTATATTTTTTTCGTTCAAATACTTAAGTAACTTTATCGCCGAATAATCAGAAAGTGCGAACAATGCGGTAACGTCCGGACATTTTTCAAAAATTTCCTCAATTATACTTTGAGCGGTTCGGTTCTGCGCTTTGAATATAAGCGAATTGGAAAACAAGCCGTCCTGAATCATAGCGATCCTGTACCCCGCGAAACGGTCGCACGTAGTGCTTGCGCTTTCAAAGGATTGCGGTACTACAAGCGCGATTTTACGGTGCCCTTTGGAAATCAGATATCTTGTAGCGTTGTACGCCCCTTCGAAATTATTGCTTGTCACACTGTCGCAGGGAATATCAAAAGGGGTTTTATCAACAAAGGCAAAGGTTACGCCGCGGTTCATCATCGACCAATAAAATTCGACGTTTTTGTCGGAAAAAGCGCTCATGATAAGCATGTAGCGGTATCCGTTATCAAAAAAATCAAGTATTGCTTCACGTTCCTTAATATGATTGAAGCCCGTAACGGAAAGCAACGGCTGTATATTATAACTTGAAAAATAATCCTGAACGCCGGTATAAATGTCAATAAAACGCGAATTATTATTTGCGGTCTGCACAATAAAGGGAACTATCTGTTTAACGGGCGCGTAAGCTTTCTGTTTGACAAAAGCACCTTTGCCGAAGACACGATTTATTATATCATCCGATTCCAGCATATCCAACGCACGCCTTACCGTAACCCGGCTTACATTAAGGGTTTGTGAAAGCTTCATTTCCGTAGGCAGCTTATCTCCCGGACGGTATCTTTCATCGGCTATATTGCGTTTTATGTAATCTGCAACCTTGTCACGCTGTTTGTTTGAATATGACATATAACCCACCCGCAAACATACTTTATAAGAATAGCTTAGTATATTAAACAATAAAAGTCAAGGTTGAATTTTTGTGTATGCCGCGGTTAAAAGAGATACCGAGCCGCCGGAAAAATAATACAAAAAATAATACAATGTATTTTTGGAATTAATAAAATATAACAAAAAAGTATTGACAATAGTGTAAAATTGTGATATTATATCCTAAAAGAAATCGTTATAAACCAAAAATAATACAATATTGGTATTATACTTTAAAATATTGTATTGTTTGTGAACCCGATTGTATTCAAACGGTAATTTCTGTTTTAAGACCGTAATTCAAAACAAATTCCGAGGAAATATCTTTTAAAAACAGTTCCGGCAATACGTCTACTAAAGGAGGATATTTGGCAATGAAACGTTTTCTAAGCATTATTTTGGCGGTTCTGATATGTCTTTCATCGTTTGCAATGCTCGGCGTCACCGCCGCGCCTTCCGCTGTTTATGTATATTTCAAATATTGCTTTCGTAAGCAAAAATTATACCGACAGCAAGGATATTTGCTATGTTAAGGCACAAGAAGCTTCCTTTACCAAAGACGGTACAAACGCTTATTGGTATGATGCGAAAAGTATGAAGAGATATACAAGCATCGAAGCAAACGAAAGCTTTGGTATGGATTCGCTCGTAATATACGCCAAGTGCGATATCGACAAAAGCGGTTATGCCGACGCTGCCGATATGATAATTCTTCGCAAGAGTCTGTTTGACGGCACAAATGCCGAAAATGCCGATCTTAACGGAGATACGCAGATAAATATTATCGATCTTATTATTATGAAAAAACATCTTATAATCAGCGACTGATAAACTGCGTCATTTTAATAAAAGCTTAATCTATTGCGGTTTTTCGTTTTATTTATGTCAGGATACACCGTCTCCTAATATAAATATGCCGAAAAACAAAATACGGAGGTTTTTCTTATGAAAAAAAATATCAAACGTCATTATAAAAAATTCCGTGCGGAGATTGCACTCGTTATGGCAGCTGTATTTTTAATAACATCTGCATTCGGGCTGCAAATGTTTGTTTTTGCAAATGATTCAAAAACCATCGAAACTGATGAAGCTGTCGAAGATACGCCGTCCAATACCGTTCTTGTACTCGAGGGCGGACCGGAATATCGCCTTAACGACAACGCATGGGAGCCTCAGCTGACAATAGCCGCCGCAACCCCCATAAAATCGCAAAACGAGTTCGATAGAATCAAATTCAACTTAAAGCTTGCGGATATAAGCACAATTAAAAGCTGTTTCTCTCAGCCCGGAAGCTGCAGCTCTCTGGACGGTCAACCCTTTACATACAATGCCGCTAAAGATTTAGGCATATACTTTACCGGCACAAAAGTTTCAAGCGTAGGCGTTACACAGGAAAACCTTTTTAAAATTCTCACCGAGAATGAGGAACAGCTTGCAAAAGGCGAAACCATAACCGTTACACTGCCGATTTCCGGTGCGTTTACCGACGACGGCGAAATTACCGGTATTTCGATAATGTTGGCTCATGACAGCACCGCCGGCATACTTAATGACCTTCCGATCTCTATTTCCGATTTTGAGTTTAAAATTGCCAGCGAAGATAATGATGCCGCCGTACTTTATCTTGCAGACGGACCGGACTATACCTTTAATGCCAACGCCTGGGATCCACAGCTTGTAATCAACGCAAAAAAGCCGTTTGCAACCTCGTCTCTTTACTTGAAAATCAAATTTGATATAAAGCTTGAGGCTATAAGCACTATTAAAAGCTCTTTCACAGGCGGAAGCCGCAGTTCTTTAGGCGGCGGCGAATTTTCCTATAACTCCGATATAGATTTAGGAATCTACTTTACGGGAACCGACGTTACGGGTATAGGCGTTACGCAAAATGACATGTTCGACGTGCTCAATCAAGCCGAGGAATTACTCGCAAAAGGTGAAACCGCAACCGTTACTATGCCGATTTCCGGCACGTTTACCGACGGCGGCGAAATTACCGGCGTTTCGATAATGCCTTCTCACGGAGATTTTGCAGCCGTACTCGCCGACGTTCCGGTATCGATTTCGGATATCACCTTCCTTAAGGAGGGCGAGGAGGAGCACGCCGATAACGAGCTTGTGCTTAAAGGCGGCCCTTCATTTATTCTCACGAACGAACAATGGAATCCCCAGCTTAATATCCCTACCGAAAGCTTCGTTTTGCCTGCAACTACCGGATATATGCAATTGGAAATTGCCGTTTCGGATATAGATACCGTACTCGATAATTTTGCCGCCGGAAGCCGCAGCACATTAGGCGGCGGCGAATTTTCCTATGATTTCAGCAGAGATTTGGGCATTTATTTTTCGGGAACGAACGTAACGGGCATAGGCGTTACACAAGAAAATTTTAAAACGGCGCTTAATGCCGCCCGAGATGATTTGCTTAAAGGTAAACATGTCGTTTTGGAATTGCCGGTAAGCGGTGATATCGAAGAAGGCGCGATAATTAACGAACTGCACTTTATGGTATCCTTCAAGGAGTTGGCAAACGCCGTGGAGGGCATAGAGTTCAATATTCCGCATCTGACCTTTTCCGACAATAAAACCGTAGAAGAGCCCGTAGTCGAAACCCTTAACGAAACAAATATGCTGTCAAATTCCAAAAAGGTTGCCGTTGCCTTTGCAGGCAGGAAAATATACGTTGTGGAAAAGACCACCGTAGGCGACCTGCTTAACGCGATAACTCTTCCCGACGGATTCAAAAAGATGGTTGTCTATGAAGACTCGCGTATAAGCAATAAGTCAAAAGCCATAGAGGATTACGACTATGTATTTATAGTTACCGACGCGGACGGAAATCAAACTAAATTCCCCGTAATTCCCTGTAAAGCAAAATCCGACGGCTCGGTTGATATCTTAAAACAAATACCCAACAACAAAAATGTTACCGCAATAGAGGACGAGGAAGATCCGACAATCGAAGATACGGATTATCAAGCTCCCGACTCCCCTGCTCCGGACAATAATTTATCATTCAATAATACCGATAATAGCGATAATTATAATGATTATGACGACAACGACGGTATGGTCGATCAGACGGTTCAACAAGTCGGCGGCACCAAAAAGAACGTCAAAAAATATCAAACAACAGAAAATATGCCGCTTTACCCCACGGTACAGCTTATAGTTATGATGGCGCTGTCCATGTTAGCGGGCGCGGCAATTATGTTTATTGTCGATCTATTCTGTATGAAGAAAATAGCAATATTTAAGAAAAAGAACCGATAATTAAATGTTAAGACCGGAGGCACAAAATGAAAAAGCTCATTTCAGTATTTTTAGCAGCGATAATGACAATTTCATCTGCAATAACCCTTTGTGCCTCCGGCTCTGTCTCTGCCGTCGCCGCCGAAAACGGTGAAGCCGACGATGGGAGTTTATCCGAATTTTCGGACGATAGCGGCGAATACGCGGATTATATTGCAAAATATGCCGATGCAAAAAAGCCGCAGCTTGAAATTGAATCGAATATAGCAACAAAAATTTCCGATTACGAAGGATTTTCGGGCGCCAAGATAACGGAAGGACAAAAAGCCGATTTTAAAGCGGAGGTTTCGGCCGACGGCCTTTACGCGGTTAAAATTTCCTACGTTGCATGCGCGGGCAATAATTTAAGTGCCGAGGTATCCCTCTCGGTTGACGGCCTCACACCTTACGGTGAACTTATGTCGCTGAATCTCTATAAGCTCTTTCGCGACGCCGGAAAGCCTCAAATCGACGAATTCGGGAACGAAGTGCGCTCCGAGCAAGAAGAAGTAATCCGCGAACAGACGGTTTTTGTTACCGACAGTAACGGATACAACGAGGGTGCGCTTTATATTTATTTTAAAAGCGGCAGTCATTTAATTTCGCTCAAATCGGTAAGGGGCGATATTCTTTTTACCGGACTTACGCTCACTCAGCCGAAAGCCGTACCGGAAACCTCCGATAAAAGCAGAACCGCCGACGCAAGCGGCGAAAAGATAATTATCCAAGCCGAGACTCCCACCGTAAAATCCTCGTCAATGCTTTACGCATCCTGCGATAAAACCTCTTATTCGGTATCTCCCTACGGTGCCGGCAAAGAGAAAATCAATGTATTGGGCGGCGCCAATTTTTCGGAAACAGGTCAGTGGGTAGAATATGAATTTGATATAAAAAATTCCGGATATTACGCCATAAGCCTTAAATTCAAGCAAAACGTTTCCATAGGTATGACATCTTACCGAAATATTTACATTGACGGCAGTATACCCGATAAAAATTTTGAAAATACAGCTTTCCCTTACGATACTTCTTGGCAGAGCATTACCGTATCGGACGCAAAGCGGGAACCCGACCTTATTTTTTTGGAATCGGGCAGGCACACCATGCGAATCGAGGTTACCTTAGGAGAGTATAATGCCATTCTCTCCGAAATCAAAGAGTCTGTAAAACAGCTCAACTCCGCATATCTCGAAAGTATAATGTATTTAACCACGTCACCGGACGTAAATCGGGATTACGACGTTGAGCACAATCTTCCCGAAGTTATAAAAGCCTTTTCAAATCAGGTACAAAAGCTTCGTAAGCTTTCCGAATTAATCGACGGTGTGGTAGGCGGTAATAATGATTCGGTAACCCTGATAGACCGTATTGTTTACCAGCTTGATAATATAGTAAAGAAACCCGAAACCTACCCAAAAAGATTAGACGCATTAAAATCGAATATAACCGCGCTTGCAGCGCTTATCACCACCCTTTCCTCCCAGCCGCTTATGCTCGACTATATAACGGTCTATACAAGCGATATAACGCCCGATAAAGCCGAGGCAGGCTTTTTTAAGAACGTATACAATGAAATATTGAATTTTCTGGTTACCTTTACAGGTTACTACAGTATGTCGGGCGATGAGAGTAAAGACGGTATTACGGTTTGGATACCGACCGGCAGAGATCAGTATAAGGTTGTAAAAAATCTTGCCGATAATGATTTTACTCCCAAAACGGGGATACAAACAAATCCGAAACTCGTAACCACGGCAGGACTTCTTCCGGCCGTAGTAGCCGGAAAAGGACCGGACGTATTACTCCAAATATTAAATTCGGAGCCGGTGAATTATGCCATACGCGGCGCGGTTTATGACCTTTCAAAGTTCAGCGACTGCAGCGAGGTTTTATCCCGTTTTTCGACAGCTTCCTGCGATCCGTTAAGGCTCGGAAAATCGGTTTACGCCCTTCCCGAAACCGAATCCTTTTATATGATGTTTTACCGCACCGATATTCTGGAGGATTTAGAGCTTTCGACGCCAAAAACCTGGGATGAATTTTTGGTTGTTACAACCGAGTTTCAAAAAAATAATCTTTCGGTAGGTCTGCCCAATACCTTAGAAAGCTTCGGCATGTTCTTGATTCAGGGCGGTGCTTCCTTCTACTGTGACGATACGTACGAGTGCAATATAAATACTTCTGCCGGATTAAAGGCGTTTACACGCTATACGGATATGTTTGCAAATTACAGTCTGCCGCTTACTTACGATGCGCTTACGCGTTTTCGCATGGGTGAAATGCCCATAGTTATCGCGGATTATACCTTTTTTAACAATTTACAGGTAGGCGCACCGGAAATTGCGAATCTTTGGGATTTTACAATAGTTCCGGGAACCTTCAAAGCGGACGGAACACTCGATCACAGCGTCGTTATGTCGGGTAATGCCTGTATGATGCTTGCATCGACCGAAAATCCTCAAAATTCCTGGGAATTTATGAAATGGTGGACCTCTGCCGACACGCAAATTGCCTACGGCAGAAATATAGAAATGATCTTGGGCACTTCCGGCAGGGTTGCCACCGCCAACCTTGAGGCGGCAAAAGCCCTTTCATGGTCAAAGCAAAATTCGGACGCTATTGAAAACGGTCGTAAATTTGTTAAGGGTATTGAAAATGTACCCGGCAGTTACTTTATGTCGCGTCATATTTTAAACGCATTCAGAAGCGTTGCCCTTTCGGGTAAGGACGCAAAGGAGTCGCTTCGTTACTATTCTAAAATAATAAATTCCGAAATACGCAATAAATGCCATGAGCTCGGTATATCAATCGAAAGAGAAAAAGAATAAAGAAAGGGGGAATTTCGTTTGAAAAAAATCACCAAAGCTTCTACCGGAAAACAAATTAAAAAAAGCTGGCGGCTTTATTTATGCTTATTGCCTTTTTTAAGCTGTTTTTTCCTTTTTACGATCTTCCCCGTAATACGGTCGGTCATATACAGTTTTTGCTACTATAATGTATTGCAGCCCGCGAAATTTGTAGGTCTTCAGAATTATAAAAATCTGCTTATCAACGACGACGTTTTTGTGAAAGCCTGTATCAACACCGTAGTTTTTGCCGTTTTTACAGGACCTGTCGGCTATCTGCTTTCGATTATGCTCGCCTGGATGATCAACGATTTCAGACATACCGTAAGAACAATCCTGGTTATCATATTTTACGCGCCGTCCATATCGGGTCAGTTATTTGTTATCTGGCAGTTGATTTTTTCGGGCGACAGTCAAGGTTACGCCAACGTAATTCTCACCCGACTCGGAATAATTAACGAGCCTATACAATGGCTTACCGATCCTAAGTATATGATGACGATATGCATAATCGTGGCTTTATGGATGAGTCTCGGTCCGGGATTTTTGTCCTTCGTTGCCGGATTTCAGGGGGTTGACAGAGGAATTTACGAGGCGGCCGCTATTGACGGTATTACCAACCGTTATCAGGAGCTTTGGTTTATAACCCTTCCGGCAATAAAACCGCAAATGATGTTCGGCGCGGTTATGTCGATAACCTCGGCATTCGGTTCCGCGGTGGTATTGCAGACGCTATGCGGCTTCCCTTCTACCGATTACGCCGCACATACCATCGTTACGCACCTTCAGGACTACGGCACCATT
This sequence comes from uncultured Clostridia bacterium, assembly GCA_947623175.1. Classification (GTDB taxonomy): domain Bacteria; phylum Bacillota; class Clostridia; order Oscillospirales; family Acutalibacteraceae; genus UBA737. The sequence goes on along the minus strand of CANQGK010000031.1, from coordinate 12,813 downwards.
CGTTTTGATATGGGTTACGCCTGTGCCATATCGTCTATTCTCTTTTTGGTTATGGTGCTCCTGAATAAATATATTCAAAAAATGCTTAGGGGGGTCGGACAGTGAGAAAGCTCCCAAAAGAACCCCGCCTTGCAAAGCGCCGCAAGCAGCTCAACCGCTCCGGCGCGGGCAACGCCTTAAGCTTTACTTTTTTGGCTTTGCTCGGATTAGCAATGCTTTTTCCGTTTGTATATGCCATAAATAACGCCTTTAAGCCTCTCAATGAGCTTTTCATTTATCCGCCTAAGCTTTTTGTTCAACATCCCACGTCGGATAACTTTACTCAGCTTTTTACCCTGATGTCAGAATCGTCGGTAGCCTTTACGCGGTACATATACAATACCTTGTTTATCACGGTAACGGGCACGTTCGGTCATGTTATATTCGCATCTCTTGCAGGCTTTGTGCTTTCAAAATATGAATTTCCCGGCAGAAAAGCTATTTTTACGGTAGTAACCACGTCGCTTATGTTTATTTCCCAGATAACCGGAATAATAAACTATATTACAATAAGTCAGTTGGGCATTCTCGATACGGCTTTTGCGGTAATACTGCCTGCCTTTGGTTCTTCGATGGGTGTTTTCCTTATGAAGCAGTTTGTTGATTCGATGATACCAAATCCGGTACTCGAATCCGCTCAGGTAGACGGTGCGGGACTTTTACGCATTTTTTGGAAAATAGTTATGCCAATGGTTAAGCCTGCATGGATAACTCTCATAATTTTTGATATACAGGCGCTTTGGAATATAGACGGCGGAATATACCTTATAAGCGAGCAAAACAAAACACTTTCTTACGCGCTTTCACAGATAACCGCAAGCGGTATTTCAAGAACGGGCGTGGCGTCTGCCGCTTCGGTTATTATAATGACTGTACCGATTATCACGTTTATTATTTCACAAAGCAATGTTGTTGAAACAATGGCGGCTTCCGGTATTAAAGAATAGACTTTTAAATATAAAGAACGGGAGGAACAGAATGAAACGATTTATTAAAAGATCGATCGGATTGATCTTATCGATAATTATCGCGGTTTCAATCGGGAATATGTGTGTTTTGGCCGATGATGATCTGCCTTATATTACGTATACATATACCCGCAGCGGCGATATGGTTCTGTCTCCCGACGTTTACACGGTAAGCGAAGCGATAACCCTTAAAGATTCAAAGGGAGTCGCCGTAAAGTATCCCAAGGATTTTTCGGTAGACTCGGACGGTAATTTTTGGGTAGCCGATACGGATAATAACCGCGTTATATGTTTTTCGGCTTCGGGTAAAGAATTATGGGCGATATCCGAATTTTCTCTCGACGGCAAAAAATATTCCCTTTCTTCTCCCCAATGCGTACAACATGCCTTTGACGGCAGTTTTTATATTTCCGATTCGGGCGAACTTGACGAAAGCGGCACGCCGCTCGGAAACGGAAGAATTTTTAAATTCGATTCCGAGCTTAAAGCCGTACGTCTATTTGAAAAGCCGCAAATTTCTCAGCTTGCAAACGACGGTATATCCTATAATTACAATCCCGTCAGATTTGCGGTTGACGCCGCCGGCAGAATATACGTTATTGCCGACGGTGTAAACCAGGGATTTATTCAGCTTAATAAAAAAGGTGAATTTCAAGGCTTTATAGGTGCTCCCGACGTAACCTACAACGTTTGGGAATTAATAGTAAGAAAATTTTCCACCAAAGCGCAAAAGGAACGTATGCAGTCCTTTGTGCCTACAGAGTATTGCGGTGTGGATATCGATGCAGACGACGGATTTTTATTTGCGGCGACAAAAACCTATAATCAGGCTGACGTTACCGACCTTATTTCCTCTCAGCTCGGAAACGGCGCATCTGCCGCAAGCAATCCGTCGGCGGAAATGATAAGAAAGCTTAACGCTTCGGGCGAAGACGTGCTTCGCCGCAAGGGCGCTTTTTCACCGGTGGGAGATATACTTATACCGGATATCGGTATAAACGGTTCTCCCAAGCTTGACAAAAGCATTACCCGAAACCAGGAAACCGTTTCGGGATCGAGCAGATTTACCGATATCTGTTCGATGAGTGAAGGTATGTACGCGGCTGTGGATACCGTGCGCAACCGGGTATTTGTATATGATTATGACAGTAATCTTATCTGCGCTTTCGGCGGAGCCGGTACCGGAAAAACTTCATTTTCCGATCCGACAGCGATTTGTTTCTTTAACGATACCCTGTTTATACTTAATTCCCAACAGGGCACAATCAGTACCTGCGCGCTTACGGAATACGGAAAAACATTGATAGCCGCCCTGCACGCGCAGTATAACAGCGATACCGAGACCTCTTTACGGCTTTGGGGAGAAATACTTGAACAAAACAGTAACTGCGAGCTTGCTTACGACGCGATTGGCAGAGCATATCTCGACAACGAGGATGCCGTTAAGGCAATGCAGTATTTCAAGCTTTCTTCCAATCACAGCTATTATTCTCAGGCATACAAAATAAACCGCGATAATATAATAGGCGATTATTTTGTATGGATAATCATAGGTATATTAGCTTTCTTAGCGGCATTTTCATTTGCGGTTAAGGGCATGAAAAAGCTCGCTAAAAAAAGCAATCCTATAGGTAAAGCCTTTTCTAAAATAAATTACTGCTTTTATACCTTAATACATCCGTTTGACGGATTTTACTGCCTTAAGCACGAAAATCGCGGGTCTTTGATTCTCGGATTTGCCCAAATTTTTATTTTGGGGATAAGCTCGGTTTTATGCACAAATGCTTCCGGATATAATTTTAACTTTGTTGATGTAAGGTATGAAAACGTTTTCTTTACCTTTCTTACGGTAGTACTGCCTTATTTGCTGTTTACAGTATCAAATTGGTGTCTTATAACCCTTTTTGACGGTAAGGGCACATATAAGGATATAGTCGTTTTAACCGGCTGCAGTACAATACCCCTTGCAATCGCCAATTTTATCTACTTCGCTCTTTCCTTTGTTTGTGTCGCCGACGAAGCGGCGCTTATGACCGTATTCACAACAATAGGCACGGTATGGATGATATTTTTGTTCTTTACCGCAACGATATCCGTACACGATTATACTCCCGCCAAGGCGGTAATTTCGCTCGTTTGCACCATATTCGGTATAGTGATAATAGTATTCGTTATACTCTTTTTCTATGATGTAATATCATCAATAGCAGGATTTGCAAAAATGCTTTACAGCGATTTGAGTGTGCGTTAGGTGGGTGATTAAATGAAAGATTACGGTTTGATAAAATCCAAACTCAAAAAGAAATTTATAGGTACCGCCATTCCGCTTATTCTGATAACTGTTCTTATCGCCGTTACGGTTTTTATAGCCTCGGATAACAATAAGCCGAAATATTCAAACATAACCTCAAATGATTACGATTTAAGCGGCGATTATTCCGTTATAGACGCCGCCGAGTGCAGCTATTCAGAATTTTTACCCGTCGCTCAAAACGCCAGATTCACAATGTACTTCAACTCATCCACCACCGCCGTTGCCGTACATGACAAAAAGACCGGAAGAACCGTTACGTCATTGGTGCCCGAAGAAGAAATAAATCGGGCAAACCCATATAACGAAGACGCAAGATACGGTATGCTCTCAAATTTTGTGCTTACCGCCGTTGATATGAAAAGCGGAAACACAAAGGACTACACAATGTACGATGCACTCAATTCGAACGGCAAGTACACGGTCCAAAGCATTGAAAACGGTATACGGGTTACGTATCTTATAGGAAAAATTCCCGAAACCTATACCGTACCTTCGGCTCTTTCGGAAAAGCGATATCGGGAAATAGTAAATTCCCTGTCCGAAAGCGACGCCATAATTTTTGAAAACCGCTATATGCTCCTTAACATTTCGGATTATTTCGGTTCCGAGAAAAAGGAATATTTGGAAAAATATCCCGATTGTAATAAGAAAAATATTTATATCCTTAACTCCGACAAGAAATTTATACTCCAAGAGCTTGAAGAGGTTCTGGCAAAAATAAACTACACCGACGAACAGAAAGAAAAGGACGAATCGGAAGTTACGGCGGGCAGCATCGCGGAGGAATATCCCATTTTCAAAATTCCGCTCGATTTCAGCTTAAACGAAGATAATTTTTCGATAAGCATACAAAAGGAGGATATTCGCTATAACGATACCTCCCTTCCGGTTTATATACAGCTTTGCCCCTACCTTATGCGCGCGTATAAGGACAATAACGGATATATGCTTATGCCGGACGGTACGGGCTCCGTAATTAATTTAAACAACGGCAAGATAAATGCCGAAACCTATTCGGCGGACGTTTACGGTAAGGATCCGCTTTTTTACGATAATTTTACAAAACAGGATACGCCCGACGTTTTATTGCCGTTTTACGGACTGAAAAGCGACGGCGGTATACTTGCATACATAAGCGGATCTGCCGAAGATGCGCAAATCAGGGCCGACATTTCCGGAAAAAATTCGGATACGAATTATGCCTGCACCCGCTTTAAAATATTCGGTTACAAAAAAGAAATGGTTTCTCAGGATTGGACCTCTACGGGCAACGGCACCATTTATAACATCAGAATACTCGGTGATAAGGTTTCGGGTAAATCGGAGGTTTGTTATTATCTGCTTCCCGAAAATTCCTGTGAATATTCCGATATGGCGCAAGCCTGCAAAGAAATACTTACCGAAAAGGGTTTTTTAAGCAAAAACGGCACAGAAAACAGCAACACGGCGCTCGTTAATCTTTTGGGTTCTTACGATTACAAAAAATCGGTTTTGGGAATAGCGGTCGATTCCGATATAATTATGACCGACTTCGACGCCGCTTCTCAAATCGTAAATTCTTTTGCCGATAAAAAAACAGGCGTCGACCTGAGATATCTTGCGGCGGTGAACGGCGGATATATTCAAACTGTTGCGGACGACATAGACTTCGTTTCGGGGCTCGGTACGAAAAAGCAATTTAAAGCGCTTAAATCTGCCGTAGAAAAAAACAGCGGAAAGCTTTATTTTGACCTTTCCTTTACCAAGATTTATAAAAACGGTATTTTCGACGGATTTAATGTTTCAAAGGATTCCGCGGCAAAGATAACCACCGAGCATAAACCGTTTTTCGATTGGGATCCCGTAAGCTTTTACTATGTTAAAAAAGCGCATTATTATCTGTCGCCTACATGCTTTGAGGCCAATATGCGCAAAGTGCTTAAGGCTTCCGATAAATTAGGTGTGAACGCGATTTCGTTCAGAAGTATAGGCTCGGTTCTTTACAGCGATGCCGATACAAAACGTTTTGCCGATCGCACCGAGGTATCGAACCGCTTTGCGGCTGCGGCGAATACCGCATCCCAAAAGGGCGTTTCGCTCATGTACAACGCGGCAGGTGCTTATGTATTTAACACCGCTTCGTATATTGCAAGTGCCCCTTCAAATTCCGGTGAATACGCCTTGACCGACGCGCAGCTTCCCTTCTACCAAATGATAATTCACGGAAAAATACCGTATACCTACGGTGCATTGCTTAATTCCTCCGATATAAACAGGCTTTTGCTGTACACGGCGGCGACCGGAGCAAAATTGCAATTTAACGTTTCGGGAAAATCCTCTTCCGAGCTTAAATTAACCGATTATTCTAAGTACTACAATACTTCCTGGTCGGACAACGGGGAAAAAATATTGAATTACTGTGATTTTTTATCGGAGGTCACGGCAAAAACTTTTGATAAGGAATTTATTTCATTTATGTATATTGCAAACGACGTTACCGAGTCGGTATTTTCCGGCGGCGTTACCGTTTATACGAACTTTTCGGATAAAGATTATAATTTGAAAGACGGAACCACGGTAAGCTCCGGCAGTTATATTGTTTTGCAAAATTAATACGAAAGGGGTAAGTTATGAAGATCGGGAAACCTGACAGCCTGTCTTCTTCAACGAAGAAAAAAATATTCGCATATATTCTGCTTTTGCCGTTTGTGTGCGGATTTATACTCTTCTTTTTACGGCCGATAATATTATCCTTTTTCTATTCGCTTAACGGTATGAATATGTCGGGAGCAAAAATCGTTTATAATTTCAAGGGCTTCCAAAATTATTATCAGGCGCTCTTTGTAAATACCGATTTTCGATCGGAGCTTGCGGCGTCAATTCGCCAGCTTGTCGTTAACGTTCCGCTCATTATGTTTTTCAGCCTCTTTATTGCAACTCTTCTTAATAAGGAGTTTTACGGCAGAAACTTCACCCGCGTAATTCTGTTTTTACCGGTTATTATTTCTACCGGTATATTGCTCCAAATCGAAAACAGCGATTATCTTTTAAACGAAGGACAGCAGTTGATATCCGATGCTCTGTCGGACGGCGCCGCCTCATCCTCCACGTATGAAACGTCAATGGGTCTTAAGGATCTGCTTTTAAGCCTTAATATGCCCGACAAATTAGTCGGCTATATATCGCAGGTAATAGAAAATTTCTATGTGGTTTTAACCTCCTCGGGAGTTCAAATAGTTCTGCTTATTGCGGCATGGCAATCAATACCGCCGAGTCTTTACGAAGCCTCCGCCATTGAGGGCGCTACCGCATGGGAGGATTTTTGGAAAATAACCATACCTATGATCTCCCCGTATATATTCGTTTGTACCATATATACGATAGTGGATACATTTATGAGCGCCAACAATACCCTGGTAACCTTTATAAACAATATTGCTACCGGGCAAACAATGGATTACGGCTTGTCATCGGCAATGTCTTGGATTTATTTTGTTATAGTTGCGCTCTGTCTCGGAGCAGTCGGGTTGCTGTTTTTGCGGGGCAAATTGGTAACTTACCAGGAAAGGTAGGGATATACTTTGGTAAAAATCACCCCCGGAAAGCTGAAAAATTTACTGTTTGCGATTTTTCGGTATGCGTTCATAATAGGACTAATCTTTACCGTGCTTTATCCTCAGCTTAATAAAATAGTTATCTCATTCCGTTCGGACGCCGATTTGATAGACTCTTCAATACTTTTTATGCCCAAGCATTTTTCGGTTGATTCGTTTATCCAGGCGGCGGACTCCATGGATTATTGGACGACGTTTTTAAGAACCGTTTTTATTTGCGCTTTATGTGGGCTCTTTCATGTGGCGGCATGTACGTTAACGGCATACAGTATTGCAAAGTTTGATTTTCCGCTTAAAAAGGTGATAACCGGAATGATAATACTTACCTTTCTTGTGCCGCCGTCGCTTATATCCCTGCCGCTTTATACGACCTTTCAAAGCTTTAACATATTCGGCATGACCGTAACCCTGCTTGATAAACCGGTTTCGCTTTTATTGCTCTATTTGACCGCAAACGGTTTAAAAAGCGGCCTGTTTGTGTTCTTGCTTATGCAATATTTCAGAAATATGCCGCGTGTGCTTGACGAAGCCGCCGAGGTAGACGGTGCGAACAATTGGCAGATCCTTTTTAAAATAGCTCTGCCGGGAGCAAAGGTTATGATGGTAACCGTCTTTTTGTTCACATTTGTATGGCAATGGACCGATACGTATTACACTTCCATGTTCTTTAATGAATATACGGTAATGTCTACCGCTTTAAATCGTATAGCATCGAGTTTTGCCGCGCTGAACGCGGGAACGGATATATCTTTTATAAAGCTTTCACAGCTTACAAGCGCAGGCAGTATAATTTTTGTATTACCGCTTATTGTAATTTATATATTCTGTAACAAAACCTTTGTTCAAAGCGTTGAAAATTCCGGTATTGTAGGATAAGCCGGCAAAAGCCGAACCGCATCACGTGCAGACCAAAGCGTGATGAGTTTGACTTGCGTCAGCTTAAAATAAAAATTTATATTTGGAGGAAAATAAAATGAAAAAAACAAAACGAATTACAGCTTTGCTGATATGCGCAGTGATGATTTTCTCCCTTGCGGCATGTCAATCATCTACCAGCATAACTACGCAAAGCAGCTTCAGCACATTTGAAGAGGACGGTACTCCGGGCACTGCCAATACCGCGTCTTCCAATAACAATAAGAATAAGAATAACAATAACAACAAAAATAACACTAACAGCAATAATAACAACAAAAACAATACGCTCGAAGACAAGTATCAAGGTTCAACCAATAAGTATGAAAACCTCGATCTCGGCGGCGAGTCCATCCGTATAGGCGCTATTTGGAACGTTGAGCCCGGCAAGTCGGGAACCTCTACCGCGGCAACTCTTACGAGAGAAAGAATTGATTATCTCGAGAAAAAGTATAACTGTAAATTTGAATTTCTGATTTTAAACGATAATGAAATGCCCGAGCGTATTCGTACCAGCGTTGCGGCAGGAAAACCCTATTGTGATTTTATGATCCTGTACACAAGCGCTATTCCGAGCTACGCTTATAACGGATATTTGCAAAATATTGATAAAATCACCGCTATGAACTTAAAAGATACAAAGTGGAATTCGGGCGCGGTATCCAACGGTGCTTTTAACGGCGGTCATTATACCTTTTCTATAGGCAGCGCAGTTCCGAGATTCGTTATCGCATTTAACAAGACTCTGTTTGATAAAAATCCCGCCTGGGGCAATCCGTATAAGCTTTATTATAATAATCAATGGACCTGGGATAAGCTTATGGATATCGCCGCCAAGGCGACTGATAAAACTTCCGGCAGATACGGCTTCGGCGGACTTGAAATCGCAACCTCTTCGATAATTGCCTCATACGGCGGTTCGATCGTATCTATTGATAAAAACGGCAAGCCTGCCTTTACGGGTGACAGCAACGAATGTCGACAGGCAATATCCTTTATTACGGATATGCAGGGTAAATACAAAAATTATATCTGGACGCCGAGCTCTTATACCTGGACTTCGTATATTAACGCCTTAAGCGAAGGCAAGGTCGCTATGGCTGTAACACAGCTTTATATGATCCGTGAAAACATTCTTGAAATGGAAGATGACTACGGTATTGTTCCCATTCCCAAGGGCTCTAATTCGAAGGGTCGTTACGCGTCTGTTCAGGAAGATATTCCTACCTGGGTCATGCTTGCAAACAATCCGTTGGCACAGGAAAAAGGCTATATTTTAGACCTTTACACCGAGCCTTATAAAGGCTATGAGGATATAATTTCAAAGGCGGAGCTTGAAACCTACTGCCGCGATAACGACTCGGTTAAAATATTGCTTGACGTTGAGAAAAAGTACGGTCTTTTCAATTACGCGACCTGGTTTAGCGAGGCAAACAGCAAATACGGCGAAGCGCTCGAAAAGGTGACCTCTAAATCGGCTACCTTCAGCGAAGCAATGGGTTCGGCAAAAGGTGCTATACAAGCATCTATAAAGGAAGTTTACAATTCCTGGCAGGAATAATCGAAAGTGAGACAAAGCAATGAAATGGCTTAAATTAAGCGAGAACAAATCGGGTGCGAGATATTTTGTCGATGAAGACGGTAAACCGATAAATTTATTCGGTATGGCAAGATGTCAGTCCTGCGCTGTCCATTCTGAAGATCCGGTATTCGGCGGCGCAGGCGGCGTTGCCGCGCACTACAAAGCGCTCGGCTGTAATATGATAAGATTGGCGGTAGACGTCCGTACAAGCAGCGGTGAGCGCGGTTATCATGACGATTATATCGAAGAATGCGGCGGATACAATCCCGAAGGAATACGCGCTTTTATCGAAAAGTATGTAGCGCCTGAAGTTGAAGAAATCAAAAATGAGGGTATGTATATTCTATTGGATTTGCATGAATATCCCCCTGCCGAGCTTGACGACGTACACATTATTAAATATGCGAGAGAACATTATATCCCGATATGGCGCGCTTTTGCGGAATATTTTAAAAACGAACCGGCTGTTATGGCTTATGAAATATGGAATGAGCCGTATCCTGCCGACGTTGCTACCGCTATGAAGGACAGCACCGAATGGGTTGCGGGAATAAGAGAATTTTTCTTTGATGCGGTTTCGGAAATACGAAAAATCGATGCGCGCCATGTCATAATGGCAAGTGATTACAATGCAGGTTGGGGTATGGCGTGGGATATTTGCTGGAAGGACTGCTGTCATCGGCTTGATACTGCGGAAAACACCTGCTTCAGTATCCATCTTTCGGATAAACAGCTCGAAAAAGAGGTGCCCCAATATACCGATTGGCTTATCGATACCGCTAAAGACAATAATGTTTGTCTGCTTTACGGTGAGATTGAAACCGAAGAAGGAATATCCTCTCAAAAGGAAATCGAAAATCTCGTAAAGCTTATAAAAGAAAACGAGGCAACGCATCATATTACGGCTGTCCTATGGCGGCCGCATGACGACAAATCAAATTATACTTATATCTGGAGTGATTTCGCAAAGGAATACACGAAGGAATAGGACTGCTCACGCGTTTTCAAAGTCTTTAAATAATATTGTCGGCGGCAACTTAAAGGCGGCCGTTTGGGAGTTTAATTATGAAGAAGAAATTAGCATATATTATCACATTACTGTTGCTTTTGGAATCTGTCTTTATCCCCGCTTATGCGGCAAGCAGGGTTACGGATGAATATCCGAATTCCGATAAATGGCTTACGCTCAGCTCAAATACTTCCGGTGCGCGCTATTTTGTGGATTCTTTAGGCAATCCCGTAAATCTCTTCGGTATGGCGCGCTGTCAGCATCATGCGCAGGAAGAGGACGTGATTTTTTCATCCGTAAGAGGAATAGACGCCCTTATTGAGCATTATGCCGACTACGGTATGAATTTTATCCGTCTGGCATTGGATATTCCGGATCTTTGCGGCGGCAAGGCACGAACGGCAGACGAAATAAGCACATACATTTCAAATAATATTGATCCCGACGTACAGGCGATTATACGCAACGGTATGTACGTCATGCTTGATATCCATATGTATCCCGAAGGCGACGGGGTTGATTCCGCAAAGGCTACCGTTCAGTTTGCAAAAGATTACTATATACCGGTACTTGTCGAGCTTGCCAAAAAATACAAGGATGAACCCATGGTCGCGGTATATGAACTCTGGAATGAACCCTATGCCGCAGACCAGGGAGGACTTGAATATGACCAGAACGAATGGAATGAATCGGTAAGAAATTATTATATTGAGGCAGTAGAAGAAATACGCAAAATAGATAAGCGTCATGTTCTGCTTGTAAGCGATTGGAACGCAGGCTGGGGAACGGCTACGGGCGTGACATGGTCGGGATATTACGATAAGATAGACCCGGTTTACCGTAACACATGCTTTAGTATACACGCGGGCATAACCGAACTTGATACCTCGTATTCTTACTACAAAGACTATTGGGCGGATCTTGCCAACAGCGCCAATATTTGCCTGCTTTTCGGTGAAATTGAAACCGAAGGCGGAATCTCGTCCGAACAGGGCATACAGAATTTCATTGATATGCTAAGCAAAAATGAAAGCAAATGTCATTTCAGCGCCTGCCTCTGGCGACCTCACGGTAATGAATATAAGGCTATATGGGGCGATTCCGGTTGGACGGCGGGATACGCAACGCCCGCACCGGCGCCTACTTCCCGATATTCGATAGAAGCCGAAAATATTGCCGTAGATTCCGATTTGATATCCTTGACAAAAAGCAATACTTTTTTCGGCAGAACATCTTCCGGTACAGGCGTTTCATTAAAACCGGGCATTTCCGCCACAGATTATTATGAAACCTCATCGATAAATAACGTCGTTTGGGATTCCGGCAATTATACGCTTACAGTCAGAGCGGCAGGCACGGCAAAGGCTAAGGCGGATTTTATTGTCGGCTACAGAACGGTTTCCGGCAAAATTTATCAAATAGCCCGTTTTTCGGGTAAAAACACCAATTTGCAGGAATACTACCAAACCGTAAATTTCACTTCTAAGGAAAAAATCGTCTCGATTGTTTTATTCGGATGTGACAAAAAAACGGCAAGTGCTTTTATTGACAGATTCTACCTTATAGGTAAGGCTTCGGCAAACGAAACGGTTTTAAGATCCAGAGTTGATATAAAAGAGGTTTCACAGATAATAGATTTAAATGGTAAATCCCCAAAGCTTGAAAATAAAAAGCCGAATTATTCCGGCACAAGCTCTTTGCAAAGCTCCACAGTGCAAACAAACGATGATTTTAAAAATTACGAAGATAATCAAATTATCACCGTTCCCGGCGTTGCCGAGCTTACAACCACTTATAACAACAGAACCGTCAATAAAAACACCTCTAATTTGTTGATAATTATATATGTTATGGCGGGTATCGTTATATTGGCGACAGGATTTATAATTGCAAATACCATTGTTGCAAAAAAGAGAAAAAAAGTAAATATTAATAGATTTACAGAATAATTTCTATGAAAAAGGGTGGTTTAAACCGCCCTTTTTCGTGCATATGGGAATACAACAGTTGAGCGAACCGAAGATTTAATTCCGTTCTGTGAGTCGCTCGATCCGCGCGGCATGCGCTTTAACTGTTGCGTACCCGATAAATACAGCGGCGAATCTCTTTTAAAAGAGATAGAGCGAACCTGCAAAGAAAAACGCGCACAATTTTCTTTCATAAAACAGAAAATATAATTTTTCACCCCATTCCGTAAATATTTTAAAAAGTAAGCTTGCGCGGTATAAAACTTCTTTGGCGGCAGATAATAGAAATGTTACCTAATTTAATCACAAAGGAGTTTTATATATGAAAGCAACCGGAATTGTACGGCGTATCGATGAACGTGTTATAATAAGACAAAGTCCAAAAAGCCGCATAATTGCAGGGGTTTTCGCTGATTTTGTCCAACT
>CANQGK010000030.1 GCA_947623175.1 uncultured Clostridia bacterium | reverse complement strand
GTAGCCTCGCTCTTATCCCCGCTCTTAATAAACCTCTCAAACCCCGCAAGCTTCCTTCGCTCAATACACTTCAACATTTTTCTTCCTCCGTAAATATATATAAATTTGGTTTTACCACGCTTATTGTACTACATTTTACCGTTCGGTACAAAATTTGTTTGAAAAATTGCAAAAAAATCCTCCCTTTTAAAAGGGAGGCGGAATTGTATGGGGTTTATCAATTTGTCGTATATGTTATTTCGTATTTATCGCCGTCGGATATTTCCAGGTCGTCCATGCCCACTTGCGTCATATTGCCGCCTGCGGTAACGCACCACCAGGATTTGTCGACGTTATAGTCAGCTTTTACGCCGTCGATTACGGTATACATACCGTCTTTTTTATATTCCTCTTTCGTAACCAAGCCTTTTTCGTACAGTGCGTCCGAGAGGAATTTCGCGTCGGTAGATATGTTGTATTCCTTTTGCGAAGCGTCCTTATAAACCACCGTGACGGTAATGCTTTTGGCACTTTTTTCCGAGTCGGTTTCAGTCTTTTGACCGCAGCCCGCAAAAATCATCGTAATTGCGGCAAATAAAACTGTCAGGCATAAAATTAATTTTTTATTTTTCATAATAATCACCTTTACTTTTTAAATCTAAAATTAAAAATTTTTATTTTGAAAGGTCGTAAGCTTTGCCGAAGCTTACGACCTTTCATTCATTGCCTTTTCAAGCTCGGCTTCAAGCCGCGTCAATTCGGTTTGGAGCTCGGTAAGCTTAACGTAATCTGCGATATTTTCCGGACTTTGAAGTTCGGTATTTATTTCGTTTATTTTTTCTTCCAATGCGCCTACGGTTTCTTCCGCGCGCTTTACGGCGCGCTCCGCCTTGGAATATTCTTTGGCGGGGGTGGAATAGCTCTTTTTTTGCGGCTTTTCGGTTTTTGCCTCGATTGTCGGCGCCGCTTTATTTTGAGCTTCGATATATTGCTCGTAGCCGTAAGGGAAGAGGGCGGTCTCTCCGTCTTTAAAAAGCAGAATTTTTGTTGCGGCTTTTTTTATAAAGTAACGGTCGTGCGATACAAACAAAACCGTACCCGAAAAATCGGCTAACATATCCTCAAGTGTTTCCTTGCCTACTATATCCATGTGGTTCGTGGGCTCGTCCAATATAAGGAAATTCGGCTTTTTCTTAAATATTTTACATAACGCCAACCGTACGCGCTCCCCGCCGGAGAGCATATCTACCGTTTTAAATACGTCCTCGCCGCTGAAAAGAAAAGCGCCCAAAGCGGTTCGCGCCTCGCCGTCGGTAAGAGAGGGAAATGCCGCCGTGAAATCCCCCAAAACGGTTTTATCCGAGGCGTATTGCGCCATTTGCTGATCGAAATATCCTACGGTTACCCTCGGCGCAAAACGGCATTCGCCTCCGAGCGGATCAAGCTCGCCCGTGACGGTGCGTATAAAGGTGGATTTTCCGAGCCCGTTTGCGCCTATGATGCCTATGCGGTCGCCCCGCTTTATTTCGATATTGACGGTGGAAATTACCCGGTCGTATCCGATTTTAAGGTCTTTTACCGATAAAACGTCCTTTACGCCTATATCTTCCGGTTCAAAATTCGCCCGAAATTTGCAGGTGTCGTATTTTTCGGGCGCCGGCGGCGGTATCATTTGCTCAATTTGCTTGAGCTTTGACTGTGCCATAGCCGCCTTGGTGGGTTTGTACTTAAATCGGTCGACCAGCTCCCGTAAGCGCTCGACTTCGCGTTTGTATTGAAGATATTCCTTTTCCTGCTGTTGGCGAAGTTGTTTTTTGAGTATGACGAACCGACTGTAATTTCCGGAATACTTGGTGGTTTTGCCGTGCTCTATTTCGTAAACGGTATTTACGACGTTATCGAGAAACATTCGGTCGTGTGATACTATGACAAACGCTTTTTTATAATCCTTCAAATAACCTTCAAGCCACTCCACCGCCTCGATATCAAGGTGGTTTGTCGGCTCGTCCAAAAGCAGAATTTCGGGTTTGGAGAGCAAAAGCTTTAAAAAGGCGATTTTGGTTCGCTGACCGCCCGAAAACTCATCTAAGGGGCGACGCTTTTGCTCCTCGGTAAAGCCGAAATGCTTTAACGCGGCTTCGTACTCTTTTTCGAAATAAAAGCCGCCTGCGTTTGTAAAGGTATCGAGCAGATTTGTATATTGCTTTATGTTTTCCGGCGTTTGGGCGGCTTCCATTTTTTGCTGTGCCGCGTCAAGCTTGGATTTAAGCTCGAGTATTTCCGCATAAGCGCCGCGGATTTCCTCCAAAAGGGTTTTGGAATCGTCCTCAAAGGTCATTTGGGAGAGTATGCCTATTTTCGGATTGCCAGAAACGGTAAAAAAGCTGTCGACGTCGCTGTCGAGCTTTGAAATGGAATATTCGCCCGAAATAAGCTTTAACAGCGTGGTTTTTCCGCAGCCGTTCCGCCCGACGACGGCAATACGGCTGTTGTCGTTTATTTCGAAATTAACGCTTTTAAGTATCGGCTCGCCCGAAAGCTCGACTACACCGTTTTGTATTTTAAGCTGCAAAGAAACACCGCCTTTAAGATAGCGCAGGATATTTACAAACGCTTATTTTACAGCTGCGTTGTTATATAAAAATTCCGTAACCTTATCCGAAACCGCCGCGGATTCGAAATAATAATCGCCGTAAAATTCCTTTACCGTCTCTTCGGTAACGCTTGAATTTCCGATCGCCGCGATTTCCGCCTTTAGAGCGGCGTCGATATCGGACTTTTCCACCTTGATTTTTTCCTTGTCGAGTATGGCGTAAAGCACCATTTGGCTCGCCATAGTGTTCTTTATCTGCTGTTCTACCATATATTCCTTGAACTGCTCCTCGGTCTGACCTGCCGAGGACAAATAATCTTCAAAGGACATATTGTATTGGTTTTGAATGTTCATGGCGACGGCGTTTTTGGCTACGGTGTAAATAATATCGATATCCGCCTGAGGGTATTCCTTTATTTCCGAATTTTTGCAAACCGCGTCGTAAAGGTAGTTTTTAACCGCCTTTTTTGTGGAAGCCTCTATGTATTCGTCCGCCGATTTATAGTTGAGCTTGGAGTAATATTCCTCGGGCGTTTCTTTTATCTTTTTCTTGGCGGAATTTACCTTAACCGTGAATACAACATCGGCTCCGGCTAAATCGTTGCCGTAATTTTCGGGGAAGGTGAGGTTTAAATCGACCGTGTCGCCTATGTTTACGCCGATAAGCCCGTCTTCGAAGCCGTCAATAAAAGAATGCGAGCCTATTTCCAAATCGGAACCTTTTGCGGTGCCGCCCTCAAAAGCTACGCCGTCTCTTTTGCCGGTATAATCGATATTGGCGATATCGCCGTTTTCAACCTTGCCCTGCTTTTTTCCTCATAGGTGTAAAATTCGTTTTGGTCGATATCCGCTTCGATTACGTCGTCGTAATATTCTTTAAAGCTGTCGTCGGAGGTGTCGACCGGAATGTTTTTATATTCGCCGAGCTTTACGATTTCCGAAAGCTTCGCGTCCTTATAGAGAATACGATCCTCGATCGTTTGACCGCAGCCTGCAAACAAAGCCGCGCACAATGCCGTTAAAATTAAAATACTTACCGATTTTTTCATACTTCTTCACCGTTATTATTTAATAATTCGCCTTTTGAACAGGCTTTTAAATAGGCGTTTATAAAGCCGTCAAGATCGCCGTCCATAACGGCGTTTATATTGCCCGATTCAAATCCGGTCCGATGGTCCTTTACAAGGGTATAGGGCATAAATACGTAAGAACGTATCTGCGAACCCCAGGCGATTTCCTTTTGAACGCCCTTGATGTCCTCGATTTTTTCAAGATGCTCGCGTTCCTTGATTTCCAACAGCTTGGATTTAAGCATAAGCATCGCTCGGTCGCGGTTTTGAAATTGGCTTCGCTCGTTTTGGCAGGCTACCACTATTCCGGTGGGGATATGGGTAAGGCGCACCGCGGAGGAGGTTTTGTTTATATGCTGACCGCCGGCGCCCGACGAGCGGAAAACGTCCATTTTTATATCTTCTTCGCGTATTTCTATATCGGCGTCGTTTGCGATTTCCGGCATTACCTCCAAAGAGGCGAATGAGGTATGCCTTCTCCCCGAAGCGTCAAATGGGGATACGCGCACAAGGCGGTGGACGCCCGATTCGCTTTTTAAATATCCGTAGGCGTTATCGCCCTCTATAAGCAGTGTGGCGCTTTTGAGCCCCGCCTCGTCGCCGTCAAGAAAATCGAGCACCTGTACCTTAAAGCCATGACGTTCGGTCCAGCGGGTGTACATCCGCACAAGCATCGATACCCAATCCATCGCTTCGGTGCCGCCGGCGCCCGCGTGGAAGGTGAGCAAGGCATTGTTTTTATCGTATTCGCCCGTAAGCAGGGTTTGAAGGCGCTGTTCGGCTAAGCCGTTTTCGAGCTCGGTTATCGAGGCTTCGATCTCCTCAGTAAGGCTTAAATCCTCTTCCTCGTTGCCCATTTCAATTAAGACCTGCATATCGTCAAACAATGCGCAAAGTCGGTCGTAGGCTTCGACGGTGCCCTTAAGTCTTCCGGTTTTTTGAAGTATTTTTTGAGAATTTTCCATATCATCCCAAAAATCCGGTGCGGACGCCTTTGCTTCGAGCTCTTCGATCTCGTTTTTGAGGCGCTCGTAGCCCAAGGCGTCCTTTAAATCGCGAAGCTCGCCCTCGTTGGAGTCGAGCCGCAATTTCAGCTGTTCAAATTCAAGCATGGTTTTCCCCCGTAAATTCATTTTGTTTTAATACAAACGCGCACCAATTATCCCTGTAATGCTCGCTTACAACGTTTAATCCGTTTGCGTTCACGGCGCTTAAAACGTCGTCTTTTCTGATATCGATAATACCCGATACTATAAGTATGCCGTCCTTCGCCATATATTTGCCGACGTCGGGCAAAAGTCTTATGATAACGTCCGCGACAATATTTGCGCAAACAATATTATACCTGCCGGTAACGTCTTTTGCAAGGTCGCCTACGATAAATTCCGTTTTTGCAGATATTCCGTTTATTTCGGCGTTTTCGCGGGCGGTTTTGACCGACTGCGCGTCAATGTCCGCGCCGACGGCTCTTTTGGCTCCCAACAGCACCGAAGCCAGACTTAAAATGCCGCTTCCCGTGCCTATATCGAGTATTTCGTCGTTTTCGGTCACACAGCCGTCCAATATCTCAAGGCAAAGCGAGGTGGTGGCATGCGTGCCCGTGCCGAAGGCGGCGCCCGGATCGATATTCAAAACCGTGCGATTGTCCTTGTTTTCATACTTTTCCCAGCTCGGCACTACCGCCAATCTTTTGCCGATTTCTATCGTATGAAAATATTTTTTCCAATTTTCATTCCAATCCGAGTCGTCTACACCCTCGGAGTTTATTTCGAAGGGAATCTTTTCGGCATTAAAGCGCTCCTTTAAAAATTCGAGCGCTTCGGCGGCATTGTCACATTCCGAAATATATATGTGAATGATCGAATTATTGCGGTCCTTGGCAATAAGCTCCTCGTCGATAAGATCGATGTGGGCTATCTCCCACGCGTTTTCCTCCAAATCGGAATAATCCTCGATATAAATTCCGTAGGGTACGGTCATATTGGCAATCGCCGCCGCGGCGTCGGTAAATTCCCGCGGAATATTGATTTTAATTTCAGTCCAATTCATAAACACTCTCCTACCAATATGCTGCGTATACAGTATACCACTTTATTCTGCAAATTTAAAGCCTTAATTTGCAAAATGGGCATAATTAAGGTTTCGGTCGGCAATATTTGCGGCACAGAGCAGGATAATATTGGTGATTATTATTCTTGACGGACGGGGAAAAATGTCGTAAAATAATAATTAATACTGTTAAAAGGTGTGATATTTTGGCTAATGATAAAATTATAATACGCGGTGCCAATGAACACAACTTAAAAAACGTTAACGTGGAAATACCGAGAGACAAGCTCATCGTTTTTACCGGGCTTTCTGGGAGCGGCAAGTCGTCGTTGGCTTTTGATACCATTTACGCGGAGGGACAACGCAGATACGTCGAATCCCTGTCCTCATATGCGCGGCAGTTTTTGGGACAGATGGAAAAGCCTGACGTCGACAGCATCGAAGGACTTTCGCCCGCAATATCCATCGACCAGAAGACCACCTCCAAAAACCCGCGTTCCACCGTTGGAACCGTAACCGAAATTTACGATTATCTGCGGCTCCTTTATGCGCGGGTAGGTGTACCGCATTGTCCGGTTTGCGGCAAGGAAATAAGTCAGCAGACCACCGACCAGATAGTCGATACCGTAATGAAATTGGAAACCGGTACCAAAATACAGGTTTTGTCTCCCGTGGTAAAGGGCAGAAAGGGCGAGCATACCAAAGAGCTCGAATCGGCTAAAAAATCGGGATACGTCAGGGTGAGAATTGACGGCAATATATACGACCTTTCGGAAGAAATAAAGCTCGAAAAAAATAAAAAGCATATGATCGAGGTGGTAGTGGATCGCCTTGTGATAAAGGAAGATATAGTGTCACGGCTTACCGACAGTATAGAGACCGCGGTTACGCTTTCGGGCGGCTTGGTTGCGGTGGACGTTATAGGCGGCGAGGAAATGCAATTTTCTCAAAGCTACGCCTGCGACGAGCATGGAGTCAGCATACCCGAGCTTACCCCCACGATGTTTTCCTTTAATAATCCCATGGGCGCATGTCCGGTTTGTACGGGTATAGGCGTATTTATGAAAATAGATCCGCGGCTTGTCATAAACGACGAGGAAAAAAGCCTGCTTGAGGGCTGTATAAAGGCCTCGGGCTGGGGAGTAAATTCCTGGTTCCATCCGGATGCGAGCGCTATTGCCGAAATGTATTACAGGGGTCTTGCGGAGCATTACGGCTTTGATATAAACGCTCCATGGAGGGATCTGCCGGACGAGGCTAAAAACCGCGTTTTGTACGGTACCGACGGCGAAAAAATAAAGCTTAAAAGAAATTCCGATTACGGCGGAAATACCTATTACGCGCCCTTTGAAGGGGTAATCAACAACCTTGAGCGACGCTATAAGGAAACTACGAGCGAATACGCCCGCGCTGAGCTCGAAAGCTATATGATAGAAAGCGCCTGCCCCGAGTGCAAGGGAGCGCGCCTTAAGCCCGAATACCTTGCGGTGACGGTAGGCGGCATAAATATTAAAGAGTTTTGCGATATGTCGGTAAGTAAGGAGCTTGAGTTTATCAATTCTCTTGATTTTGGCAAGCTCGACGGTATGATAGCAAAACCTATTATTAAGGAAATAAGAGAGCGTCTTACCTTTTTGCAAAGCGTAGGACTCGAATATCTTAATTTATCCCGCTCGTCGGGCACCCTTTCCGGCGGGGAAAGTCAGCGTATAAGACTTGCAACCCAAATAGGCTCCTCGCTTATGGGAGTGCTGTATATTCTTGACGAGCCGAGCATAGGACTTCACCAGAGGGATAACGAGCGGCTTATTGCAACCCTTAAACGATTAAGGGATCTCGGAAATACCGTAATCGTGGTAGAGCATGACGAGGATACCATGCGTGTTGCCGACCATATTGTGGATATAGGCCCGGGCGCCGGCATTCACGGCGGCGAGGTGGTATTTTCGGGCAGCGTCGAAGAGCTTAAAAACTGTACCGAATCGATAACCTCCGACTACCTTACCGGCAGAAAAAAGATACCCGTACCTACAAAGCGCAGAAAGGGCAACGGCAAAATCCTTACGGTCAAGGGCGCCGCCGAAAATAATCTTAAAAACATAAACGTTAAAATCCCACTCGGCACCTTCTGCTGTGTTACCGGCGTTTCGGGCAGCGGTAAATCCTCGCTTGTAAACGAGATAATCTGTAAGGTCTTGGCAAACAAGCTTAACCGCGCCAAAACAATTCCCGGCAAATACAAGGCTTTGGAGGGTACGGAAAATCTCGATAAGGTCATTATCATCGACCAATCTCCGATAGGCAGAACCCCACGCTCAAACCCCGCTACCTATACGGGAGTTTTTACCGATATCCGCGAGCTTTTCGCTTCGACCAAGGACGCCAAAATGCACGGCTACACCGCCGGCAGATTTTCCTTTAACGTCAAGGGCGGGCGTTGCGAAGCCTGTCAGGGCGACGGTATATTGAAGATCGAAATGCACTTTTTGCCGGATATTTACGTGCCATGCGAGGTATGCGGCGGAAGCAGATACAACAGGGAGACCTTAAACGTCAAGTACAAGGGCAAAAGCATTTACGACGTACTCGAAATGACCGTCGAAGAGGGCATGTACTTCTTTGACAGCATACCGAAAATCGCGCGCAAGCTCAAAACCTTGTATGACGTGGGGCTCGGATACGTTAAGATCGGTCAGCCCGCAACCACCCTTTCGGGAGGCGAGGCACAGCGTGTAAAGCTTGCAACCGAGCTGTCAAAGCGCAGTACCGGCAAGACCGTATACATTTTGGACGAGCCCACAACCGGCCTTCACACCGCGGACGTTCACAAGCTTATAGACGTATTGCAGTGCTTCGTGGATTCGGGCAATACCGTACTCGTAATAGAGCATAACCTCGACGTCATAAAGACCGCCGACTATATTATCGACCTGGGCCCCGAGGGCGGCGATAAGGGCGGCAGGGTAGTATGCTCAGGCACCCCCGAAAAGGTGGCGCAATGCGAGGAGTCCTATACGGGTCAATTTCTTAAAAAAATTTTAAATTGACTTAATTTACACATTATTCACCAAAATATAATAATCGGAGTATAAAATATAATCGGAGAGGTGAAGCGGTTGTTCGGCTATGTCAGAGCCTGTAAGCCCGAATTAAAGGTAAAGGAATACGAAATGTACAAGGCGGTTTATTGCTCGCTTTGCCGTGAAATGGGCAAAAAATACGGTATCATTTCGCGATTTACTTTAAGCTACGACTTTACGTTTTTGGCATTGCTAGCTTTGGCTTTGCGGGATACATGTCTCGGCGTAAAAAAGGGAAGATGCGTTTTCAACCCTTTAAAAAGCTGTAATTACTGTAAAGACGCCGAAGTATTCGAAATGCCCTCCGCCGCGGCGATGATTATGTTTTATTACAAATTAAAGGATAATCTTGCCGACGAAAGGGGAATAAAGAGAATAGGGTATGCCTGCCTTTATCCCTTTTTTGTTTCGGCGCATAAAAAAGCCGCCGGGCGGTACCCCGATATCGAAAGGGCGGTAAGCCGGTATATCGACCGACAAAACAAGCTTGAAAGCGAAAAATGCGCCGATTTGGACCGCGCAAGCGATCCCACCGCCGAGGTTTTATCCGAAATTTTGGCGATGTGCGGCGACGACGGCAATAAAAAGCGTGTTCTGGAGCGGTTGGGCTACTGTATAGGCAGATATATCTATATTTTGGACGCCGCCTGCGATTTTGCCGACGACCTAAAAAATAAATCCTATAACGTTTTTATAAAAGAGGAAGGTCAAGCCGCGCTGCCTCAAAAAGATCTCGAAAAAATCAAACAACAGCTTTATTTTTGCATAAACGAAGCCGCAAAGGCGTTTGAACTGCTTGACCTTAAAAGGTATAAACCGATTTTGGGAAATATTATTTATTTAGGACTCGAAGAAACATTTAAAAAGGAGTTAAAGCTATGAACGATCCCTATTCCGTGTTGGGAATAAGCAAAAATGCGACGGATGAAGAGGTTAAAGCCGCCTACAGAGAGTTGGCGCGAAAATATCATCCCGATAATTATGCCGATAACCCGCTTTCGGATTTGGCGGGCGAAAAGATGAAGGAAATCAACGACGCTTACGACGCCATTATGAACAGCCGCAGGAGCGGCAGGAACCGCGGCACGGGAAGCGGCTATACCACTTCGGGCGCCACTTCCTTCCCCGAGGTGCGCTCCCTTATAAATCAGAGCAGATTTGAGCAGGCGCAGGAGGTTCTGGACGGAGTGCCGCCGCAGTCGCGCGACGCGGAATGGTATTTCCTAAACGGTACGGTGCTTTACCGCAGGGGCTGGTTTGACCAGGCGTATACGAGCTTTGCCACGGCAAGCCGAATGGATCCCACCAATGCCGAATACCGCGACGCGCTTAACCGCGCCCAAAATCAGAGCGGTCAGCGGTATAACCCTTACAGAACCTACGGTAACGGAACGGGCATGAGCACCTGTGACTGCTGTCAAAATCTTATTTGCGCCGATTGCTGCTGTGAAATGTGCGGCGGAAATCTTATTCCATGTATCGGCTGTCGTTAGGATTTATATAAAATGAAAAAAACAGTAAAAATAACCTTTTGCGCTATGATGTCGGCATTGGCGACGGTAGTTATGCTCATGTCCTACTTCCCGTATATGACTTATGCAATTCCGGCGGTCGCGGGGCTGTTTATTATGGCGGCGCTTATAGAAACCGATAAAAAATGGGCGTTTTTGTCCTTTGCGGCGTCGGCGGTGTTGGTATTTTTGTCGGGAGATCCGGAAAGCAAATTTTTGTATATATTCTTTTTCGGATTTTATCCCATAGTCAAGGCGCTTATAGAGCATCTTAACAAAAGGGCGCTCGAATGGATACTCAAATTTGCGGTATTCAATGCGGCGGTTTTATCGGTTTATTTGATTTTTGCAAAATTTTTCGGCTTTTCTTTGGAGGAGTTCGATGAGTTCGGAAAATACGGCGCTTATATTCTTTTGCTGCTCGGCAATATAGTTTTCGTAATATACGATATCGCCGTATCGCGAGTGGCGGTATTTTATATAAGAGTATTACATCCCAAAATAAAAAAGTTCTTGCGATGACTACCGCAAGAGCTTTTTGTAATTATCTCCGAACAATTCGTCGGCAAACCATACCTTTTTTACCGTAAAGCGTTTACCGTTAAGATAATTGAGTATGCCGGCGTCGGTTTTAAAGGCAAATTCAAGGCTGTAGGAATAAAGCGCCTGCTTATCGAAGCCCGCCTTTTTGTCGTCGGATTTTGAGTATTTGCCTTCGCCCAAAAGCGGGTGACCTATAGCCGCCATGTGGGCGCGTATCTGATGAGTCCGCCCGGTAAGCAGCTCGATTTCGAGCAGCGACAGATTGTTTTTGCTTTGAAGCACTTTATATCTTGTTTTAACCGATTTCGAATTTTCCTTTTTGTTTTTGGATAAAAAGACTTGATTTTTATCCTCGTTTTTTTGAAGATATCCTTCGAGCAAAGCGGTTTTCTTTTCGGGAATACCGTGACAAACAGCAAGATACCGCTTGTCAAGCTCGCGGCTTTTGATTTTTTCGCAAAGTATTCTCAGCGCTTCGGCGTTTTTGGCGGCTATTACGATGCCGCCGGTATTGCGGTCGATACGGTTGGCAAGCGCCGGACCGAAGCTGTTTTCGTTTTCGGGGTTATATTCGCCCTTTTTATAAAGATAATGCCGTATCCGGTCGATAAGGGTGTCGTTGTATTCGTTTTTATCCGGATGAACGAGAATCCCCTGCTTTTTATCGACAAGCAGGATGTTTTCGTCCTCGTAAACTATATCCAGCGTATAAGGAGCGGTAAGAAAGGAATATTTCGGCTTGTTATTTTCAAAAAACTCATCGTTTATGTAAGCCGTAACCGAATCTCCGACTTTAAGCGGAGTATCCCCGTCCGCGCGCTTTCCGTTTAGCTTTATCCGCTTTTTTCTTATATATTTATACATAAGCGACGTCGGAAGCTTGGGGCAGTTTTTGGAAATAAACCTGTCTAACCGAAGCCCGGCGTCATTTTTTGTGATTGTAAATTCCTTCATTCGCTTACCTCCCACTTGAAAAACATGAGAAAATAGAATATAATCAATTATTATAGGTCAGGCGGCGGTGGGGCTTTGCCGATAATTGCTGACGGGATATTTCGTTTTGCGCAATTTTGTAGCCTATGCCGTTTTCGGTGAAAATATATTCGGGGTGCAGCGGATCCTTTTCGATTTTTTTGCGCAGATTGGTAACGTTTACCCTGAGTATTCCGGTGCTGTCGGCGTTGCGTGGGCCCCAGACCGACTTTATTATAAAATCGTAGGTGAGCACCTTGCCGGAATGCCGGCACAAAAGCGACAGTATTTTAAATTCGTTTTTGGTGAGGTGTACCGGCTTTTCGTCTACCGTAACGGCGTAATTGTTAAAATCGAGCCGCAGTCCGCCGCTTACGTAATATGCCGCCTTGCTTACGCCTCTCGCCGCCTCAAGCGCGGAAAAACGGCGCATGCATGCCTCTATTCTTGCCGAAAGCTCGTTTTGAAAAAACGGTTTTCTTATGTAATCGTCGGCTCCTGCGTTGATGGCGCTCACCGCGGCGTGCTCGGTACCGTTCTCCGATACGGCGATTATCGGGCAATCACTCCATTCGCGCACCGATTTTATAAAGGATATTCCGTCGCTTTTGGGGAATTGCGGATCTATTATTATAATATCCGGCAGATCCGACGAAATCATCAAATACCCTTCGCCGAAGCTTGCCGAAGAAATTATTTCGTACCGGTCGCTTAATATATTTCGCATAAGCTTTACGGACCGGCGGTCGGAATCGATAATAACTATTTTCCCGTTCATATATTTTCTCCGGAGGACAACTTTAATAATCTTTAATATAAGTATATTACAATGTTAAGAAACTGTCAAGAAAAGCTTGAAATTTTACGAAAGGTCGGTTTATTATGGATTTTGTTCACCTGCATTTGCATACCGAATACAGCCTGCTCGACGGCTGCTGCCGTATAGAGCGGGTTATAGACAGGGCAAAAGAATTAGGGCAGAAAAGCCTCGCGATAACCGACCACGGCGTTATGTACGGCGTAATAGATTTTTATAAAACCGCCCTTAAAAAAGGAATTAAGCCGATAATCGGCTGTGAGGTTTACGTGGCGCCGTCAAGCAGATTTGACAAGCAAAAGACCAAGGACGGCGCTTACACTCATTTGGTGCTTCTTTGCGAAACCAACGAAGGCTATCGCAATCTGATAAAGCTTGTCTCTCTGGGCTTTACCGAAGGATTTTATTCCAAGCCGCGTGTGGATCGCGAGCTTTTAAAGGAGCACAGCAAGGGGCTTATCGCCCTTTCCGCCTGCCTTGCGGGCGAAATACCGCGCCTGCTTCAAAACGACAATTACGAAAAGGCAAAGGAAACGGCGCTTTGGTACGCCGGCGTATTCGGAAAAGACAATTTTTATCTGGAGCTTCAAAATCACGGGATAAGCGAACAGCAAAAGGTGAACGCCGGTCTTGTAAGAATTTCTAAGGAAACGGCAATTTCGCTTGTCGCCACAAACGATGTGCATTACGTAGACGCCGACGATTACCGCATGCACAAGGTTTTGCTTTGCATCCAAACCGGAAGCCGCCTCGGCGACCAAAACGCGCTCGAATTTAAAACCGACGAATTTTATTTAAAATCCGGCGACGAAATGGCGGGCCTTTTTCCCGATACTCCCGAAGCGATAACAAATACCGCACTTATCGCGGAGCGCTGTAACGTTGAGCTCGAGTTCGGCAAAATAAAGCTGCCGCGTTTTGATATAGGCGATATCGATCATTTTGAATATTTTAAGCAAAAATGTACCGAGGGCTTACACCGAATTTACGGCGAAAATCCCGAAAAAACGGTGCTCGACAGACTGTCTTATGAGCTTTCGGTAATAAACCGCATGGGGTATGTGGATTATTATCTGATAGTCGCGGATTTTGTGAATTACGCGAAAAATCACGGTATTCCGGTGGGCCCCGGCAGAGGCTCCGGCGCGGCGAGTCTTGCGGCATACTGTATAGGCATCACCGGCATAGATCCGATAAAATACGATTTGTATTTTGAGCGTTTTTTAAACCCCGAAAGGGTATCCATGCCCGATTTCGATATAGATTTTTGCTACGTAAACCGCCAAAAGGTAATAGATTACGTTATAAACAAATACGGCAGCGACCACGTTTCGCAGATAGTCACCTTCGGTACCATGGCGGCGCGCGCGGCGGTGCGCGACGTGGGGAGGGTCATGGATATACCCTACGTCCTTTGCGACCGAGTCGCAAAGCTTATACCGCACTCGATAGGCATGACCATATCGCGCGCTTTGGAAACGGTAAAGGAGCTTAACGATTTATACACGACGGACGAACAGATAAAAGAGCTTATCGATATGGCGATGAGCCTTGAGGGGATGCCGAGACACGCGTCAACTCATGCCGCCGGCGTGGTTATATCCGACAAGCCGGTTGACGAATACGTTCCTCTGGCGCTCAACGACGAAGCCGTAGTGACACAGTATACTATGACGAGCCTCGAGGAGCTGGGGCTTCTCAAAATGGACTTTTTGGGGCTCAGAAACCTTACGGTAATAGAGGATACGAGCGCATATATCCGAAAAAAAGAGCCCGATTTTGATATCGAAAAAATACCGCTCGACGATAAAGAAACCTATAATATGATGGGAAAGGGTCTTACCGACGGCGTTTTTCAGTTTGAGTCGGACGGCATGAAAAACGTACTGCGTCAGTTAAATCCCCAAAGTATCGAGGATCTCACGGCGATTTTATCGCTTTACCGACCGGGCCCTATGGATTCGATACCCAAATATATCCATAACCGTCACAATCCCGCCGATATTAAGTACGATACGTCGCTTTTAAAGCCGATACTTGACGTAACCTACGGCTGTATAGTCTACCAGGAGCAGGTAATGCAGGTTTTCCGAACCTTGGCGGGATATTCGCTGGGGCGCGCGGATATCGTGCGCAGAGCGATGGCAAAAAAGAAGCATGACGTCATGAAGCGCGAGCGTGAATTTTTCATTTACGGCGAAAAGGACGAAAAGGGCAATACCGTATGCGAGGGCGCGATCGCCAACGGCGTAAGCGAGGAGACGGCGCAAAAAATATTCGATGAAATGTCAAGCTTCAGCTCCTACGCATTTAATAAAGCCCACGCGGCGGCGTATGCCTTTGTCGCCTACAGAACGGCCTATCTTAAATGTCGGTATATGCCCGAATATTTTGCGGCGCTTATGTCGAGCATGATGGACAGCGCTTCCAAAATTTCGATCTATACCGCCGAATGCAAGAAAAACGGCATAAGAATACTGCCCCCCTCCGTAAACTACAGCGGCAAGAGCTTCACTCCCTGCGGCAGAGATATCCGTTTCGGATTGCTGGCTATTAAAAATCTGGGAACGGGGATTATAGAGCGCCTTATCAAGGAGCGCGAATCGGGCGGCAAATATACCTCGATGTATGATTTTTGCGTCAGGAATTATTCGCGCGAATTTAACCGTAAAGCGCTTGAGGGGCTTATCAAAAGCGGAGCTATGGACGGGCTCGAAAACAACCGCCGGCAGATGCTTTACAACATTGACGGCGTCCTTGCCGCGGTCGAAAACAATTGCCGCTATTCGTCAAAGGGTCAGCTCGATTTGTTTGACGAGATGGAGTCGCCCAACGAATATATTCCGAACGTCATGGACGAAATGAGCGAGGATCTTAAATTGGCGCTCGAAAAGGAAGCCACGGGCCTTTACCTTTCGGGGCATCCTATGGACAAATACGCGGCGTTTGTAAAATCCGCCGAATTTACTCCCGTATCGGATATCGTAAGCGGCAAATATAAGGACGGCGCCCGTATAACGGCGGCGGGAATCATAAGCAATATCAAGGTGCGCCGCCTTAAAAACGGCAATACCTTGGCGTCCGCCTTTATAGAGGATATTACCGCGTCGGCGCCCGTAACCGTTTTTGAAAAGACCTACGTGGAGTATAAGCACCTGCTTTCCGAGTCAAAGCCGATCATTATAACCGGCAGAATTTCCGAAAGAGAGGATCGGGATACCGAAATAATCGCCGAAAGGTTTGAAAACATTCCCGAAAATGCCGAAAATTTCCGAAAAAGCGCGAAAAATATCAAATCGGGGCTCTATCTTCGAGTCAAAAATATCGAATGCGGCGAATTTTTAAAGGTAAAGGAAATTTTGAAAAAATACGGCGGAAATACCGCAGTCTATATTTACTGTACCGAAACAAAGCGCAAGTTAGAGGCTCCGCGAGAGCTTCGCATTACCGCTTTAGACGCCCTTATAGGCGAAATTTCCGCCGTTTTGGGGCAGGAAAATGTAAAAATGGTAAAATAATAGAATTTATGCTTGAAAAACCGAAAATTTTGAGCTATACTTTATAAGTTAAAGCAATAACTCAAGCTTGGCTGTAAGGAGATAATTTTATGAAAACAATAGGTGTACTTACAAGCGGGGGAGACGCTCCCGGAATGAACGCCGTAGTTCGCGCGGTCGTAAGAACCGCGGTGGCAAGCGGTATGAACGTTAAAGGCATCAGTCGCGGATATAACGGACTTATCGACGGAGATATTTCCGATTTGGACGTACGTTCGGTATCGGATATTATTCACAGAGGCGGCACGGTGCTCTACACGGCAAGAAGCCCGCTTTTTAAAACCGAAGAAGGCATGAAAG
The DNA here is from genome assembly GCA_947623175.1 of uncultured Clostridia bacterium. GTDB lineage: Bacteria > Bacillota > Clostridia > Oscillospirales > Acutalibacteraceae > UBA737. Next base: position 6,697 of record CANQGK010000030.1, on the reverse strand, counting down.
CCGCGGTGGCAAACTGCAAAAAACACGGTATAGAGGGCATCGTGGTTATCGGAGGCGACGGTTCGTACAGAGGCGCGCGGGATTTATCCTTGCGCGGCATACCCTGTGTAGGCGTTCCCGGAACTATCGATAACGATATCGCTTCTACCGAATACACAATAGGCTTTGACACCGCCATGAATACCGCGATGGAAATGGTGGATAAAATACGCGATACCGCGCAGTCGCACGACCGCTGCAGCGTCGTCGAGGTAATGGGGCGCAGCGCCGGCTTTTTGGCGCTTCAATGCGGCATTGCCGTAGGCGCCACCGCCATTCTCGTGCCCGAGGTTAAAACCGAGCTCAGCGAGGTGATAGCCCGAATAAAGAAATCGCAGGAAACCGGCAAAAAGCACTTCATCATCGTAGTTGCCGAGGGCGTCGGCGGAGTGGATAAAATTTCGGATACAATCGAACAAGAAACCGGAATAGAAACCCGCGCCACCGTTTTGGGTCACGTTCAGCGCGGCGGCAGTCCTACCGTAAGAGACCGCGTATGCGCCACCCGCTTCGGTTATGCCGCGGTTCAACTGCTTAAAGCCGGATCGGGCAACCGGGTCGTCGGCATGAAGCACGGCGATATTGTCGATTACGATATTTACGAAGCGCTTAATATGACCAAGCCCTTCGATATTGAAATGCTCGAGGTTGCCAATACAACCTCCATTTGACCTACGGTTTTGAGGGCTGCTTTCAAAGCAGCCTTTAAATTTAATAAAGGGGGTTCGTATTTGTCTGCAAATAAGGTGATGGTGGGCTTAAGCGGGGGAGTCGATTCGTCGGTAAGCGCATATCTTTTAATGAAAAGCGGCTTCGAAACCGCCGGCGTTACTTTGACGCTTTGCGGCGACGGCGAAAAAAATTCGGCGGACGCTTTGTCGGTCTGCAAAAGAATGGGTATTTCACACTATTCTTTCGATTTACGAGAGGATTTTAAAAATTATGTAATAGCCGATTTTAACGACAAATACATAAGCGGCAAAACTCCCAATCCCTGCCTTTGCTGTAATAAGCATATTAAATTCGGCAAAATGGCGGAAATTGCCGAGAGCCTTGGATATGATAAAATCGCAACCGGTCATTACGCCGTAATAAAGCGGGACGTAAGCGGCAGATTTTTACTCTACAGGGCTAAGGATATTTCCAAGGATCAATCCTACGTTTTGTATATGCTTAATCAAACTCAGCTTTCGCGCACCCTTTTTCCTTTGGGGGAATATACCAAGAGCGAGGTTCGCGAAATCGCCCGAAAAAACGGCTTTGTAAACGCCGACAGAGCGGACAGTCAGGATATTTGCTTCGTACCCGACGGCGATTATGCCGCTTTTATAGGAAAGAGCGCGAATTACCGCCCGATACCCGGCGATTACGTCGATACGGACGGTAATTTGCTTGGCAGGCATAAGGGGATAATACATTATACCTTAGGTCAGCGAAAAGGGCTCGGCATAGCGCTCGGCAAGCCGGCGTTTGTAATAGATAAAAACCCCGAAACAAACAAAGTGGTTTTGGGGGATGAGGAGCGGCTTTTTAAAACCGAGGTTACGGTTTGCGATACCAATTTTATCCCGTTTGATACTCTAAACGGCGAAATGCGGGTTACGGCGAAGCTTCGCTACAGACATACCGACCAACCCGCGACTATCCTTCCAATTCCGGGCGGCGACGTAAAAATTATATTCGACGAGCCCCAGCGGGCGCCGAGCCCCGGTCAGGCGGCGGTTTTTTACAGCGGCGACCTGGTAGTGGGCGGCGGCACGATAGTGTAGAGCCCTCTATTATCGGTAGAGTCTGGTTTTTTATGTGTATGTTGACTCTCAAATTCGTCTGTGATAAAATATTAACGGCAAAACAGGATTTTTTGTGAAGTCCTGCGTTGAAATTTTGATTTTGGAGGATATTTATGAGCAATTACGTTATTTTTACCGACTCCGCATGCGATATCGGCAGTTCTTTACTTAAAGAATGGAACGTCGAATCGGTTGAGATGAACTTCCGTTTTGAAAACGAAGATAAAGAGTATTCCAACAGCGAAATGGCAATTTCCACCTTTTACGGCAGAATGAAGGACGGCGATATCGCGAAAACCGCCGCCGTCAATCCCGAAAAATTCCTCGCCGCGTTTGAAGAAGTATTGAAAAACGGTACCGATATTTTATATTTGGGATTTTCGTCGGGTTTAAGCACCACCTATAATTCCGCCAAAATAGCTGCGGAGGATCTGCTTTCAAAATATCTCGAAAGAAAGCTTATTACCGTCGATACGCTCGCCGCTTCCTCAGGTCAGGGCTTGCTCGTATACCTCGCGTCTCAAAAGAAGAGCGAGGGCGCCTCTATGGAGGAGGTCGCCGACTATATCGAGAGCATAAAGCTTAAGCTTTGCCATTGGTTTACGGTTGAGGATTTGGTATATCTGAAGCGCGGCGGCAGGGTAAGCCCCACGGTTGCGTTTGTGGGCACGCTTTTGGGAATAAAGCCAATACTGCACGTGGACAATGCCGGCAAGCTTATCAACGTCTCCAAAGCAAGGGGCAGAAAGGCGTCGCTTAACGCCATTATCGATAAATATGGCGAATTAGCCGAGGATAAAGCAAACGGAACGGTATTTATAAGCAATGCCGGCTGTTTCGAGGACGCGGTTTATTTAAAGAACGCGGTAAAAGAAAAATACGGCGCAGAAGTAAAGGTTATATCGGATATCGGTCCGGTAATCGGCGCGCATTCCGGCCCCGGAACAATAGCACTTTTCTTTATAGGAAAGGAAAGATAAAAGGTTATTTTAATGAATTTAAAAGCGGTCCTCTTTGATCTTGACGGAACCTTGCTCCCGATGGATCTCGAAATTTATACGGAAGAATATTTTAAATGCATCACCGCAAGATTTACCCCATTGGGATACGATCCGAAACGGCTGATTTCCTCCATAGGTGCGGGAATTGAGGCTATGATCAAAAATGACGGAAGCCGTACCAACGAAGAGGCATTTTGGGATATCTTCGTAAAGCTTTACGACCAAAGCATATTGCTTCAAAAACCGGTATTCGAGGATTTTTACAAAACCGATTTTAACAAAATAAAATCCGTTTGCGGCTTTAATCCCGAAGCTTCAAAGACGGTACGAGGGCTTAAAGCCGCCGGTATTCGCACAGTTCTTGCGACAAATCCCATATTTCCGCGAGTAGCCGTCGACAGCCGGATCCGCTGGGCGGGGCTCGAACCGGAGGATTTTTGCCTTATAACCTCTTACGAAAATACGAGATACTGTAAACCGAGAGCCGAATATTACGCCGAAACGGTAAAACAGCTCGGATTACAGCCGCAGGAATGCCTTATGGTGGGCAACGACGTCGACGACGATATGCCGGCGGCGAAAACCGGTATGAAGGTGTTTTTGCTCACAAATGATCTTATAAACCGAAGCAATACGGATATATCGCTTTTCCCGCACGGCGGCTTCGACGAGCTCTCCGATTTTTTGAACGGCACTTCGACAAAAAGCGACTGAAAATAAAGAAAATCCACTGATAGTAGAGTAAATTTTTTCACTCTATTCGGTGGATTTTTTTAGTATAGCCGAATTTTATCCGAGTAGGTTGTGTAATAAATACAATTTGATTATTATGATTTTGTAAGCGATGCGAATTTTTTAAAACTTTGAATTCGAAAAACTTAAAAACAAATATATATACGGTTTTAGAAAGGGCGAACTTTAATGAGCTTTGCAATTGTTACGGATACGTCGGCCAACCTGCCTACCGAAATACTTAAGGCAAAAAATCTTTTGGCTATACCGTTTTCGTATTATATAAAGGACAAGGAATTTTCCTGTGTAGATACCGCCGCCTTTGACGGCGCGGCGTATTATAATATGATACGCGACGGGGTTAAGGTCACCACCTCTCAGGTAACCCCGCAAAAGTACGCGGATTGCTGGATTCCGCTTTTGGAAAAAGGCGAGGATATTCTGTTTGTGGGAATGTCGTCGGGTATAAGCGGCTCCTTCGCTTCCGCCGAGATGGCGGCGGCGCATTTGAGAGAGGAATATCCCGACAGGACTATCGAGCTTGTCGATACGCTCGGCGCTTCGCTGGGCGAAGGACTTGTGGCGCTTAAGGGCGCCGAATACCGCGATGAGGGCTTGAGCATTTCGGACACGGCAAAACGCCTTATCGAGATGCGGGAGCGCATGTATCAATTCTTCACGGTAGACGATCTTATGCACCTTCGCAAAAGCGGCAGAATTACCGGCGCCGTTGCGATAGTCGGTACCGTATTGCAGATAAAGCCGCTGCTCAAGGGCAACGAAAAGGGGCAAATAGTAAACGCGGGCAAAGCGCGCGGCAGAAAAAAGGCGATAGCCGCATTGGCGGAAAAGTACGATTTGCTTGTAAAAAATCCCGAAACGCAGACAGTAGGCATCGCTCACGCCGATTGTGAGGAGGACGCGCGGCTTTTGAGCAGTCTTCTCTGCCGCAATAAACCTCCGAAGGATATTATGACCGTCTGCTACGAACCGGTCACAGGTTCTCACGTAGGCCCCGGCGCTTTGGCGCTTTTCTTTGAGAGCGATTACGGCGTAAGGTCAAAATAAAAGTCATCCTTCCCAAAGCAGCATATTGTTTTGGAAAATAACCTTAAGCCTGCCCGTATCCTTAAGCCAGGCAAGGTAGGAACGTACGGTACTGCCCACAAGCGCGTATTGCTCAAAATTCATAGTTAATTGATATTCCGTAAAGAGTCGCTGCAGGATTTTCTCAAAGCAAAGCGGCTCTTTTTTACATGTTTCGACGATTTTTTCCGCAATTTCATATACTTTATCGATATTGTACTGCGCAAGTTCGGTTATATCGCTTTCGACGGCGGCGTGAGCCGGCACAAAAAAATCGGCTTGCATAAGCTTTACTCTTTCGAGGGTTTTTAAGTAGGCGTCTACGTCGTAAATAAAGCTTATTTTGTATTTGTCGAGGGTTTCCCTGCTTGTCAGGCAGTCGGCGAGGTAAATTACGTTGTCCGCCGTTTTAAAGCCGCACATTTCAAAAAAATGCCCCTCCAAAGGGATGATTTCAAAGCCCTCCGGCAAAACGGATTCGCTTAGATATTCGGCGTCACTGCCCTCCGCCAGCAGAAATTTATGCCGTAGATCTCTGCACGGATACCCGCCGTACAAAAACGACGGTTCCAAAATCGGATGCCTTGTAAAATCACATTCCATACCCGGCGCGTAAATTTTACAGCCGGTTTGTTTTTGCAGATATTTGTTGCCGCCTGTATGGTCCGCGTTGGAGTGGGTATTGTAAACGGCGGTAAGCCTAAAGCCTTCCGAATCCAAAATTTGCCGAACCTTGCGTCCGGCCTCTTTGTCGTTCCCGCTGTCTATCAAACATACGTCGTTGCCGCCGAGCCTCACGAGTCCGATTTTCGTGGGGCTTTGTATATAATAGCTGTCGCCCTTGACGTGTATCAATTCATACATTTTTCTTTCCCCTTTGTGTTTTTTATTAATAGCATTGTAATCTGATTGCATTGCTATTATAATATAATATTTCATTAAAATCAATATTGAGCAAATTGTCGAATATCGGACAAAAAGTAAAATATCAGACAAATTGTAAAATTACTTGACAAATTAAAGTATATGTTTTATTATATATAAAGACGGGGATTTATAATGCGTTTTTTAAACAGAATAACACATTTAAGAGCAAAATTATTCTTCACGGCGCTTTATTCGGTTTTTCTGCTTTTGTGGATTTACTTTTCTTTGCCGTGCGTATATTTTAAATTTTTTCACATATATTGTCCCGGCTGCGGTATGACGCGCGCGTATATTGCACTTTTGCATTTGCAGATAGGCAAAGCGTTTAAATATAATTTTATGTTCTGGTCGGTACCGCTCTGCTGGCTTTATATAATGTTTGACGGAAAGCTGTTTCGCCGCCGTTATTTGGATATTACGGTTTTGTGCGTTATCGCGGCGGGATTTATCATTCTTTTTGCCGCACGGCTTTTCGGTTATTTAAGCATTTAACCCGTAAGGGTGAAAATATTTTATAGGGGGAACTATAATATGTTTTGTAGAAATTGTGGTAAAGAAATCGACAATAATGCGGCTGTCTGCACAGGCTGCGGCGTTGCGGTAGGTCAGGGCGTAAACTTTTGCCCGAATTGCGGCGCTCAGACCGTTCCGGGCGCGGCTGTTTGCACACAGTGCGGCGTAGCGCTGGCTCAGCCGGTACCCGCAGGTGAGCAAAAATCGAAATTAACCGCAGGCTTGCTCGGTATTTTCCTCGGCGGATTAGGCATACATAACTTTTACCTCGGTTATACCGGTAAAGCTATCGCGCAGATTTGCCTGTCTTTCTGCTTCGGAATAGGTTATATATGGGGCCTTATCGAAGGCATCATGATTTTGACCGGCTCCATCAACAAAGACGCCAAAGGCATCCCGCTCAAGGATTAATTCACCGATTATTCGAGGATCCAAGTTTAAAATCAATCAAAAACAAAAAACAGCCAAGCTTTTACGGTTTGGCTGTTTTTTTATGCAGTCTAAAAAATCCCCCGGTTTTACCGGGGGAGTGATAAAACGCTTTAGTAAAAACGAAGCGGGCGAGCTGTAAGCAAGCCCGAAAGCCTTGAAAAAGATTAAACCTCCGAG
>CANQGK010000029.1 GCA_947623175.1 uncultured Clostridia bacterium | reverse complement strand
AATATTAGCACATCATTTTACATTTTTCAATAGCTTTTTGCAAAAATTCGTCAAAATGCAAAAATTCGTCAAAATGCAAAAATTCGTCAAAATGCGGATAAAAATCCCCGAAATTTAATAAATGCCAAAAAATTTCAATTCAGCGCCGTTTGTAGCCTTTCTCTCCCTCAGTCGGCTTACGCCGACAGCTCCCTCGTAAGCTGAGCCAATGATTAATGATCTAAACATGCTTTTTAAGCTTCAAATTTGATAAATGCTTAGTTTGCAGATGATTTTAAAATTATCCCGCGCGCGTCAGCGCCCTTGCCTCCACCTGACGGGGGAGGTGGATTTGCCGTAGGCAAAGACGGAGGGAGAGAAAGAAAGTAAGCCTAAGCAGAAGCTAAAGTTTTAAGAAGAAACTAAAAATTATCCCGCGCGCGCTTGCGCGCCCTGCCCCCATCTGCCGAGGGGGGTGGATTTTGCGAAGCAAAAGACAGGGGGAGAGAAAAAGTAAAGCCGAGAAGTAAGCACGACCTATAAACGAATGTATCGCGCCCCACCTGAGCCTCCCTTGCCTAAAGGGAGGTGGCGGCGTAGCCGACGGAGGGATTAACGGGGCTAAAGCCGAGCAGCAGCTAAAGCTTCTTCACTCTTACCTCTTACATATTATTGGCGCGCCAGCGCTCTGCCTTTTTTATATTGACTTGTAATTTTCGGTGTGATAAAATTGAATTGTGCTTGCAAGGCGGTTCTTGCGGGCTTAAAAATAAACCAAAGGAAGATACGGGTATATGAAAACTGTTGTTTCGGTAATAGGTAAGGATTCGGTAGGAATCATCGCAAAGGTAAGCGCCGTTTGCTCGGAATGCAACGCCAATATCGTGGATATCACCCAATCGGTATTGCAGGATATGTTCGTAATGGTTATGCTCACCGAAATCGAGGAGCTCAATTGCTCATTTACCGATTTTTCAAACAAAATGGCGGCGCTCGGCGCCGAGCACAACCTTGACATTCGCGTTATGCATGAGGATATTTTCAATTCCATGCACAAAATATAGCAAAACGGGAGCTTGCACATGATAAACCTTAACGATATTATGGAAACCATAAATATGATTTCCGAGGAAAATCTCGACATCCGCACCGTCACTATGGGAATTTCCCTGCTCGACTGCGCGGATTCGGACGCCAAGGCAGCCTGCGGGAAAATTTACGATAAAATCACCCGCCTTTGCGGAAATCTCGTCAAAACGGGCGAAGAAATTGCCGCAAGATACGGTATTCCGATTATAAACAAGCGAATTTCCGTAACCCCCATAGCTTTGGTAGCCGCCGCCTCAAACGGCGATCCGGTACTGTACGCAAAGGCTCTGCAGCGCGCCGCCGACGCGACCGGCGTAAACTTTATCGGCGGGTATTCCGCCCTGGTGCACAAGGGCTTTTCGGCGGGCGACGAGCGGCTTATACGCTCTATTCCCGAAGCGCTGTCGGTTACCGATAATATCTGTTCTTCCGTAAACATAGGCTCTACCAAAGCCGGCATCAATATGGACGCCGTAAAGCTTATGGGGCGGATAGTCCGCGAAACCGCCGAAAAAACCGCCGACCGCGACTGCATCGGCTGCGCGAAATTGGTGGTTTTTTGCAACGCGGTCGAGGATAATCCCTTTATGGCGGGCGCCTTTCACGGCACGGGCGAGCCGGACGCCGTCGTTCACGTAGGCGTTTCGGGCCCGGGCGTGGTTCAGGCGGCGTTAAAAAAATGCCCCGACGGCGATTTGGGCGCTCTTTCCGAAATAATAAAGCGCACCGCCTTTAAAATCACCCGCATGGGCCAGCTTGTGGGAACCGAAGCGTCAAAGGCTTTGGGCGTTCCTTTCGGAATAGTCGACCTCTCGCTCGCTCCCACCCCCGCCGTGGGCGATTCGGTAGCTCATATTTTGGAGGAAATGGGGCTTGAAAGCTGCGGCATTCACGGCACCACCGCCGCGCTTGCGATGCTTAACGACGCGGTGAAAAAGGGCGGCGTTATGGCGTCCTCCTACGTGGGCGGACTTTCGGGCGCGTTTATCCCCGTATCCGAAGACGCGGGTATGATAGCCGCCGCAAAATCGGGCGATCTGCTGCTCGAGAAGCTGGAAGCAATGACCGCCGTTTGCTCGGTGGGGCTCGATATGATAGCTATTCCGGGCGAAACTCCGGCGGAGGTTATTTCGGGAATTATCGCCGACGAAGCGGCTATCGGTATGGTAAATTCCAAAACCACCGCGGTGAGGGTAATCCCGGCAATAGGCAAAAAAGCGGGCGAAACCCTCGAATTCGGCGGGCTTTTGGGCTCGGGCCCGATTATGAGGGTGAATCTCGAAAAATCGCCCAAAAAATTCATAGACCGCGCCGGCAGAATACCGGCGCCCTTGCAAAGCCTCAAAAATTAACCGATTTTCGGAGGGAAACATGAAGGATTTAAGCTTTATCCCTTTCGGTTCTCAATATTACAGAGCGCCCACACCCTTGGCGGAAAGCTGGGAAGCGGACCTTACCGCCATTAAAAATTACGGCTTCAACACCGTAAAGCTGTGGGTGCAATGGCGCCGGAATATGCCGAAGGAGAACCTATTCGACTTCGGCGATATCGACGCGCTTATGGCGATTTGCGAGCGCTTGGGGCTCAAAGCGGTGCTCAATATCATCTGCGACGTCGCCCCCGCCTGGTTTTACAAAAAATATCCCGACTCGCTTATGATCACCGCCGACGGCAGAAAGCTTTACCCGCAGACCGTGTCCTGCAGACAAATAGGCGGCGCGCCGGGGCCCTGCCTTCATCACAAAGCGGGCACAGATATCCGCCGCAGCTTTATAGAGGCGGCGGCGCTGCGTTATCGCGACCACCCGGCGCTGCTTTGCTGGGATTTGTGGAACGAGCCGGAGCTTACCTGCGGTATCGCGCGGGAACCCGAGCTTAAAAACATGGTATGCTATTGCGACGAGTCGGTAAACGAATTTCGCAAATGGTTAAAATCCCGCTTTTCCTTGGAGGAGCTTAACGCCCGCTGGGGGCGAAATTACGGCGAATGGGATGAAGTAGAGCCGCCGAGAAGCACCGGCACCTTTGCCGATATGGTAGATTGGCGCGAATTTTTCGGGCTTACCTTAGCGGCGGAAAACGCGATGCGCGCCGAAGCGGTGCGCCGGTTTGACGATACCCACCCCGTAATGGTGCATACCGTGCCTTTGCCGCATTTTAATTTCATGAATACCGGAAGCGACGAATATCTCTTGGCGCGCGATACCGATTGGTTCGGCAACAGCATAGGAAGCGAGGCTTTTCCGGCGGTCGTGACCACCTCGGCGGCGCCGGGCAAGCGAGTGATAAATTCCGAAATACACGCCTGCGGGGGCGATATCATGTCGCACCCCGGCACACTCGGGCTCGAGGAGGTAAAATCGCATATTTTCCGCCCGCTCGGCAGAGGGATAAAGGGCTTTTTGTTCTGGCAGTATCGCCCCGAGAGATTGGGTAAGGAATCCCCCGCGTGGGGGCTTGTAAATATGGACGGCGGCGAGACCGAGAGCGTAAAAAACGCGGCAAAAATAAACGACGCTTTGCAAAAAAACGCCCAAAAACTGCTGAGCGCCTTCCCCAAAAGCGCTAAAATCGCGGTTTTGAACAGCACGTCTTCCCAAACCTTTTTGTGGGAGATAAGCGGCGGTACCGACCTGCATTACCGCTCGGTTTTCGGGGCGTTCAAGGCGCTTTACGACGCGCAGTACAACGTCGATATAATATCCGACCACCGACTTAAAGCCGAGCGTCTTGCGGGTTACGAGGTACTTTACTTCCCCGCGCCCTATTTTATCGATCAAAAAACCGCCGACGTACTGCGGGAATTTGTATTTTCCGGCGGCACCCTTATCTCGGAATGCTTATTCGGCGGAGTTTCGGGCGAAACGGGGCTTTATTCGACGGTGATGCCGGGCTTCGGATTTGACGAGGTGTTCGGCTGTAAGCAAATTTCTTCCGCGACGGCGGCGTCCTTTGTAAGCGCTTACGGCGCCGATTATTCGAAAAGCGAGGAAAACCGCTCCGCCGTATTTTTCACCGACACAAACGGAAATACCGCGCGCGGATATTACTTCCGCGAGGATTACGAACCCCTTTCGGCAAAGGTGATCGCCCGTTACGACGCGGAGGGCATAAAAGGCGCCGCGGCGACGGTAAACGACTTCGGTAAGGGCAGGGCGGTCATAATCGGAACCCTCCCCGCATATATGGCTGGCATGTACGACTGCGCCGACAGCAAGGCGTTTATAGCGCGGCTTATAAAGGATATTGCAAATATTTATCCCGAGTCGAAAACCTGCGGCGTTCTGCGCGCCGATACCCTATATAACGGCAAAGAACCGACGGCGGTCGTGTTACAGCTCGGCGCCGCCCGCGAGCGCAGGGTGGTATTTTCCGATCCCGCAATGCAAAACAAAACCCTTAAAAATATCCTTACCGGCAAAACCCTTTCGACCGACTCGCGCGGCGAATGCATAATCCCCGAAACCGAAGCCCTCACCGAGCTTTATCTTGTAGAGACAAGTTAGGATATAAATATTCATATTCTTGACTAAATCGGCAAATTCGGGTACAATAAACTCAAAGGAAGGAGGAATATAAATGATTGACATTGCTGCTATATTAACCGGATACGAAAAGGCTTCCGTAGAGGTGAAGCTTGCCGCAGGCGGACTTCCGGGCAGCACATGGGAATCCTACTCCTCTTTTGCGAACACTTTCGGTGGCGTGATCCTTCTCGGCGTAAAAGAAAACGAAAAAACGCATGAGCTTATCCCCGAAGGCATCGGCGATCCCCATCAAATGATCGTGGATATATGGAACACTTTGAACAACCCGCAAAAAATCAGCAATAACATATTGCTTGAAAATCATGTCTATTCCGTTAACTATAACGACATGGCTATAGTGGTGATCGAGGTGCCGAGAGCAGATCGGAGAAGCAAGCCGATCTATGTCGGCCAAGATATGTTCAAGGGTTCCTTTAAGAGAAATAATAAAGGTGATTACCATTGCAAGAAAGAAGAAGTTCTTGCCATGCTCAGAGATCAGTCTGCGGAAAGCATTGACGGCAAGATACTCGAAACACTTACTATTTCCGATTTGAACGCGGATTCCATCCGAAGCTATCGTATGATGTTTCGGAATAAGAAACCGAACCATGTATGGACCAAGCTCGGCGATGAGGAATTTCTGATGAGAATCGGAGCCGCCAATAAAGGGGAAGACCATGGGATGCATCCAACCCTTGCCGGTCTTTTGTTCTTCGGCGACTTTATGACGATTCTGAATGAAGTGCCGAATTTCTTTCTGGATTACAGAGAGCGGCTTTCTACCGAAACTCGTTGGTCCGACCGTGTCTGCTCCGGCGATGGCACCTGGAGCGGAAACGTATTCGATTTCTATTTCAAAATCATCGACCGCATGACCTCGGATGTAAAGCGACCGTTCAAGCTGGATTCTAAATTACTGCGGGTAGATGATACACCCATTCACGCATCTCTCAGAGAAGCCCTTGCAAATGCTCTGATTCATGCCGATTACTACGGCCGCTGCGGGATTGTCGTGGATAAAGAGTTCCGGAAGATAACAATCAGCAATCCCGGAACCTTCCGCATCGGCATTGATGCGGCGATTGCGGGCGGAATAAGCGACGCCCGAAACAGCAGAATTTTCAATATGTTTTCTCTCATCGATGTCGGTGAACGCTCCGGCTCGGGACTTTGCGATCTCTATAACAATTGGAAAGAATACGGATATAAAACCCCCGTACTTTGCGAAATGGTCGATCCGGATCGAATTTCTCTTACGCTTGAAATAGAGCTTGAGACAGAAATCGGGGGTGATCGTGACGGTAATGTCGGTAATGATGTCGGTAATGACGGTAATATTGTCGGTAATTGTGGCGGTAATGTCGGTAATCTCGCCGGGAATGAACTGCTTATTTACCAAGAGATTAAAGCCAATCCGGCTGTTTCGGCTGCAGAAATAGCCGAAACGCTTTCTTTAAGCAAGCGAACAGTAGAAAGAATATCCGGCAGTTTGAGAGATAAAGGTTATATTCGCAGAGAAGGTTCCACTCGAGGAAAATGGATCGTCTTATAATAAAGATGTCATATTTCGCCCATAATTGAGCACAATAATGTCGCAGTCATAGCCGAAATAACATCAAAAAATGTCGCACGCGCCTTGACTTTAACCGCAAATATTATGTTACAGTATAAGAAAGACGTTCGATTGCAGAGGTGTTTTTATGTTAAAAGGTTATAATCGAATCCGCCATGAATAACACAAATTTGCTTTAAAGCCGCCCCTTGCAGACCGAAAGCAAGGAGCGGCTTTGATTTTAACTCAGCACTTTTTAAAGATATATCTGTAACTGCCGTGTTCCGAATTGTTTATAAAAAGCAATCCTTTATTCATAAGATAATCGCCGCCGTAAACGTCACCGTCCAAAGAATAAAGCGCTTCTTTGTCAAGTCCTTCCAATCGGATAAATTCCGGCGCGGCGTTAGGTGTTGCCTTTTTGCAGTCGACGCAAAGAATTGCGGTCTTTTCATCCTCCGAAACAAATTCTATCGCCGACAAATCGGTTTCAAAGGGAGATTTCAGTCTGTAACAGCTTCCTTTATGGAAAATGTGCTGTAATTCTTTGTAGTCCTTTACAGCCGACTTTGCAATCTCAAGCTCTTTCTCGGTACATTTATTAAGATCGAGCTCAAAGCCGAACTGCCCCGGCATAGCCACGTTGCAGCGCATTTTAAAGGGCGTGGTTCTGCCCACCTGATGATTGGGGCAAGCCGAAACATGGGCGCCCATCGAAGAATAGGGATAAACCATGCTTGTGCCGTACTGTATCATAAGTCTTTCTTCGGCGTCGCTGTCGTCGCTTGTCCAGGTTTGAGGCATATAGTAAAGCATTCCGGGATCAAATCTTCCGCCGCCGCTCGAACAGCTTTCAAAAAGCACGTTCGGGAAACGCGAGGTTATTGTTTCAAGTACGTAATACAGCCCCAGAATATACCGGTGCATTACCTCTCCCTGTCTGTCGGCGGGAAGGATAGCAGAACCCACCTCGGTCATGTATCTGTTCATATCCCATTTTACATATTCGATATTTGCCTTAGACAGCACTCTGCATACCGACTCTATGATATAATCGCAAACGTCCTTCCTTGATAAATCGAGCGTGAGCTGCCATCTTGTAAGGTGTGAAGCTCTGCCCTCGGTGTGCAGCGCCCAATCGGGATGATTTCGGTAAAGCTCGCTGTCGGGATTTACCATTTCCGGCTCAAACCAAAGCCCGAACCGCATACCCAAAGCGTTTATTTTTTCGGCAAGTGATTTAAGTCCGCCGGGTAATCGGTCGGGATTTTCGTACCAATCCCCGAGTCCCGCCTTATCGTCTTTTCTCGAGCCGAACCAGCCGTCGTCAAGAACCATCGTATCGACGCCAATTTCCGACGCTTTCTTTGCAATATTGACTATTATTTCTTCGCTGAAATTAAAATAGGTCGCTTCCCAATTGTTTATAAGAACAAATCTTTCCGAATCTCGGTATTTTCCTCTGCAAAGACGTGTGCGGTAAAGCTTATGATAAATTCCGGACATTCCGCCAAGCCCTTTGCCCGAATATACAAGCACCGCTTCGGGCGTCCTGAATTCTTCCCCCGTCTCCAAAACGAAGTTAAATCCGAAGGGGTTTATTCCGATATACGCCCTCCCGCAATTATATCCGTCGACCTCAATTCCCGCGGTAAAATTACCGCTGTATACAAGGCTGAAGCCGTAAACGTCGCCATGGTTTTCGGAAGCGCCCTTACTGCATATCGCCATAAAAGGATTATGCATCGCGCTCGAGGCTCCGAAACGGCTTTCTATGCTTTGGTTTCCGTGAACGATTTCTCTTCTTGTGATATGACGTTCCCTTGCCCAGTGACCGTCAAGGTGAAGCATTTCGGAGGCGCCGATACCGAAGAAATCAACGCAGGCGCTCATAGCGGTGCCAAGCTCAAGACGCTCGCCGTTATTGACTATTTTGGCGCTTCTGGTAATAGCGTTAAAATCTTCAAAAACCGTATACGACAAATAAACGTCTACGTCCTTTAGGGAATCATGCAAACGAATCGTGAGGGTTTCCGCATTATCGTTTTCCTCACAATAGGTGGCGGGTAAGCCGTTTAAGACCGGTTTGCCTTTTGTGATGGTATGCTCCGCATAAACGAGCTTCGTTATTCTGCTGCCGTCGGAATATACCGCGTCAAAGGCGGGCAGCCGCATATCCACGCTTCCGAAGGTCGAATACTCCAAAGGAAAATCGTTTGTGGAATAATCGCCGTAATCATCCGCGGAAAAGCTCCTTCTCTTCATTTGAGTGATTATATTGGTATTAAGGGGATTTTTAAGCCTCTCGCCCCAATAGAGATGCAATAAAACCTCGTTTTCAAAAATCCCTATCACATAGCTTGTCGATTTGGTATTCAGATAAAAAAGCTGGTTGTCCTTATCGTATTTAATCATATCTTTCATTCCTTTATAAAGTTATTTCGGCGCTTGCCAGACCGCAATTATCGCTCATAGCCGTAAGCTTTATTGTTTTTTGCCCTTCGGCGGGCTTGACGGCTGCAAGAATTTTTCCCATATACATTTTGCGCTCGGTATTCGTTACGTTATTGTGGTCACAGTTATCCGAGCCTGTGCCTATGATTTTTGCGGGCGCGTTAACCGAAAATCTCACGTATTCCGACGCGTCGGGAACAGCGTTGCCGTCTTTGTCAAGACATTCGCAGGTAAACAGAGCTAAATCTCTGCCGTTAGCCTCGAATTCGTTACACAACGTAAGCTTTAACGACACAGCCTTTCCCGTAGTGACGCGTTTATCCTCCGTCGCGATTTTTCCGCTTATATATCCGAAAGCTTCGAGCCTGCCCGCTTTATACGGAATCTTCCACTCCCCGTGACCGTATTTTTCTATTTGCTTCCTGCCGAGACTCTCTCCGTTAAGGAACATTTCGAGCTCATCGCAATTAGTGTATACCGTTACCGGTATTTCTTTTCCCTCAAGCCCCGAAAAATTCCAATGCGGAACAATATGTACCATGGGTTCCTTTGTCCAATGAGATTTGTTTTGGTAAAATGCGCCTTTTTTCTGAAGAAACAGATCCAAAGCGCCGGACGCCGAACAGATACGCGGCCAGGCGGCTTCCCCTCTGTGCTCTGCGGCAATCCATTGAAACGCCCCGAACACATAGTCTCGCTCTCTCAGGAATTTATAGGTTTTTTCGCGGCCTAAAAACCAATTGTTTGTATCGGCGTCCTTATCCCGGATACGTCCCGAAGTATCGGTTTCGAAATTCCAATCCCTTGTGGTGCCCGTCGCACAGCACTCCGAAGCAAACAGCGGTTTATCCGGACACATTTTGTGAACCGTATCATAAATATTCAAATTATAATTTATTCCGACAATATCGCAATAATCATAAATCGTGGATTTTTCCGGCGTCCTGTCCTCTGCCGCCGTGATAGGCCTCGTATAATCAAGCTTCCTTATATGCTCCGCTACCGCTCTGTGAATTCTTCGTCCCACGTCGGTCGTATGGTTCGGCTCTTCGTTGCTTGTTGACCAAAAGATAACGCTCGGTCTGTTTCGGTCGCGCTTTATAAGCGATTCAAGCTGTTCAAACGATTCTTTGGTACTCTCAAACCAACGCGCCTCATCCATAACCAATATTCCCATTTCGTCACAAGCGTCCAAATAAGCGCTTGTCTGCTGATAATGGCTTGTTCTGTAACCGTTTGCGCCCATTTCCTTTATCAGCTTCATCTTATATTTGGCAATATTTTCGGGCACCGCAAGCCCCGTAAGCCCAAAATCCTGATGAGCGCAGACGCCGTTTATAAACATTTTTTTACCGTTAAGCAAAAAACCTTTTTGAGCCGATATTTCCACCGTTCTGAAGCCTATTCGGGTAATATTTTCGTCTACTGTTTCATCATTCTTTTTAAGAACCGTTTTAACCGTGTATAAATTCGGGTTATCGCAATCCCACAAAAGCGGATTTTTAACGACCGCGGAATATGCAAGTACGTTTTTGTCTCTTAATTTAATATTCCCTTCGCCCGTTCCCGACGCAACGCAGTTTCCTTTAGAATCAAAGACGCCGCTTTGCGCCGTGACAAAGCAATCCTCATAATCCGTATTTAAAACGGTCGTTTCAAAGTCTATCTGCCAATCGGTATCGCTTATCTTTTTGTAAGGCGCGTAAACTCCCCATAAATCGATACAAACGGGCTCCGTGATTTTGAGGCAAACGTCGCGGTAAATACCGCCGCCCTTATACCACCAGCCTTCGAATTCCTCGGTGTTGACGTAAATCGCGATAACGTTATCCTTATCATAATAAACGTTGTCGCTGATATCAACCTCAAAGGTATTATATGAGGAATAATTATGATACATAAGACAGCCGTTTAAATATACCGTCGAATTGCCCGCAATGCCGTCAAAACGCAGCGTAATCCTTTTGCCTTCACATCCTTCCGGCAAAGTGAAATGCTTTCTGTACCACGCGTTGTCATAATGAAGAAACCCCAACGCGCAATTTTCATCTCGGCTTATATCCTGCGCAATCACATAATCGTGAGGTATTTCAACCCGAGTCCAATAATCGTCTTTATACTCCGCATCGGTAAAAAAAGGATCCGACTTGTCAAAATATTTATATGCCGCAGGACCTATAAGCTTTCTTTCCGTTTTACTTTGTGTGTAAATCGGGCCCTTGTTTAACAGCTTGCCGACCGCTATTTCCCCCTTGTGAAAAAGCCAATCCCGATTCAACAATATCTCATCGCACATAATTTTACTCCTTTATTAAAGCTCAAGGATTATCTTTGGTAGGTATTATAATTATACCACGAAGCAAAAATGTTTGCCGGCACTCACCCCACAAAAGCCCGCTTTTGCGGGGAACCCCGGACAAGGACATTTTTGCGAGGCCGTGAAGGCACACGTCCTCCCGAAAGGGAGGCAAAACGCAGTTTTGAGCAACGGTGAAACCGTTGCAACGTGTATATTATACCATATATGCAAAAAAACCCAGCTTTTTCTGGACTTTTTCGACAGACTGATTTTGCCCTTTAGGGCAAAACATCCTTCGGCGTAGCCGAACATCATAATCGTCAGCGTCATCATTTTGCCTGCAAGCAAACATCATTGAAAAAGCCGGTTGCGTTTGCAATCGGCTTTTTCTGGCTGGGGTGGCAGGATTCGAACCTACGCATGCAGCAGTCAAAGTGCTGTGTCTTACCGCTTGACGACACCCCAATATTTAAATGTATCGAAATAAAAACCGCCGCTAATGTAAGCCGCGGAGAATTGTTTTTGCGGCCGCTGCTGCAGCCGCCGAAATTGTTGGGGTGGAAGATGGGACTTGAACCCACGGTCTCCGGTGCCACAAACCGGCGCTTTAACCAACTAAGCTACATCCACCGTAGAACAAGTGTTATTATATACCAAAGCATAAAATTTGTCAACCATTATTTTAAGCCGTCGGAAGGAAATTTACGGAAAATTTACGGAAAATTCGGGGTAAATTCTCAAATTCCGAAGCGATTTTCCGATTTTGCCGCCGTGTTTTTGAGAAATTTCGGGCTTTTTTCGGGCTTTTGCGGTTTTTATCCGCTTTTTTTCTTGACAAACCGGCGGTTTTTTGATAGAATAGTAAAGCCGCATATTGTGGGCTTATTAAAGTTGCGCCGAAATTTCCCGGCGCGCGCCTATCTATAGCGAGACTGTAAATAACGGCAGGTGTAAAAAAATGTACGCAATTATCGAAACGGGCGGCAAGCAGTACCGTGTTCAGAACGGCGACGTTATCTACGTCGAGAAGCTTAACGCCGAGGTTGACGAGGAGGTCACCTTTGACAAGGTTGTTGCCGTCAGCGACAAAACCTTAAAGGTCGGCAAGCCCTACGTTAAGAACGCTTTCGTCAAGGGCACCGTTTTAAAGAACGGCAAGGGTAAGAAAATCACGGTTTTCACCTACAAGCCCAAAAAGAGCAGTTCACGCAAAATGGGTCACAGACAGCCGTACACAAAAGTACAGATCAACGAGATCGGTTGACGGCTATGACCGGCGTAAGGTTTTTGATTGACGGCAGAGGCATTTACGGCTTTGAAATAAGCGGCCACTGCTCTGCCGACGGTGACGATGAGCTCGGTAAGATAGTATGTTCGGCGGTTTCTTCGGCTGCTTTTATGGCGGCTAACACCGTTACCGAAATAATCGGCGATGAAGCGACGGCAAAGACCGACGAGGCAAAAATGTTCTTTTCGGTTAAAAATCCGTCGGACGCCGCGCGCGCGGTGCTTAAGGGTTTAAGGCTTCATCTTTGCGAATTATCGGCTCAATACGGTAACAACATAAAGATATGCGGAGGTGCAAACAATGTTAAAGCTTAATATTCAATTATTCGCCCATAAAAAAGGTATGGGTTCAACCAAAAACGGACGTGACAGCGAATCCAAGCGGCTCGGCGTAAAGCGCGGCGACGGTCAGTTCGTTCTGGCAGGCAATATTCTCGTTCGCCAGAGAGGAACCCACATTCACGCCGGAAACAACGTAGGCCGCGGCTCGGACGACACGCTTTTTGCCCTTATCGACGGCAAAGTAAAGTTTGAACGTGTGGGAAGAGACCGTAAACAGGTTAGTATCTACGCTGTTGAACAGTAAGTATTAAAATCCGGGCGCAAAATTCGGCGCCCGGGTTTATTTTTTTAAGAAAGGTTTGGTATATTATGAAGGTCTGTCATGTATGTTCGTTTAATTGCGAGGACGACGCGGAGCTTTGCCCCGTTTGCGGCGCGGATCTGACCGAAGAGCCTCAGCCCGAAAATGACCGGGAGGACTCGGAGGACGCCGTGCTTAAGGAGCCGGTACTGCTCGCCACATTTGAGGATATCGTATCGGGCGAGATTTTCAGGGATATACTTAAGGATAACGGCATCATCTACGCCTGTGACAACGCCATGGGCGAGGGAACCATGCAGGTAACCTTCGGCGGCGGCTTCATATCGGACAATATTTACGTCGAAAAGTCCGATTTCGATAAAGCGGACGCGCTTTACAACGAGTTTTTGGAGTCGGATGAGAGCTTTTTTGACGATACCGTCTATCTCGAGACGCCGGATGGAGAATAAAAATGTTTGTTGACATAGCCGAAATACATTTAAAGGCCGGCAAGGGCGGCGACGGCGCGGTTTCCTTTCACAGGGAAAAGTACGTTGCCGCGGGCGGACCGGACGGCGGCGACGGCGGCAAGGGCGGCGATATCGTCTTTAAGGCGGACAGCAACCTTTCCACCCTCGCGGATTTTCGCTACAAGCGAAAATACAACGCCGAATCGGGGCAAAACGGCGGCGCCTCGCGCTGTACCGGCAAAAGCGCTCCCGACCTTATAATAAAAGTACCGCCGGGAACCCTTGTCAAGGACGCGGCTACAGGCAGAATTATCGCCGATATTTCGGACGATACCCCCACGGTTGTCGCTAAAGGCGGCAACGGCGGCTGGGGCAACCGGCACTTTGCCACCTCCACCCGCCAGGTGCCGAGATTTGCCAAAAGCGGCAACCCGGGCGAGGAATTGGACGTAAAGCTTGAGCTTAAATTGCTTGCCGACGTCG
The DNA here is from genome assembly GCA_947623175.1 of uncultured Clostridia bacterium. Classification (GTDB taxonomy): domain Bacteria; phylum Bacillota; class Clostridia; order Oscillospirales; family Acutalibacteraceae; genus UBA737. The sequence continues at coordinate 10,931 of CANQGK010000029.1, read as the reverse complement.
GGCTCATAGGCTTCCCCAACGTGGGAAAATCCACCCTGATTTCGGTTGTCAGCGAAGCCAAGCCCAAAATCGCGAACTATCACTTCACCACCCTCACGCCCGTGCTGGGAGTCGTAAGGATGGGGGAGGGCTCCTCCTTCGTTATGGCGGATATTCCCGGTCTTATAGAGGGCGCCGGCGAAGGCGCGGGCTTAGGCCATGAATTTTTGCGCCATGTCGAGCGCTGTCGGATGCTTATACACGTTATAGATATTTCGGGCAGCGAGGGCAGAGATCCCGTCGAGGATTTCAACAAAATAAATCATGAGCTGGCGGTTTTCGGCGACAGACTTGCCGCTTTGCCGCAGATAGTGGCGGGCAACAAATGCGATCTTGCAAGCGACGAGCAAATAAAGAAATACGCCGAGTATTTCGACAATCTCGGATATGAATTTTTCCCCGTTTCGGCGCCGATAGGCGAGGGCACCGCCGAGCTTATCAACTGCGTAGCCGCTAAGCTTTCCGCCCTGCCGCCGATTATGAAATACGAGCCCGAGCCGCTTCCCGAAAAGGCGGAAAATCTCAATAAGCGCGACTTTACGGTAAGGCTGGAAAACGGCGTATACTACGTCGAAAACTGCGAATGGCTTATGGATATTATGAACCGCGTAGATCCGGACGACTACGAATCGCTCCAATATTTTGAGCGGGTCATTCGCGAATGCGGCATTATCGACGCGCTCGAAAAGGCGGGAATAAACGAGGGCGACACCGTAAACGTCCTCGACGTGGAGTTCGACTTTGTTTTGTAGGTGAAAAGATGACCGATCATAATAACTTAAGCCCGTCGGTTTTGGCGTTTGTGGGCGACGCGGTTTACGGCTTATACGTAAGACTCGCTTTGGCGGAGGTAAACCGCCCCTCGGGGGAGCTGCACCGCCTTTCGGTAAAGCTTGTGAAGGCGTCCGCGCAGGCAAAGGCGTTTAAGCTTATAGAGCCGCTGCTCGACGAAAAGGAAATGCAGATTTTTAAGCGCGGGCGTAATTTTCATACCTCTACCACCCCCAAAAGCGCGACAAACGGCGAATACCACACCGCGACGGGCCTCGAGTGCCTCTTCGGCTACCTGAAGCTTTCCGGCGAAGACTCCCGCGCCAAAGAACTCTTTACGCTTATCTGGAACTCCCAAAACGATGAAGAATGAAACGCACCATGAAAAATGAAGCGCTCGCTTGCGCGAGACATTCTTTTTAGCCTCATATTGGCTTTACTTTTTCTCTCCCCCTGTCTTTTTCGTAGCAATCTCCGAAAAAGACACCCCCCTCGGCAGATGGGGGCAATGGCGCGCGGGCGCGCGCGTGATAAGCTGCTATCACGCATTGATGCGCAGTTTGGAGCTATGCTTTAGCCCCGTTAATCCCTCCGTCTTTTTGCAGAGCTTGCTCTGCAAAAAGCCACCTCCCTTTAGGCAAGGGAGGCTTTTTTCGTCTTTGCAAGCTTCAGCGACGGTAAAAGTTATATTCTCGTGCCGAGGTGCAAAAGCTTGAGTTACCCTTGGCTCAGCTTACGAGGGAGCTGGCGGCGTAGCTGACTGAGGGAGAGAAAAACCACAGACACGCTGTATTGAAACTTTCAAGCAGAATTTACAGCTACAATCCTAAAAAGCCTCCCTTGCCTAAAGGGAGGTGGCGGCGTAGCCGACGGAGGGATTAACGGGGCTAAAGCCGAGAAGAAGCTAAAATCTTATAAAACAATGTCGCGTGCCGAGCACTTCTTCACTATTACTTCTTACATATTACCTATAGATTTAAAGCCACCCCTCTGCGGAAGGGTGGCTTAGTGTTAATATTTACTTATTAATCTGCCTTTTGGGTGAAGTAACCGGGATTGGCGTCTCCGCCGTCGATATGAGCGTAGGTATGATCGGTGACTTTAGCGGTAGCGTACGCTGTACCTTGGCCGCCTTGTAATACTTTGCAGTCGTCAAACATATCTTTGTCTTCGGTAACAGCCGAAGTATCCCAATCCTTGGCGACGGTAATGGTACTCAAATCTTCCCTCCGGACAAACATTTCTTTCATGTTAGTAACCTTGGAGGTGTCGAATTTCTCGCCCGTGATAACCTTTTTGAGAGAACATTTCATTGGAGAACCACCGGTCATGCTTCCAAACATTCTGTACATGGTTGTCACTTTGGAGGTGTCAAAGGAAGAAACGTCCAATGTAAGTTCATATGTATCCGTTGAAAAGCTACTCTGCGACACACCATAGAACATTTCAGACATATCCGTTACATTCGATGTGTCAAAATATTGCAGTCCGGTAATGCCGTGACAGTTAAACTGTCCGTTAAACATTCTTTTCATATTGGTGACACGGGAGGTATTTACATTGCTTTCAAAAGTAAACACCGTAGGCGCATATTGACTTATGCTGGGTGAAATATAGTACAATTTACCGTCGTAATATGTAGGAATATGATCCCCGTAGCAGAAATACTCACTACTGTTCTCGGGGAAGTAGATTTTTTCCTTCTCAGTCGCGGTCAGCACGAAAACGCTTTTTTTGGTTCTGTTCGAGACGGCGAACAGGCGTACGCTTCCGTCCTTGTCGGCAGTGACGTCGACGCCCTCCTCCCAAGTCACACCGGATTTGATTTTTTGGACGTCGGTTTCTTTTTTATCCCAAGATGAAAAGACAATTGCGTCCGCCTGATAAAGCTCAAAGGATGCTCCCATTTGTGTGGAAGCGGCGGTGATCGCCTCGCGGAACGCATCGTGGCCTACCAGCGAAGTGGGTGTATGCCAAGTGATCTCAAAGGGCGAGAAATGCGAAACGTACAGCGTAAGAATGCCGGTTACATCATCGTAATCGTAACCCTCGGTATTCCAATTTCCGCCTTGCTTCATTTTCTCGGTATTGTGCGTCACCACGACGTCCGTCTTACCCGCGCCGATATTAACTTTTACGCGGTACATCTTGGCGCCGGAAGCTTCCGCAATAGGTTCGTGATCCTGATCCTCCAGCGAGATATCCAGATCATAGAAGCTTTCGGTAACGGTCTTGGTCTCTACGACAAGATAGACTTTTTCAACCGACGAACCAACATCCTCGGTAGGAATATCAACCGAGACGGTCTCATTGCCGACGTGATAGTATTCCTGCGAACCTTCATTCTGCTTAACCGTCAACTCGCCGGAAACGGAAGCGTCAAGCGGCTGCGCCATAAGGCCGTCGTCATATTTTTCATCGAAACTGTCTGATTCATACGGCGTCTGGGTTGCCTGCAAATCGATACCCAAATCGAGGGACAAAGGCAGCCCGTCTTCGGTCGAAAGGCCGTTTTTGAGGTTATACCAATTGTCGTTTTCGCCGGGCTTCCAATAAAGAACCGCGGCGAACTGATCATCGTCATCGCCGCCGGGAAGAATTTTACCAAGCTTCGTCGTGCTTTCAAGCTTCCCGTAATCCAACGCCTGCGCCACGGTACGATCACCTGTGAACTGACCTTCATAAAACGCCACGCCGATGACCTCGTCGAGGGAATGCCCCTCTGTCGTGAAGTTTTGACCGGAAACGTTCAGAGACAGCGAATATTTGAGCGCAAGCGAGCCCGCGTTTTTCACGGTGAAATTCTCATAAGCTATCACGCCCGGCTCCCACTTTATCGAACTGCCGTCTGCGTCGAGGAAGAGCTTGGTATCGCCGTTTACCTCTGTGTCCGTCTTTACGGACGCGCTGTTGTGCCAAAGCTCAACGTCCAAATTACCCGCCATAATGCGGTTATTACCGCTCGTAACGCTGTCGGTAAACCATGCAAATGTAGAACCGATAAGCATTGCAACGCACAGCAATAACGATAACATGCTGGCAAGCAAAGCCTTTTTGGTATTTTTGCTTCGTGTCATGTTTTAACACTCCCTATTAAGTTTTTTCGGCATTTGGGTTAGCGCAAATCATAGGCGCGCCCGATAAATGCCGTCAAAACCGGAGTGCGTCTATCATGTGAGTAAAGTCCGGCTTCCTCTGCGGAAGTCCGTCAATTTGCCTAATAAGGCGGACCTTTGCCCCCCCCCCGTGGGAATTTTTGTCATTTGTACAAATTTCATAGAGGAAGCCTCCTTTCTTTTTTTAAAATTTCGCCATTCGGCAATCAAAAGACATAAATCAACGCTTATGCCCTTTGATTACCGCCCTCCGCAGAGGTGCAGATTGTTATAATCAAACTTTTTTTAAAATTGGCTCCATCTGACGAGGGAGCTGTCAGCGTAGCTGACTGAGGGAGAGATTTTTTATTTTTAATTTCCTTTTATTTTTGGGCTTCATATCAACTTTACCCTTTCTCTCCCCTCGTCTTTTGCCAAGGCAAAAGCCACCCCCTCGCAAGATGCAGGAAGGGCGCGCAAGCGCGCAGTTGGGGAAATTTCGGATATTCGGATATAAAGCTTATTTTCGCCTTTCGGCAATTCAAAGGCACGAAACCAAACGCTCATGCCCTTGAATCCCCGCCCGCATATTTCATGCGGCAGCCGCTTTTTTATAACAGCGACCGATATACACAATAAATATTAGCACATCATCCCCGATTTTTCAATAGTTTTTTGCAAAAATTCGTCAAAATGCGTGCAAAAATTCGTCAAGTAAATTCGTCAAAATGCGGATAAAAATCCCCGAAATTTAATAAATGCCAAAAAATTTCAATTCAGCGCCGTCTGTAGCCTTTCTCTCCCTCAGTCAGCTTACGCTGACAGCTCCCTCGTAAGCTGAGCCAAGGGCAGATCAAGCTTTTGCACCTCGGCATGAGAATATAACTTTCAATATTGCCAAAGCTTGGTAAAGCCGATGAAACTAAAAATTACCCTGCGCGCCGTGCGCGCCTTGCCTCCACCTGACGGGGGAGGTGGATTTTGCGGAGCAAAAGACAGAGGGAGAGAAAAAGTAAAGCAGAGAAGAAACTAAAATTTAAATTCAGCGCACCTGTAGCCTTTCTCTCCCTCAGTCGGCTTACGCCGACAGCTCCCTCGTCAGATGGAGCCAAGAATAGGTCAAGCTTTTGCACCTCGGCATAGGAATATAACTTTTACTGTTGCTAAAACTTGTAAAGTCTATTGTAACAATTTTTTTACACTATAATTTCAAACTTCACTCTCAACCCTCTACATTCAAAGCTCAAAACTTTAGCGTTATTGCGCGACAGCGCCTTGCCCCCATCTGACGAGGGGGGTGTCTTTTGCGGAGCAAAAGACGGAGGGAGAGAAAAAGTAAAGCAACGAAGCAACTAAAGCTTTATAAAACAATGTATCGCGCACCACTTGAAGCCCTCCCTTTAGGCAAGGGAGGCTTTATTTTTATAATCTTTAGCCGCTTTTTGTTTAAAACGCCGAAAATTAAAAAAATGTACGAAAACACTTTACAACTTTATCGAAATAAAGTATAATGGCAAGGTCAAATTATATCCCGCAAGGGAAAGGAGAAATTAAAAATGAAAAAAATTATCGCTTTATTGACCTGCTTCGTTATGCTCTTGAGTTTCGCGGGCTGCGGCGCGGCTAAAACTTCCTCGTCGTCCGAAGGAGCCAAGAAATTCATCATGGGTATCGATCCGGAGTATCCTCCGTTCAGCTATATGGCGGACGACGGCAGCTACACCGGCTTTGACGTTGAGGTTTGCCGCGCGGTTTGCAAGGAGCTCGGTTGGGAGCTTGAGATTTTCGGCGTGAATTGGGATCAGAAATTAACCCAGCTCGACGCCCGTGAATGCGACTGCGTATGGTCGGGTATGACTATTCTTGACAGTATGAAGGAAGCGGGATACGTGCTTTCCGCGCCTTATTATGACAATACTCAGGTGCTTTTGGTAAAGGAAGACAGCGGCTTTAAATCCTCAGCGGATCTTACCGGAAAAGCGGTCGCGGTTCAGCTCGGAACCTCGGGCGAGAGCCTTTTGAACGGCGATCTCAAATCGCTTGCCGACAAATTCTCAAACGTTGTAACCTGCGACAGCTTCCTTAAGTGCTTTACCGAGCTTTCGGGCAATGCGGTTGACGCCGTATTCGTAGACAAGCCGGTTGCCGCCGCTTATGCCGAGGAAAACAAAGGTTTTAAGATCATCGACGAAAATCTCGGCGCGGAGCAGTACGGCATCGCTTTCCGTTCCGGCGACGAGGAGCTTTGCAAGACCGTAGAGGACACCGTCGCAAAGCTCGTTGAGAACGGCACCTATGCGAAGATCGCGGAAAAATATCCCGATATCGTAAACAATCTTTTGCTTTTAAACAAATAATCGGTTTAATAATCGGGAACGGAGACTCAAATGACTCTTCTTACCATGATCGTTAAAATGAGCGAGGGCCTTGGCAAAACCTGCGCCATCTTCTTTTTAACCCTGCTGTTTGCGCTTCCGCTCGGCGTAATTATCGCGCTGCTGCGGATGAACAAAAACATAATAATATCCGCTCCGATAAAGTTTATAGTATCGGTGCTTCGCGGCACGCCGCTTATGCTCCAGCTTTTGGCGGTCACTTACGGGCCTTACTACCTCTTTGACATAAGCGTTTCGCGCAATAAGCTTATTCCGGTAGTCATCGCTTTTTCGATAAATTACGCGGCGTATTTTTCCGAAATTTACCGCGGCGGTATCGAATCCATTTCAACCGGACAGTACGAAGCGGCGACCGTTTTGGGGTATTCAAAGGCGCAGACCTTTATCCGGATAATTCTGCCCCAGGTGATAAAGACAATTTTGCCGAGCATTACCAACGAAATAGTAACCCTCGTCAAGGATACCTCTATCGCCTTTACCGTTTCCTACCAGGAAATGTTCACCATAGGCAAGCAAATAGCAAATTCGCAGACCAGCTTCACGCCCTTTATCGTGGCGGGCGTCTTCTATTACGTCTTTAACGCGATCGTCGGCTTCGTCATGGGACGGATCGAAAAATCCATGAGTTACTATAAGCAGTAGGAGGGATTTTATGAACGTTCTGAAAATGCAAAACATACAAAAGTCCTTCGGCGAAAATCACGTGCTCAAGGATATCTCCCTCGAGGTCAACAAGGGCGAAGTAGTTTCGGTGATCGGCCCCTCCGGCGGCGGCAAGTCCACGCTTCTGCGCTGTGCCACCCTGCTCGAAACCATCGACGGCGGCGTATTGTCATACATGGGTGAAGACGTAACCTATCTCAATGAGAAGGGCCGCTTGTGCTACGTTAAGAATTTAAACAAATTCCGCAAGATTTTCGGCCTCGTTTTCCAGAGCTTCAACCTTTTTCCCCACTACAGCGTGCTTAAAAACATTACCGACGCCCCTATAAAGGTGCTGAAAATGAATAAGGACGAGGCTGTGGAGCGGGCGATGACGCTGCTTAAGAAAATGGGGCTTGAGGGCAAGGAAAAAATGTACCCCTGCGAGTTGTCTGGCGGTATGCAGCAGCGCGTTTCGATAGTGCGCGCGCTCGCTATGAATCCCGAGATCCTCTTTTTCGACGAGCCCACCTCCGCGCTCGATCCCGAGCTTACCGGCGAGGTTTTAAAGGTAATAAAGCAGCTTGCCGACGAAAAAATGACCATGGTTATCGTCACACATGAAATGCCCTTTGCAAGGGCGGTCTCCGACCGAGTCGTCTTTATGGACGGCGGGGTTATCGTCGAGCAGGGCAGGCCCGAGGAGGTATTCGGCAACACCCGAACGGAACGTACCCGCAAATTTTTACAAAATTATCAAAAGTAATGGATATAAAATACACTTTATGGAATCCCAACGGCAATATTACCGCCTTGGTGCAGACACCCGTCGCGCCCGACGCCTATCCCGAAACGGCGGCGCTTATTATGAAAAAAGAGCCCACATGCGAGCAGGTGGGCTTTTTGAACGGCAGGGCTTTACGTATGGCGGGCGGCGAATTTTGCGGCAACGCCTCGATTTGCGCGGCGGCGCAATTTTTCCGCGACGAATGTACGCCGAAAAACCCGACTAAGTATACCTTCCCCGTTTCGGGAAGCGACGCGCCGGTTTGCGCCGAGGTGGAAAAAAACGGCGAAAAATACGCCGTAACCCTCGAAATGCCGCCGTACGAGAGCATATTTTATAAAGAACTGCCGCTCGGCGGAAATATTTTAAAGCTGCCGGTCGTAAGCTTTCCCGGCATTATGCATGTGATTATCGAGAATTTTAAGCTCGAAGACGCCGCCTTTGAGAGCGCCGTAAAGGAATGGAGCGACATTCTCGACTGCGACGCCGTCGGAGCGATGCTTTTGGACGCCGACTCCGGACGCCTTAAACCGCTCGTTTACGTAAAAAGCGCCGCCACCCTCTTTTGGGAGGGCTCATGCGCCAGCGGAACGGCGGCGGCGGGAGTGTATATCGCCGAAAAAACCGGCAAAAAAGCCGAGATATGCTTTAAGGAGCCCAAAGCCCCGCTCACGGTAATCGCCGCCCCCGGCAACCCCCCACACCTCAAAGGCTTCGCCGAAATCATCAAAACGGATAAAATTTCCATGTAACGAAGGAGGTTCTTTTTATGCAGTCCGGCAAAATCAGCGAGTCCGATATTTCCGAGCTTTACCGGCTTATTTTATCCTTAAAAACGGAAGACGACTGCAAAATGCTTTTCGAGGACCTTTGCACCGTAAGGGAAATAGAAAAAATGGCACAGCGCGTCAAGGCAGCCAAGCTCTTGATCGAGGGCGAAACCTATAATCGGGTAATATGCAAAACCGATATTTCCTCCGCCACCCTGAGCCGCGTTTCCCGCTGCGTCCGCTACGGCGAAGGCTATAATAAATTTTTGAAAAATATATGATTATAAGTCAAAAGGCCGCGGCATTTCTCCTTTTGCCGCAGCCTTTTTTATTTTATTTTGTCAAACCGCCGAACCTTTCTCGGACGGCTTTTTTTATATCGGTTTTGCCTTGAATTAATCCGTCTCAATGGTTCCCGGGCCAACCCAATCCGTCTTCGGCGCCTTGCCGTCAATAGTAATTCTTATACCGGTTCGTGACTTATCAACTTGGAATAAGTAGTAACCGCTGCTGCTTCCGCTTGACAATCTGGACGAGAACTTATCATTCGTGGAATTGAACGTAATGTTGTCCGCCATAAATTCGAACATCATATCAAAATTGCCCTTGAACTCATTGTCATGGGTTGTCCATGTCGAATCTTTCTGTCTGATTGTGATTGAGGTTCCATTCAAAGTACAGCCCTCCATTGTCACCTCAGGACAATACATATCAATACACTGTCCGGAAGTAACAAATTCGCAGCCCTTTATGGTTATATGAGAATCCGGATCGCAGCTACCGCAATCAATCGCCATTTTATTGTTCATGGAAGAGAAGCCCGTATTATCATATGTGCAATCTTCGATCAGAATTTCGCCGATAGCTCGGTCAATGCCAATGGCCTTATTTCCTTTGAACTGACAGCCCTTTACCGTTCCGGGTCCACGAAGTGCTAACCCCGGATAACTGATTCCCGGTTCCGAGCTATAATCAAAGATGCAGTTTTCGACAGAAACCGACGTTTTTCCCGACGAATCGCCAATATCCAGCAAATCTTCTCCTGACGTTGCTCCTTCGGCTCTTACAAATTTAATATAGGATATATTGTTATTTTTCAAATCGACAGGCGCGTTGTCTATCTCTACCACGGTGAGAGGGTTGCCGTCCGCATCCGCTTCGCCCTGCAATATAACGCCGTCCAGAACCTTATTAACCTCCGCCGCGTCATATTTTTCCGAGCCGCTCAACTTAATGATGTCGCCCGACTTGGCTTTTTCGGCGATTTTGCCAAGCTCTCCGGGATTAGCCGCCGTGTAAACGTAAGCGGCTTTTTCGTCGTAATTCTTGTCAAAGCTGTCTTCTTCATAGGGCATTTGAACGGCGAGAACGGAAACGTCCGCTTCAAAGCTTGTATTCATATACTGATTGCCCGCTTCTTCATACATGCCGTAAATCAAAATGAAAGATACGCTGTCACCGGCGGTTTCCTTCGGCATAAGCGGAAGCTCAAGTGAGGAGGCAAACGAATTTAAGGTGCTCATCGCGCGCTTGGTAAACGTTCCGACAACAGCGCCTTCATTTACCCTGATAAAATCAAACCAGAGCGCGTCCTGAAGTCCGCCGTCCTCTACGGTAAAGCTGAGCCTGATTTTTGCCGCAAGCGAACCGTCGTTACGAACGGTAAGCAGCTTTGCGCCTACGGCGCCGGGCTCCCACAGCTCCTCGGATATGATTGAATTATCCTCGTTTATATCGGTTTTACTTTCGGAAAATTTGATAACGCCGCCCGCAACGCGGTCAAAGTCCGGGATAGTATATTGTTCTGTACCGTCCGTCATATCGACGTTTTGGTATGTCGCGGAAATGTCAAGATTACCGGCTTTGATGACGTTTTGTCCGCTCGTAACCGAATCGGTAAACCATGCAAATGTAGAACCTACAAGCATTGCTATACAAATAAGCATGGACAACATGCTCATAAGTAAAGCTCTTTTTGTAGCTTTAGTCTTGTTCATGTGTATAACACTCCTTATTTAATTTTGCGGCATTTTAAGCGGAGACACGCTCCGAAAATGCCGTCAAAATCGGAGTGCGTCTATCTCATAAGTAAGGTGCGGCTTCCTCCGCGGAAGTCAGTCAATTTGCCTAATAAGGCGGGCCTTTGCCCCCCCCCCATGGGAATTTTTGTCATTTGTACAAATTTCATAGAGGAAGCCTCCTTTCTGTGTGTTTTTTCTTTAGCTTCATATCATCTTTACCTTTTCTCTCCCTTCGTCTTTGCCTACGGCAAATCCACCTCCCCCGTCAGGTGGAGGCAAGGCGCGCAAGCGCGCACGCAGGGAAATTTCAGATATTTCGGATATAAAGCTTATTTTCGCCTTTCGGCAATCAAAAGACATAAACCGTCGCTTATGTCCTTTGATTACCGGCTCCATCTGACGAGGGAGCT
>CANQGK010000028.1 GCA_947623175.1 uncultured Clostridia bacterium | reverse complement strand
ACCATAGGCTTTGAGACGAGACTCTATGCGACACAGGTTGAGAGCGAGTCCGACAGCTTCGGCAATGATTACGACAAGGACGCGCCGCTGCCTATCGTGGATGACACCGCTTTGTCGGCTGCCGTTTCCGAAGCTAAAGAGGGCGACGTTTTGCAGCTTGCCGAAGGTGAATTTTCGGGCAAGTCGCTTGACGGTATACAAGACGGCGTTGAGATTAAAGGCGCCGTTGACGCAGACGGAAATCCCGCTACAGAAATTCAGATTGACAAAACCTTGAGATTTAATAAAGACAACGCGGTTTCCAATGTGGTATTCAGCGGAGAGGGCGAATTGGCTGTATTCGGCAATCGTAGGAATATGGAAGAAGCTTCCTTTACGATTGAAAATTGCACATTTAAAACCGAAAATTCAAAATCGAGCGATGATATTATAAGCTTTATGGGCTCCGGCAGTATCAAGGGTTGTACTTTCGAATCAAAAGGAAGTCGCGGTATAGGCTGGAGCTATGCCGAGGGCGAAGTTATTATTGAGGATTGCACCTTCAATATGCCGGGTTGTGTGGCGATACATTTTGACGGCGTTGACGGCGGAAGCGTTTCAATTGTGAATTGCAGTGTTGAAGGCTCAATTACTATCGGCGGCGGCGTTGATAAAGTCGACATAAAGGATTCCGTTATAGATTCGCTGCTTGACGTATATAGCGGCGATTGGACTTCGAGCGGTAATACTTACAAAGGCTCGACAAGCGTTTTATTTGAAGACGATAATTTGAGCTTTACGTCAACCGACGATAATTTCTTGGGCTGTGCCGCCTTTGCAAGCGGAGAGGTATTCACTTTTGCAGAGGATGTTAATGCCGAAAGCGTTAATATTCTTGTTGACGGGAAAAGACCTGACGATTTAATTAAAAATTAGTTTTAACTTAGTATGATAACAAAGGACTGCTATCCTATCCGAAAAGGGCGGGAAAGCAGTCCTTTTTTAAATGAAAAATGAAGCGGAGCAGGGCGCGCTTTGCGCGCCAAGTAATATGTAAGAAGTAAGAGTGAAGAAGTGCCGCTTCGCGGACGGATTGTAAAAAAGTAAAAATTTTTAGCTTCTTCTCGGCGTTAGCCCCGTTAATCCCTCCGGCTTTTGCAGAAGCTAAAGCTCTGCAAAAGCCAACCTCCCTTTAGGCAAGGGAGGCTCAAGTGGTGCGCGATACATTGTTTTATAAAGCTTTAGTTGCATCGTTGCTTTACTCTTTCTCTCCCCCTGTCTTTTTCGGAACAATCTCCGAAAAAGACACCCCCCTCGGCAGATGGGGGCGAGGCGCTGTCGCGCGGCACGGTGATTTTCAGTTTCTTCTTAAGGCTTTACCTTTTCTCTCCCTCCGTCAGGTGGAGGCAAGGCGCGCGCGGCGCGCGGGATGATTTTAAAATCATCTGCAAGCTAAGCATTTCTCAAATTTGAAGCTTAAAAAGTATAATTTAGATCATTAATCCTTGGCTCAGCTTACGAGGGAGCTGTCGGCGTAAGCCGACTGAGGGAGAGAAAAGGTACAGATATGCTGAATTGAAATTTTTTAGCATTTATTAAATTTCGGCGATTTTTTATGCCGATCTCCAAAAAAATTTACTTTTTAAAAAAAATTTAAAAAAATGCTTGACAAATATTTTGCGGTGTGATATTATATCAAAGTCGCCCGACGGCGACGGACAGTTGGTGTTGATTGCGGTGAGGGTCCACCCGTTCCCATACCGAACACGGAAGTTAAGCTCACTTGCGCTGAAGATACTTGGCGGGAAGCTGCCCGGGAAAATAAGTAGATGCCAACACAGAAGGACGCATAACCTCGGTTATGCGTCCTTTTTTTGCGCTTTTAAAAGCGTGGCTATTTGCAAAAGCGGTGATTTCCTATAGTCGTTACGACCGGTCGGCTTAAAATCCATTTATTGGTCGATTTTTTGGGATTGTAATAGTATATCGCTCCGCCGCCGGGATCCAAGCCGTTAAGGGCGTCGGATGCGGCGCGGTAGGCGCTGTCGGCGATCTTTTCGTAAAACTGCCCGTCGTTAAGGCAGGAAAAGGCTCCTCTTTGGTATACCACCCCCGATATGGTGTCGGGGAAGGAAGGGTGCTCGGTGCGGTTTAAAACCACCGCCCCCACCGCCACCTGCCCGGCGTAAGGCTCGCCGCGCGCCTCCGCCGAGATTATACGCGCCAAAAGCTCATAGTCCGAGGAATTATATGAGCCGCTTCCGCTTCCGCTCTCCGGTATGCCGAGCGCCGCGAGAGTCTTTTTGCCGACGATACCGTCCGGGGTAAGGCCGTTAGCCTTTTGAAAGGCTATAACCGCGTTTTTGGTCTGCGTGCCGAAAATTCCGTCGACGCCGCCGGAGTAGTAACCCCAATTTTTAAGCTTTGTTTGTATCGTTTTTACTTCTTCCGAGCGCGAGCCCATTTTGGAAAGCGACGAGACCGTAAATGCGCTTATCATAATTATTATCAGCGCCGCCGCCGTAATTCTGAAACTTTTTTTCATATCTGCCTCCGGTAATGTAGTTTTGCTTTGTTTTGCAAGGTGAGAAAAAGAATAAGCTTAAGATGTTGCCGAAGAATAATATCGAATGGTGAGAAGGTTCGAGCGCGCGGCATTGTTTTATAAGACTTTAGTATCTTCTCGGCTTTAGCCCCGTTAATCCCACCACCAACCTCACGGTTGGTCCCCCTCCCTTTAGGCAAGGGAGGCTTACGGATCGTCAAAATTAAATAAAGATTAAAGAATTTTAATTCAGCGTGTCTGTAGCTTTTCTCTCCCTCAGTCGGCTTACGCCGACAGCTCCCTCGTCAGATGGAGCCAAGGGTGGATCAAGCTTTTGCACTTCGGCACGAAAATACGACTTTTACTGTGCAAAGCTTGTAATGCCAATTACAACAACTTGTGAGCTATACAATTTGGAAAAATGCTTAGTTTGCAGATAAACTAAAATTATCCTGCGCGACAACGCCTTGCCTCCACCTGACGGGGGAGGTGGCTTTGCCGTAGGCAAAGACGGAGGGAGAGAAAAAAGTAAAGCCACGAAGTAACCAACAACCTATAAACGAATGTATCGCGCCCCACCTTAGCCTCCCTTGCCTAAAGGGAGGTGGCGGCGTAGCCGACGGAGGGATTAACGGGGCTAAAGCCGAGATGAAAGCTAAAAGCTTCCACTCTTCACTCTTACATATTCCTTGGCGCGCACCGCGCGCCTTGCCCCCATCTGACGAGGGGGGTGTCTTTTTCGGAGATTGTTCCGAAAAAGACAGGGGGAGAGAAAGAGTAAAGCCGAGATGCAATGAAAGATTATAAAATAATCGCTCGCGCTACAACTTCAAATTTCGCTCTCTAAGGTATTATACTTTCCAAAAAACTCCTTTTTATTCCAAGGGGTTTTAAAAAATTCATTTTATTTACGTCACACAGCGACAAAATAAGCGCCGCCGAAGGCTTATAATGGAAGTAACGGCGGTGATTATATGAAGGATATTGTTAAATTATCAAATAAAAGCGAAAAATATACCCCGAAGGAGCTTGTGCTTGCGGGCTCAACTCATTTTTTGGCGGCGGCGGCGGGATTTTTTGCCTGCAAAGCGGTGGTTATGGACAAGCTTTTGCCCTTTGGGCTTTCGTTTTTGGCGGGCTGTTCGATCACCTATACGCCCTCCGTCGCGATAGGCGTATTCGCGGGCTATTTTATACCCGCGGTGGGCAACGGCGGCTTCAGGTACATAGCGGCGCTCTTTGCCCTGCTTGCGATAAAGCTTCTGCTCGGCGGGTATAAACGGATCGTCTCAAACCCCTGCTTTCTTTCCTTTATCGCATTATTGTCCTCCGCCCTTACTTCGGCGGTGGCGCTTAAAGGGATGGAGGTAAATTTTACCGATCTTGCCGCCGAGGCGCTCTTGTGCGCCGCGGGAACCTATTTTACCGCCGATTGCTTTAAGCTTATAGCGGGCAAAACCGCGGGGCTTTCAAATATCGAGCTTTCGGAGCTGCTTATAGTCATAAGCATACTCTTGTCCGGCTTGCAGTCGACGCGGCTTTTGGGAATTTCATTGGGGCGAATACTCGGCGTTTTGCTCATACTTACCGCCTCAAAATACGGAGGGGTGCTTGCGGGTGCGGTTTCCGGCATTTCGGTGGCGCTGACGCAGGTGCTGTCGGGTACCGGCGGCAACATAGGCATAAGCCTCGCCTTTGCCGGACTTATTTGCGGCATTTTCGCGCACCTCGGCAAGTACGCGCAGGCGCTTACCATGCTGATTTTTTCCTTTATAGGAACGGTGACTACCGGCGACGGCATACTCATTTCCCGAACGGTCGTCGAGTCGGGGCTTGCCGTGGTGCTCTTTTTGACCTTACCGCACAAGGCGGGCATATATCTCGGTAAAATATTTTCCTTTCAACCGAAGCTTGCGGTTCCGCTGGGCTTTAAAAAATCGCTCACGATGCGCTTGGAGCTTGCCTCCAACGCTCTCTCGGACGTCTCCGAAACGGTCGAGCAGGTTTCAAAGGAGCTTTCAAAAATCAACGCGCCGGATTTCGGCTCGGTGATATCCGCCGTGGAGCAGGACGCCTGCGCCGGCTGTAAATTGCGGATACATTGCTGGGAAAGCCGCAAAGACGATACCGTAAACGCGATATTAGAGATGACAAAGGCGGTAAAGGCGGGGGATTGCTCTCCCGAAAACGCCGCGCCCGAAGAATTTAAGGGCAGGTGTCAAAGAACCGCGCGGGTGGGCAACGCCGCCTACAAGCGTTACTCGGATTACGCCTCGCGAATAGCCGCCGAAAGCCGCATAGACGAGGTAAGGTCGGTGGTGTCCGACCAATTTGAGGGAATTTCCGAAATGCTCTACGATTTGAGCCTTGATTTTAAAAACGACGAGCAGTTCGACAGCGCCTTTGCCGAAAACGCCGCCGCGGCGCTTAAAAATCTCAATATAAGGGTGGACGAAGCCGCCTGCCGGATAGACAAGTTCGGCAGGACGACGGTGGAGTTCAAGCTTAAAAAAACACCCGAGCTTATCATAAACAAGCTTCAGGTGATGAAATTGGTCTCGGTGGTATGCGAGCGGGATTTCGATATCCCGACGGTGAGCGAAGTAGGCGGGGATATTTTCATAACCCTTAACGAACGCGCCGCCTTGAATATCGACTTCGGCGCGGAGCAGATATGCGCCGGCGGATCGAGCATGTGCGGCGACGCGTACAAGTATTTCAACGACGGCAGAGGCAGGTTTGTAATGGTGCTCAGCGACGGCATGGGTACCGGCGGCAGGGCGGCGGTCGACGGCGCTATGGCGTCGGGGCTTATGGGAAGGCTCATAAAAGCGGGCTTCGGGTACGACTGCTCGCTTCGGATACTTAATTCGTCGATGCTCTTTAAATCCACCGACGAATCGCTGGCTACGGTGGATATCGCGAGCATAGACCTTTATACCGGCGAGGTAACCCTGCACAAGGCGGGCGCGGCGCCCACGATAATAAGGAGGTCGGGCAAGACCGGCAAGGCGGAAAGTACCTCTTTGCCGGCGGGAATTTTGCGCGAGATAGGATTTGACAGGGCGGTCATTAAATGCAAAGCCGGCGATATCGTGCTGCTTATGTCGGACGGGGCGTGCGGCGCCGGCACCGATTGGATACGCGCCGAGCTCGAAGCCTGGCAGCAGGG
Organism: uncultured Clostridia bacterium; assembly: GCA_947623175.1. Lineage (GTDB taxonomy): Bacteria > Bacillota > Clostridia > Oscillospirales > Acutalibacteraceae > UBA737. Next base: position 22,941 of record CANQGK010000028.1, on the reverse strand, counting down.
CAGCGCACAGGAGCTTGCCGAGCGGATTTGCGAATGCGCGAAACGCCGCCGAAACGACAATCACGAGGACGATATAACCGTGCTGGCGGCGATTTTAAATAAATCATTTTGATTTTTTGATAATTTAAAAAAATAAATAAATTAAACCGACCTTGCCTTTGAGTTTGGCATGGTCGGTTTTCTTTTTTGAAATTATTCGGTTTAAGAAAGGCTTATTTTGTCGATAAGCTCCAATTCCTCTCTTGTAAAGGAGGTGTTCTTTACCGCGCCGATATTATCGAGTATCTGCTCGGGACGGGAAGCGCCCGTCAAAACGCTTGTGACAATACCGTCGCGCATTAACCAGCTTAACGCCATTTGGGCGAGTGTCTGTCCTCTTTTCGCCGCTATGTTGTTTAATTCGCGAATTTGCGTAAGTCGCTTGTCGGTGAGGGCGTTTTTCTTTAAAAATCCGTTCTTTGCTATGCGGCTGTCGGCGGGTACGCCCTTAAGATAGCGGTCGGTAAGCAAGCCCTGCGCCAGCGGCGAAAAGGCGATAATGCCCTTGCCGAGGCGATCGGCGGTCTCCTTGAGTCCGTTATTTTCTATGGTGCGGTCAAAAATCGAGTAGCAGTTTTGATTGATCACAAACGGCACCTTAAGCTCGTCCAAAATCGCGGCGGCTTCTTCGAGCCGTTCTCCGTCGTAGTTCGAAATTCCCACGTAAAGCGCCTTTCCCGAGGTGACGGCGGAAGCCAGCGCTCCCATCGTTTCCTCCAAGGGGGTATTCGGGTCGTACCTGTGGCTGTAAAAAATATCGACGTAATCGAGTCCTAAGCGCTTAAGGCTTTGGTCGAGGCTTGCAAGTAAATATTTGCGGCTGCCCCATTCGCCGTAGGGGCCCCGCCACATATAATAGCCGGCTTTGGTGCTTATGATAAGCTCATCGCGGTAGGGGCGCAGGTCTTCCTTTAAAATTCTGCCGAAATTCTTTTCGGCGCTTCCCGCTTCGGGGCCGTAATTGTTGGCGAGATCGAAATGGGTAATACCGTTGTCAAAGGCGATAAAGCACATTTTTTTCATGGTATCGAAATTCGAGTTATCGCCGAAATTGTGCCAGAGGCCCAGGGATACCGCCGGAAGCATAAGACCGCTTCTGCCGGTGCGGTGATAGGGTATATTTTCGTAACGTGAACGATTTGCGGTGTACATGTCTTTTTTTCTCTCCTTTAAAAAAGCAGAGACGGTAAAAACGGCCTCTGCTTAATTATTATTGTTTTATTATGCCTTTGCTTTTTTCTTCTCACGGCTTCTTTTCCAGATAACCCAGAGCGGGCCGGAAACGCACAGCGAGCTGATACCGCCGGATATCAAGCCGAACGCCATCGGAATAGCGAAGGTTCTCAGCGTCGTAAGACCGTAAAGCTCGGATACCAGAACGATGGTCATAACGGCGAGGAAGGTGGTGACGGTAGTTACTATATTACGTACAAATACCTTGTTGATGCTTAAGTTTACAAGTTCGCCGATTTCCATATCGGGATAAAGCCGCTTGTTTTCGCGCACGCGGTCGTAAATAACGATGGTGTCGTTAAGCGAGTAACCGAGTATGGTAAGAACCACCGCGACGAAGTTTAAGTCTATCTGCAAACGGAAGAAAATACATACAAAGAAGGTGATAAGCACGTCGAAGACAAGCGCCGCCAGAGCGGTGAGCGCCGCCGAAACGCCGCCTATTCGCTTGAAACGGATGCCGACGTAAATCACAACGAAAACGGCGGTTATAAGGACGGCTACCATACTCTTGATAAAGAAGGTGCCCGCCATCGTGGGGCTTACCGAGTTTGAGTTGTAAAGCTTTACCTCGTTGTCGGTGAATTTCTTGGCGATCGCCGTGGTAAGCGCTTCCTGCGCCTCGGCGGAAAGAGCTTCCTTGCCCACGAGCGCTAAGTCGTAGGTTTTGGTATCGCCCGCTAAGGAGGTGCTCTTTGTAAGCGTATAGGAGCTGTCGAGATTATCCTTAATTACGGCGTCAAAATCCTTTTCGGCGATTTCGCCTGTGTAGGAATAGGAAATTTTCGTACCGCCGCGGAAGTTGATATCCAGATTAACGCCGCCTATAACGGCGATAACGGTACCTACGATAAATATGAGAGCATAGGCAATAATAACGAATTTAAAGGCTTTGTTAAAATCGATTTTAAAATTACGCATTATTCTTACCTCCGTAGAACCAAGGCTTTCTGAACAGTTTAAGCTGAGAAATACTCTTAAGCATATACTTGGAAGCAAGAACGCCCATTATAAGATTGAATATTGTACCTACAAGCAGGGTATAACCGAAGGAGTAGATCGAACCGGTTATCTGCGAACCGAAAAGCGACATAAGCGGGGAGAAGATTTTGGCTATGATGCTGTCCGGCGTGCCGAAGGCGCCCATAAGAACTACCGATACTATAACGATGGTTACGTTGCCGTCTATGATGGCGCTCAGGCTGTTTTTAAAGCCGCTGTCTATCGAACCGTCGATGGTTTTGCCCTTGGCAAATTCGTCGCGTATACGCTCCGCCGCGATAACGTTACAGTCAACGCCTACGCCTATGGAAAGGATAATACCCGCGATACCCGGGATGGTAAGGGTAAAGCTGTTTGCATTCGGGAAAAATCCGGAAATGCAGGCTATGGAGCCCGCAAGCTGACCGAGCAGCGCTATAGACGCCACTACGCCGTTGAGCCGGTAGCGCAGAATCATAAGCAGGCAGACAAGGCCGAAGGCGATGGAGCCCGCGATAAGCATTACGTTAAGCGCGTCGGAACCGAGCGTCGGCGAGATAACCTGCAGCTTGCTGTCGTCAACCGTAAGGGCGAAGGGCAGGGAGCCCGCGTTTATCTTATCCGCCAATTCCTTTGCCGCCTCGGCGCTCTCCATACCCTGGATATACGCCTGACCGCCGGTAATCGCCTGATTGACAGTGGGAGCCTGGATCATGGTGTCGTCCATCCAAATGGATATCTTCTGACCTACAAGCTCGGCGGTAGCCGTCGCGAACTTGGACGAGCCCTGGCTTGTGAGCGAAAGGTTAACTATCGGCTCGCCGGTCTCCTGTTGATAGCCGGCGTAAGCTTCCTTAATATCCGCCGCGCCGCTTAAGATAACCTCGTCCTGCGTTTCGTTCTTGCAGAAGGTAAGCAGGGCGGTCTCACCCAGCTCCTGTACCGCTGCCGCCGCGTCGAAATCGCTCTCGTCCGCCGCCCAGGGGAAACGCACGATTATCTGATGGTTGTCCGAATCGGTGTAAACCTCGTAATCGGTTATGTTCTTGTTTACAAGACGGGTCTCGATGATTTGCTTGGCGGCGTCCATATCGCTCGAGGTGATATCGACGTCTGCTTTGTCGGGCGAAAATACGGCCTCAACGCCGCCGCGGATATCAATACCCCAGCGGATATCCTCCGCGCCCTTTACGTAAACTTTTCTGGTATCGCCGTAGTAGTTCTCTATTCCGAAAAATACGGAATAGGTGAGCGCTAAAATCAAAATGAGCACTACGAAAAATACCGGTTTGCCTGTTCTTTTGGATTTCATTGGCAAATCCTCCAAATTAGTGTTTATAAAATCCCGCATGGACTGTCTTATGCAATCCAGCAAAGACTATTGTCTTATAATTATACAAAAAAATATATATAAAGTCAATCTTTCTTTTTGCAAAATATGTTATTTATGCCAATAATTTTTCGAGAGCGGCATATTTTACGGCGGTACACAGCACTTCGGACGCCTTTTTTATTTCCTCTACCGAGGGGTAGGAGGGCGCTATGCGTATGTTTGAATCGGCGGGATCCTTGCCGTAAGGATATGTAGCGCCCGCGGGGGTCAATACCATACCGGCGTCGGCGCAGAGACTGTCGACTCTCGAAGCGCAGCCCTCCGGCACGTAAAGGCTTATGAAGTAGCCGCCCTTGGGATTTGTCCAGGAGGCTATGCCCGTACCTTTGAGCTGTTTGTCAAATTCCCCGAGGACCGCCTCGAATTTGGGTCTTAATATATCGGCATGCTTTTTCATATGCCGCTTTAAGGCGTCGGCGTCCTTGAACATGCGCGCGTGTCTTAATTGATTAAGCTTGTCGGGGCCTATCGTCTGGTACTTCATTCTGCCCTTGAACAAGGCGACGTTTTTCGGGCTTGCCGCCTGAACTGCGACGCCGGCTCCCGGGAAGGTTATCTTTGACGTGGAGGAGAATATGATGGGAAGGTCGGGGTTCCCGTTTTTCACACATTCGTCGTAAATGTTGAGCAGGGTGTCGCCCTCGTCGTACAAATCGTGGACGCAATAGGCGTTATCCCAGAAAATGCGGAAATCTTCCGCGGCGGGCTTTAAAGCCGCCATACGCTTTACCACCCGGTCGCTGTAGGTTATGCCCTCGGGGTTGGAATACTTCGGCACGCACCAAATTCCCTTTACCGACGGATCCTTTACAAGCGCCTCAACGGCGTCCATATCGGGGCCCTCGGAGTTCATGGCGACCGGAATAAGCTCAAATCCGAAATATTCGGTTATGGCGAAATGCCGGTCGTATCCGGGTACCGGGCATAAAAATTTGCGGTTTTTATCCTCGAACCAAGGGTCTTTGCCCATGCCGTGCGTCATAGCCTGCGCTACGGTATCGAACATCATATTAAGCGAGGAATTACCGCCCACTATGATTTGCTCCGGGGGAATTTCCAAAATATCGGAAAACAGCTTTTTAAGCTCCGCCAGCCCGTCAAGCCCGCCGTAATTGCGGCAGTCGGTTCCGTTTACGCTTTTAAAGCCGGTATCGTTCCCCACAAGATCGAACATTTCTTCGCTTAAATCCATATTGTCAAATCCGGGCTTGCCCCGCGACATGTCCAGCGACAGGTGTAAAGCCCGTAAATTTTCATATTCCGCGCGAACAGCTTCGAACTCTTTTTTAAGCTGTTCCTTATTCATTTTATAATAATCGGACATACTTTGACCTCCCTTAACCGATTTATTATAATGTATCCGCGCCTGTTTTTCAAGTTTTATTTTGGATTTAATCGGAAAAAATCGGAAAAATCTTTAGCCGCATCTCGGCTTTACCTTTTCTCTCCCCCTGTCTTTTTCGGAATAATCTCCGAAAAAGACACCCCCCTCGTCAGATGGGGGCAAGGCGCGCACGCGCGCAGGAAAATTTGGATATAATGAGCTCGCTCTGCGCAAAGCCTCCCTTGCCTAAAGGGAGGGGGACCAACGTTAGTTGGTGGGGGGATTAACGGGGCTAAAGCCGAGAAGCAGCTAAAGTTTTATAAAACAATACTGCGTGCTTGTATACCTTTTCGCTATTCGATATTACTTGTTACCTTCTGCGCAAAGCGCACATTGGGGCTGTCGACCGCAGTCGACTTAAGGGTACGATACTTTAATTTTCACCCGTGAGGCTGAGAGCTGTGCTTTAGAGCCGTTAATCCCTCCGGCTTTTGCAGAAGCTAAAGCTCTGCAAAAGCCACCTCCCTTTAGGCAAGGGAGGCTGTTGGCTTATAATCTTTAGCTTTTTCTTATAATCTTTAGTTGCATTTCGGCTTTACTTTTTCTCTCCCTCCGTCTTTTGCTCCGCAAAAGCCACCTCCCCCGTCAGGTGGAGGCAAGGCGCTGTCGCGCAATGAAAACGAAGCGGTGGGCGCCGTTTGAAAATCCGGGAAATTTGGGGTGGAATAAAGATTTCGGCGTTTTTTGTGCAGGTTTACGAGTATTTTTTGCGAAAATCTATTGAAAAATCGATATGTTTATGCTAAAATCGGTTGTGTATATCGGAAAGTTATAAAAATCTTTCCGTTGGAGCTTTGCGCCGCTTTGTCTAGTCAATATAATCAGAATACAATTGTAATCTGATTGCATTGACTAATCGCGCAAACTAAAAATAAAACCACATGAAAGGAGGCTTCCTCTTATGAAATTTGTACAAATGACAAAAAATCCCACGGGGGGGGGCACGGGCCCGCCTTATTAGGCATTTTGACCGACTTCCTCGGAGGAAGCCGTACTTTACTTATAGGATAGACGCACTCCGATTTTGACGGCATTGTCGGGGCGACGTCTAAACCCCAAATGCCTGAAAATCAAATAGGAGTGTTATACTCATGAACAAAACTAAAGCTACAAAAAAGGCTTTGCTTATGAGCATGTTGTCGATGCTTATATGCGTTGCAATGCTTATCGGTTCTACATTCGCGTGGTTTACCGACAGCGTGACAAGCGGACGCAATCAAATTATTGCGGGAAATTTGGACGTTGAGTTGGAATACGCGGCGAGTTTCGCCCCCGACGGTTCTGTGGCTGCGTGGGAGCCGGTCACCACGCTTACCGACCTGTTCGCCGCACCGGACGGCGAGGAACACCTGTGGGAGCCCGGTCATACCGAGGTTGCTTATCTGCGGGTGCGCAACGCCGGCAGTCTGGCGCTGAAATATAATCTGTCAGCCGCCGTTTACGGGGATGCGTCCGGCGCTCCGGAAAATACATATACAAGTGTGCAAACCGACGAGACAGGCGCGAATATTTCCTTCAAGCTGTCCGAACACCTCGTCTTCAACGTGATCGACGGCGCGACGCAGATCACCGACCGTACCGCAGCCTGGCTGCCCGGCGGGCAAGCTGCCGAAGAGGCCGTGCTGGGAGATCTTTCGGGCTTCGGCGCCAAGGAGGCGGCGCTCTATCCCGCTAAGACCGATGGGAAACCGTCGGAACAGGTCTTTACGCTGGCAGTATATATGCCCACATGGGTCGGGAACGAGGCCAATTACCTGACCGGCACCGCCCGTCCGGAGCTTTATCTGGGCGTACAGCTGGATGCTGCGCAGCTGACCTATGAATCCGACAGCTTTGACGATCAGTACGACATCGGCGCCGAGCTTCCCAAAACCGAGCCGGACGCGCCTGTGGTGCTGGTTCCGAAAACCACATGGAGCAATAAAAACAATCTTCAAGGTGTGATTTACAACGCCATGAAACTTGCCGGTGCAGCCAGCCCCGTCTCCGCTACAAACGCCACGAGCATTGTCTTCTCCAATTGGGACGCCTATAAGGATGAAGTAGGCGGAAACTACGAAGAAGGCATGATGTTCGGAGCCGTTCCGGAGGATGAACCGGAGAGCAGCGACGAGACCGGCGCGCGCGTCTTCTATAATGACGACACCAAGGCCGTTTATTTCTTGACCGAGAGTAAAAACGCCAAGATCAAGGCGCCGGCCGATATGCAGGAAATGTTCCGTGCCTATCAGTCGCTGACCAAAATCGATCTTTCGGGCCTTGACACCTCTGAGACCACCGATTATACGCGGATGTTCCAATATGACAATGCCTTAACGGATTTTGATCTTACGTCTCTTGACGTTTCCGGCGCTACGAACTTCTACGCTATGTTCAGCAATTGCAAAAATTTGAAGCGCGTAAATATGGAAGGATGGGATACCTCCAACCTGACCTCTGTCAGCTCTATGTTTTCGAATTGCACGCAGCTGGAAGTCGGCGATCTCAGCCAACTCGATCTCTCGCATGTAACGAATTTCAGCGGTTTGTTTAGCAGCTGCTCTTCATTGACCGAAGTCAATTTCGGAGACTCGGATCTTTCCGCCGCAACGAACATCGCCGAGTTGTTCTCGGGCTGCACGTCGCTTAAGTCTTACGATCTGACGCCGTTCGCATCTGCCAAGCTGACATCTATAGGGGTTTTATTCAAGGGCTGTACTCAGCTTACATCAATGGATCTGAGTATGCTCGATACGTCGGAACTCACCTCCATTTCCCAGCTGTTCAGTGGCTGTACCAATCTCCGCGATGTTACCTTCGGCGAAAAATTCACAACCGATAAGGTCACTGCGATGGACAATGCATTCGCCGGTTGTTCTTCTTTGGTGACGCTTGACATCAGCACCTTTAACCCCTCTGCTGCCGATCCGGCAAACGATGGGAGCGGACTGAGCTATATGTTCAAAGACTGTACAAGCCTTAAAACGATCTATGCGTCGGAACAGTTTGTGATACAGGGCAGAACCGGATATTACAGATGTACTCATATGTTCAAAAATTGCACGAGCCTGGTCGGCGGCGACGGAACGCACTTCAGCAACAGCATCTTATATCAGAGCGACGGCAATTATCAAGACTTTGAATATGCTCGGATCGACGGTTTTGAAGGAAAAGCCGGCTATTTCACCGATGTTGCCGAAAAGCCGTAAACCATTTCCCGACAGGCGGCGATTTAAGAGTAATACCGATACAAAGGGCATTAAAATAACAAGCTAAAAAAAGGACTGCAATCCTATCCGAAAAGGGCGGGAAAGCAGTCCTTTTTAAATGAAAAATGAAGCGGCGCGAGGCGCGCCATGAAGCATGAAGCGCTCGCTTGCGCGAGACATTTCGGTGTCCGCTTTGCGGACGGAGTGTAGAAATGTAAAAATTTTTAGCTTCTTCGCGTCGTTAGCGCCGTTAATCCCTCCGTCGGCTACGCCGCCACCTCCCTTTAGGCAAGGGAGGCTTTATTTTTATAATCTTTAGCTTCTTCTTATAATCTTTAGTAGCATTTTGGCTTTACTTTTTCTCTCCTTCCGTCTTTTGCTCCGCAAAATCCACCTCCCCCGTCAGGTGGAGGCAAGGCGCGCTAAGCGCGCGGCACGATAATTTTTAGTCTCTTCTTAAGGCTTTAGCCGCTTTTTGATTTTACCTTTTCTCTCCCTCCGTATTTTGCTACGCAAAAGCCACCCCCCTCGTCAGATGGGGGCGGGGCGCGCAGGATAATTTTAAAATCATCTGTAAACTAAGCATTTCTCAAATTTGAAACTTAAAAAGCAGAATTTGGATTATTAATCCTTGGCTCAGCTTACGAGGGAGCTGTCGGCGTAAGCCGACTGAGGGAGAGAAAGAGCTACAGATACGCCGAATTTAACTTTCAAGCAGAATTTACAGCTACAATCCCACAAAGCCTCCCTTGCCTAAAGGGAGGGGGACCAACGTTAGTTGGTGGTGGGATACATGGGCGTTGAGCGCGCCAAGTAATATGTAAAAAGTAAGAGTGAAGAAGTTCGGTGTCCGCTTTGCGGACGGGGGAGTAAAAGGGAAGAAGTGAAGCGTATTGCCGTATTCGAGAAAAAAAGTGGGTCAACAGATTTTAAGCTGCTGGGGGGTGTCGCGGGTTATGGACTCTTTTTTTATGCGAACCTTGTATTCGATAAATTTATCGGTTTCGTATTTGCGAAGGCTTGCGTCTATGCCGGCGTTTTTAAGGGTGTTTACAAGCTTCGAGATACTGTTGCCCAAAAGGCGCATATCCCCTATCGCCGATTTGCGAAACGGCTTTTCGCTCTGTTCGGGCTCGGGCTTGTCTTCTGCGGGCGGTTTCGGGTTCAAAAGTCCGGTCACGTATTCCTTTGCCTGTTTTTCGGTCATACATTCGGCTATAATGCGGTTGAGGGCTTCCTCGCGTTCCGCCTCGGGCAGGCGCAGAAGCGCTTTTGCATGGCGTTCGCCGAGGGAAGAAGCGGTTATTTTCTCGCGAAGCTCGGTGCCGAGGCTTAAAAGGCTCAGCTTGTCGCAGAGCGTCGACTCCGCCATGCCGAGCTTTGCCGCCGCCTCGGTCTGCGAAACGCCGCAAGCGGCGATAATGCGCTCGATGCACTCCGCTTCCTCAAAGAGGCCGAGATTTCGCCTTTGCAGATTTTCAACGGCAAAGAAGAGCGCGGCGTCGCCGTCCGGCAGCTTATGAAGTATGCAGGGTACTCGCCGAAGCCCCGCCATTACCGCCGCTTTGAGCCGTCGTTCGCCCGAGATAAGCTCGTATTTGCCATCGGCGGTTTTTCGCACCGACAGGGGCTCTATTACCCCGATCGCCCGTATGCTGTCCGAAAGCCGCTGTAATTCGTACCGGTCGAAATTTTTCCTTCGACGGTTCTCGGACGGTTTTATATCGTCGGGCTTGAGCATTAAGAGTTTTTTGCAGGATATGGTGTGCATATTGCCGCCTCGCTTTGAATTATTTGCGTATTTGCCGGGGTGAAACCGCGCCCGGCTTATGTAATAATTATCAAATAAAGGCTTTAAATTGTAAAGAAAAATCGGTCGAAGAAATTCGCCATAAAAAACCAAAAACAGCCTCGTTAAAGCGGCTGTTTTGATATATCTGCGGGTTTTCTCGGGTATTTTGGCAAAGTTTGCGATATTTTTTTATATACGGCAAAGGTTCTTTGCTCATTTCCCGTGAGAGTTTCGCATATAATTTTCGGTTTTTCGAGGCAGAGTGCCTTTTCGGCGCCGGCGGAGAGCTTCGCCTCCTCGTAAATATTCGGCCCCTTCATCGCGACGAATACCCCCCGAGGCTTTACAAGCGGGGTGCAGTATTCGAGTAAGACCGGAAGCGACGCCACGGCGCGGGCGGCGGCTATATCGTATTTTTCGCGGTAAAGGGGTGATTTTCCGGCTTCCTCCGCGCGCATATGCACCGTTTCGATACCGGTAAGGCGGAGCTTCTCTATAAGCTCGTTTAAAAAGACCAGCCGCTTGTTAAGGCTGTCAAGCAGGGTTACCTTAAGGTCGGGCCTTGCGATTTTGAGCACCGCCCCCGGAAAGCCCGCGCCGGTGCCGACGTCTATAAGCGACGCGCCCTTTTCCGGATTGCAGTGCTTTAAAAACAGCAGGCAGTCGTAAAAGTGCTTGTAAAGCACTCCGTCGGCGTCGGTTATGGAGGTAAGGTTTACCTTTTTGTTTTGCTCTATTAAAAAATCGGCGTAAAAGTTAAGCTTTTCGGTCTTTTCTTTGTCCAATATAACGCCGAAGCTTTCGCAGGGCTTTACGATTTTTTCAATGTTAAAATCAATCATTCGCGTACGCCTCCAGCCGGTAGATGGGTTGACCGAGAGCCGTAAATCGTTGTTCGTATTCGGTTTCTATATTGTCCTCGTAACCGCTCGCATGCAAATCGAGGGAAATATTTTTAAGCGCGAAGCCGCAAAGCGAGAACTGTTCGAGGGAAAATTCGAAAAAATGCATATTGTCGGTCTTTTGGTGAATTTCGGCGCCGGGCTTTAAAATTCGCTTGTAAATTTCGAGGAAATTCTTATGCGTGAGCCGATGCGCCGCGTAGGAAGCCTTGGGAAACGGGCAGGAAAAGTTTAAAAAAATCCGCTCTATGCTTGCTGGCTTTATATATTTTTCGATATACTCCGCCGAGCATTTTATGAATTTGAGATTTTTAAGCCCCTTATCCCTTGCGGCTTCGCAGGCGGCGACTATCACGTTCGCGCTTTTTTCGAGGGCGATAATGTTGATATCGGGATTTTTTTCGGCAAATTCGCAGGCAAATTTACCCTTGCCGCAGCCGATTTCGAGATAAAGCGGTTGGTCGCTTTCAAACCAAGAGGCAAAATTCAGGTATTCCTTTTGGTTTACGGCGGTGACAAAATTACGGTTTGCGTAGTCTATCTCGCTTATATAAAGATAATCGCCGACATCCGTCAGCCGTTTTTCAAGATTTTTCTTTTTTCTCATTCTCATGTTGTATTTTCCCGTCTGTATTTTTTAGCCTTGTGCCGGATTTTGACCGGTTTCAAACATTTTGAAAAATTCTTCCGGCGTGTAAATATTGTTAAGCAGGTCGAGCATGGCATTCGGCGAAAGATTTTCGGGCAAGCCCGCTTTTTTAAGGAAGGCTCTGCGCTTTTCGCGGCTGTCTGTGCCGCCCGAGAGCCCGAGGCAAAATAAATCGGTTTTGGTGATTTTTCGTTTGTTTTCGCCGGAATTTTCGGCATTTTCGTCTTTTTCGGTCACCGCGCCACTTTTTTTAAGCGCTTCGATTATAACGTCTGCGCTCATTCCCTCGACGCCCAAAAAGCCTTCCTTGGAAGGCGCCGTCTTTCGCTTTTCCTTACCCTTAAGGCAGGGGACGCAGACGTTTATTATTTCACAGTTTCCCGCAATTTTTTTGATATACGCTCTTATCTGCGCGCCGGCATAATCGGAGTCGGTCATAACTATGAGGCCGTTCTTTTGTGCCAATTTTCGTATCATATCGCGCTTTTCCTTGTTTTTAAAAATGCGAAAACCGTCGGTAGGGATTATAAGCGCGTCTATTACGTTTTCGAGAGTGATTTTATCGTACTTGCCCTCGACTATAACGGGTTTATCCGATTTTATCAACCGATTCACCCCGCGCTATAATATAAATAAGCTTTATCGCCAACTGCTCGAGAACGATCTGCGGCTCGCTTCCGAAGGATTTAAGCGCTCTGTCGGCGTCCGTCAGAGCGGCGAGGCTTAAATTAAGCTTTTTGCCGTCAAACCTTCGCAGATTTCCCGCCGCCTTTTCGAGGACAAATTCGCGCCCCTTGTAGCCGAATTTGTCGGCGACGTCCTTAATTGAGAGCCCCTGCTTTCGCGCCGCGTAAATACGCATCATATCGACGTAAACGGAGGACACGGTGTATAAAATAATCATAGGCTCTATCCGCATGTAAAAAAGCTCGTTCAGCACCTTAAGCGAAGCGGCGGCGTCGCAGTCTAAAATATGGCGCGAAAGATTATATACCGACGCTTCCACGGTCTTTACCGATACCTTATCTACCGTATCCCGCGTTATGTCGCCGTTTTTTACATAAAAGCATAGCTTGTTAAGCTCGTTTATAAGCAGATTTATATCGTCGCCCGCGGTTTCGACTAAGTATCGCGCGGCGGCGGAGTCCATTTTACAGCCTCTTTTTGCGGCGCCGTCGGTAAGCATTTTTACAAGCTCGGGCAGCTTGCGGTGGTCAAGCCTTGCGGCGATGCCGCCGTTTTTTTCCGTCGCGGTTACGGCTTTTTTGAATTTGGAGCTTTTTTTGGCGTCAAACTCCGTACTTTCAAATTTAAGCACCAGCACCGCGCTGTCCGGAACGTCGGAAATCAACCGGTAAAAGCGATCAAGCTCGGTTTTGGAGCAATGCTCAAAATCAAAATCGCAGATCTCGATATATTTCTTTTCCGCCGCAAAGGGCAGCTGCATCGCCGCGTCGTAGACCTCCTGCAAATCGCACTCTCCGTCAAACCGGCAGCAGTTGAAAACATCGTCGGGCTCGGTGATAAGCTTTAAAATTTTGTCGGCGTAAAGCTTTTTAAGGTATCCGTCATCCCCGAAAAGTATATAAACGGGCGAAAGCTTACCGGCGGAAATATTCTTTTTAAGCGCTTCTTCAAAAACTATCGCCATCTTAAACGTTTACCGCCTTCCCATTCTATTTTTCTTCTCATTATGCCTGATTTGAGCATATCGTTTCGGTTTTTACAAGCGAGGAATATCCAAAATATAACTATAACGGCAATAACCGCTCCGCCGGCAAATTGAGGCTTCAGCGGTACCACCGAAAATTTAAGCGAGCCGAAGAAGTAAATAACCGAATTTACGTACTTTGCAATAAGATTTACGGGTATAAAAATAAGCCGCGCCAATGCCGGGAATATGAGATTTACCCCCAAACCGCAGACGGCAAGCCATAAAAGCAGGGTGACAGCATAGGTTATGAGCAGATTGGTGATTACGCCTACCGTGGAAACTTCTCCGAAAACAAAAACCGCCACCGGCAGTGTCATAAGCGTGGCGCCGAGGGTAACAAGTACGGCGAAAATCACGGAAGCCGTAAACTCCGACTCGATCATTTTGTTTGCGGTGATATACCTGACTGCGGGCAGCGCTATTGCGAGTATGCCGAAGGTCGAAAGCACCGAAAGCTCGAAGGCAACGCTTAAAACGGCAAAGGGCGAGCAGATGAGTATAAGCGTGACGGCGGCGCCTAAATTATTTGCCGGATTGTCGCGCCGCTTTATTATGATCGCCGTCGCCGCTATTACATATGTGACGCCCGCTCTTATAATCGACATGGTAAAGCCGCAAAGGGTGCAAAGCAAAAATACCGCCGCGAGCATTGCAAACGCCGTGATAAGCGTGTCGTTTACAAGCTTTCTGCCGATACGGGAGAATATAAGCACCAAAATCGACAAATGCATACCCGAAACCACCATAACGTGCGCGGCTCCGGCAGATCTTACGCTTCGGTAAAATTCATCGGAAAAACGGCTCCGGTCGCCGAAGGTCAGAGCGCACAGCGTAGCGGCTTCCTCATAGCCGAGGTTACGGTATAAGGTCCTTTTGATATATCGGCGCACTTTACCGACGCTTTTTAAAACAAAATTGCTTTTACCGGTCCGCTTTATGTTTTTAAGATTTGCGGTGAGATATATTTCCTCGCCGCAGCTGCTCGCTTTATAGTCGTCCGGAACGGTTTTCGGCTTAAATTCGGCGTTTAAGATTTCACCCACCCGTAAATCGAGCGGCGGGTAAAATACCCGGATTTTCGTGCCGTTTTCGAGAGCTTCGGCGTCCGTTACGTAAGCCTTTGCCGAATAATAGTCGCTGCCCTCGTAGGTTATTTCGTATATCGTGAGGTCGGCGGTTACGGAACGATTGCTTACACTTTCGATAGCGGCGATTTTCCCGCGGGTAATTACGGTGCTTATAAGCATTACAAGGGTAAGCAGCATCGCAAAGATCAATCTGCCGCCCGCCTTGGTTAAAACCATAACGCCCACCGCCAAAGCCAGCAAAACGCCCGTGCATAATAGCGGAATTTTGCCGCAATAGCCCGCAATCGAAATTACGACACAGCAGACGGCGCTTAAAAGCATCGGTCTTTTAAAGAAGTACTCTTTCATATCCACACCGAAAAAAATTGATTTACAAATGATCGATTTTGTTATATATTAAATACAAGAAAGAAACGTCGGGAGAATTTTTATGGATAAAATAAAATCTGTCAAAATATCTATAGCGGTTACAAACGTTTTTTTGGTCGTTCTTATTGTTTTTTCGCTGTTTTTGCCCTTTATGATATCGTGGTATGTAGAAACGATGAAGCGCTCGGAGTCGCTCGCGGCCATAGTGCTCGTCACCTGCTACCCATGCGCGCCGTTTGTGGGAGCGATTTTGATTTTTCTGCGTAAAATGCTTAAAAACGTGCTGACAAAAGGGCTTATTAACGACGAAAATACGGCGCTTTTAAAGAAAATTACGGTATGCTGTATCATAATCGCGGCAATAACCGCCGTCGCGGGAGGCTTTTATATGCCCTTTATAATAGTAAGCGCCACCTTCGCATTCGTGGCGCTGCTGACCTTCGCTTTCAGAGCGGCGATCTGCATAACCCTCCAATAGCGCAAATTTTCGCTTTTTTACCGCTTTCCGAATACCAATTATAATCCCCGCCCGACAAAATGTCAATGAGGGTATTTGAGTTTCAGAGCGTTTGCGGACAAAGTAAATTCTCGGTAAATTCTCAAAGTAAACGCGGCAATTTTTATATTTGAGTTTGGGGTGTCGGCGGTTGTTATTCGATTATGCAGATTATTTGGCAGGGCGCGAGGGTTATTTGTTCTGTGATGCCGCGGCTTTCGGTAACGGAGGTATAAAGGCGGGCGGCTTTATCGAAGCCTTCGAGCTTCAAGTTCTGAAAATCCGAGGTGCGGTTTACGAAGAACTGCGCTATACTGCCGTCGGGCGCTTCAAAGCGTCTTGTCAAGACGGTGTTTTCAACAAGGCGTCTGCCGTCGGAATAAACCGCGGCGACGCTTTTTTCGCTGTTTGCGTTCTCGGTTTTCAAAATTTTGCCGAAGCGCAAATATTTTTTTGTAAAGGCGCGGCGCCATTCGTTGGCGTTTTTGATAAATTCGATTATCCGATCGTTATCGGGATAGCTGCCGTCGAAGGGAGCGTTCCAGCCCCAGCCGACTTTTCCGCCCGCGCCGAGTATGATCGTAAGCATATCGCCCGCGAGGAAAGAATATGCGGCGCGGTAGAGCAGGTTATCGGGAGCGGCGTCCAAATCGAGGAAATTGTGGATACCGTTTTGATTGCCCATAAAATTATTTGTGTATTCGTGGTAAATATAGCCGTATGCGGGCACGGGTATACCCTGTCTGAAGCCCGTAAACCAGCGCAGATCGTTAAACGGCAAATGCCTTATAGCCGTTTCGCCCGCGGCGGATTCACAGCCCAATTGCATGTCTTTGCCGGCGTCCTTTATCGCGCGGTTCATGCGCTCGAACAGACAGCTCATTTCTTTATGTATCCAGCTTCCGGGAGCGGCGGGGTGATCGTGATCCTCGCTCCAGCAAAAGCGCGGAAGTCCGCCCAAATTCTGGTCGAACGCCTGCAGATAGTCGATGTCGGCTTCGGCTATTTTGACGACTTCCTTTACCATGACGTCCTTGACCTTTTCACAGGAGGGGCAAACGTCATATCCCGAGCGCACAAACGCAAGATCCGTGAATATCGGCTCTCCGTCCAAATTTTTGCAGGTGCATGCCTTCCAGCCGCCCTGCTCGTATTCGGCGGTATTGTCGTAGCTGCCGAGGGTTTTGCTCACCGTGGTAATGCCAAGACCGCTCGCGTAAAGGCCTATAACGTGCCCTCTGTCGTGGACTGCCTTTACAAGCGCTTTGAAATTATCGTTATCGCCGAAGGGCGGCCAGATATAGGGCGTCGCCCACGGAGCGGAGCCCTCCCAATGCATAAGCAGGGGCAGCATTTTACTGTTGAGCCGCCGGGCGTAGCTATCGATAATCGGCAGTATTTCGGTATAAGGATAATATTCGTTGGGGCGCATTTTTTCGTCGCGGTCGGTGTCGGCGGTTCCTCTCACGGGGTAGAGCAGGGTAACGGGCGACTCGTCGAGCCAATCGGGCAGATCGTCTCGCAAATACAGCTTTTTCGGCAGAACCGTTTCCGAATTATAAAGCCAATCGCGGTATATCTCGGCGGCGTCCTGCCAATCGCCGTCAAAGGCGGCAATTATCGCGTCGTAGGGCATATCGTAGCTTTTGGCGCCGTTGGGATAAAGCCGGCAGTCAAATTCTACCCTGTGCTCGTCTAAGAAGCGGTATTCGAAGTCCTTTAATTCGCAGTCCTTATCGTGAGCGCCGTAATAAAAATTGCCCTTTGGTGAAAAGAATGCCATATACTGCATCGCGGCGGCTCCCGGGGTGACGCCGCAATAGCCTCCGCCGCAGGTATCGTCTATAAGCCGCGAATAGGAGTTGTCGGTGTTGTCGATTATAACTCCCTCCATCGAGGGCCAGAAAAGGGTGTCCTCGCCATTTGAGGATACCATATTGCAGGCAGCGGAAACGATAGGGAAATTGATATACTCGATAATATCGTCGCCGTTGTTTTCGATTTTGATCCTGAACGCTTTGGCACAAGGCGAGGCGTCCTTTACGAAAACGGATATTCTGCCGTCAAAAACGGCGGCGTCCTCGAAAACGTAAGAGTCGTTTTCGGTACGGAAATTTTTGTACATGGCGGAATTTATTTTCTGCCTTTTGCGCCGGTTTGTGATAAAGGAAATTTCGAAAATGCCGTTTTCGGGTGAAAAATCAAGCCTTTTTTGCGAAAATTCGAGCGATTTTATCCCCTTTTGCGTGATTACGTCTTTCATTGTAAGCTCTCCTTTGTAAACGGCAAGTTAAAGAACCCGCGCCGATATCACGGTAATTTTAGCATACGAAATTTTGCAAGTCAACCGAAATTTTTTAGATGCAGCTATATATTTTGATTTTTATTCGCTGTATTTAATCAGATCCGAATGATAGGTGTGAAAATTTATTTCGGGGAATCGGGTTTTTAAGGTGGCTTTCAGGGGCTCGATTATAATGTCCTCGGTCTCGAAGTGTCCGGCGTCAAAGAGGCATACGCTGGCTTTTTCGGCGGCGATGAATTGGTGGTGCTTGACGTCGGCGGTCACAAGGGCGTCGAACCCGCAGGCTTCGGCGTCGGCTATAAATTCGCCGCCGCTGCCCGAGCAGACCAGCACCTTTTCGATTTTACGATGCGTATCGGTATACTTGACCCTGCCGCCCAGCGCGCCGCTTATCTCTTTGGCAAAATCCGCGGCGGAAACGGGCGAATGATCCCCTTTTTTCAGAATAAACCCGTCGCTTGCCGAAAAGGAGGCTATATTAAAAAGGTTAATAGTTTTACATAGGCATTCCCCGACGCCGTCCTTTGCCATATCGAGATTGGTATGCGCCGATATTATCGAAATGCCGTTTCTTATCGCCTTATAAAGCGGGGTATCCGCCGTCACGGCTTTTAAAGGTGTGAAAATCACCGGATGGTGGGTTATAATAAGCTCGCAATTGCCGCCGATTGCCTTATCTATCGCCTTTTTGGTGCAGTCGAGGGTTATCAGGACGTTATTTACGTCGGCGTCGAAATCGCCCGCGAGCAAGCCCGAATTGTCAAAATCACAGGCAGTATCAAAAGGAAACAGCCTGTCCAAAAACGAATAAATATCCCTTACGGTCATTCTTAACCCTTCTTTGCAAAGGAATCCTTGAGCGCCACGGTGCGGTTGAAAACAAGCTTTTGCGGCGTGGAGTCCTTATCCACGGTGAAATAGCCCTGCCGCATAAATTGGAAGGTGTCGCCCGGCTTAAGCGACGCCAGCGACGCGTCCAGCTTGCAGTTTTGCAAAACGGTAAGCGACTCGGGGTTGAGATTATCCGCAAAGGAGGAAACGCCCTCCTCGTCGCTCGGGTTCGGCACGGTGAAAAGGCAGTCGTAGAGGCGTACCTCGGCGTCGATACAGTTTTCGGCGCTCACCCAATGAAGGGTGCCCTTCACCCTTCTGCCGTCGGGCGTCTCGCCGCCGAAGCTTTCGGGATCGTAGGTCACGTGAACCGCGCTTATATTCCCCTCGCCGTCGGTCTCGCAGGAGGCGTACTTAACGTAATAAGCGCCTTTGAGCCGAACCTCTTTTTGCGGGCAGAGTCGGAAATATTTACCGGGCGGATCCAGCATAAAATCGTCCTGCTCGATATAAATTTCTCTCGAAAAGGTAACGGCGGCCTTGCCGAGCTCCGGCTTATTCGGATTGATATCCACCTCTACGGTTTCGGTTTTGCCCTCGGGGTAATTGTCGATTATGACTTTAAGCGGGCGCAGTACCGCCATAGCCCTGTCGGCGTTTTCGTTGAGATTATCCCTGACGCAGGATTCGAGCAGGGCGTAGTCGATAACGCTGTACGCCTTTGATACGCCGATTTTTTCCACAAAAGCACGCACCGCTTCCGCGGGATATCCCCTGCGCCGCATACCGCAAAGGGTAGCCATTCGCGGATCATCCCAGCCGCTCACCAAGCCGTCGTTTACAAGCTTTAAGCATTTACGCTTGCTTGTGAGGGTATAGTTTACGTTCATCCGCGCAAATTCTATCTGCCGCGGCGGCTCCGGTATTTCCAAAGCCTCGAGCACCCAATTGTAAAGCGGGCGGTGGTTTTCAAATTCCAAAGAGCAGAGCGAATGCGTGACTCCCTCCTTGGCGTCGCTTAACGGATGTGCGAAATCGTACATGGGATAAACGCACCATTTGTCGCCCGTGCGGTGGTGATGCGCCTTCATAATGCGGTAAATTACCGGATCGCGCATGTTGATATTCGACGAGCTCATGTCGATCTTCGCCCGCAGTACCATAGCCCCGTTTTCAAATTCTCCGGCGGTCATCCGACGGAAAAGCTCGCGCGTCTCCTCGATCGGTCGGTCGCGGTAAGGGCTGTTTGTACCCGCCTGCGTCAGCGTGCCGCGCATTTCGCGTATTTCCTCGGGAGTCGACTCGTCCACGTAGGCAAGGCCCTTGTCTATAAGCTTCAAGGCGCATTCGTAAATGTAATCAAAATAATCCGACGCGTAGTAAACGTTATCCCACTTAAAGCCGAGCCAGGCGATGTCCTCCTTAATGGCGTCGACGTACTCGACGTCTTCCTTGGTGGGGTTGGTATCGTCAAGCCGCAGATTGCACTTGCCCCCGTATTTTTCGGCGGCGGTGAAGTCGATGCAGATAGCCTTTGCGTGGCCTATGTGCAGATAACCGTTCGGCTCGGGTGGAAAACGCGTCTGTACGCGCTTGTAAACGCCCTCTCGCAAATCCTCGTCGATCAAATCGTGGATAAAATTAGACGGTGCGCCGGTTTCTTCGGTCAAAATATTTTTTTCTTCCATAGCTTTGCCCTCAAATAGAATTAATCGCGTTTTCAATACGCTTTATACATTCGTCCTTGCCCAAAACCTGCATAATGCCGCACAAATCGGGGGTGTTTCGTCTGCCGGTCACCGAAATTCTCAGTACCGTGCTCAAATCGCCGGCGTGGCCCTTGAATTTATCGGGATCGGCTTTATACTCCTTCGTTTCGGCGGCGAAGCCGATTTTCGGCGCGATTTCCTTTATTTTCGAAAACCATTCCTGCCGGTCGTCCGCGGGATCGTAAACCGCTTTGTACTCGGTCAAAAACGCCTTCGCGTCGTTTGCGGCTATATTTTCCGGCATTTCGACGCACGGCTTGTAAAGGTCTTCAAAGAAGTAAGCAAAATACTCCTTCGCCTCGCTCCATTTTGCTATGTCCTTGCGCGGCTTCGCAACGTCGCGGTCGACGGCGAGCACCCGTTTCGTATAGTCGGCGTCCTCGGTCAAAACGGCGTAAAATTCGGGGTCAAATTCCTTCGCCCACTCGCAGAGCCTTGTAAAGACCTCGCCGGACGAGAGCTTAGCAATCATATTTTTGCTGACGTCGATAAGCTTGTTTTCGTCGAACAACGCGCCCGAAACGCTCATCTTTTTAAGATTGAACTTAAATTTTTTATACGACTCGTCGGGGTTTGCGCGGCGCCAATCCTCAAAATCGGAGGCGGCTATCGTCATAAGATAGTTTATAACGCACTCGCTGTCGTACCCCTGCTCGGCAAAAAAGCGGACGGCGGCTTCGGGATCCTTGCGCTTTGAAATTTTGCGCTTGGCGCCGTTGTCCGACTTCATAATAGGGGAAATATGGCCGTATTTGGGTATTTTGAAGCCCAATATTTTGAAAAGCTGAATATGCTTCGGCACCGACGATATCCACTCGTCGCCGCGCAGAACGTGGGTGGTGTGCATCAGATGATCGTCTATGGCGTGGGCGAAATGGTAGGTGGGAATGCCGTCCGACTTCAAAAGCACAAAATCCTCGTCGTTTTCGGGCATTTCGATTTTACCCTTTATTACGTCCTCAAAAATTATCTTGTTTTCTTCGCTTCCGGGCGATTTGAGCCGAACGACGAAGGGCTTTCCCCCGTTTATCAGAGCCTTGGCTTGCTCGTAGGTAATGTCGCGGTGCTTCGCCCATTTGCCGTAATAGCCGGTGCGCAGCTTTTCGCCCTCCTGTATTTTGCGGGTTTGATCCAATTCCTCCGCCGTGCAGAAGCAGGGATAGGCAAGCCCTTTTTGAATAAGCGCCTTTACGTAGGTTCGGTATATTTCCGCCCGCGCGCTTTGCTTGTAGGGGCCGTATTCGCCCGTTTCTTGGCTGCCCGAAACAAAGCCCTCGTCGATGCTTATCCCGAAACGGTTAAGCCCGTCTATGATGTCGTCGATCCCGCCCTCGATCTCGCGCTTTTTGTCGGTGTCCTCTATTCTCGTGTAAAAAATCCCGCCCGAGGTGGTGGCGGTGATGCGGTTTACAAGCGCCGCAAACAGCGTTCCCAAATGCAGATATCCCGTAGGGCTCGGCGCGATGCGGGTAACCCGCGCCCCCTCGGGAAGCTTCCGCGCGGGGTAAAGTGCTTCGTAAAATTCGGGCGTTTTTTTAATATCCGGCAGTAAAAGCTCCGCCATTAATTCGTTTTCGTTCATTTCGGCTCCAATTCAATTATCGCTGAGCAATTTGTTAAGCTCGGTCATAAAGGTGTTTATATCCTTAAATTGACGGTAAACGGAGGCAAACCGTACGTAAGCCACCTCGTCGATCTTTTTAAGCTTTTCCATAACAAGCTCGCCTATGCGCTCGCTGCTTACCTCGCGGTCGAGCGAATTTTGGATTATTATTTCGATTTCGTCTATCATATTATCGAGCGTGTCGATGGATACGGGACGCTTTTCGCAGGCGCGCAAAAGCCCTGTCATGAGCTTGTCTCTGTTAAAGGTCTCGCGGGATTTATCCTTTTTTATTACGATTATCGGCAGACTCTCGATGATCTCATAGGTGGTAAAGCGCTTGCCGCATTGCAGACATTCGCGCCTGCGGCGGATCCGCTGCCCCTCGTCGGTAGGGCGGGAATCGATTACTTTGCTTTCTTCAAAACCGCAAAACGGACATTTCATAATGCCGGTCTCCTTTAAAGTATAATTTACAATATTATACAATATATTGCGCCGAATTACAAGAAAAATATCCGACGTATTTGATTTTTTAATTTTTTTCTAATTTTTTAATTTTTTTAATTTTTTTAGTTTCATCTTTGCTTTACTTTTTCTCTCCCCCTGTCTTTTGCTGCGCAAAAGCCACCCCCTCGGCAGATGGGGGCAGGGCGCGCACGGCGCGCGGCAGGATAATTTTCAGTTTTTTCTTAAGGCTTTAGCCACTTTTTGACTTCACTTTTTCTCTCCTTCCGTCTTGCCTATGGCAAATCCACCTCCCCCGTCAGGTGGAGGCAGGGCGCTAAGCGCGATGAAAAATGGGGCGGCAGGCGCCGCTTAAAAATGGCGGGGAAGAGGTGAAAAAGAGAATTTCGGCGCCTTTTTATGATTTTTTATGCCGATTTTACACCGATTCGGCGAATTTTTGCAAAAAGTTATTGAAAAATCGGGAATGATGTGCTAAAATTTATTGTGTATATCGGCAGGCTGCAAAGGTAAAGGCGCTTATCGGCGCGGTTGCCGCATAAAATATGCGGACGGGGATTCAAGGGCATGAGCGCTTGGTTGCCTGCCTTTGAATTGCCGACCGGCGAAAATAAGCTTCATATCCGAAATTTCCAAAATTTTCCCAACTGCGCGCTTGGCGCGCCTTGCCTCCACCTGACGGGGGAGGTGGATTTGCCGTAGGCAAAGACGGAGGGAGAGAAAAAGAGTAAGCTTAA
>CANQGK010000027.1 GCA_947623175.1 uncultured Clostridia bacterium | reverse complement strand
TTTGGTTCGGAATAGTGTAGTGCTGGCGGTCTATCTCTTGTTTTCGGTTGCTTGCTTCCTTACCGTACATGAGCATTTGCGCCGGGGTTGTCGTTGCCGTAGCCCTCCATAAGGTTAATCGCGCCCCAAATTGCCAAGCCCGCGCCAAGAGCAATTACCAAAGTTTGCAGCACGCCTACTGCGCTTGTGAAAAATGCCATAAATAAACCTCGCTTTCTGCCGCTTTGCGGCTCAAAAAATGTTGTGAAATGAAAATAGCCGCCTTTCTATTCGGCGGCTGCGTCCTCGTCGGACAAATCTATTTCGTATATGTCAAAGGCTTCATCAGGCTTTACGATTGCCGGGCGCTTTTTCATATACCGTTCAACGTCAAAAGCATTTTTCTTGTCGAAGTCGGAAAGGTATTTGTAGTTTGGGTGTTTTGTTATATCGTACTTGTCCGAGAAAAACGGGCGTACACCGCGAAGCTGCAAAATACACTTTCCACCGTCCATAACTGCGATTTCGTCCTGCGTCATCAACTCCTTTCCAAGTTTTTGATAGTTCAGCCCGTGGGAAACCTGCGTACCACGATTTTCGGAAGTGTTAAAACTGTCGATTGTTTCACGCCCTAAATTATCCGAAATATCCTTTGCATTTTTCCCTCGTCCTCCCAAAAACAGGGTACAGTCGGCGTTATCAAGTATGATTTCCGCTGCGTCCTTGTAAATGGCTTTTAATTGGCTCTGCGATTGCAGAATGATAGAAGCGGACATTTCCCGGCTGCGGATTGTAGCAATCAGCTTGTCAAAGCGGGGAATTTGCCCGATATTCGCAAACTCGTCAAGCAAAAAACGGACATGAACAGACAATTTGCCGTTATATTCGTCGTCCGCTTTATCACATAACAGATTAAAAAGCTGCGATTGTAAAATGGCAATTACAAAATTAAAGGTGTCGTCTGTATCGCTCATTATGAGAAAAAGTGCGGTTCTGCGGTCGCCCAACGTGTCAAGTTCCAGATCGTCGTATGCCATAAGGTCGCGGAGTTCTTGAATATCAAAGGGCGCAAGTCTCGCGCCGCATGAAATAAGGATTGACTTTGCCGTTTTACCGGCTGCAAGTTTGTATTTCTTGTATTGCTTAACGGCGAAGTGGTCGGGGCTGCGTTCCTCCAAATCGGCAAAGAGCAGGTCAACGGGGCTTTGATATTCCTCGTCGTCCTCGCGGGCTTCCGACGCATTGATAAGTTCAAGTAAAGTAATAAAGTTCATTTCCTCGGCGGGTGCTTCATACCAAATGTAGCCAATCAGCGCACAGTACAAGAGCCGTTCCGCTTTCACCCAGAAATCCTCGCCGGATTTATCCCCGTCGCCTTTGGTATTGACAATAAGTGTATTGACAACCTTTAACACGTCTTTTTCGCTGCGGATATACACAAACGGGTTATAGTGCATGGATTTTTTGAAATTGATTGTATTCAGCACTTTGATTTTATATCCGGCACGCTCCAACAGCTTCCCGCACTCGATTAAGACAGTCCCTTTGGGGTCTGTTAGGCAATACGATGAGTGAAGCTGCATAAGGTTGGGCTTGACGAAAAATCTTGTTTTTCCGCTCCCGCTTCCTCCGATTACGACGACATTTTTATTCCTTGCGTATTTCGGCTGCTTTGGTCTGCTTTCCATTGTCAGCCTTTCGGTCTGCGTTAAAATGATATTGTTTTGAAAAACCGGGTCTATGTAGGGTTTTATATCCTCTGCGCCGCCCCAGCGGGCAGAGCCGTATTCCGCACCCTTGCGGTATTTCTTTGCATTTTTGCCCTTGATGTAGATAATCAGCCGGACAAGGACAGCCCCCGCAATGCCGATAAGCAAATCCAGAGGGTGAACGCTCGGCAAGGCGTTTTCAAAGGCTGCGGAAAAGCCCTTTGCAATATGCAGCGCCTTTTCGGACAGATTCGCGCCGGGGGATAGCCGCGCTGCCTGCGCCACTTTGTCAAATAGATAGACAAAGAACACATACGGGATATTCGGAAGGATCAGCTTTTTGTAGTTTATCTGCTTCATATCTCGCGCCCCCTGTCTAACTTCTTTACCTTGTCGCGTGCTTCGTTAAGTTGCTTTGCCTTGTCTTTTGCTGCGGCAAGGGCTTTGCGGATAGAGGGCTTTTTATCCCTATTCAGCTTCTTTGCGGAAAACTCTTGAAATGCTGCGGTCATTACGTCTGTGTCCCTGCCTTTGAAAAACACAAGGTAGCGCGTTTGTTGGCCCTTAACCTTTTTCAGCGAAAAATCTATGTTGTACTTTTTCGCCGTACTCTCAAAGGCTTTGATGTTGCCGTTTGTAATTTCGATATTGGAAACGCCTGCGTTTTGCCGCATAAGCTGCCGCATGGTTTGTTTACCATGCGGGGTACGGCTTTTTTGGTATTGTTTCAAAAACTTTTGAATAGCTTTCTGCAACGTCTGTTCGGTCAGCTTTGCTGCGCCTTTGCCCGTTTTTACAGATAAGGCAATCACTTTTTGGGTTACTTCCTCCTGCATGGCTTCAACTCCTTTCCCTGCAAACTGTGGTTAATTTCTATCCGCTGCCGTACAGATCGTGGTTGACAAGGGCGGTATAGTAGCTGTCAATGGTACTCGGCGCATTGAACAACACCGCTTTTAGATACTGCTTGATGTTGCGGATTTTCGTTGTGTTTTCTTTCATGCAGTCCAAAACAAACTCAATATGGCTGCTGTTCAGTTTCAAAAACTTTGATTTCACCAACTCGGCGGGGTAGTCGTCCCCGGCAATGCGCACCCGCGTTCTCGCCGTACATACGGTTTCAAGCATGATTTCAACGATTTCATTCAAACGGTCTTTATCCATTTTGGGGTTTTGAATGAGAATATCGTACTCGATATTGTCCTTGATGATTTCCCTGTAAATCTCTACTGCGCTTTGTGTTTTCGCTTCGCTTCCTTTCCGTTCCGGCTCTGCTATACCCTCAAAGGGAAAGGGGTAAGGGGAAAGGATAGGAATGGAATCGGTATTTGATAAATCAGTAATTGATTTTTCTTTACTTGATATATCTTTATTTAATTGCGTTGGATTTTCCAACGTAGGTTTTTCCAACATAGGATTATCCAATGTTGGATTTTCCAATGTAGGTAAATCCAACGTAGGCGGCTGCGGCTGCTCGTATATGATATAGTCCGCACCGCGTAAACGTCCTTTTGCGTCGCGCTCTCTGCTGCGCACGATATACCCGGCTTTTTCAAGTTCCTTTACCGCTTCGCGTATCGCGTCGATTTTCTCCCGGTTGATATGCGATAGCCCCGCAAGGGTATAGTCCCAATCCTCCGGCAATGACAGCATTTGCGACAAAAGCCCTTTTGCCTTTAAGGATAGTTCCTTGTTGCGTAGGTGGTGGTTGCTCATTACGGTATAGCCCGTATTGCGTTCCACTCGGAAAACTGCCATTTCATCATCACTTCCTTTCTCGGTCTGCGTGGATAATTAGAACGCTGTTTTTGCGCGTTTAAGGGGAAAGTATCGGGGTAGGTAGATTTCGCGTCTGCAATGCCGCATAACACAAGGATTTTTCAGCGTCTAACATTCCACATTAGGCGGCGTTTTTCGCGTCCTTTTGCCGGGACAGTAGGGACATTCCTTAAAAACGCAAAAATCGTATTTCCAATTCGGGCGGTAGAAACGGCAGGCATTGCAATCTTCATCATCTCCGGCACAGCCGGATTGAAAGCGCTCAAAGCCCGGTTTCTGCCGCATAAGCAGTTCAAACGCCCGTTTTTTATTCTCGGTGAAAAACATTCCGACTGTGCCTCCTTCCTTTCGGGCATGAAAAAGCGGCGTTCCTGTTCTCCCTGTCGGGGGAGTAGAAACGCCGCTTATGCGGTACGATTTTTTGTTGGAAACAGCTTGTCCTATCGTTTTTGACTGCAAGTTGTTCTTATGAGAACGTAGCCGGAAAAGGCTTGTCCTACCAAAAATGTAGTGTTTATGCGGGTTTCCGGCGTTGTTGTTCTTATGCAGTCGTACCATCGGCGGCGAGATCCTCATGCAAATCGGCAATAATATCGCCCTTTGCCTGGATATACTCCGCGCGCCAAGGCAGGCTTGCCGCCGCTATCGGATAAACGGCGTTCGTATGGTCGACAAAATATTTGTCAAAGCCGCTGTCCTTTATTTCCTTTTCGGTGAGATTTCGTGTCAGCTGATGCACCATAGCGCAAATCATTTCCAAATGCGCCAGCTCCTCCGTGCCTATATCCGTAAGCATGCCCTTTACTTCGTCAAAGGGCTGCGAATAACGCTGGGTAAGATACCTCATGGAAGCGCCGAGCTCGCCGTCGGGGCCGCCGTATTGACTTATTATTATTTGCGCGTATTTGGGATTGGTATTTTTAATATTTATCGGATACTGTAATTTTTTTTCGTATTGCCACATATATTAAGCCTCCATAAAATCGTTTTCCCACGGCCACGGGCCTTTAAGCCATTGCCAACATTCGCCCGTATACGCGTCGTCAGCGGTTATTACAAACGGCTCGAATTTATCCTCGTAAATTCCTATCAGCTCCTGCCTTTTTTTGCGAAATTCCGCCAAAAGCTTGATCGCTTTTTGGTTTGCGGGATGTGTGTCCAAAAACAAAACAAGCTCATGGATCGCAAAATCCGTTTCAAAAATCTTTCTCTTTAAAATCGCTTTTGTCATATTATCTGCCTCCGAAAAACGGTTTGTTTAAATTTGGAAACAAAGTTCCGTTATTAAAAGAAATTTCTGCGGGATACAGATTTTCAAGCGGCTGCATATCGACAAAAACCATCGTCAAAACGCCGCCGTTTTTATCGCCCGGGGCCGCAGTGCAAAAGTTATCGTCAATACAAGCGGGAACCGGGGCGCAGGCAGTATGCGCTTGGGCTTTATTGCGATTTTCCGTTTCGTTTTGCATATTCAAATATTCCAAAATCCTTTTTTCCATTTGATTTACTCCTTTACGCTCGGGTGAAAGGCTATGCGGATTAACCGGTATCCGAAATAACCTCTCCTGTAATATATTATTAAATTTAAAGCCGGATGTTACAGTTATAATTTATGTTAAGAAAATGTTATAAATATGGTAATATTAGTTAAGAAAAATAAGCTTTTGGCAACTATATATTGTATATTGTTGAAATCACATGTATAATTGGTGTATATGGGAAAAAATTGGATTATTTTTCGGTGCAATTTTTTCATTGAAAATTTAAGAGGTACAACCACATCAAAATGCATTTTTTCGGCATTTCGGTTTAATTGTATCGACTACATGTGTTTGCTTCAAGGGGGGGACGTTTATGGAGTCATTTGATTGGTTTGTCGTTGTTATGGGCATCGGAACGGTTTTTGTAGGACTTGTTTGCATTATCGTTTTATGCTCGATAGTAGGTGCGATATGTACCGCCGTTCAAAAGCGAAAGGATGCAAATACCGCCGCTTTACCTATCGTTGAGACAGCCGAGCCTATACAAAACCGTCAGGAAATAATTGCCGCCGTATCCGCGGCAGTTGCCGAAGAACTCGGTACGGATATTTCCGCAATAAGAATTTTATCATTTAAAAAAATTTAAAGAAAAGGTGTTAAATTATGAAAAAATATAACGTTACCGTGAACGGTACTTCCTACGAAATAACTCTTGAGGCTGTAGACGCCGCCGATATTAAGGCTCCGGCTCCCGCAGCCGCTCCCGCGGCACCCGCACCGACAGCACCCGCGGCCGCTCCCGCTTCGGGCGGCGAGAGCATAAGCGCCCCCATGCCGGGAAATATTCTTTCGGTTAACGTTCAAAACGGCGCTTCGGTTAAAAAGGGCGACGTTCTTATGATTCTCGAAGCTATGAAAATGGAAAACGAGATTGTGGCTCCCGTTGACGGTAAAGTGGTTTCCGTAAACGTTACAAAGGGTTCTGCCGTTGATACCGGCGCCGTTCTTTGCGTAATCGCATAAAAAGCCTTAAGCTTTGGGAGTAATAATATGTTAGATAAATTTACAGGCTTTTTGACCGATACGGGCTTTTACCAGCTCTTCGGTAATTTTTCAAAGAATTGGCCCAACCTTGTTATGATAGTGATTTCGCTTTTCCTTTTATGGCTCGGTATTCATAAGAAGTTTGAGCCGCTGCTGCTTGTGGGCATTGCCTTCGGTATGCTGCTTACCAACCTTACCGGCACGGTGGATGCAAACGGCGTTATCTCTTCAAACGCGATGTACCACAGCGAATTATGGTCGCAATTTATGAACGGCGATATAGGCTACGGTACCATAATGCACGAAGGCGGACTTTTGGATATACTCTATATAGGAGTCAAAACCTGCCTTTATCCCTGCCTTATATTCGTGGGGATAGGCGCTATGACCGACTTTGAGCCTCTTATCGCAAACCCGAAGTCATTGCTTTTGGGCGCCGCCGCGCAGGTGGGTATTTTTGTGACCTTTATCGGCTGTATCTGCCTCGGATTCCCCGGTGAAGCCGCCGCTTCCATAGGCATTATCGGCGGTGCGGACGGACCTACCGCCATTTATACGACCTCTAAGCTTTATCCGACGCTTCTCGGAGCGATAGCCGTCGCCGCATATTCGTATATGGCGCTCGTACCGGTAATCCAGCCTCCGATTATGAAGCTGCTCACCACCAAAAAGGAGCGCGCTATTGTTATGAAGCCGCTTCGCAAGGTCTCAAAAACCGAAAAGATAATCTTCCCGATAGTAGTTACCGTTTTCGTATCGCTTTTGGTACCCTCCGCTACTCCGCTTGTCGGCTGTCTTATGCTCGGCAACCTCTGGAAGGAATCGGGAGTTTGCGAACGTCTTTGCAAGACCGCCCAGAACGAGCTTATGAATATCGTAACCATTTTCCTGGGTATTTCGGTAGGTGCCACTACGGTGGGCACCAACTTCCTTAAGCTTGAAACCCTTAAGATATTGGCTATGGGCATTTGCGCGTTTGCCGTTGCAACCGCATGCGGCGTTTTGTTCGCAAAGCTTATGAACCTCTTTACACGAAAGAACAAGATAAATCCGCTTATCGGTTCGGCAGGCGTTTCCGCCGTTCCCATGGCGGCGCGCGTTTCGCAGAAGGTAGGACAGGCGGAAAATCCGTCAAACTTCCTGCTTATGCACGCTATGGGCCCGAACGTTGCCGGCGTTATCGGTTCGGCGATAGCGGCAGGCGTGCTTATAGCGCTGTTTGGTTGATAAGGAGATTAAAATGGAAACTAAAAAACTGTTTATTACCGACACTATTCTTCGCGATGCGCATCAATCTCAGGCGGCGACGCGTATGAGAATAGAGGATATGCTGCCGGCGCTCGAAAAATTGGACAAAATCGGCTATTGGTCGGTTGAATGCTGGGGCGGCGCCACCTTTGATTCGTGTATGCGTTTTCTTAACGAGGATCCCTGGGAGAGACTTCGCACCATTAAAAAACATATGCCCAATACAAAGCTTCAAATGCTTCTGCGCGGTCAAAACCTTCTCGGTTACAAGCACTATGCGGACGACGTGGTAGAGGCTTTTGTCGCAAAATCGATTGAAAACGGTATCGATGTTATCCGTATTTTCGATGCTTTGAACGACGTTCGCAACATCGAACAGTCTATAAGAAGCTGTAAAAAGTATGGCGGCGTATGCGAAGCCGCTTTAAGCTATACCGAAAGCCCCGTTCACAACGAGGAATATTTTGTAAAGCTTGCAAAAGAGCTTGAGGATATGGGCGCCGACGTTATATGTATTAAGGATATGGCGAACCTTTTGTTGCCTTACGACGCCTATTCGCTTGTTAAGAAGTTAAAGGAAAACGTGAAGGTTCCGATTCATCTGCATACGCACAATACCACAGGTACCGGCGATATGACCTATTTAATGGCTTCACAGGCGGGCGTCGATATTGTCGACTGCGCATTGTCGCCCTTTGCAAACGGAACCTCCAATCCCTCTACCGAGGCTTTGGTAGCAACCTTAAAGGGCACTGAGCGCGATACCGGACTTGACCTTACCGCTTTAAGCGAGGTCGCCGCGCATTTCCGCAAGGTTGCCGACAAAATGAAGGCGGACGGTATACTCGATCCCAAGGTTTTAAACGTCGATACGAAAACTCTTATCTATCAGGTTCCGGGCGGTATGCTTTCCAACCTGTTGTCACAGTTAAAGCAAGCCAACGCCGAGGATAAATATTACGACGTTCTCGCCGAGGTTCCGCGCGTTCGCGAGGATTTCGGTTATCCTCCGCTCGTAACCCCCACAAGTCAGATCGTGGGAACTCAGGCGGTTCTCAACGTGCTTGCGGGTGAGCGCTACAAAATGATTCCCAAGGAATCAAAGGGCTTGCTCCGCGGCGAATACGGCAGACTTCCCGGCAAGGTGAACGAAGAGGTTCGCAAAAAGGCGATCGGAAACGATAGGGTTATTACCTGCCGTCCCGCCGACCTTATTAAACCCGAGCTTGAAAATTACGCAAAGGAAATGAAGGAGAAGGGAATAGGCAAATCCGCGGAGGACGTATTAAGCTACGCGCTTTTCCCCGCAGTCGCCGAAAAATTCTTTGCCGTGCGTGACAAAGCTCCCGAGGACGAAAATGCCGTCAGAAATCTTATAGTCGAGGATCTTTCAATTTAATATAAAATTTCGCAAAAAAAGAGTTCGGTTGACCGTTTAAGTCTTCCGAACTCTTTTTTAATGCTCTTTTCGAGCTGTTTTTGCAAAGTCAATGCAATCAGATTACAATGCGTTTTGCGTGGAACGACGTCCGCGCCCGCTTTGTCGCACGGAACACGAACGGCGTTCTCATGCAAAATCTTCGACCCGAGTCGGAGCGGATTTTTTCGTCCGGCAAGGAAGAGGACGCGGGAATACTGTCGTATTTCAAGGACGATGACACAGGCGGCGGAGAAATCCGTCCGCCTCGGGCGCATTGTAATCTGATTGCATTGACTAATCAAATAAAACGAAATTTATTGCTTTATTTCCTTTAAAAATTCCTCTATTCTGTGCAAAGCCTCGGTTATATGCTCGGTGGAATAGCAATAGGACGCCCGTACAAAGCCCTCGCCGCTCTCGCCGAAGGCGGTACCCGGAACCACCGCAACCTTTTTGGAAAAAAGCAGCTTTTCGCAAAATTCGTCGCTGGTCATTCCGGTGGAGCGGATCGACGGGAAGGCGTAAAAGGCGCCCTTGGGCTCGCGGCAGGTAAGACCTATCCGGTTAAAGCCCGCCACCATCAGCCTGCGGCGCATATTGTACTCTTCGAGCATTTCCTTGACCTCATCTTCACAGCTTTTGAGCGCCTCAACGGCGGCATACTGTGAGGTCGTGGGCGCGCACATTATGGCAAATTGATGGATTTTGATAATTTCCTTCATGATTTCCTTCGGCGCGCAGGCATAGCCCAATCGCCAGCCGGTCATGGAAAAGGCTTTTGAAAAACCGTTGACGGTAACCGTCCGTTCGCGCATGCCGTCTACCGACGCCGGCGAGCAATGGCTCCTGCCCGAAAAGGTAAGCTCCGAATATATTTCATCGGAAATTACCAAAATGTTCGTATCATTCAATATGTAAGCTAACTTTTCGATATCTTCCTTTTCCATAATCGCGCCCGTGGGGTTGCAGGGGTAGGGAAGAATAAGCACCCGCGTTTTATCGGAAATGGCGGCTTTGAGCTCCTCGGGGGTTATTTTGAAATCGTTTTCCGCCTTGGTGCTTATTATTACCGGTACGCCGCCCGCAAGACGGGTTATCGGCTCGTAACAAACGTAACTCGGCTGGGGAATTATAACCTCGTCGCCGGGGGAAACGATCGCCCGTATGGCGGCGTCGATAGCCTCGCTTCCGCCTACGGTGACCAAAATTTCGTTTTCGGGGGAATATTTCACGCCCGTTTTTCGGTCCAGATAGTCGGATATTTCGTTAAGCAGGGGCGCCAAGCCCTTGTTTGAGGTATACTTTGTTTTGCCTCGTTCAAGGGCGTTGATACCGGCTTTTCGTATCTGCCATGGGGTTTGAAAATCGGGCTCGCCGATGCCTAAGGATATCACGTCCTCCATAGTGGCAGCAATATCAAAAAATTTGCGTATGCCGGAAGGCTTGATATCCATGACGGTTCTGTTTAATGCCTTGGAATAATCTATCATACGAAGAGCTGCCCCCTGTCGTCTTCGTCACCCGATACAAGCTCAACGTCCAATTCTTTGTATCTGCGCATTACAAAGTGAGTGGTGGTTGAGGTTACCGAGTCTATGGTAGCAAGCTCCTTAGCGACAAACCAGGCTATATCCTGAAGCGTTTTTCCTTTTACGACGACGTTAAGGTCATACGAACCCGACATAAGATATACCGATTCAACCTCGCGGTATCCCATGATTTTTTTAGCCACTTCTTCAAAACCGAGCCCCGCCTTGGGAACGACGTTCAGCTCAACTATCGCCGAAGCGTAAAAATTGTCAAGCTTTTCCCAATCGACGACCGCCTTGTAGCCGCGAAGCAGTCCGTCGGCTTCAAGCTCCTTGATCGTACCGTCAACCTCGGCGGGGGTTATGTCTAACATCGTTGCAATTTCCTCTGAGGTATATCTTGCGTTGCGTGCCAATAATTTTAAAATTTTATATTTCATTTTTATTTTCTCCTTAATTTACCAAACAAAATTTATCTCTTCGGAAATTGAATAGATTTTAAGAGATTTTAAGCGGGTTTGCGGCTTAAATTAAGCACTCTTACGATTACCGGGCTTAAAATAATGTTGGAAGCCGTTTCAAAAAGGAAGTTTGCTCCCACAAGCCCTACAAACATGTACGCGAGGGTGCCGTCAAATCCGGCGGAAAGCCCCCATTCTCTTACGGTATCCATAAAGAATACCACACAGCCCAATAAAAATACGCCGGTATTTACCACAGGGCATACTATTGCGGCAATAACGACTGCCAAGTATTGGTTTATTTTGGCAAAAGCCTTATAAACGAGACCTGCCGTCAATCCGCAAAGGGTACCTTTTAAAAGGACCGTAATAACCGTTCCCACGACGCTTACCGACATAAACGCCGCCGCGTCACCGGAAGCCAAAACGACCGCTCCGAATACAAATCCGAGCCATGCGCCGATTGCCGTGCCGCAGGTTGCGGCGCCGATAACTATAGGTATAAGCACCAGCGAAATCGAAAAGGGGCCGAAGTGAATAAAGGAGCCCAGGAATTGCAATACAATTACAAGGGCAGTCAAAATCGCGCCTAATACAAGGGTTCGGGTTTGTTGCATTCTGTTTGTTTTTTCCATAAAAATTACCTCCGATGCTGTCCTTAAGACGAACTTATTAAACTTGCGCAGAGTAAAATTTGTTCGGCTTATTTCAGGTACAGCTCATAATAATATATGCAATCCGCTTAACGCGGGTATTGCCGTTAATTTTTATCGTATATAAGCTTCAGTCCGTCCAATAAGAGGTTTTCGTTATATATGATATCCGTTTTGCAATGCTCGATTATCTGCCGTGACATACCGCCGGTAGCCACAACGGTGGCGGGTTCGCCGAGCTCGTCGATAATTCGCTCGACGAGACCGTCTATCATGGCGGCGGTACCGTATACAAGCCCCGACTGCATACAGTCGACGGTATTGGCGCCGATAACCGATTTAGGGGTTTCTATTTGAACCGACGTCAGCTGCGCGGTATTTTCGGAAAGCGCTTTAAGGGTGAGATTAACGCCTGCCGCTATAGCGCCGCCCAAAAAAACGCCGTTGCGGTCAAGCACGCTTATGGTTGACGCCGTACCCATATCGATTATGATGCAGGGCATTGTATACTCGTCGATTGCGCCGACTGCCGCTGCGACAAGGTCGGCGCCCAGCTGCGCGGGATTGTCTATTTTGATGTTAAGCCCCGTCTTGACGCCCGGTCCCAACATAAGGGGTACTATATCGCAGAGCTTAGAGACGGCGTTGCAGACGCTTTTTCCCACGAGCGGCACTACCGAAGAAATTACGGCGTCCTCTATTTGCTCGGGATCGATACCGTAAAGCTCAAGTACGTTTTTGAGTTCGTAGGCGTATTGATCGTCGGTATGCTTACTGTCGGTGGCAATCCGCGCGGTAAGCTTCAAAACGTTTTGTTCATAAACGCCCAGGGTAATATTGGTATTCCCGATATCAACGGTTAACAGCATAAATAAAAATCCTTCCGCAATAAGTATACTATTAATTATATATATTTTTTTAAAAAAATCAATAATTTTATTGACAATACGGGATTTTATTGATATAATGATGACTGCTAAAAGGAAAAATATTGTTTTTTTAGCTCCTTGCTCTGTGAAAACAGGGCCAAATGTCCATAAGGAGGTGCAAAGTAAATGACCGCTAAGTATGAGGCAGGCGTTATTTTTTCCGTAGCCGAGAGCGAAGAGGCTACCGCCGCGCTCAAGGAAAAGATCAACGACCTTATCGCCAAAAACGGTACTATTGAAAGCATTGATGATTGGGGCAAGCGTCGCCTTGCTTATCCCATCAATGACGAGACCGAGGGTTACTACGTTTTCTTTAATTTCGAAAGCGAAGCGCAGTTCCCGGCAGAGCTCGAACGTATCGCAAAGATTACCGACGGCGTTTTGCGCGCTATCGTAATCAAAAAGTAATGGAGGTAAAATATGTTTAATTTAGTTGTTTTAACAGGTCGACTTACCGCCGACCCGGAGCTTAAAACCACACCTAACGGGATACCGGTTACATCTTTCTCCATTGCAGTAGACCGCCGTTACCGTTCCGGTGAGGAGCGTCAGACCGATTTTATAAATATCGTCGCTTGGCGTTCCAACGCGGAATTTATCACAAAATACTTCAAAAAGGGTAACCTTATAGGTATCGAGGGTTCTATCCAGACCCGCAAATATCAGGATAAAAACGGTAATAACCGTACCGCTTTTGAAGTAGTAGTAAACAGCGCGCAGTTTGTTGAGTCTAAGAAGGATACCGCTTCTTCGGACGCGACTCCCGTTTCTTACAGCAATGCCGACGCAAACGATTTCGCCGATTTGGGCGATGCCACGGACGACGATTTGCCGTTCTGATTATTTAAAAGGAGGGTTTTACAGTGAGTTACGAAAAAACCGACAGACCTATGAACAAAAAGCGCAGAAAAAAGGTTTGCCATTTCTGCGTTGACCATACAGAGTGTATTGATTACAAGGACGTTGCCCGTCTTCGCAAGTTCATTTCCGAGCGTGCGAAAATTCTTCCCCGCCGTGCAACCGGTACATGCGCCGCTCATCAGCGCGAGCTTACCGTAGCTATCAAGCGTGCAAGACAGATGGCTATTCTTCCTTACGTAAACGATTAATTTTCAAATTCTGCCGCTCCGTAAAAGGGGGCGGTTTTTTTATGCCTTAAAAGTTGAAATTTCGACAAAAATGGTTTAT
The DNA here is from genome assembly GCA_947623175.1 of uncultured Clostridia bacterium. Classification (GTDB taxonomy): domain Bacteria; phylum Bacillota; class Clostridia; order Oscillospirales; family Acutalibacteraceae; genus UBA737. The sequence continues at coordinate 18,245 of CANQGK010000027.1, read as the reverse complement.
AATATTTTAAAAAGCCAAAAAATCTTACCTCTTTCGGCTTATAAATCGTTTTTGAAAGGAATGCTTATGATTAAAAGAATTGCCGCGATTATTCTTTGCGCCCTGCTTTCACTGCTTGCAAGCGGCTGTGGGAGTACGCAGGACGCTTACATATATTTTGAATTGCCGGAGGCGCCGACTATTCTCGACCCGCAAATTGCGAGCACCGATTCGGAGCTTATAATAATTAAAAATATTTTCGAGGGCCTGCTTCGCAAGGACGCCGACGGTAATATAGCCTGTGGCGCCGCGGCAAGCTACGACCTTGACGGGCTTACCTATACCTTTAAAATTCGCGATGACGCAAAATGGAGCAGCGGGGAGGACCTTACGGCGTACGATTACGAGTTTGCTTTTAAAAGGGCGGTGTCGCCCGAAACGAAAGCGCCGTTTGTCTCCCGCCTCTTTTCGGTAAAGGGCGCGAAGCAAATTTACAACGGCAAGGCAAAGGTGGATACTCTCGGGGTAAAGGCGGTCGCCGACAAAACCCTTACGATTACCCTCAGTAAAGCCGATTCGGAGTTTGAGGATACTCTGACTACAAGCGTCGCTATGCCATGCAATAAGGAATTTTTCACCGAATCCGGCGGAAAATACGGACTGTCCGCCGAAAATATTTTATCAAACGGCAGTTATAAGCTTACGCGCTGGCGCAAGGATTCTTTCGGAATACGGCTTTATAAAAACGGCGATTATGCGGGAAATATACCGGCGAATAACGCCGCGGTTTTTCTGACCTGCGACGACGAGGAGTCGGCTTTGGTCAAGCTTAAGAAAAACAGCGTAGATATGGCGTTTATCGAATCGGCGCAAAAAACGCAAGCCGAGTCCGCAGGTCTCAAGCTTAAGGAATTTGAAAATATCTGCTGGGTGCTGACCGTAGGGAACGAATTTCCGCAGGATGTCCGAAAATCGCTTATGATGCTTGTCGGAAGCGAAGTATATTCGGACGATATGCCGGAGGGTTGTTCGCCCGCCACCTCGATTTTTCCGGGTATTTTAAATTCTTCGGAAAGCAAGCTTTCGGGAATGCCGGCATACGATCCTTCCGCGGCGAAAACTCTTTATTTTAAAGAGGCGGAAAACTTCGAAAACTCAAAATTCCCGCCCGACGCCCTGCTTTATTATTATGACGACGGGTATTCCAAAAACGTCATAACCGATATTGTTGGTCATTGGCAGAGCAATCTTTCGGCTTTTGTCAATATCGAATCGGTAACCAAGCCCGAGCTGCTTATTGAGCAGCTTACAAATCCCGACTATTCCATGTCCTTTTTCCCGATCAAGGCGGAAAGCGGCAGAAAGGCGGAGTATCTTAAAAATTTCGGCATCGATTACAACAACGAATCCTTAAATTCCATTCAGACAAAGCTCTTAAAATCAAATAACATTATGCCCGTTATGTTCCAAAATACGACCATCGCTTATTCCGACGCTTTAAATAAGCTTTCCTTCGAATACGGCAACGGTTATGTGGACTTTGCCTTTATAATAAAAAAAGAATAACGCAGATTTTAAAACCCAATATATCACGAGCGCTTAAATTCGATTTTTTTATCGGTTAAGTGCTCTTTTTTTATCTTGCATATCGACAAAATCCTTAAATAAATAAAGTTATAATATAATAAAAGGATTGATTGCTTTGGTGGTATATGCGGATATTTTAATTGTGCTTAATTTAATCGTAAATTATTTTTTATTGCTTGCGGCTTCGGGGCTTTTACACCGCAAGGTAAGGACTTTACGAATAGTCCTCGCCGCTCTTGCGGGAGCGGTTTCGGCTTTGTACATATATTTGCCGCAGGTTCCCGTATTTATTGAATTTATTTATAAAACGGTAATCTGCATGCTTATGACGCTTATCGCTTTCGGGATAAAATCGTTAAAGCTCTATATAAAATCAGCGTCGGTTTTGTTGTCGGTCACCTGCGGATATGCCGGAATTATGATAGCGATATGGCATATATTAAAGCCGGACGGGATGATAATCAACAATTCGGTAGTGTATTTTAACATCTCGCCCACGGTTTTGGTAATAAGCACCGTCGCGGCGTATTTGCTTTTTTCGCTCCTCATAAAAATATTCGGCAAAGAGGCGCGTTATGCCGCGGAATGTGAAATTACGCTTACGGCGGGTGAAAAAACCGCAAATTTAAGGGCAATAGTAGATACCGGCAATTCGGTAAGCGATATTTTCGGAAAATCCGAAATAATTATTGCGGATAAATCGGCGGTAAACGCGCTTTTCGACGCCGATGATACCGAAAAACAGACGAGATATCGGGCAATTCCCTTTAATACGGTGTCGGGATACTCACTGCTTGAAGGGTACCGCTGTGACAGCGGAACGGTTAAAAACGGTGATAAAACCTTGATTTTGCAAAAGCCCGTAATCGCCGCTTCAAATACGCCCTTAAGCGACGGTTTTAACGCTATAGTCAATCCGAAAATATTAGAATAGAGGTAATCTCATGAAATTATCAAATTTATTATATAAGCTGTTATACAAAGCGGGATTTTTAAAATCGGTTTTTTACATAAACGGCCCCGAAACCTTACCGGAACCGCTTACCGCCGCCGAGGAGCAGGATCTGCTTAAGGAAAACACGCAGGCGTCTCGCAATAAGCTTATCGTTCACAATTTAAGGCTTGTGGTCTATATCGCCAAAAAATTTGACGCTTCGGGCGTGAATATCGAGGATTTGATTTCAATCGGTACGATAGGGCTCATAAAGGCGGTAAATACCTTTTGCGTCGACCGCAACATAAAGCTTGCCACTTACGCCTCTCGCTGTATCGAAAACGAAATATTGATGCATTTGCGAAAAACCGTTTCGCTCAAAAACGAAATTTCCATCGACGAACCGCTTAATATCGATTGGGACGGCAACGAGCTTCTGCTTTCCGACGTGCTCGGAAGCGACGGCGACGAAGTCGGCAGAAACGTCGAAACCGAGGACGAAAAATTTCAACTCAATTCTTTCGTGGCACTTTTGCCCGTAAGAGAAAAGCAGATTATGGAAATGCGCTTCGGTATGAACGGATATGACGAGTACACCCAAAAGGAAGTAGCCGACACTCTCGGGATCTCACAGTCGTATATATCGCGATTGGAGAAAAAAATAATAAATAAACTTAAAAAACAGATTGAAAAAGCGGTTTAAATATTGTATAATCAAAAATAAAAGGAAAAAGAAAAAACGGGAAATTCAATGATTTATTTGGTTCTGTATTTAATTGTTATCAATGTTATTGCGGCGATAGTATGCTGTTTTGACAAGCATCGCGCCATAACTCACGGCTGGCGGGTAAGCGAAAAAAATTTGTTTCTTTACTGTTTGCTCGGCGGTTCCTTGGGAATGTACGTTACCATGAAAATAATCCGCCACAAAACGCAGAAAGAGAAATTCATGGTAGGCATACCCGTAATAATGATTGTACAAATTTTATTGCTTATAATAATTATTGCATTGACCGGTCTTTGGAGGTAAAACATGTCGGAATATCAATTGTCTGCGCCCGCTTCGGGCGATACGGCGGCGGTCGTAAAAACAAATATGGGTGAAATTAAAATTAAGCTTTTTAAAGCGGAAGCGCCCAAGGCTTGCGAGAATTTTATAACCCACGCGAAAGCGGGATATTACAACGGTTTGATTTTTCACCGCGTAATCAAGGATTTTATGATTTAGGGCGGCGATCCCACCGGTACGGGAAGGGGCGGCGAGTCGATATGGGGAAGAAGCTTTGAGGACGAATTTTCTCCTTCGCTTCACAATATTCGCGGAGCCCTCTCGATGGCTAACGCGGGCCCAAATACAAACGGCAGTCAATTCTTTATCGTGCAGGCAAAATCGGTTCCCGGGCATTTGATAAATCAAATGGAAGATATGCCCGACGCGTTTCCCGAAGAGGCGGTCAACGCATACAAGCGACTCGGCGGTACGCCGTGGCTCGATTTTCGTCATACCGTTTTCGGTCAGGTTTACGAAGGCTTGGAGGTCGTCGATAAAATCGCGGGCGTCAAGGTAGGAGCCGGCGATAAACCCGTCGACGACGTAATTATCGAAGAAATAGAAATTTTTGAAATTTAATTCGATTAAATCAAAGTATAAACCGCTCCCTAAGGCTTATAATATCCTTAAAGGGAGTGGTTTTTTTGCAAATGGATAACAAAGAGTACGGCGAAATAATCAAAAAGCTTTCGCCGCCGTCCTCCAAAATCAAGGATTTTATATGGGCGTACTGCGTAGGCGGTTTCATCTGCGTTATAGGACAGTTGTTTACCGAGCTTTATTCTTGCCTCGGACTGTCCGAAAAACAGGTAAGAATGGCGGTCCCGATAACCCTTATTTTTATAGCGGCGGTTCTCACGGGCTTAAAATTATTCGATAAAATCGCAAAACGCGCCGGCGCCGGTACCCTGGTGCCCATAACCGGTTTTGCCAACGCGGTGGTGTCGCCCGCGATAGAATTTAAAAGCGAGGGCTGGGTTTTAGGTCTCGGCGCCAAAATGTTTACAATAGCGGGCCCGGTTATAGTATACGGCACGGCGGCAAGCGTTATTTACGGCATTATTTATTGGATAATAAGCATGATAAAATTATAACAGAATACAAAAATGCGCCTCAAAGGTCACTTTACTTGTGCCTTCGGGGCGCATTTTTTGCAATATTAAGAGGAAAGGGGATATCGCCGCCGGACGCTTGAAAAGGCGGGCTTTTATTTTATTCCCCACAAATACATAATGGTTTTGCCGTCTTTATCGAGATAGACGGTCTGTGCGCCGCTTTCGTAACCGGCGAGTGAAAATTTAATTCGCCAAACCTGCGCTTCTTTGTCAAAATCCGCCGAAACGCGGTCGTATATTACCTTGATTTCGTTTTCGGCAATCGATACGGCGTCGTAACCGTCCTTTATTTCGCGTTTTTCGGTATTTTCAAGCCCCCAATCAACAACCCCGTCATCGCCGGACTTGTATTTTTGCGAATCCTCTTTGTAGGAAAATTCGCCGAAGGTTATATCGGCGGTCACGGTTTCGCCGCTCGTACCGGAAGCGGATTGCGCAGGCTTGGAATTTGCCTTATCGTCGGTTGTGCCGCTGCACGCAGACACAAGGAAGGTTATGCAGATCAAAACAATAAAATAAGCGATTTTCTTCATGTGATACACCTTTTTGCGCTTTTGTTTCAAAGCGATTTTTTGTAAATTCCTTCTTCTCGCCAAATACGGTTCATAAGCTCGTATCTTTCGAGTGAAAGTCCGGTATAAGCGCAGTTGGAGGTACAGAAAATATATCCCCAGCCTTCCATGCCCTGCCTTAAGGAACGTCTTACGTCGTCGATTACTTCTTGCTCGGTACCGGTTTGCAGCAGTCCGCAGTTTACATTGCCGCAAAGGGCGACTTTATCGCCGTACAGGCGCTTGACCTCGCCTAAATCGATACCGCCCTGGGGATCAAGCGAATGAACGGCGTCGGGGCGGCACTCGACAATCTGGTCGAGTATGGGCATTATATTACCGTCAGAATGCTTTATGGAATAAAAATTCAAATCGCGATAACCCTTAATAAGTCTTTGCAGATAAGGCGCTATTAATTCCGAAAACGAAGCGGGGGAAAAGAAGGGATTTACGTTGAAGCAATAATCGGAGCAGAGCGCGAAGCCATCCAACAGACCGTTGTATTTTGAAATTTGTTCGGCAAATTCAAGCTTTTCGTTAAGCCTTGCTTCGGCCTCCTTTTTAAGGCCCTCGACGTCCTCGTACATTCTTACGGAAAAATCCAGCATGGTATTGCCATTCGGTATATCAAAGGTAGAATCGCCGTGCATCATAATAAAATACTTATCGCCTGATTTTTCGCGTATGGTCTCGAGAATACGGACAATATTTTCAAAACCGTCGGGATTTTGGTGGACAAATATTGCGCTGTGATTATATTTTTCGGCAGTTTCGATATACATATCCGCTATATAATCGAAATGCATTTTCTGCTCGGCTTTGCTCATCTGATCCCATTGTGAAAAGCTTTGCTGGCTTACGTGTATTTTGCCTATGGCTTCAAGCGTAAGAAAAAACACCAGCTCAAAGGTGGGGCAGTGCCCCTCGATCGGTTCACGGCGAAGCGCCTTGATAAATCTCTCGCGTTCGGTCATGCAATACACCCCTTAAGCATAAATCCGCTTTACGGTTTCGAAATAAGCGTCTATATTTTCCCACTTTGCCTCCGCGGGAATATCACAGCCGGAGGAAATCATAAAGTTTTCAAATTTGCCGCATTCATCGAACACCTTTTTTGTACTTGCTCTTATATCCTCGGGAGTGCCGCTTCTGAAAAGCACGGGATCGACGTTGCCCATTACAATCGAAGTTTTGGGCATAAGCGGAATAATATCCTTTAAAGCAATTGCGTTGCCGAAATGGTAAATATCGGCGTTAAGCGAGGCGATGTCGCTTGCCTGATTTACTACAGCGCCGCCGCAGTTGTGATAGCAAATAACAAAATCCCCGTCGTTTACTTCGTCGATAATTTGCTTTACAAAAGGCGTCGAAAATTCTTTTGCAAGCGCGGGTGACAGTAAGCCCGCCGCGGGCTCCGCTATAATAACGCCGTCGGCTTTAACCGCCTTAAAGGCTTTGATATATTCGGTTATAAACCGAGTGGCTTTATTCAGCAAGGCTTTTACTTCGTCCGGGCTGTCGTAGCATTCCATCATAAGCTCGGTCATATCAAAAAGTCTGCCGGCTAAGGAGTAGGGGCCTATCACCCCGCAGAAAACGGGTATATCCTTAATTTGTTCCTTGGCAAGCTTAACCCCTTCGATATAATATCCCGTTCTGCCGGCGCCCACATGCGGTACCGTTATACTTTCGGCGTCGGCGATATCGGAAATACAGCCTTTTTCGACGGTAGGAATTTCACGGTCGGAAAATCGAATTTCGGCGCCAAAGCACTCGGCTTCGACCGACAGATCCATCATATTGAGCGACGCGCCTATATCGCATCTTTCGGTTATCGCTTTCATGCCATCTGCCTGCATTTTCGGGGAAGAAATAAGCTCCTTTACGGTAATTCCCAAAAGCTGCGTCGATGGAAATGACAGTATCGGTACGGTTTTGGATTTGTTTTCGAGAATAAGCTTTGCTTTTGCTTTCATTTTTTTCACCTCAATAAAACAATACAAAAATATGTAACGGTATCGGGACCGTTATTGTAATTTATATTAAGCTTGCGCGAAAGCTCGACCACGTTAATTCCGCAGGCTTCGACCGACGGGGTGGCTTTTTCGGGAAAACGGCAGGGAGAGTCCGGATAGGTGCATTTTTCGCAAATATTGCACCCCTCGCATCCCAACGCCATAAAATCCATATTGTCGCGCTTTAGCTCCTCCATAATTTGCAAAAGCGTATTTTCGCTTTTTTTCGCTGCGCTTATCATTCCTTCAAAATCAAACGAGTCTTCAAGCTCATGCTTTGAGGTGAAAACTACGGCGGTTTTATAGCTTTTGATCTTTTTTTCGAGTGCTTCGCGCTCGCCCACGCCCGGCGGGCAGGTCCAGCATTTGCCGTATCTACCGCAAAGATTTCTTTCGCAGGCTTCGGTAACGGCGGCGGAAAAGGGAATAACGCTTGTATCGGTTATTTTGTATTGAAAAATTTCGTCCTTTTGAAAATACTTATTCATTTTATCGTCTCCAGATATTCGGCGGCAACCGCGGCGGCGGTCGCGGCGTCCGGCGTATAGAAATCAGCGGCTATTTCGTCGCAAAATTCCTGAGAGAGCGGAGCGCCGCCTACCATGATCTTGACTTTATCGCGTATACCCGCTTTTTTCGCGGCTTCCACAATATCCTTCATGCCGCCCATGGTAGTCGTAAGCAGCGCCGAACAGCATATCATTTTACAATCCGCTTTGACGGCTGTGTCGATAAAAGCTTGAGTCGCGACGTCAATACCCAAATCGATAACCTCGATACCCTTGCTTTCCATCATGATTTTAACGAGATTTTTGCCTATATCGTGAAGATCTCCCTTAACCGTGCCTATGCATACTCTGCCCGTCGTTTTAATTTCACATTTTTCCAAATCGGGCTTTAACATTTCCATACCGACGTTTATCGCTCTTGCCGATAAAAGCACGCTCGGCAGATACAGCTCGTTTTTTCGGAACCGGTCGCCAACAAAATTCATGCCCTTAAGCAGGCCGTCGTTTAAAATTATACCGGGCGAAATATTTAAGGAAATCGCTTTTTCGACAAGCGAGGCGACTTTGTTTATCATCCCTTTTTCAATAGCGTCGGATATTGCGTTTAATATATCGTCATGCTCTGCGGCGTATCGGCGTTTATTCTGCGCGGCGCGGTAAGAATGCGGCGTGGTACCCGTATAGGCTTTAAAAGCTCGGTAAAAGGTGGGTATATCCTTAAATCCGCATTTTTCCACTATTTCTTCGTTGGTCAAGTCGGTTTTTACGAGCAGATTGCAGGCGTTGTTAAGTCTTACGCTGCGTACGTATTCCAAAAAGGTTTTGCCCACAACGGTTTGAAAAAGGCGGCTTAAATGCGATTTGCTGATGTAAAGCTTATCCGCAATCGACTCGAGCGTTAAGCGGTTGTCCGAGTAGTTTTCGAAAATTTCGCGCATTGCGGCGGAAACGGTCATCCAATATTTTGACTGCACCGGCTTGAAAACCGTATTTTCCAAATTAAGATACCTTGCGACGGTTATAACGAAAATCGATAAATACGCGCGCAGAGTCTCCGAAGTGTAAAGTCTGTCGCTTTGCAATTCGAGGCTTATTTTGCCGTATTCTTCGATAATTTCATCTAACGAATTGGAATTGAGTATCGCAAAGGAAACGGGCGTTTCGTTGCCGAAAATTCCGTAGCAATAATCGGCGCTTTTCGGATCCGAAAACGGCGGTGCGAAAAAATACTTCGGTTCAAATTCGAGAGTCATGACCGTCGGAAACAAAACCGCACTTTTTGCAAAATAACTGTGCGGCATGTCGCTTTTTATAATATAAACGTCGCCGACGCTGCACTCCACCGTATAATTAATTATTTTTAAATAGCCGCTGCCTTCCGTTACAATACCGATTATAACCCTGCCGCCTTTATCGTCGGGAGAAATAATGGCGTCGTCGCTGTAAAGAGTTTTATATGTATTTATATTTTGAATAAGAGGTATTTTACCGCTTTTTTCGGCTGAGGGCATCAAATTCCTCCTTGAACGGACAATGCCGACGCAACACCCGGCATAGAGATTATATCATCCGATTGACAATTTTAATATACGGTAAACTTTTATTATTTCGGCGTTTTGGGATAAAACCGTATATTTTATTAAACCATAAAACCGCTTAAATGTAAATACCTTTATTTGCGGTAGCTTGTAGGCGAAAAACCGGTTTCTTTTGAAAAGAATTTCGAAAAAGCCAATACGTCGTCAAAGCCTACCGACGCCGCGATTTGCGATACGGTAAGCCCGGTCGTTTTAAGCAAATCCTTCGCTTTTTTTATTTTGACTTCCGAGATAAACCGTTTGGTCGAAATTCCGTGCTTTTCCTTAAATATGCGATATAAGTACGACTGACTGACGCCCAACAGCTTTGTAAGCTCCCTGACGGTCAAAGCGCTCGAAATATTCGAATAAATATAGTTTTCGCTGAATTTTAAATATGTTTCTTTGTTTAATTCGGCGCTTTTGCTCTCTTCTGCCTCAAAGTGCGGCGCGATTATATCGATAAATATATTTAATATTTCGAGAGAGGGTAAAATGATTTTTTTGTTTTTTAAAGACAGCCCGATTTCGGTAAGCTTCTTTGCAAAGTTGAAATTGAAAATCAGCGTTTTTTCATCGGCGTTTAAATATTTAAAAATATCCTTCATTCTTTTGTCGTGCGATATTATCCACAAATAAGTCCAAGGCTCGGCTTCGTCATAAATATATTCATGCAAAAGCTCCGGCGTTATCAAAAAGCCTTGGTTTGCTTTGACTTCGTTTCCGTTAAAATAGCCTTTTCCCGCCAAAACGTAGTGTATAATATATTGATCGCGCTTTGCGGGACCGAATTTAGTTATATTTTTATCATCGGAAAATCCTATATTATATATGTTAAGTATCGGATTTTCTCCGCCCGAAACAATCGCGTAGTTCAAAATATCATCTCCTTTGGTTATGATTTTACCATATAAAGTTATGGTATTTCAATAGTATTATGAAAATTATATGCTAAAATAGCAATAAGAGGTGATTTTATGAATTTGTCGGAGCAATTTTTGAATATAGGCGAATTCGGCGCCGCGGGCGCTTTTGAGGAACCTGAAAGAAGTCTTTTTTACAGAAAGGCTTTGGGGCTTCGAAGATTTTATGAAAATTGTGAGCTTGCGCCATATAACGGCGAGCTTTTATACCCGTCTGGAGTACAACCCTTTAACGGGGCTTTAAATCCGCATTACATGTTCGGCTTCGGCGTAAATTATTCCGCCGTAACCGATGAAAACAGGGAGCTTGTAAATAAATATCTTGAGGTTTTTGACAAATACAAAACCACCGTGCCCGCCGAGCACAGCGTAGCCGGCAACATGTATATGCATTCAATGCCGAATTACGAGCGTATTTTAAAAGAGGGCTTAAGCTCCTATATACCGCGCATCGAAAAAATATCCGACGTCGATATGCGTGACGGCTTACTGCATTTGGTAAAGGGAATTGAAGCCTATATAAACAGATGCGTATCCTTTCTCGAATCGGCGGGTGCAAATTCCGTTTTAATAAACGCGCTTAAAAAAGTACCGATGTTTCCGGCAGAGAATATATACGAGGCCGTTATTGCCCTTAATTTTATATTGTATCTTGATAATTGCGATAATTTAGGTCCTTTGGCGTCGGTATTGCTTCCGTATTATAAGGGTGAAAATATCGTCGAATATTTAAAAAATTTATACGATAATTTAGACGTATGCTGCGGATATTCAATGTCGCTCCATACCGATTACAATCCGCTTACCCTGCAGTGCCTCGAAGCATCAAAGGGTAAGAGGCGCCCTATGATCGAGCTTTTTGTCGATAAAAATACGCCCGACGAAATATGGCAAAAGGCGTTTGAGGTTATTCGCTCGACAAACGGTCAGCCGGCTTTTTATAATCCGGAGGCGTTGCTCGGCGGACTCAAGAGCAAATTTCCCGAGATTTCCGCCGATAATTTAAAAAAATTCTGCGGCGGCGGATGTACCGAAGCTATGATCGCGGGACTTTCAAGCGTCGGCTCGCTTGACGCGGGAATAAATCTGCTGCTCATATTGGAACAAACGATATATTCTTCGCTTAAATTCTGCCGCTCGTTCGAAGAATTTTACAAATCCTATATAAATAACGTACAAGCGGTTGTCGACACGGTAACCCGCGAAATATCAAATTCGCAGAAAAACCGCGCATTATACAATCCTTTGCCGATGCGCACCTTGTTGATTGACGACTGCATAGATAAAGGTCTCGATTATAATAACGGCGGCGCCCGTTACAGGTGGAGTATTATCAATTTTGCCGGAATGATAAACGTAATAGACTCTTTGCTGGTTATAAGAGATTTTATATTCGAAGACAAAGCTCTTACGGCGGACGAGCTTATAAACGGCTTAAAAACCGTCGACAAAGAATTTTTAAACAAAGCGAAGGGTCATAAAATCGCCTTCGGTACCGATAACGACGATGCAAACACTTTTTCCAATCGCCTTTCAACCGAAATTTTCGCTATGCTTGACGATAAGGTTCCGTATTCGGGCGGCGGCTTTATCCCGGCGTCGATACAGTTCCAGTCGCAGGCGGACGCCGGAAAAAACATAGGCGCCACGCCCGACGGCAGGGAAGCGGGAGCGCCCCTTTGCGATTCGCTCGCCGCAATTTTCGGAAAGGACGTCAAAGGACCTACCGCGCTCTTAAACAGCGTGACCTCGCTTGATTTAAAGCGGGCAATAGGCGTTCCGGTACTTAATTTTAATATCAACCCCGATTTTAAAGACGAAGTTTTAAAAGCGTTGATATTGGGTTACATGAGCCGCGGCGGAATACAAATGCAAATTACCTGTATTTCACGTGAAATGCTTGAGGACGCCTATAAAAATCCGGAGCATCATAAAAACCTCATAGTAAGGGTGGGTGGTTATTCGGAATACTTCAACGCCCTTTCGGATGATTTGAAGCGCATGGTAATTAATCGTACAATTCAAGCTTAATTAAAAGGTCACCGGCTGTTTGCGGGTGACCTTTTTATAACATATTGAGTTTTCGGTTATTGCTGTTTTGCGGCGTCTATAATTTTTTGGGCTATATTTTGCGGAACCTCTTCGTAGCGAGCGATTTCCAGAGTAAAGGTGGCAACGCCCTGTGTAATGGAACGCATCGCGGTGGAGAAGTCGGACATTTCGCCTATCGGCACTTCGCCGATTACCTCCTGCATTTTGTTTTCGGCGGGGTTCATGCCAATTATTCTGCCGCGGCGCTTATTGATATCTCCTATAACGTCGCCGAGCATTTCGTCCGGTACCAAAACCTTTAAGGTTCCTATAGGCTCGAGCAGTACGGGAGCGGCCTGCGGTATGCCGTCCTTAAAGGCGATGGCGGCGGCCATTTTAAACGCCATTTCCGACGAGTCTACCGGGTGATAGGAGCCGTCGTACAAAACCGCTTTTAAGCCCACTACCGGATAGCCTGCGAGTACGCCCTTTGCGGTACATTCGCGCAATCCTTTTTCAACCGCGGGGAAGAAGTTTTTCGGAACCGAACCGCCGAATACTTCATCCTCAAATACCAATTCTTCGCTGTCGCAGGGTTCGAACCTTATCCAAACGTCGCCGAACTGTCCATGTCCGCCGGACTGCTTTTTATGTCTGCCCTGTACGGATACCGATTTGCGGATGGTCTCGCGGTAGGCGATTTTCGGCTGTTTGAGCTCGACCTCGGCGCCAAATTTCGCTTTGAGCTTGGAAACGATCACGTCGATGTGCTGTTCGCCCATAGCTTCGAGTATTTGTTCGTGCGTTTCGTTGTTGTTGTAAATTTTAATCGTATAATCCTCTTCCGCCAAACGGTTGAACGCAGAGGTGATTTTTTCCTCGTCGCCCTTGGCTTTGGGGTAAACGGCAACCGAAAGGCTCGGAGCGGGGAAGTCGATCTTCGCTGCGGTGAGGTCGCCTTTTGCGGAAAGCGTATCGCCTGTGATAACCTTGCCGAGCTTTGACACCGCGCCGATATCGCCGGCGCCGATGTAATCTGCGTCCTCCTGCTTGGCGGCTTTGAGCCACATAACCTTCGAAATTTTTTCTTCGTTTCCGGTACGGCTGTTAATAAGCTTCGTATCGTTCGAAATTTTACCGCTTAATACCTTAAAGTAGGAAAGCTTTCCGACAAACGGATCCGCTATCGTCTTAAATACCGCAAGCGCGGGGTTGCCGCCGGGGTTATATTCGAGCTCTTCGCCCTTATCGTTTTTAAATTTGCAATCGGCGGGAGAGGGCATAACCTTCAACAGATTGTCGACCATCAGGGGTATCGCGTCGCCGTTTTGCTGAACGCCGCAATAAACGGGGCATATGTCGCCGCTTTTAACCCCTATCGAAAGTCCGGATATCAATTCGTCGGGTGTAAATTCTTCACCCGAAAAATATTTTTCCATCAATCCCTCGTCGGTCGACGCCACCGCTTCAAGCAACATGCTTCTCATGTTGTCGAGCTCCTGACTTACGGGCATACGCATTTCCTTAAGCTCCAAGCCGCTGCAGGCATACGCTTTATTTTCTATAAGATTAATGTAGCACTTTACCTCGTCGTTTTCGACGTAAGGAACGATAACGGGGCATATCACCGCGCCGTAATTTGCGGCTAAGGCAGACAGAACCCTGTAAAAATGCGCATGTGAGGAGTCAAGCTTGCCGACAAAGAAGGCAACGCTTTTGTCTAATGCCCGCGCTTTATCGTAAGCCTGCTTGGCGCCTACGGTTAAACCGGATTTGCCGGAAATTGAAATCAGCGCGCTGTCCGCCGCCGCCAAGGCCTCGCAAATGCCGCCCGCAAAATCGAATAATCCCGGCGCGTCTATTATATTAAGCTTTATATTGCCGATTTCGGCAGAATAAACGGAGGTCGAAATTGAGATTTTACGTTTCTTTTCCTCCGCGTCAAAATCCATAACGGTCGTACCGTCGCCCGTCTTACCTATACGGTCGGTTGCGCCCGCGTAATACAGCATGGCGTCGGCAAGTGTGGTCTTGCCCGAGCTGCCATGACCTAATAACGCAATGTTGCGGATCGAATTTGTGGGATACTGTTTCATTTTTGAACACTCCTTCAGAGAATTACTTGATAAATTTAAGTATTTCGGGCAAATTTACGCCCGAAATTTACCGCCAAATTATGAATTTGACCTATCAAAGCCATTATAACATACTTTATTAGTAAATACAACCAACAATTATAAAATTAAAAAAATTTTTTTATAAAAAAGTCATAAAACGCATTTTATCGTCGATTTCGGCGAATTTTTTTAATAATTTGATTACAAATTGTAATTTTTTAATCGGAAAAAATCGCGAAAAATTACATTTTTGATATTATTTGTTACCGAATTGTCTCTGCTTTTTTACGCGATTATAGTGTATAATATAGTAAAGTGAATTTAAGGAGGGAATATTTATGAAATATACGGTAACAAAGGTGTTGGCGCTTTTGTTGGTTACGGTATTGCTTTCTATGGTAAATGTTCCCGCCGTTTCGGCAGATTACGGTAAAAATTCCGTAAAATCCGCCGATTTGAATAACGCGGATAACGGAGTAATAACCGTTGCAAATTCAACATCCGCTTCTCCCGATTACCGCGAGGTGTACGAGGCGCGCTTTTTGAATATGCTTAATCACAATTACGTTTATAACGAAGCGTTTAATTCGGTTGAGGCTATCGTAAACGATTCGATGCCCGCGCTTATAAATCTGCGCGAGAGCGAGGATTCTTCCTTTATCGCCGAGCGTTACGTTTCCGATTATATCTTTAATATGTATGGGATAACCGTTGATGATTATTCCAAGATAAATTCCGATTTTGACAGGGAGGACGGCTTCGTATATATCATTCCGCGCGGCTATTCGACCTACGTTCACAAAATCGCGTCCGTTACCGAAAACGAGGACGGCAGTTTCACCGTAAAGACAAACGTTACGATTTCCTCACACGATTCGGGCGAGTATACCGAGGAATGCGAAACTTTGTTTGTGCGAAATGAAAAATCGCAATTCGGCTTCGTGATTATATATTCCTTTATCGAATCGTCGCAAAATACTTTATAATAGCTGCCGAAAAGAACGGTTCACGCCGTTCTTTTTCTTTGGAAATAACTTGCGGCGCTGCCGTCGGCGCGGGTTTTGAAGCCACGATATTTTTTACTTGACAAAATCGGGTAAATATAGTATTATGATAAATATGCCGCTGTGGTGGAATAGGCAGACACAAGGGACTTAAAATCCCTCGATAGCGATATCGTACCGGTTCAAGTCCGGTCAGCGGCACCATATCGAGTGTTCATAAGGGATTTCACTTTATGAACGCTCGATTTCTTTTTGCCTATGGTTGAGCAGGCGGATGTCTGCTCGTTTTTTATGCCGTCTGCCGGTCGGTCAGGTACGAAACGGCGACGCCCTTGCGGGTGTCAGCGGTGTAGTTTTCCCTCGGCGGCGCAGCCGGCATTTCGATATATCCCACAAAGCGGTAGTAGATCAAAATTCGCTGGGTGCGGCTTTTGCCTTTGCCTTCCGTCTCAAACACGTCAATGTGGTCGATGAGTTCTCGCAACAGCGGCGCTGTTAGATGCTCCATCCTCATGAACTGCCGCACGGCTTCGATAAAGCCTTCCCGTTCCTGCTTCTGTTGCCCCGTTTCCGCTAACTTCCTTCGCAAAGCGGAAATTTTGGTCTTTAGCTCCAACCGCTCTGCCTCATACTTATGGCTCAGCTGCATGAACCACTCATCGCTGACCTTGCCCGTGGCGTTGTCCTCGTAGAGCTTCTCATAGAGGTTGGCGACGGTCTCGTTTCGGGCGATTGCCTTTTGCAGTTCCGCTTCGTTTCGCTTCTGCTCTTTGAGCAGTTCCTTGTTGCTCTTTTGGGCAAGCAGTTCGGCAAAAGCGCCTTCGTCCCGGCGCAGCATCTCCGCCATGCGGCGAAGCTCCAGCGTCACCACCTGTTCGACGGCGTCCGCCCGGATATAGTGCCGTCCGGGACAACTTCCACGGTAGTCCACGGCATTGTTGGCGCACACAAAATAATGAATGTCCTTGTTGATCGTGTTGGTGTGATACCGTAGTTTTTTGTGGCAGTCTCCGCAGAACAGCAGGTCGCAGAAGATGCTTTTTGCTCCGTTCTCCGGCTTGGGTGCTCGGCGTTTCGTTTTTGCGATCCGCTTTTGCACCGTTTCAAAGTCCGCCCGCTGGATGATCGGCTCGTGAATGTCTTTGAACACCGCCCAGTTTTCCGGGGCGTTTTCCAGCCTCGCCTTGTTCTTGAAGGACTTGGAGTAGGTTTTGAAGTTAATGACGTCGCCGCAGTATTCCTGCTGGGTCAAAATCTTCTGCACAGTGGTCTTGCACCATCGGTACGGGTTCGGCTGGGTTTTCTTACCTCCTCTCGGCAGTCCTTTGCTCTGCCAGTATGCCATCGGAACAAGCACCTTACGCTCCTGTAAAATGCGAGCTATCGTTTCCGCTCCCTTGCCCTCCAATGCCATTTTGAAAACATCTTTGACAATGGCTACCGCCTCCGGGTCGATGATCCACTTCTTCTTGTTTTCGGGACTTTTCATATACCCATACGGCGGCTGTGACAATGGCTCCCCGGCGTTGCCTCGCAAGCGGTGAGATGAGCGTACCTTTTTGGATATATCTCTCGCATACATCTCATTGAGAATGTTCTTAAAAGGCGCTATTTCGCTTTCGCCCTCATCGCTGTCTATGCCGTCGTTGACGGCGATGAAGCGGACACCGTGGTCAGGGAAATAACTGTCGGTGTAATTGCCGACGGACACATAATCTCTGCCAAGACGGGACAAATCCTTCACCATCACGGCGGAAACGTAGCCCATTTCAATGTCCGAGAGCAGTTGCTGAAAGCCGGGGCGGTTGAAATTGGTGCCGGTATATCCGTCATCCACATAGTAGCGTGGGTTGGAAAGCCCCATTTCTTTTGCCTTTTGCGAGAGCAGTTTTTTCTGATTGGCAACGGAGTTGCTGTCGCCATCCACGCCATCGTCACGGGACAGGCGGCAGTAGAGTGCCGTGGTTCCCATGGGTTCAATTTTCTTTTTCGGCTGCATTGTAAACCTCCTCTCCGGCAGCCGAACGCACAGATTCGGCTTTCATTGTACCCGAAGACGGGAGCAGCGTCAATTCTGCGAAATCGCCGTTCAGATAATTTTGGAGTCGGTGGTCGATTCGGGTATTTTGGCTCATGTGCCGTAAATCCACCGGCTCATAGCGGCGCTCCACGATATACCGAACGCCGTTTACGATATATTCGTTCGTATCCGGGCAAAGCCCGACGATATAGCGATCCATAACGCCACCTTACCTTTCGTCCCGGTTTTTCTGCCGGATGAGGAATTTACGGTAATGCTCGCAGGCTTTGAGGACGAAATCCTCCGCCTGTTTGGGATTTGCGTTCGGGACATATCTGCGAATTTGCTCCATTGGCAGCTTGAACATCTCCCGCTGGTTCGGCTTTTCCTCGCTCATCACGTCGTAAATGTCCTGAGCGCTGAGAACGCCCTCCTGCGCCATTTTCTTGAGGCGGATCGCCTGTGCGTGGGAAGGCGTGCAATCGTTCATAGTCATGGCATCGAGCAGTGTCTTCTGCTCCGCCGGTTCCAAATAGGAAAGCTCCACGGCGGGATTGAAGGCGATTTTCCCATCATCTACCATAGAAAGCAGTTCGGGGATTAAGTAAGTTAAGCGGATATATCGTTGAATTTGATTCCTACTTTCTCCAGCATCCAAAGCCACCCTTTCATCGCTTCTTATAAACTTCGTCCCAAGTTGGGACGAAGCTACACCCTGATGCTTCAGCGCCTCTAACTTCATCTTGTAGGCAAATGCCTTTTCACTGGGCAGGATGTGTTCCCGCTGCAAATTGGCGTCCACCATGGCGATCACCGCCTCGTCATCGGTCAT
>CANQGK010000026.1 GCA_947623175.1 uncultured Clostridia bacterium | reverse complement strand
AGCTTCCGCCGCTCAATACACTTCAACATATCTCTTCCTCCAAAAAATAAAATAAAATAAAAATTCGGTTTTACCACGCTTATTGTACTACATTTTACCGTTCGGTACAAAATTTCTTTGGGAAATAAGTAAAAAATAAGCAAAAAATCTTCATTTCTACTTGAAAAATCCGTAAAAAGGGGATATAATTAGGGAGATAATTCATTTGAATTTGAGAAGGAAATATCGGTATGAAGGAAAAAGGCATTCATGACAATCATCGAAAGAGAGTTCGGAAAGAGTTTTTGAAAAATGGATTTTACTGTTAGATACTTATTAGATGATATACACAAATACATTTTTGATAGGTATATAGGCGTAACCGAAGAAGAGGTTGCGATAACCTCGTTGGATAACCGATTAAGGTTTGTGGGATTTGACGTTATCGGTAAAGGCGACGTATCCTCCGCCTTAGCATCCACAAGAAAAGCGGCGGAGGCTGTAATGGCACGTAAAGCTACGATAGCCGTATTATCTCATAATCACCCCGGCGACTACCCCTTACCCAGCGGCGACGACATAAAAACCACCGAAGAAATTTACGCCGCATTACGAACCGTAAACGTAAGATTAATAGATCACGTAATCATCGGCAACAACGAGTACGTATCTCTTTTCAAAAGCAGCAAATACAAATACCTTTTTCAAAATGCGGAAGATAGTATTTTATATAAGTGACAGTAAGAAGAACAGTAAAAAGAGTGAAGATTGATTATTTAATTTTGGGCGGTTTACAAAACCGCCCAAATGCTTTTAATTAAACCGTTTTTTCATAATTATATCCCACCAAAAAAGACTGCATTCCCGTCCTTTTCGGATGAGAGTGCAGTCTTTTTATATTGTTGTTTTTTAGAGCTATTTTTCATTGCAAAACGCGCAAGCTCGTATGGTTGCGCCGGGGCGTTCCGAAAATTCGCGCGAGTTTTCAACTTTTACTATCTTGCGATGACCGATACCTGGCAGGCAGCGGATTTTCCGCTATGTATAATTCCCGATTAGAAGACTCAAGAGTCCAGAGTAATCCACAAAGCGGGGCGAACAGCGTCATAAGACGTGTCGTAGACAGTGTAACCACTGCAATGGACCGAACCGTCACCGTAGACATCAGCAGCAAGGTACTGAGTATTGCCGGGCGACCGGAGCCACCACCAGCACGTGGCTTTGCCGCTTGCGGTTTTATATTTATCACTCGTATATGCTTTCTGCGCCTTTGCATAAGCTGTCAGAGCACATTTGCGTGATTCGTCGTTTGTGAAATACTTTTCCGCTTCCTTAATGCTTAATAAGAATACTTTATCTTTTGTTGCTTTTCCTGGATTTGTATTGTATTCGGGATTCTTATCTGCACTGACGTTTGTCGTCGCTATTTTTTTCTGCTCCTCAGTACTGAAAGCATTATTGAGGAACGTTTCGTTAAGCCATGTTCTGAGAAAGCATTTCTCCCAAGTTACGTAAGTATAAGGTTTGTTGTACGGTTGGCAGTCAAGCGCGTATTTACTGATTATAAGGACTTTTTTATTTTTTTTGTCAAGAACAAGCCACTCAATATCCTCTTTTCCGTTGGATGTGTTATTGTCCTGCTCATATGAACCTAAGTACAGCCTTTCACCGACATCGACTTTTTTAAGTTTTTCGATTTTGTATTTTTCAAAAATTTCGCTTGCCTTCGCTTTGCTGTCCTTATAATCGCCAAGTTCAATCAAATTGTCATATGCATTAAGAATATCACCTTTATCTATTAATGCAACCGCATCGTTATATTTACGGCTTGGTATAATCATCGCTCTCAAAAGAATCGAGAAAGTAATCGCGAAAGCAATGCAAGCGCAAACAATAGATATTGTGACAACAATGGCTTTTTTGCGTTTTTTAACTGCAATACGTCGCTTTTCTGCTAAAACGTGCCGTTCTTCTGCTGCAATGCGCTCTTCTTCCGCCTTGCGCTCCTCCTCCAGACGGTCTGCTTCTTCCTTTGCCTTGACGCAGGTAATATAATCGTTCATTTCCTTTTGAAGCGATATGTCGCCGAATCGCATAATTTTGCTGTAGTTACCGTTGTTGTCAAAGGACTTAGTACAATCCGCCAATTGCTTCCGGTTTTTCACTTGTAATTCGATCATCAGCTTGCCGAGATACGCTTCGGCGTTTTTAGGATCGATATCAAGCACTTTTTCACAATAAATGTTAGCATCCTGCCATTTTTCGTCTTCAAGGAAAAGAAAGACTCTTTCAAGGAGGACTGAGACTCTGTTCGGGTCGACAACTGCCGTTCCCTCTGTGGTTACTTTAGATGCATCGTTTTCAATTACTTTCTTGATCCCTCGGATTAAATCCTGCATAAACCCGAGCTTTGACATATCCTGTGCTTGCAGATGGGAAAATTCTTCCGGCAAATCATAAGGATCCATATCCTTATAAGCGGGGATAAGCATCTTCTTGGCACCGTTTTTAATAAGGGAGAGATAACGGCTCCATTCGTTCTTAACCCAAACGGCATTAAAATACTCGGGTTTTGTACCAAGTGCAACCATTACCTTTGCGGAATTAAGTGCCGCAAATATGTACGGCTCGTAAGCCGTGCCGAGCTTGTCTTCGAGCGTAATGCGCGAGAAAAACACTTTAAAGCCCTCCTGAGTCAGCTGATGGTAAAGATCGTTTGCCAAAACCGAATCGGGTGTACGACGACCGTTATTATCGGTTTCTTTATAACAAATAAAAACGTCAAAGGGTTCTTCTTTTTGAGAAATTGCAAGAATGCCTTTTTGGATTTCGTTGATTGCATTTGCTTCTTTTTCGTAAATGGCTTTTTGATAAGAGTCCGCATTATTCAAAGCGGATTTGTAATTATCGTCATCAAAAATAGACGTAAACTGCGCCCGGTTGACGGTCGGTACACGTTTCCGTGTTGCGGGATCCTCCACGTATTCTATACCGTAACGGCATAATACCAGCGACCAATACGCCTCCGCGTCGGTATTATCCTCATTGAGTATCTGCTCATAAATACCCATTGCCTTATCAAATTCGTTATTACGGCGAAAATGGTTGGCACGGTCGTACATATTTGCACGTTTTTCGTCGTCAAGCTTTGGAAGTGTTTGTTGAGTTCCGCAGTATTCGCATTCGGCAACCGTTGCGTTATTTTGAATTTCTAATGCGGCACCGCACATTTTGCATTTAAATATTGACATAATAAAACGGAAAAAATTTAATATTTTACTTGATTTTCCAAAACGGATGTGTTATAATCAATATGGTCTAAGCAAGGTGAGTGGGGCAACCCGCTCACTTTTGTTTTGGTTTAAGCCAATGACGAAAACGCTTGGCAGTCCGGAATTTATTATTGGGAGATGAAAAGATGGCAAACGTCGCCGAGAGGGTTATTCCCCTTATTAAGGATGCGGTGGAAGACTGCGGCGTAAAGCTTTGGGATGTTCGCTATATAAAGGAAGGGGCTTCCCGGTATTTGAGAATTTTTATCGACAAAAAGGGCGGTATCGATATCGACGACTGTACGAGGGTGTCGCATGCCGTAGACCCTATAATCGATGAGGCGGACCCGATAAACGAGTCGTATTATCTGGAGGTTTGCTCGCCGGGGCTTGAAAGAGAGCTTACAAGACCCGAGCATTTTGCCGAAATGACGGGGCAAAAAATAAGGGTGAAGCTTTATAAAACGATAGACGGTAAAAAGGAATTTACCGGAATACTTAAATTCGCCGGAGACGAAACGGTGCTTGAGACCGACGACGGCGAAATCAAGTTTTTGCAAAAAGATATTTCAAAAGCGAATTTATGTGATTGTGATTAGTTGATGCAATTTTTAAAAGACTTATAACCTAAAATTAAGAAATCGGATATTTTTTGGAGGAATTAAGAAAAATGGCTAAGGTAAAGAACAGCGCAAAAAAAGAGTTTGACAGCACGGAATTTTTCGAAGCGTTGAGGCTTATGGAAGAGGAGAGGGGTATTCCGCAGCAATTTATAGCGGATAAATTCGCGGAGGCCATTACGGTTGCCGCCCGCAAGGACTACGGTGGAAACGACATCGTTTCCTGCGTTATCGATCCGGTCAACAGGATATTTTCCGTAACCGCGCGCAAAACCGTCGTAGACGAGGTAGAGGACCCTTATACACAGATATCCCGCGAGGACGCGGCGGCTATCGATCCTGCGGCCGTAGAGGCGGGCTTTGCGGAGATAAAGCTTGATCCGAGAAAATTCGGCAGAGTCGTGGCGCAAAATTCGAAGAATAATTTCCGCCAGGGCGTAAGAGAGGTCGAAAGAGGTCAAACGCTGGCGGAATTTCAGAGCTATAACCGTGAGCTTGTAACCGCGGTTGTACAGAAAATAGATCCCAAAACGGGCAACGCGATACTTACTATCGGTCATAACGACGCCACCCTTCCCAAGCTCGAACAGGTGCCGGACGAAATACTTTCCGAAGGCGACCACATCAAGGTTTACGTCGTAGACGTCAGAGACACCGAAAAGGGCGCAAGAATAATGCTTTCACGCACTCATCCGGGGCTTGTGAAACGGCTTTTCGAAACCGAGGTTCCCGAAATTTTTGACGGTACTATCGAAATCAAGGCAATTTCCCGTCAGGCGGGAGCAAGAACCAAAATTGCCGTATGGTCGCCCGACAGCGAGATCGACGCCGTGGGCTCATGTATAGGGCCTAAGGGCGCCCGCGTCAATAAAATAGTGGAGGAATTGGCAGGCGAAAAGATCGATATAGTAAAATACAGCGATAATCCCGCCGAATTTGTCGCGGAAGCGCTTTCACCCGCCAGAGTTACTTCGGTGGAAATAATCAGCGAAGAACCGCGCGTATGCAAAGTAAGCGTTCCCGAAGCGCAGCTTTCGCTCGCTATAGGAAATAAGGGGCAAAACGTAAGGCTTGCCGCAAAGCTTACCGGATGGAAAATAGATATTCACCCCGAAAGCGGTTTCTTCGGAGAATGACGACTCGGAAAGGAGCTTCTTTATGGGAGTAAGAAAAATACCGATGCGTATGTGCACGGGCTGCCGTGAAAAGAAGCCCAAAAAAGAGCTTATACGCATAGTAAAGACGGTTGACGGAGAAATAAAGCTCGATGCTACGGGTAAGCTTAACGGACGGGGAGCATATATTTGTAAAAGCAAAGAATGCTTTTTAAAAGCGCAAAAATCCGACGCGCTTTCCCGCGCGTTTGAAGTTAAGGTTTCAAACGATATATATAAGCGGCTTGAAACGGAGCTTGATGATATTGAATAAAATACTTTCCTTATCGGGCTTTGCCGCAAAAGCCGGAAGACTGAGCTACGGATACGAGGCCGCCGAGGCTTCCTTAAAGGCGGGAAAATCCCGACTTGTAATAACGGCGGAGGATATTTCAAAAAAAACCCTCAAGGAAGTCAAATTCTTTGCCGAAAAGGCGAAGGTCAGGGTTATAGAGCTTGCGGGCGTAACCATAAACGACATATCCGAATCGGTGGGGCGCAAATGCGGTATAATCTCCGTTAATGACAGCGGCTTTGCAAATGCCTGCCTTAAAGCATACGACAATCAAGGAGGATCAGCTAATGACCAATAAATATAAAATAAGTGAGCTTGCCAAAGATTTTAATATGAAATCCAAGGATTTGGCGGCAATAGTTACCGAAATTACCGGCAGTGAGAAAAAATCGAGCGCGACTTTAAACGAAGAAGAGATCGGCTTGGTGTTTGAAAGAATAACCGCCGATAATGCGGTAAAGAGCTTTAACGAATACTTTGCCACGGGCGAAGAATCGCGCGAAAAAGCCAAAAAGGCAAGAGAAGAGGAAAAGAATAAAAAGCTTGCCGAGCAGATGGCGATTCTCGAACAGCTCAAAGCCGCGGCGGCGGCTCAAAACGCCGAAAAAGAGGCGGCGCAGGCGGCGGATAAGCCTTCCGAAAAGCAGTCCGAGGAGAAGCCCGCCGAAGGCCAAGAAAATAAGGAAGCGGCAAAGCCGGAGAAAGCGGAAGCCAAGGAGAAGAAGCCGGCGGATAAGAAAACGCAGGAAGCGCCCAAAATCGAAGCGGCTCAAAAGCCCGATGAAAAAGCTTCCGATAAGGCCGACGAAAAAACGTCCGAAAAGGCTCATGAGAAGTCTGTCGAAAAGGCTAAGGAAAAGGCTCCCGAAAAGCCGGCGGAAAAAGCTGCCGAAAAGGAACATAAGCCCTCGGATCCGAAGCCCTTTACTTCGCAGAAGAAGGATAAAAAGCCGGGCAGCGCACCCAACAGAGGGCCTGCCGAAATTCGCCATGTGGACACCCGTACCTCCAACGTTAACATAGATAAATACAACGAAAAGTACGAGACCATAGCGCCCGCCAATTCCATAAAGGATAATTATTCGAGAAAGCAGAAAATCAAGCAAAAATCGCAGGATTACCGCCGCCCGCAGGGCGCAAAGCGCGAGACCGAGGCGGACAAAATGCGCCGTATTCAGCTTGAGCGCATAAAGAAAACTCCCATTACGGTCACCGTGGGCGACGAAATCACCGTCGGCGAGCTTGCCGCCGCTTTGAAAAAGAGCGCCGCCGAGGTAATAAAGGTATTGCTTAAGCTCGGTATGATGGCTACCGTCAATCAGGTGATAGATTACGATACCGCCGAAATAGTCGTTACCGAAATGGGCGCAAAAATCGAAAAAGCGGTTGTAGTCACCATAGAAGAGCAAATTATGGACGATACGCAGGACAACGCGGAAAATCTTAAGCCGAGAAGCCCCGTTGTGGTTGTTATGGGCCACGTCGATCACGGTAAAACCTCCTTGCTCGACGCTATCCGCCATACCGCCGTCACCGATACCGAGGCGGGCGGAATAACCCAGCATATAGGCGCTTACAGGGTTAATTGCAACGGAAGCGATATAACCTTCCTTGATACTCCCGGACATGCGGCGTTTACTTCCATGCGTCAAAGAGGCGCTATGGCTACCGATATCGCCGTGCTTGTCGTTGCCGCGGACGACGGTATCATGCCGCAGACCGTTGAGGCAATAAACCACGCCAAGGCGGCAAAGGTACAGATCATCGTCGCTATCAATAAAATGGATAAACCCGACGCCAATCCCGACCGCATTATGCAGCAGCTCACAGAGCATGAGCTTGTTCCCGAGGAATGGGGCGGTGACATTATCTGCGTTCCCGTTTCGGCGAAAACGCATGAAGGCATCGAAAATTTGCTCGGCAATATACTCCTTGTTGCCGAAATGATGGAGCTTAAAGCCAACCCCGACCGTCGCGCAAAGGGTGTTGTTATCGAAGCGCGGCTTGATAAGGGCAGAGGCCCCGTCGCGTCGCTGCTTGTGCAGAACGGAACCCTTAACACCGGCGATATAATCGTTGCGGGTACTTCGGTAGGCCGCGTTCGCGTTATGACCGACGAAAACGGCAGGGAGGTTAAAACCGCAGGTCCGTCCGTTCCGGTCGAGATTACCGGTCTTGCCGAGACTCCGAATGCGGGCGATATATTCGACGCCGTTTCGGACGAGAGACTTGCCCGTCAGCTTGTGGAACAGCGCAAGCAGAAAATCAAAGAGGATATCTTTAATTCGAAACAAAAGGTTACGCTTGATAATCTTTTCCAGAACCTCAGCGAGGGCGAGCTTAAAGAGCTTAACATTATCGTTAAGGCGGACGTTCAGGGAAGCGTTGAGGCGGTAAGCGAAAACCTTGCCAAGCTTTCCAACGACGAGGTGCGCGTAAAGATTATTCACGGCGGCGTAGGCGCGGTTAACGAATCCGACGTTATGCTCGCTCAGACCTCAAACGCGATTATCGTCGGCTTTAACGTGCGCCCCGACGCCGTAGCTCAGGCGGCTGCCGAGCGCGACGGCGTGGATATGCGTATGTACCGCGTGATTTACGACTGTATCGAGGAAATCGAGGCGGCTATGAAGGGCATGCTGGCGCCCAAGTACCGCGAAAGCATTCTCGGCACCGTGGAAGTGCGCAACGTTTATAAAATTTCAAGCGTCGGCACGGTTGCGGGCAGCTACGTGACGAGCGGTAAGGTTACGCGCGACTGTCAGATCCGCATTGTGCGCGAGGGTATCGTTATTTACGAGGATAAGATAGCTTCGCTTCGCAGATTTAAAGACGACGTAAAGGAAGTATCGCAGGGCTATGAATGCGGTATAGGTCTTGAAAAATTTGCGGATATCAAGGAAGGCGACGTTTTCGAAGCCTTTATTATGGAGGAGTACAGAGACTGATGGCTGGATATAAAATAGGCCGCGTCACTTCGGATATCAAGGTAACCTTGTCGGAGCTGTTGCGAGAGCTTAAGGATCCGCGCGTCAGCAAGCTTTTGAGCATAGTGAAGCTTGATCTTTCGAGAGATCTTTCCTACGCCGCCGTTTACGTAAGCGCCATAGAAGGATATGACGCCACTGTAGCGTCGGTAAAGGCATTAAAGGGAGCAACCGGCTTTTTGCGCCGCGAATTGGGCGCGCGCTTAAAGCTTCGCAAGGTGCCCGAGCTTCGCTTTATTGCGGATGATTCCATAAATATAAGTGCCAATATTTCTCAAATTATCGGCTCATTTAAAGAGGAAAATGATGATGATGAAGAATAACAGCGGTTGTAATCTCTTTACCCTAAAGCAAACCGTCGCTTATTTAAAAAAGCATAATAATTATATTATTCTCACTCACGCATCGCCCGACGGCGACACGCTCGGTTCCGCTTACGCGCTTTATTATGCGCTTAACGAGATAGGCAAAACCGCATGTGTGCTTTGCCCCGAGCTTATTCCGCAAAAATATAATTATTTTGCCCGAAAAACCGACCACGTTCATATGGAAGGCGCTTCCGTTGTGGCGGTGGACGTTGCGGACGAGGTTTTGCTCGGCGCGTTAAGGGAAGAATTCGGCGGCAAAATACAGCTTTGTATCGACCACCATATCTCCAATACGCATTACGCCGAAAATCTTTATCTCGATCCAAGCGCCGCCGCAACCGCCGAGGCTATGTTTGACATAATAGAACGCATGAACGTGAATATCAACGATATCACCGCCAAGGCTTTGTATACGGGTCTTGCCACCGATACCGGCTGTTTTAAGTATTCGAACGTTACTGAAAAAACCCACCGTATAGCGGCGGAGCTTTACAAATACAACCTTGACGCCGCCGAAATCAACCGGCTTATGTTCGATACTAAGTCAAAAAGGCTTTTAAAGCTTGAGCAAATGGTATTGACCGCCGCCGAATTTCATTTTGACGACAGGTGTGTGCTTTTGCCGGTCACTTCCGAAATGCAGGAGGAAACCGGCTGCAGCGGCACGGAGCTTGAGGGCATCGCCGTTATATCGCGCAGTATAGAGGGCGTAAAAATCGGCATTACCGTAAAACAGATCGAAAAGGAAGAATTTAAGGTATCGCTCAGGACCTATCCCCCCTTTGACGCGAGCGCAATCTGCAGAAAATTGGGCGGAGGCGGTCATATAGCCGCGGCGGGCGCTACCGTCAACGGCAGCTTAAGCCAGGTAAAAAAGCTGATACTCGGCGCCGTAAAATCAGCCTTGGAGGAAGCGTATGCAGGGTCTTCTACCGATCAATAAGCCGCAGGGCATTACCTCCTTTTCCGCCGTTTCTGCAATAAAGCGGGCGGCAAAAGAAAAAAGGGTAGGCCACACCGGCACGCTTGATCCCTTGGCGACGGGAGTATTGCCCGTGCTGTTAGGCAGAGCTACCGCCCTTTCAAGCCTTATGCTCGATGCGGACAAGCGCTATATCGCCAAAATAAAGCTCGGAATTACCACCGACACCGACGATATAACCGGCGAAATAATCTCAGAAAAAAAGGCTTTCGTAACCAACGACGAGCTGCTTTCGGCATTAAACGCCTTTACCGGCAGAATTTCGCAAATACCGCCCATGTACTCGGCTTTGAAGCGAAACGGCGTCAGACTTTACGAATTGGCGCGCGAGGGCAAAAAGGTGGAAATTCCGCCCAGAAAAGTGGAAATATACGAAATAAAGCTGTTAAAGGAATTATCGGACGATAACGAGTTCGAAATCGAGGTTCACGTATCAAAAGGCACCTATATCCGCGCGCTTTCGCGGGATTTAGGTGAGTTTTTGGGGGTGGGAGCCACCCTTACCTCGCTTTGCAGAATTTACGCCTCGGGCTTTTATATCAAAGACTGCATACCGCTTGAAAAAATAAACGGCGAAAACGTTTCCGATTATATTTTAAACGAGGAAACCGCGGTTTCGCATTTAAGGGAAGTGCGGATCACCGAAAAACAGGCGGTAAGATTTTGCAACGGCGGTCAGCTCGGGTTCGACCGCGTAAAAATAAACGATATGTCGCCCGACGAGCTTTTCAGGGTGAAATTTGAAGATACTTTTTTGGGCGTGGGCTTTGCGGATTTTGAAAAAGAGCAAATCGGTGTCAAATGCGTAATAAACAAAATACAGGAAAGGTAAGTGAGGGTTATGTCAAAAGAAAACGCCATAGCGCTCGGTACCTTTGACGGCGTACATAAGGGGCATACGGCGGTTTTGAATATGCCGTCGGAATATAAAAAAACGGCGGTTACATTTCCTTTGCCGCCAAAAGCTTATTTTACGGGCAAAAAATCGCTTATCACCTCTTTGGAGGATAAAATCCGTATTTTAAAAGATAACGGAATAGGCGAGGTGTACCTGCTCGATTTCGATAAAGTAAAGGATATTTCTCCAGAGGACTTTTTAAACCTTTTAAAAACCGAATTTGCCCCCGCATACATTTCCTGCGGATTTAATTATCGCTTCGGAAAAGGGGGCGCGGGCGATATCGATTTGCTTATGCGTTTCTGCGATGAAAACGGCATAATTTTCAATTGCTTGCCGCCGGTCAAAGAAAATGGCGAGATTATTTCCTCCACCGCCATACGTCGGATGTTAAAATCCGGCGAAACCGAAAAAGCAAACCGACTTTTAAGCGAGCCCTTTTCCTTTGAATCCGAGGTTATCGGCGGCTTTAAAAGGGGCAGGACGATAGGCTTCCCGACAATAAATCAAAAATATCCCAAGGAGCTTACGGACTTACGCTTCGGAGTGTACGCCGCAGAGGTTACCTTTGACGGAAAAAAATATACCGGAATTACCAATATCGGGATTCGCCCGACATTTCGCTCCGACTACGTTATAAGCGAGACTTTTATTAAGAATTTTTCGGGCGATTTATACGGAAAAAGAGTCAGAACGGCGCCTTTGCGCTTTTTGCGGGATGAAAAAAAGTTTGCTTCGATAGAGGAAATCAAGGCGCAGATCACAAAGGATTTACAAAATTCGGAATTATAATTAAATTTTATAAGGAGAGCAAAAATGGCAGCTAAAAAGAAAGGCAAAGCGTCCAAAAGCGGAAATACGGCGGCAAAGCCGCAATCCGGCGCGGGCAAAAAACAGCTCATGGCGGTTATTTGGTTTGCGGCGGCAATATTCTTTCTTTGCATCGTGTTTATCAAAGGTCAAAACGTTTGGCTGTGGATGCATGAATCGGTGTGCGGAATATTTGGCGTAACGGTTTATTTTTACCCGTTCTTGATGGGATTTGCGGCTGTTATTTGCGCCATGGATAAGCAAAACGCTTCAATTATAGCAAAAATTATCGAATCGGGAATATTGGCGGCGTTAATAGGCGCGGCTATTGATATTTTTGTTCCGAGGGATCCGTCTCTTTCCTTCGGGAAACATATTTTGGCGGCATTTAAAAGCGGAAAAGAGCTTAAAAGCGGCGGATTTTTCGGCGCCCTGATAGCCGAGCCGATTTATCGCGGATTCGGTAAAACGGGCGCCGCGATAACCGTTATTTTGCTTATTTTTGTATTTTTTATGATAATTACCGGCACTACCCTGATATCGCTTTTCAAAGCGGTATCAAAACCGGTCAAAACCATATCCGAGCAGGCGGAAAACGCTTACAATCAAAGGCTCAATCGCGAGGAAGAGACCTCCGGCGGCAAAAAGCTTAAGGTTATAAAGGGCTTTGACGTCGATATTCCTATAGACGACGAAAAGCCCGAGGAAAAGCCCAAAAAGCCGAAAGCCTCCATAAAGGATATGGGGCGTAAGGTGGTAAGCACCTATCACGACCTTCCGATATCCGAGGAGGATAAACCTGACGAGGAGCCCGACCTTCCCGAGGGAGCGGATGACAAAGCCAATATGGATAAGGCTCTGAATGCCGCCGCGCAGGAAGCCGCCGAAAAGGGCGAAAAAATCTCGGTAAAGCAGGAAACGGCGAAATTTGCCAAAAGCTTGGATAACAATATCGATATTTCTGCCGACGGCGGATATGCTTTCCCGCCGCTCTCCCTTCTGAACGCCACAGAGGTTGACAATTCCGCAAAATCCGGAACGGAGCTTACCGCCGAGCATTTGGTGGAAACCTTGCGCTCCTTCGGCGTGGAGACGCGGATCGTCGATATAAGCCGCGGGCCTACGGTCACCCGTTACGAATTACAGCCCTCGGCGGGGGTTAAAATAAGCAAAATCACCAATCTTGCCGACGATATCGCCCTTAACCTGGCTACCGCCGGCGTCAGAATAGAGGCTCCCATTCCCAACAAGGCGGCGGTAGGTATAGAGGTACCCAATAAGCACACCGACGTTGTGGGAGTAAGGGGAATATTCGAGTCCTCGGCGTTTATATCGGGCAAAAGCAAGCTTACCGTCGCCCTCGGCAAGGATATAGGCGGCAACGCGGTAGTTACCGATATTGCCAAAATGCCGCATGGACTTATAGCGGGCGCTACCGGTTCGGGTAAATCGGTATGTATAAATACCATTATTATGAGTATTCTTTATAAAGCTACTCCCGAAGAGGTCAAGCTTTTAATGATAGATCCCAAGGTGGTAGAGCTCGGCATTTATAACGGTATTCCGCATTTGCTGGTGCCCGTCGTAACCGATCCGCGCAAGGCGGCGGGAGCGCTGGGATGGGCGGTTTCCGAAATGGAAAAGCGCTACGCCATGTTTGCCGACAGAGGTGTGAGAAATATCGAAGGCTATAATAATTTTGTCGATACGCTTGACGATTCCGAAGTACAGAAAATGCCGCATATCGTAATTATTATAGACGAGCTTGCCGATCTTATGATGACCGCGCCGAATGAGGTCGAGGATTCGATAAACCGTATAGCCGCCAAGGCGAGAGCGGCGGGTATGCACCTTATCGTCGCCACACAGCGTCCTTCCGTGGACGTCGTTACCGGCGTTATCAAGGCAAATATCCCCACGCGTATAGCCTTTGCGGTATCGAGCCAGATCGACAGCCGAACCATTCTTGATATTGCCGGTGCCGAAAAGCTTTTGGGCAGAGGCGATATGCTTTTCCGCTTTGCGGGCGCGCCCAAGCCCAACCGCATACAGGGCTGTTTCGTAAGCGACGAAGAGGTCGAGCGCGTGGTAGAATACATCAAGGGCGACCATACCGCCGATTACGACGATAACGTTATGGTCGAAATAGAACGTCAGGCGGCGGTTGAGAAAAAGCAGAAAACGGGGCTTGATGAGGACGGACCGGACGAGGATCCGATGCTTAAGGAAGCGATAAAGGTAGTTGTGGAGAACGGAATGGCGTCCACCTCCCTTTTGCAGAGAAGGTTGAAATTAGGCTACGCCAGAGCCGCCCGCATTATCGACGAAATGCAAAACCGCGGCGTGGTAGGCCCGTACGAGGGCTCAAAGCCGCGAAAAGTGTTGATAACAGCCGATCAGCTTATGGAGCAAGAGGCGCGAAGTGAAGAATAAGATAAGCGGAAAACGAAAAATTTCGGCAGCGCTTACGGTGATAGGTTTTATAAGCATACTGTTTTGCGTATTTTTCTTGAGCGACGGAAAATTCAACCTTTCGGGGGTTAATTCCGGATTTGATACAGAGCAGGATTTTGTGCGGGTAATCGATGTAGGGCAGGGCGACTGCTCGCTTATTTACAGCAACGGTTATTCGGCGCTTATAGATACCGGCACTCCAGAGGCGGCAAACGACGTTTGCGCGCAGTTGAGCGAATGTAATATCAAGGAGATAGACGTTTTAATAATAACCCATCTTCACGACGATCATTCGGGCGGCGTCGGTAAAATAGCGGAAATTTTTGATATAAAGAACGTAATTTTACCCGAAATTTCGATTGAGAGCGAAGGGCTCACCTCTGCCGAGCTTATCGTAAACAGAGTGACCGAAAGTGGCGGCGGCGTTTTCACGGCAAAGCCGGGTATGAATTTCGGCTTGGGCGAGTTTGAAATCACCGTGCTTGCGGCTTACGATAATATGAAGGACGAAAACAATCGCTCGATAATTTCTATGGCAAAAATCGGCGATAAAAAATTCATGTTCACGGGCGACGCCGAGGCAAAGGTCGAAAAAGAGCTGTTAAACGAAGGACTCGACCTTAGCTGTGACGTTTTTAACGCCGGTCACCACGGCAGCAGTACCTCGAATACATACGAATTTTTAAAGGCTATGAAACCCGAATATGTGGCAATTTCCGCAGGACGCGATAATTCTTACGGTCATCCTCATAAAGAGGCGCTGGCGATTTTCGAAAGGGTGGGCGCCGATATTTTTCGCACCGATTACGACGGCGATATAACCTTTTACGTCAATAACGGCAGAATAAGTCCCAAAACCGAAAAATAGCGAGAGGGTGCGGTATTTTGACCAAAAGAATATGTCTTTACGGTATTCTTTCCGCCGTTTGCATCGTTATAAATTATCTGGAGCATTTTATTACCCTTGATTTTATAGCTCCCGGCATAAAGCTGGGGCTTGCAAATACCGTAGCGCTTTTGCTTATAGCTTTCGGCGACAAAAAGGGCGCCTTTGCCGTAAATACGGTTCGTATTTTGCTGTCGGCGTTGTTGTTTTCTTCCCCCTTTACGCTTATTTATTCTCTTTCGGGGGGAATATTATCCTTTGTGACGATGTGTGTGTTTTCAAAATTCAAGTCGGTGGGAATTATAGGCTTAAGCATCACGGGCGCCGTGTCGCATAATATAGCGCAGCTTGCCTGCGCCGCCCTGTTATTGGGCGCGGGAGCGCTTTATTATTCGGGTATTCTTTTATTGGCGGCGCTTATAAGCGGAATTGCGACGGGCGCCGCGGCAAAAGCCGTTTTAAAAAAGCTTAAGCCCGCTTCAAATAATCGGTTATAAATAATACAATTACTTTTTCGGAGGAAAATACTGTGTGCGGATTTACCGGATTTACAAATTATATAAAGGACGACGGAACGGTGCTCGAAAAAATGATGAACCGAATAGTTCATCGCGGCCCCGATTCGGCGGGGAAATTTATAGATAACGATATCGCTTTGGGCTTCAGAAGGCTCAGCATTATAGATTTGGCGGACGGAGATCAGCCTATGTTCAACGAGGATAAGACCCTCGTTCTGGTATTCAACGGCGAAATTTACAATTTCAAGGATCTGCGTAGTGAGCTTACGGCGGCGGGGCATACCTTTGCCAATAATTCCGACAGCGAGGTTCTGCTTCACGGCTACGAGGAATGGGGCGAAAATTTGATAACAAAGCTTCGCGGGATGTTCGCCTTTGTTATTTTCAACCGTCGCGATAAATCGATTTTTGCGGCGCGGGATATGTTCGGAATAAAGCCTTTTTACTATACCTTTATGGGAAACAGCTTTATATTCGGCTCGGAAATCAAGTCCTTTCTCGATCATCCCGAATTTAAAAAGGAGCTTAACGAGGAGGCGCTGGCGCATTATCTTTCCTTCCAATATTCGCCTACCGAGGAGACCTTCTTTAAGGGGGTATATAAGCTGCCGCCCGCGCATTATTTTACTTTTAAGGACGGTAAAATGAAAAAAACGCGGTATTGGCGTCCCGAGTTTTCCGATATCGACGGCGTGTTGGAATATTTTGCCGACATTACCGACAAAACGGTTCGCGAGTCGGTGGAAGCGCATAAAATCGCCGACGTCGAGGTGGGCTCTTTCCTATCTTCCGGTATAGATTCGAGCTATATAGCGCAAGCCGCCGATGTGGATAAAACCTTTACCGTAGGCTTCGAAAGCCCCGACGGCGACCGTTATAACGAAATTCATTACGCAAAGGAGTTTGCCGATACCATAAAGGTGGAAAATATTTCAAAGATAATTACCCCCGAGGAATATTGGTCGGCTTTTCCGAAAATACAGTACCATATGGACGAGCCGCTTGCGGATCCCGCCGCGATAGCCCTTTATTTTGTGAGCAAGCTTGCGAGCGAATACGTCAAGGTTGTAATGTCGGGCGAGGGAGCGGACGAGTTGTTCGGCGGTTACCGCATTTATCAGGAACCGCTCACCCTCACGCTTTACGATAAGCTGCCCTTTAAGATCAGAAGAATTATAGGTAAGCTTTGCGCCTTTTTGCCTCAAAAGCATGGTATAAATTATCTTGTAAGGCGGGGCAAAACGATAGAGGAACGGTTTATAGGCAACGCAAATATCTTTTCGCTCAAGGAAAGAAATGAAATTTTAAAAAGCGACGTCGCCTTAAACGTACCCGCTCCGCAAATTCTTTGCGATAAATTTTACAGCGAGGTAAAGGATAAGGATACCGTCACGAAAATGCAATATCTCGATATAAATATGTGGCTTATGGGGGATATTTTGCTTAAAGCCGATAAAACGAGTATGGCAAATTCGCTGGAGCTCAGGGTTCCTTTCCTTGATAAAAAGGTAATGAAATTCGCCGAGACGATTCCGCTTAAATGCCGCGTGAATACCGTAACGACGAAATTGGCATTGAGAAAGGCGGCGGAAAAAGCCCTGCCTCGCCGTACCGCCGACAAGGACAAGCTGGGCTTTCCGGTGCCTATTCGTGTATGGCTTAAGGAGGACGAATACTACAATACCGTAAAGCAGGCGTTTACAAGCGAAACGGCGGAAAAATATTTCAATACCGATAAGCTTATAAAGCTGCTTGATACCCATAAATCGGGCAAATCCGACCAAAGCCGCAAAATCTGGACGGTATATACCTTTATTGTCTGGTACGAACAGTTCTTTGTAAACGAATAATTTTTCATTTGATGCAAATTAAAATAAAAAATAAAACCTCTCTTTGCGGGAATACTAACCTTGTAAAGGGAGGTTTTATTTATGCAAAACAGTTCAATGTCATTTATTAAAGGCCTCGGCACGGGTATGGCGGCAGGCGCCGCGGCGATGGCTTTAGGCAAGGTTTTATTGCAGGACCGCAAAAACGTGGCAAAGGGCTCTACCAAGCTTGTAAAAGCAGTGGGCGACTTTGTGGACGGCATCCAAACCATGTTTAAATAATAGGCGGCAAACTAAAACACGCTCGGAAAACCAAAGATTTTCGGAGCGTGTTTTAGTTTTATTCGGTTCGAAGCGAGGTTACGGGATCCTTCTTTGCGGCAATTTTCGAGGGAATAAGCCCCGCTATAAAGGTTAAGAATATGCTGATAAGCACAAGTATCACGGCGCCCTTAACCGGCAGGGCGGCAAGCCCGCCGATATCTGTAAGCGATTTGATAATCGCGTTAATGGGTATAAGCAGCAACAGCGTTACCAAAATTCCGATAGCGCCCGCCGCAAAGCCCACGATAGAGGTTTCGGCGTTGAATACCCGTGAAATATCCCGCTTGGAAGCGCCCATAGCGCGCAGAATGCCGATTTCCTTGGTGCGCTCGAGTACCGAAATATAGGTTATAATTCCTATCATTATCGAGGATACGATAAGCGAGATGCTCACAAACGCGACAAGTATATAGCTTATGGCGTTTATTATGGTCGTTACCGAGGACATCATAAGTCCGATATAATCGGTATAGGTGATTTGCTCATCGTCGTCGACCTTTTCGTTATAAGCGGAGATAAGGTCGGTTATGCTGTCTTTGGCTTCAAAATCCTTGGGATATATATTTATTGCGGAGGGTTTTTTAAGGTCGGATACTCCCATAAGCCGCAGGTTGCCTTCATAGGTGGCTTCGTCGCTTTGCGCTTTTAGCGCTTCGACAAATTTTTCGGTTATTTCCTCTTCGGACATGCCCTGCGACGAAAGGTTTGCTATATAGGCGTTATACTGTTGCTGTTCGGCTTGCGGTAAGGAGGCGATATATTGTTTAAGCCCCTCAAAGGTCATATCGTCGTAATCGGTGCTGAAAGGAAGTCCGGTAAATACGTTTGTTTTCTCGTCCTTTTTCTGCGCTTTTACTATCTCGCTGTCGTTGACGGAGTTTATAAGCTTTTCCATAAGCTCCTTTTTGTAGCCCACAAAACCTGCGGTTCTGTCGTTGACGGCGCTTTCTGCCGGCCGCAGAATACCTACCACCTTAATTTCCTCGGCGTCGTTTAATTTGGTTTGAATGTAAAGCTCGTCCTTGGTTTTATCGCTCCAGGTGCCGTCCTTGTTCTTTTCAAAATAATCGCTGTTTATCAAAAGCTTGTATTTAAGCTGTAAAATTTCGTCAAAGCTGTAAGAGGTGGCATCGGACGCGGTGACCTCCTCGCCGTTTTTGGCTTGCTCTATCATATCCTTAAGCTCGTCCGTGTCCTTAAGTCCTAAAGAATAGAGGGTATAGTCGCTTATTTGATTGTTTTTATCGACAATTACCACTACTTCGTTATATTTTTCGGGCAGGTGACCGCATATAACGTCGTATTGCTTTTTGGTGAAATTATCGTCGTCAAAAAGCTGTATCCAGGTTTCGGTGTTCATCATACCGGAGGATACGGAGTCGCGGCTCATGCCCATTTCGGCGTAAATGGTATCAAATACCTGGTTCGGATTTATCTGATCGCCGTCGGCGGTGTATATATTAAGGTCGGTGGAATATGAATACTCGATATTGCTCGTGTATTTTTTGAAATCGGCGCTGCCGTCGATATGCGTCTTAAACGCTTCGAGATTATTGGCGGACATCCCGTTTATCATGGTGGACATCATTTCGGTCATGATGTTGTTTGAGTAAATGCGCTGCGCGTCTCTGTCGGACTCGACCTCGTTTTTTTCCATTAAATCGCTCGTGAGACTGCTTATATCCATACCCGTTTCTTCTATGGTTATGGGGTAGCTCGAAAGAGTTTCCTCCTCGACGTGCTGTATATATGCGTTTACTCCGCTCGAAAGGGATAAAATAAGGGCAATTCCGATTATGCCTATGGAGCCCGCAAAGGAGGTGAGCAGGGTACGCGTCTTTTTGGTCATCAGATTGTTAAGCGATAGGGAAAGGGCGGTAAAAAAGGACATCGAAGGCTTCTTTTTCACCTTTTCCGGCTCTTTTTCGGTATCACTCGCGGTGTAGGGCATAGAATCGTCGGTGACCTTGCCGTCAAACAGGCGGATTATTCTGGTGGAGTATTTTTCGGCGAGCTCGGGATTATGGGTTACCATAATTACCAGCCGGTCGTTGGCTATTTCCTTTAACAGATCCATTATCTGCTCGGAGGTTTCGCTGTCAAGCGCGCCGGTGGGTTCGTCCGCCAAAAGAATATCCGGGTTGTTTACAAGCGCGCGGGCAATGGCTACACGCTGCATTTGACCGCCGGACATCTGGTTCGGCTTTTTGTTAAGCTGGTCGCCGAGCCCCACCTTTTCGAGCGCTTCTTTGGCGCGCTTTCTGCGTTCGGATTTTGAAATACCCGAAAGGGTAAGCGCAAGCTCTACGTTGGAAAGTACGTTT
This sequence comes from uncultured Clostridia bacterium, assembly GCA_947623175.1. Taxonomy (GTDB): domain Bacteria; phylum Bacillota; class Clostridia; order Oscillospirales; family Acutalibacteraceae; genus UBA737. The sequence continues at coordinate 13,306 of CANQGK010000026.1, read as the reverse complement.
TGGTGGGGAATAAGGTTGTAGCTTTGAAATATAAATCCGATGGTATGGTTGCGGTAGTTATCCCAATCGGAGTCCTTATAAAGCTTTGTGGATTTACCGTTTATAAACAAATCGCCCGTGGTGTAACGGTCAAGTCCGCCTATGATATTAAGCAGCGTGGTCTTTCCGCAGCCCGACTGACCCAATATGGATACAAATTCGTTTTCCCTGAATTGAAGGTCGATGCCCTTAAGCGCCTGTACCGTCGTATCGCCGGATTTATAGTCCTTAGTAATATTTTGAAGCTTAAGCATTTATGCGCAATCCTTTCGAAGAATTATTTACCTTAAATATTACCATAAATATAATAATAAATTGTTAATTATATGAAAATATATTAAAATAAAAAGCACTCTTTTTTAAGTAAAGAAAGAGCGCTTTTGAGAAAAAATTTAAAAATCGTATAACGGCAGATATTTGCCTTTTGGCTCTACGCCTATAACCGAATTTCCCACCCAATGATAGGTGTAGTCCTTGGGCTTTTGCTCATAATAATTAACCGTAACCTTTTGATAAAATTCAATCAGCGGATACTCTACGGTAAATTCGTCGCCCGGAAGCAGGCTGTCGGCGCATACATACCGATTCGCGGCGCCGCCCCAATAAAATTTGTATTCCTTTCCGTTTAAAAAGGCCTTTACCTTACTTCGATCGGTCCATGCCGGGATGCGAACCTTGAGCGGAGAGGCGATTTTCATACCAACGGTAATCTCGCCCTTTTCGGGCAGGGAGCTTTTAACTATCGCATTTTCGGTTTCGCTGTCAAAAGGCAGGTAGACGCAAAGTCCGGTTTCGTCCTTTTGCTGGGTATACTTCCAAGCGTAGTAAATCGCGCGCATGCCCTCGGGAGGACAACAGCCCATCATATCTATTACTATTTTTTTGCCCTTATACTCCGTCATGCCGAAATGCGACTTATCGTCGGCAACCTCGAAAACAAAATCGTTGGGTGTGACCGCGGATATAAAGCCGCCATCCAAGTCCTTAAGCAGGTTCAGCGAATTTTCTATTTCTTCGGCGGATTTATCGCTGTGAATTTCCTTAAATAAATCGATAAGCTTACCTGAGACTGTAAACTGTAAGGGAATAAAATAATTTCTTATATCGCGTTCCATTTGATCCCAAAGCTCGTCATAGCCGGAAAGCGCCAGCCAAAGAGCGGTTTCAAACATATCGCTGTTAAGGCAGGTTTCGGAATGGGTGCAATGCTCCGCAAGGTCGCGTATTTCGGGCAGCCAGCCGGTATCGAGCGCCCATTTTTCGTAATAATCGTAAACCGCCTTTACCCAATTGATATACCTTATGTCGCCCGACAAATATCCGAACTGCGCAAGCCCGCGTATCGCATGCAGTTGAACGTGATTATGCCCTCTTATTACGCCGTTGCCGTCGTGCAGATTGTCGGGCATAAGGTCGCATACAAACCCTTCGGCAAGCTCTTTCATCAAATCCCAACAGCGCTTATCGCCTGAAACCGACCAATATTCGCAAAAACCGCTGAAAACGTTGGGATAAAGCCCGCGATTTCCGTCGGTTACCTTTTCCTCGTTATAAAAAGCCATGCCGTATCGGTAATAGGCGCGTCCGTAATCGTGAGTGATGATTTCCGCCATACCTTCAAAAATGCGGCGCGCGAGGGTTAAATCGGTTATGCCGCGGCGATAGCGCAGGCATTCGCTTTGAAGCAGCATGCCGCTGGTCCAAAGATTGATATAAATACCCGGACTGTCGGTGGAGTTGCAATATTCATGCGTGCGGCATACCTTGCCGTCGCCTTCGCCGGTAAGATAGCTTAAAAGGCGCTTGTGAACCTCTTCTTCGGGAAGGGTTCCGCTTTCAAAATCGCCGAGCATTTCTCTCATCATGCTAAAGGCTACGTCATTGCGGCTTTCGGTGTCGCCCTCGGTTATCGCGTCAAGATAACCGTCAACCTTGATAAGCGGAGAAAAGGGCGGGCATAAAGAGGGTGCAAAGGAAAATCTGCACTCGTAATTGTGGTCCGCTTTTGGGTTTGTATATAAATATTTCAACGCTTTTTGCGCCATTGCCTTAAAATCGGGTTTGGTTTGTTTGCAGGGGTTAAGTTCGATATATTTTATATCGGAATGTTCGCCTTTAAAACCGTTTACTTTCATAAAACAGTCCTCCTTTTGTCAAATAATACAGTACGAACCGAATTATTGTCAAGCCGTAAAAATAAAGAATAAAATTTTTGTTGATTTATTATATAAAAGTGGTATATTATTTGTGCAGGGATATTAAGACTTAATTCGCTTTGCGCCTAAAAACTATTTGTTCGGAGGAAAAAATGGGCAGGATTTTTAATATACAGAGGTTTTCCGTAAACGACGGTCCCGGAATCAGAACCACCGTCTTTTTAAAGGGTTGTCCGCTTAACTGCGTTTGGTGCCACAATCCCGAATCAAAATCGGAAAAAACCGAGCTTTTTTACAATTACGAAAAATGCACGAGCTGTAGAAAATGCGCTGCCGTCTGCAAAAACGGCTGTCACCTTTTCGAGGGCGAAAAGCATATTTTTGACCGCAAAAAATGTACCGTATGCGGAAAATGCGCCGATCAATGCCTTACCGGCGCGCTCGAAACGGTGGGGTACGACCGGACGGCGGACGAAGTGATAGCCGAGGTTTTAAAGGATAAGGATTTTTACGATAATTCGGGCGGAGGAATGACTCTGTCGGGCGGCGAGCCGTTGCTTCAGTTTGATTTTACATACGAGCTCTTAAAAAAAGCCAAGGAAAACAAGCTTCATACCTGTATTGAGACCTGCGGGTTTACGGAATTTTACCGTTTGCAAAAAATTGCTCCCCTTGTGGATATTTTCCTCTACGATTACAAGGAAACGGACGCTTATAGGCATAAGGAATTTACCGGCGCTTCCAATGAGACGATTATTAAAAATCTTAAGCTTTTGGACGGTATCGGTGCACAGATTATTTTACGCTGTCCCGTAATACCCGAGTTTAACGACAGGAAAGAGCATTTTGATGGCATTGCCGAGCTTGCAAATACGCTTAAAAATATAACGGAGATAAATATTGAGCCCTACCATCCGCTGGGCAGCTCAAAATCGGAATTTTTGGGTAAAGAATATAAGCTTAAAGAGCTTAAATTTGCCGATGAAAAGGCGGTTAAGGAATGGATGGCATATATCGGAGCGCTTACGAAGGTTCCGGTAAAAAGGGCTTGAAAACCACTTAAAAAACGGCAATTAAAATCGGGCGCCCTCTGTACGGAGGACGCCCGCGAATTTATTCGGTTTTTGTCGAAATCAGTCGTCACGGTCTACGTCGTGCTCTAAAATTGCGCCGGTCGCCGCATTTATTACGTATTCGTATTCGTAACCGTTATATACGAAATCCACTTCGTATTCGAGCCGTCCGTCGTCGAAATCGCGCTCTACCTTCAAGCGGCTGACCTTGCTTTCCGAAAGCCCCGCATGTGACAGTGCGGCGGCTTTTGCCGCGTTTTCGCCTATGTCGGTGGTGCCGGAAGCTCCGGTTTTGGAGCCGCCGCTTTGCGTGCCCTTGACAGGCTCGGTCTCGTAACCGCGCACCTTGCCGGTAGCGGCGTCGATCGTGTATTGATACTCGGTATTGTTATAGTAAAATTCCACTTCGTATTCGAGCCGTCCGTCGTCAAAGTCGCGCTCAACCTTTAAGCGGCTTACCTTGCTTTCCGAAAGTCCCGCATGGTTTAGTGCGGCGGCTTTTGCCGCATTTTCGCCTACATCCGAGGTACCGGAGCCGGCGGATGAGGTTTGCCCTGCGGAAGAGTCGGTACCGGTTGTCGAGCCGGAGGCGTTTTTATCGGAGGAGCTTCCCGCGATATTTTGCTTGCCGCTGAGTATTTTGCCCGTAAAGGCGTCGACCTTATACTCAAATTCGCCCTTGCCCGAGATATACAGCTCCACTTCGTAATGCGGGGTTGCGTCGTCCAGCTCGGAATCAACGTCCTTAACCGTATCGCTGTCGAGCGCCGCGGTGCCCGCGTAGTTCTGCGCCGCCTGCGCGGCGGCGTCGGCGCCTATCGGCATACCCGGCGCGCCGATCTTTAAAAGATCCTGCAATTCGTCAATCGAAAGGGCGGCAAGCGCGTCAAAATTAAGCGAACCGTTAACGGCGATTATGCGGTTTATTAAATTTGCTTTACCGGAAGAAATGTTGTAATTATGCGCCTGATCCTTTAAATCGGTATCGATGGTCATGCTCTGGCTGTAAACCGCGGATTGACTTGACGAGCTTTGCAAAATACCGTCTACGAGAGTTACCAATTCCTCCCGTATATTCGCGGCGCGGTTTTGGTTATTGTCCTCCACGGAAATCATAATCGCCGAGGATATACCGTCTAAGTATCCGTGAGCGAGCATCGAACCCACAACGGCGTTTACCGCCACGTTAAGCGGGATCCCCTTGAGATCGGCGCCGCCGTTCATATCCGAAAGTATCTGTACGGCGTCCTTATTCATCGCCGTGCAGGAAAGCACGGTTTTATCCCGGTTCGCTCTTAGCTCAATGCTGGGATTTACGTCCAGGGATATAACGCTCGATACGGCGTTTATCCGGTTGTGATTAAATAAAAATCCCACTCCGCCCGCTATAATTACGAGCGCGAGTACCGCGGCGACAATGCCCCGCAGATATTTTTTATTTCGGAAGATATTGCCGTTTTGGGGTTTGGCGAGCGGAATTATATTATCCGGATTTTCCCGCGTCGAGTCGGGCGCGGCGTCGGCAATTAACTTCGGATCGATCCGCCCCATAGCCTGAAACAGATTTGTGTTTGTCATGTGTCAAAGCCCTCCTTTTTTAAGAATTGTTTTAATTTTTTTCGGGTGCGCAAAAGCTGCATTGTTACGCCGCTTTCTTTCATGTTAAAATCCTTCGCTATTTCCGCAATCGGACTTACGTAAAAATACCTGCGCACAAAAATATTTTGCGTTTGCTTCGGTAAGGCGCGTATAAAGCGGCTGAGCGTATCCGAAAGCGCAACGCTTTCGCCTATGTCGGCTCCCGCCCCGTCGGGAATACACTCCGAAAGCTCGTCCAAAGCAAGAGTTACCTGACCGTCGCGCTTTTGTGAATGCTCTTTATTATAAGCGTTAAGCGCAAGCTGTCGGCTTATCATACCGAGATACGGCTTTAACGGCTCCGGACGCTTCGGAGGTACGGTATTCCATACCTTTAAATATGTATCGTTTACGATTTCTTCGGCGCTTCCGTCGTCGCAAAGTATTTGATATGCGATATAGCGACAATACCTGCCGTATTTCTTTTCGGTTTCGGCAATAGCGGTTTCGGAGCGCTCCAAATATAAATCTACTATTTGCTTATCTTCCATGCTTTGTACTCCTTTCGTATTTAGTTGAAAAGGCCTTTCACCTTAATAAACAGTGAAAAGCCTCCTCACACCACTTTTTTTAAAAAAATTTTTTATTTTTTTGCCGTATTCCGGAAAATTCGGCTTTTTTTAAGAATATGTTTTTATTTAAGCTCGGCTATCGTGACTCCGTTTTCGCCCTCGCCGAAGGTACCGAGGCGAAAGCTTTTTACCGAGCGGTGAGTGCGCAAATGCGCCTGAACGTTTTTCCTTAAAACTCCCGTGCCCTTGCCGTGAATAATTCTTATCGTTTCGAGCCCCGAAATCAGGGCGTTATCGATATAACGGTCAAGCTCCAATACCGCCTCGTCCGACGCCATCCCCCGTATGTCTATCTCGCCCGAGACCTCTCTTTGCGCGCGCGACTTCATACCGGTGATTTTTCGGGCGGTTTTATTTGCGGCGGGTTTTGCCGTTTTGGCTTTTGCCCGTAAATTATCGAAGCTTACCCACATTTTCATCGAGCCGGAGATGACGAACGCCTGTCTTTTGTCCTTATTAAGGTCGATAACGGTGGCGTCGCGCCCGAAATCCGCCAAAAGAACGGTGTCTCCCTTTTCAATATCGGTAAGCGCCTCGCCCGAAGCGGTTTTTTGAATTACCGGATCGGCGGTATCCTCCAACTCCTTAAGTGCGGATTTATAGGCGGCTCGCGCTTTTTCGGCAAGCTCGGCGGCATTTTCGGCGGTAAGCTCCTTTTTAAGCTCCTCAAGCTCGTTTAAAAGCCGCGATGATTTATATCTTGCGCTTTCGATAATATCGGCAGCCGTACTGCGCGTTTTTTCCATAAGCTTTTCGCGCAGAACTTCCGATTCGCGCTCCTTTTGCTCGGTTTTTTGCTTTAGATCCTCCAATTCGCGGCGAAGCTTCAATACCTTGGAATGCTCCTTGTCCGCCGAACGGCGCGCCCCTTCGAGAGCGGCGACTACCCGCTCAAATCGGGTATCCTCCTCGGATACCTGCTCCTTTGCGGCGTTTATTATGCTCTCGTCGAGCCCTAACCGCTTTGAAATGGCAAAGGCGTTTGAACGTCCGGGCATACCCGTTATAAGTCGGTAGGTGGGCTTGAGAGTCGCTACGTCAAATTCGCAGGAGGCGTTTTCAACCCCGTCGGTATCTATTGCGTAGGCCTTAAGCTCGGGGTAGTGGGTGGTAGCCGCCGTTTTGGTATTGTCGGCGGCAAGCCGCATAAGTATCGCTTTTGCAAGCGCCGCCCCCTCTACGGGATCGGTACCCGCGCAAAGCTCGTCAAAAAGCACCAGCGAATTATTGTCCGCATTTTTAAGAATGTAAATAATATTGGTCATGTGCGAGGAAAAGGTGGAAAGCGACTGTTCTATGCTCTGTTCGTCGCCTATATCGGCAAAAACCTTACCGTAAACGGCGATTTTACTGCCGTCGTCACAGGGTACCATAAGTCCGCACATGGTCATAAGCGTCAAGAGCCCTATCGTTTTGAGGGTGACGGTTTTGCCGCCCGTATTGGGGCCCGTTATGACAAGGGTGTTATACTCTCCGCCCAATCCCACCGTTATCGGAACTGCAGATTTTGCGTTTATCAAAGGGTGCCTCGCGTTTTTAAGATATATTTGCCCTTTATCGTTTATCTCGGGCACTATCGCCTTCATTTTATAGGCTAAATGCGCCTTTGCAAAAATCAGGTTAAGCTTCGTTAAGGCTTTGTATGAGCTTATGATACTGTCCGCGAAGTTACCCGCTTCCGCCGATAATTCCGCTAAAATCCGCTCGATTTCCTCGTTTTCGCGAAGGCTCAGCAGACGTATTTCGTTGTTGGTTTCCACCACCGACGCCGGCTCTATAAAAAGGGTAGAGCCCGTCGAGGAGGTATCGTGCACGATGCCGTTTAGCTGACCTTTGTTTTCGACCTTTAAAGGTACCACAAATCTGCCGTCGCGCTGAGTGATTATCGCTTCCTGCAAATATTTGGCAGAAGGTCCGTGGATTATTTTTTCGAGAATATCCCGTATTTTTCCCGATTTTGAAATAATTTTCCGACGTATGTCATAAAGCGCCGGGGAAGCGTTGTCGTTTATTTCCTCCGGGCTTTTAACGGCAAAATTTATTTTGTCCTCGATAAATTTGTTGGGATAAAGCGCGTCAAAAAGAAAATCGACGGCAGTATCCGAGATACCCGAGCAGTCTTTTCGCCAATCCTTTAATGAGCGTATTACCCGAAGCACCTCGGCGATATCCAAAAGCTCTCTTAAGGACAGCGTCGCTCCCGCCTGCGCTCTTTTAAGATAAGAGGAAACGTTTACCGCCGCGCCGAAGGAAGGGGAGGTATAGCGCGATAAAAAGGTATAAGCCGCAAAGGTTTGTGAAAGCCGCTCTTCGACCGATTTTATATCGGTTTTTGGCACAATTTCCAAAGCCGCCTGCGCGGCGTCGCTTATCGTAGTCTGGGCGCTCAAAAGCTCCAATATTTTATCAAGCTCCAAAGTTTTTAAATATCTTTCGATATTGTAGCTCATATCTGCTCCTTAATAATCACATACCGAATTATAAAACCGCAAAGCGGTGAAATCATAATCGGTCTGAACGGTTATATACTTTTCGGTTATTTTGGAAAGCTCGACGGCGCTTTTTTCGGGAATTTCAAAGGAATAAAGCTTTTTAAATTCCGAAAAAACGATATGCCTCAGCGCCGAAAGCAGGGTTCTGTCAAGGATTTGTGAATTTTCCGTTTTGCCGCATTCGCCGCAGGAAAGCGAGCCGTCCGTAAGGCTGAAATACATAACGTCGCTTTCGAATTTTCCGCAATTGCCGCATGCCACGAGGTTTGGCATATATCCCGACAATACCGCCGTTCTCAGCTCCGTGATCGCCTTTATAAGCGGGGGAAATTTCTTTTTTTGGGTTAAAAAATGCAAAGAATTAAGTATAAGCCGCAGTAATTCCTCGTTGGGTACGCCGCTCTCGGCAAATTCGAGTGCCAATTCGCAAAAATATTGCGACAGCGAAAGGGTTTCTATGTCGCTGCCTATAGTAAAAAAGGTGGCTTGCGGCGTCGCTTCGAAAATTCGCAGGGTACCCTTTTTGTTTAAAATCGAAAAGCTTGAATATGTAAGCAGTGAAGTCGCCGCCGCTTTTTTCGATTTGAGGTTTTTCGCGCCCGATGCAAACGCCTTGATAATTCCGTATTCACGCGTAAAGAGAGTAACCAGGCGGTCACTCTCTCCCACGTCCGACTCCTTTACTACCAGGCCCTCTGTCGTAAATCGCGTTTGTAATTCCGTCACAGGCGGTACTCTCCTTAGAATTTACATATTTGAGATAGTCGGCAACGCTGCCGCTTTCGGTGAAATTTATCCAATATTTTTCGCTGTCCACAAAAGCACTTCCTTACCGCGCCGTATTATTCGGCTGTGGTAGCAATGCAATCATATTACATGCATTGTAATCTTATTGCATTGCTATTGCACTACCGCAACCATTATAATTGTAAGGAATTTTTTAAAAAATATAATAGGAAAAATCAGTCAAGTCCGAAAGAATGAATAAGCCCCTGCCGATTGCGCCAATCCTCTTTTACCTTTACCCAGAGCTTGAGATTTGCTTTTATGCCGAAAAATTTTTCGATATCCCGGCGCGCCGAAGAGCCGATTTTTTTGAGGGTGGCGCCGTTTTTGCCGATTATTATTCCTTTGTGCGAATTTTTTTCGCAGATTATTGTAGCTTCGATCTCGACTATGGGCTCGCCGGCGGAAGTATCGCGCTCGACAAACCGCTCGATATCCACAGCCGTACCGTGCGGCACTTCTTTATCAAGAAGCCTTAAAAGCTTTTCGCGAATTATTTCGGCAACCATAACCCTCTCGGGCTGGTCGGTAAGGTCGTCCTTGTCGAAATAATGGGGCGAAGGCTTGGAAAAGCGGTCGAGTACGTCGAGCAAAATTTCAACGCCGTCGCCCGTTTTTGCCGAAAGCGGAATTATCTCCGAAAAATCGTAACGTCGGCTGTAAGCGGAAATAATTTGCAAAAGCCTTGCCTTATCCTGCAAAAGATCCGTTTTGTTTATAACGAGCACGGCTTTGAGCTTTCTTCTTTTAAGCTCGTCTATAAGCTCCGTTTCGGCGCTCGGTATGGTTATTTCCTCGGTTTTAAAGGCGGTAGCCTCGGCTACAAGCACCGCCGCGTCCACATCGGACATGCCGTCTCCCACGGCTTTGTTCATGCTTTTATCAAGCTCGTTTCTCGGTTTGTGAAAGCCGGGCGTATCGATAAAAACTAACTGTGTGTCGTCCTTTGTGTAAATACCCATAATGCGCGTACGGGTAGTCTGCGGCTTGTTTGAAACGATGGCTACCTTTTGACCTAAAATGCGGTTCATCAGCGAAGATTTACCTACGTTAGGTCTGCCGATTATTGTAATGAATGCCGATTTCTGTTCCATACTCAAAATTTATTTATGGAAAGTCCTAACGCGGTGAGGATGTTTTCTTCTTTTTCGCGCATTTTCATTTCTTGAAGTCCGCCCTCTTCATGGTCGTAGCCCAAAAGGTGGAGCATCGAATGTACAGTAAGAAAGGCGATCTCCCGCTCTAAGGTATGTCCGTAAAGCTCGGCTTGGGCAAGCGCATGGTCTATCGAAATTACGATATCTCCGAGCATTATGGCGCCCGATTCGGGATTTACGTCAAAATCACCGTTTTCCGAAAGCGGGAAGGACAAAACGTCGGTAGAGCTGTCGATGTTTCGAAATTTCAAATTCATTTTTGCTATTTCCTCGTCGCTCGTAAGGGTTACGTCTACTTCGGCGGACTTATCGATACCTTCAAGCTTTAAGGTAGCATTGCAGGATTTTCTTATAAGAAGTCGCGTTCCCGTAGGCAGCTTGTTGCTTTTGTACTTTGATACAATATTAACTTTTACGCTCATGTCTTTCAGAGCTCCTTTCATATGCTTTTATAATTTCCTGAACTAATCTGTGTCTTACGACGTCTCTGCCGGTAAGGCGCGATATGGCTATATCGTCGATGTTTTTAAGTATTTTTATCGCGTCCTTAAGCCCCGAATGCTTACCGTCCGGCAGATCGATCTGGGTGACATCGCCGTTTACCACCGCTTTGGAATTGAATCCCAAGCGGGTTAAAAACATTTTCATCTGTTCGCTCGTGGTGTTCTGCGCTTCGTCGAGAATGATAAAGCTGTCGTCGAGAGTACGGCCGCGCATATAGGCGAGCGGCACCACCTCGATATCGCCGCGTTCCTGACATTTTTGAAAATTTTCCGCGCCGAGCATATCAAAAAGCGCGTCGTACAGCGGGCGAAGATACGGATCAACCTTTTGCTGAAGATCCCCTGGCAAAAATCCGAGCCGTTCGCCGGCTTCCACGGCGGGGCGGGTGAGCACGATGCGGCTTACTTCCTTTGACTTGAACGCCTTTACCGCCAGCGCCACCGCAAGGTAGGTTTTACCTGTTCCGGCGGGACCTACGCCTATCGTCACCGTGTTGTTTTCTATCGCTTCGACGTAACGCTTTTGTCCTAAGGTTTTGGGCTTTACGGGCTTGCCCATTGTCGTGACGCAAATACAGTCGGCGTCGGTAATGTCGCTTATTTTGTTTTCTTCGCCGTCCTCGACAAGCGCCGATACATAATCTACGTTCTGGTCGGTTATCTGACCGGTTTTTTTAATCATGGTAATAAGCCCCTCGACCGTTTTTTTTGCTAAACAGACCTTGTCATCCTCTCCCTTGATCCGTATTGTGTTTCCGAGTGAAGTTACGGTTACACGGTATCGGTTCTCAATGCGTTTTATGTTTTTGTCGAAATTCCCGAACAGGGTTATCATATCCTCAAGGTTGTCAATAGCTACGGTTTGTTCAAACAATACGGCATCTCCTACGTTTAACTTTATATATTGTATTTATTTTATCACACTGTTTTTATATTTTCAATAAATTTAAAGGAAATTTTGAGAATTTTATTGAAAAATAATTATTTTTTTGGTATAATTTCAACAGAATTTACGGAAAGCTTTGATTTGTATGAAAAAATTCGCGTTATTTCTTATATGTTTGGCGCTTTGTTTCTCGTTTTCCGCCTGCAAAGAGCAGAAAACGGCGGACGACAAAACGCCGGTTGTGATCAATATGCCGACGGACGATACGGTAAACGGCTACCGCGTATCCGCAAAGGGAAGCTTAGGCAATACGATATCGGCGGAGTCCGTTACCGTAGGCGATACCGACTCTTCTTCCGAGGTTTCGTCCGGCTCGGGGCAGTCGTCGGATACAAAGTCGGATACAAAATCCACCGAAAAATATTGCGTCAACGTAAAAACGGGCGTTTTTCACAAAATGAGCTGCAGCTCGGTAAATAAAATGAAGGATGAAAACAAGGCGTTTTTTACCGACAGGGATTTGGTCGTCTCCAACGGCTATACTCCCTGCAAGCGCTGTAATCCGTAATATGCCATAAATTTAGGACTTATTTCTGATAACAACAGCTTAAGAGTAGAAATTCTTGGGGCTTGCGATATAAAAGTATCACTGTTTGAGAATATTGTTGCTACGATTGCATTTGAAATTATGGATGCAGAAAAGTGTTTCCCCGGTTATATACTTGAAAATATAATTAATCTATATTTTTCTGATTTGGATATGAAACACATCTTGTTAACTACTCCTTTTTTATGGGATAAGGCAAAGTCTATCAACTTTGGCGAGAAAACTGTGGCGTGGCTGTTAGCTGTACCTATATCAGAACAAGAATATCATTTTGCATTAAAATATGGTTCCGAGGAACTTTAGAAGGTTTTCGAACGAGAAGATATAGATATATGTAACTTGTATCGAAAATCAGTATTGTAAAAATAAGTAAATGGGGAGTTATTACCTATTATTCTCAGGAAGGAGAAGCGGATGTATGGAATATCAGCTAAATGACAAAAATTTCTCTCTGACCTTAGTTCCTAATATTTTTGAGGAAACTTGTTACCCCAATACATTGTTGGATGTTACTGTTCAAAGTGATGGATTCTCAGCTAATACAACTATGGATATAGATATAAAAGAGTTTGCAAAATTCGCATTTGATTTAACTCATATCTATGAAACACTGTCCGGCGAAGCAAGAATTGAAGAACCATATGGACAGCATATGTATGTTTCCTTTATGGGAAATGGCAGAGGACATATCGCAATTAAGGGATATTTAAACAAAGGAAATCACACTGGAAATGAACAAACTCTCGAATTTCAAAATGACATTGACCAAACATGTTTGAAAAATTTCTGCTATTCTTTATTAAGCAATTATAAAAGGTATCTGTAATTCACTTACTGTTTATCAACCTTGCATAAATTAATAATTCTTATTAGGGTGTCTGTTTTCGCTTACGAAAGCAGGCGCTTTTTTGCATATATGTGGGATAATATACGCGTAGCGACGGTTTCACCGTTGCTCAAAACTGCGTTTTGCCTCCCTTTCGGGAGGACGTGTGCCTTCACGGCCTCGCAAAAACATCCTTGCGAGCAAATGTTTTTGCTTCGTGGTATAATATACACATAGCAACGGATACTCCGTTGCTCAAAACTTGCGTTTTGCCTCCCTTACGGGAGGACGTGTGCCTTCACGGCCTCGCAAAAACATCCTTGCGAGCAAATGTTTTTGCTTCGTGGTATAATAGAAGCGGTGATGAAAGTGATAGTAAAGGGTAGAGAGAACCGCGAACAAATAGAAATATTCAGTATAGAGGATTTCGTGCCGTCCGATCATTTGTTGAGGAAAATAGACAGCGCGATAGATTTCACACACATATATGAGATCGTATTGTTGGCCGATTAAGCGGATATTTCTGAAATCTTTTTTCTCTGACTACAATATACGGCAAAGCACAGAATAA
>CANQGK010000025.1 GCA_947623175.1 uncultured Clostridia bacterium | reverse complement strand
GAAAATACTTGCGCGAAAATATCCCCGTGCGATCAAAGCGTTTCAAAAACCATATAGGAACGTGGGTTATGATAAACCGCTCGACGGGGCAACCCACCTTACAAGTGGGTTTTTATTCGTGGCAGCGTGTAAAGAAGAAAGGAAAGCTACCTTCTCACGCGAGCCCGCATTGGGTGGAGTTTGGAACGGCTCCGCACATTATCAAGCCTAAAAACGCAAAAGTGCTCGCGTATGACGACACTATGTACGGGCTTATAGTTAAACACCCGGGAACAAGAGCTACAAATGTTTTGCGCGACACGGTGCAAAACCATATTTCGGACATAAGAGCGGCGCAAGAGGAATACCTCGCCGAAATCTCAAAAACGCTTGAGGCGGCGGAAATAAAAGTAGACAAGGGCGACGAGTTCGAGGACGACGACTAAAAAAGCGGGGGCTTATATGCTCCCGCTTTTTGCTTTATTTATTGGTAAATGGTTATATGTAAGTTACACCCGTAATTTTTATCTCCACCGCCCGTAATGTTGTTTACGGTTACGCTCATAGGATTATTGGGATATTTACTTTTAAGCTCGGCGGCGAGATCGGCTCCGAGGTGTCCGAGTTGTTGCCCTCTCTTATTAAAAACTCCGACCGCGTCGGGATATTCGGCAGTGGGAACGGGCTTGAAAATAATGTCGTCGCCCGGTTTACAAGCCTTTACAATATCCTGGCGACTTGTGCCGTCGCTGTTTCCGAAAGTAACACCGACAACTTTTGTATTAAATTCACGCAAAACAACGGACGGCATAGCGGGAGGAACGGCGGTTTTTTTATCGCGGTTGCAAAGCCATACGATTAAATAAATAATGCCGACAGGATAAAAAATTACGAGTAAAACAATTTGCCACGGTTTAAGTTTTTTCATAAGATAACCTCCAAAATAAAAAAGTGGGCGCAAGTCTCGCCTACACCCACCGAAAAACGCAGACTCGACTTTGCTACCACACAAAACTTTTTCTACATTATCTCAAAATGCGGAAAATGAGCCCACATTTTTACCGAAAAGTAAAAATGTGCACTTTAAGACAACATAGAAAAAATATTAAGTTTTGTGTGGTACTTCTATTATAGCACGGTTGAGCGGGTTTTTCAATATTCCCGCGAAAATGTGCAAAAAAATTTACAAAAGGGGCTTGATAAATGCGCATAAAAGGCGTATAATAATAAATGTAAGGAGGTGAGGGAAACGAAAAGAGCAGACCTCGTAAAGCTACTCGAGAAAAACGGTTGGTACTTAAAAAGAAATGGAGGCGGGCACGACATATATACAAACGGAACGGAAACAGAAACGATACCACGACACAAAGAGGTAAAAGAAAACCTTGCAAGGGCAATAATAAAAAGGAGGGGGCTGAAATAAGCCCCGCTCCTCCCTCGCATTAACATATAATTTTATGGAGGTAACTGTATGAAAAATTCATATCCTATTGTTTTAACACCCGAGGAAAAAGGCTTTACCGTTTATATACCCGATTTTGATATTAACACAGAGGGCGACGATATGACGGAGGCTATTGAAATGGCGCGGGACGCAATCGGCTTAATGGGTATTGATATGGAGGACGACGGAAAAGCATTGCCTAATCCGCGAACGCTTAAAAACGTATCGGCAGCAGAGGGCGCTATTATTTCTCTCGTAGATGTTGACTTTGCGGAATACCGCCGCAAAAACGAAATGAGAGCAGTTAAGAAAAATTGTACTCTCCCGAGTTGGCTTTGCTACGAGGCGGAAAAAGCAAATATTAACTTTTCCCAGGCGTTGCAAGCTGCACTAAAACGCGAGCTCCATATTACAGACCGATAAAAAACCAACCCTTGCCCGCTCCACCGAAACGGAGCGGGCTTGCTTTCTATAAAACGGAGTGATTTTATGAGAAATTATAAGCACCTAACATTTACAGACAGATTAAAAATAGAAGCGTGGGAGCGAGTAGGAACCTCGCCGCGCATTATGGCGGATGAGCTCGGCGTACACATTAGCACGATCTACCGAGAGCTAAAGCGCGGGAGGTACGAGCGGCTCAATTCAGAACTTATCACGATAAACAGATACAGCCCGGATATTGCGGAGAAAAAATACCAAGATAATCTACGTGCAAAGGGGCCGGGTCTGAAAATAGGGAACGATAGCGAATACGCAGCATATCTTGAATACAAAGTATCGGTTGAAAAATATGCACCCGGAGCTATTCTTGGAGAAATAAAGAAAAAAGGCATAATTTTTCACACTTCTATATCAAAAACGACCTTTTACCGATATATTGACGATGGAGTATTCCTTACGATTACAAATAAGGACTTGCCCGTAAAGCGTAATAAGGATAAACAAAAGTACGACCGCGTAAAACCGGCAAGAGCTCCAAAAGGAACGAGCATAGAAAAACGCCCCGAGGAAATCGAAGCACGCGAAACTTTCGGTAATTGGGAAATGGACTCGGTAGAGGGCAAAAAAGGAACAAAGAAAACCTTGCTTGTGCTCACGGAGCGAAAAACCCGCAACGAGATAATACGGCTTATGAAAGACAAAACAGCGGCAAGCGTATTAAAAGAGCTCGACGCTATCGAGGCGGAAATGGGAGCGGAACGGTTCGCCTTGATTTTTCAATCAATCACAGTAGACAACGGCTCCGAGTTTTCCGACTATGAGGGCATAGAGCGCAGCTCTACGGGAGAGGGAAAGCGAACAACGCTCTATTTTTGCCACCCGTACAGTTCTTACGAGCGCGGCTCAAACGAAAACCAAAACAAAATGATACGCCGCCACTACCCGAAAGGCTACGACTTTACAGCCGTAACGCCCGCCGACATACGAAAGCTCGAAAAATGGATTAACGATTATCCGAGGGGAATTTTTAACTATTATAGCTCCTCCGAGCTCTACGAGGCTTGCTTAAATAGCCTCTTTGTCGCGTAATTTATGAACAGTTTGTAAACTTTCGCACTTTTTCGCATTTACCTCTTGACTTTTCAAATTTTTTCCGTTTTTTGGCGGGATAATCGCGGTTTAAAATCAAATTTAATCAAATTTAATTAAAAAATTCAAAAAAATGCTTGACAAAGGTATACTTTTGCTTTATAATACAGATAACGAACAAATGTTCGGGAGGTAAAAATTATGTTATCGGCTTTAGGATTCAGAACGGTTTTCGAATTTTTATTGGTGGCTTTGGTGATTTGGGCTGTTTTTAACGAAAACAAGCTTATTGCCTTTGAGAGACGGATTGCCGCAAGCGTACGGCGCCGCCGCTTAAGGGTTGTAAAGTCATCGCCCGCTTTACACACCGACAGGATTTATACCCGTTAAAAAAACCGTTTAATTAAAATAGTAAAATAGGTTGAATTTAAGGCAGAGAAAGCGAAAAAAGCTTTGCTCTGCCCTTTTTGTTTTTATCAGGTTTTATTATCCGAGTCCGAAGCTTACGCTGAGCGCCTTATCGACCATACCCATGGAAGCGCCGTCGAGCATACCCATCTTTTCTTTGAGCCGTTTTTTGTCTATGGTTCTCACCTGTTCGAGCAATACTATCGAATCCTTTGCAAGTCCGCAGTCGCTCGCTTCGACCGAAATATGGGTGGGCAGCTTGTTTTTTTCACGCTGGCTCGTAATAGCCGCCGCGATCACGGTGGGGCTGTAGCGGTTCCCGACGTCGTTTTGGATTATAAGTACGGGACGTATTCCGCCCTGCTCGGAGCCCACCACCGGACTTAAATCGGCATAATAAATTTCTCCCCGTTTTATATTCATTATTATTTCACGCTCTCAAATTATATTGTAATTATATTTTTGCCTGCTTTTTTAAAAAATAATCAGCTTTGATACTTCTTTTACAATATATTATGAAAGTAAAATACGGGGTGTGAAAAAGGGCGGCGCGCGAAAAGGCGCAAATATGCGAAAATCCGCCGAATTGTGAAAATCCGGCGGATAAAACAAATATTTTTACCGTTATAATTTTTTAAGATAATCTATACAAATTTTTGCTTCGCTAAGTCCGGAGGGGTCGCAGGTCTCGCTTTCCACTACCATCGGTATACCCGCTTTTTTAACCATTGAGACGACCTGTGCGACGGGAGCCTCGCCCATTCCGAGCGGTTTGCCGAAGCCCTCTGCCGTACCGTCCTTGATATGAGTGAAAATCACCCTGTCGCCGAGTCTTTCGAGCAAGGCTATGGGATCCTTCATACCGATAAACGCCCAATAGGTATCAAGCTCCAGCTTAATATCGGTCCTGTAAAGCAGCTGTTCGTAAACGACCGCCCCGTCGGACAGAGGCTTAAACTCGGCGGAGTGATTATGAAACGCAAGGGTTATTCCCTCTTTTTCGAGCTTGCCCGAAACGGCGTTTATCTTTTTTACAAGCTCGTCAATATCCTTTTGCGAAGAAAATGCGTAATGAGGAATAATATAATATTTATTGCCTATCGCCTTATGGAAGGCTAACGTTTCCTCGAAATTGTTAACGAGATCGTCTATCGGCGAATGAGTACCCGAAAGCTTTAAATCATATTTGTCCAAAAGCTCGTTGATCTGCGTCGCCGTGCGGCCGTAGAAGCCCGCAAACTCAACGCTTGTGTAACCGAGCTCGCTTAAAGCTTTCAAAGTTCCCTCAAAATCATTTTTCATGCTGTCTCGCACGGAATAAAGCTGAATACCCGCGGATAAATTTTTCATTGTAAACATCCTTTCTTAAAATCGATCGGAGCAAAATCTCCGTTCGATATGAATTATGATTGTAGTTTTTATAGATCTTCTAACGGTTTTTTGACCTGCGGACAGATAAGCTCCGCCCTGTAAGTCGGCTTTGCCCAATATACGGCGTTTTTTATTACCTTTATTATTTTCTCGTCTTTAAAGGTGGGGAAGGTTTCGTGGCCCGGTTGAAAATAGAAAATTTTACCGTTGCCGCGCTTATAACAGCAGCCCGCTCTCATAACCTCGCCGCCCGAAAAAGAACCTATAAAGACAAGCTCGTCGGGCTCGGGAATTGAAAAGGGTTCACCGTAGGTTTCCTCATGCTCAAGATGAATAAAACGGCCTATACCCTCGGCTATGGGGTGCGAAGGATTGCATACCCAAACAAGCTCGCTGTCGCCGTCCTCCCGCCAGGTGAGATTACAGGGAGTGCCCATAAGCAGCTTAAAGGGCTTTGAATGATGCGCCGAATGCAGGAATATCGCTCCCATACCCTTTTGCACTTCTCTCATGACCGCCGTCGCCACCTCGTCCGGCACGGATTCATGCGCCATATGCCCCCACCAGATAAGTACGTCGGTATCGGCAAGCACTTCTGCGCTTAAATCCTCTTTTATAGTTTCCGTCGTAGCGGTTCTGACGGTAATATCGTCGGACTGCAAAGCGTTCTTAAGCGCGATATGTATCCCCTCGGGATAAACCTTTTTCACGGATTCCTCCTTTTTTTCGTGAACAAATTCGTTAAAAATCGTAACCTTGATCATAAGCATCACCTCATATTATATAATCATTTTATTTGTTCTATATCGTAAGGGGTGGTTTGATATACGAAATAATTAAGCCAATTCGAATAAAGCAGATTGGCGTGCGAACGCCAGGTAACCACGGGCAGCTTATTCGGGTCGTCGTCTGGGAAATAGTTTTTGGGTATTTCTATAGGCTTGCCTTCCTTTAAATCCCTGAAATACTCGTTTGCCAGGCTGTCGCGGTCATACTCCGAATGTCCGGTGATAAAAATCTGCCTGCCGCCGTTTGTGGAAACGGCGTAAACTCCGGCTTCGTCGGAGGATGCGAGTATTTTAAGCGCGTCCGTCTTTTCGATATCCTCCGGGGATACGGTGGTATGTCTCGAATGAGGCACCATAAATACGTCGTCAAATCCCCTGAAAAGAATGGAATTTTTATAGTCTACCCGATGCTCGAAAACACCGAAAAGCTTTTTTTGCAGAGGGTGCTTTTTTATGCCGTAATGGTAATAAAGCCCCGCCTGCGCACCCCAGCAAATGTGGAAGGTGCTGTGAACGTGGGTCTTTGTCCATTCCATAATTTCGCAAAGCTCTTCCCAATATCCGACCTCTTCAAATTCAAGCTGTTCCACCGGCGCGCCGGTTATTATCATACCGTCAAAGGTACGCTGCTTTACATCGTCAAAGGTCTTGTAAAAGGTAAAAAGATGCTCCGCCGAGGTGTTTTTGGATTTATGGCTTTTGGTGTGTATAAATTCAAGATCCACCTGCAAAGGCGAGTTGCCGAGCAAGCGCGATAACTGCGTTTCGGTTTCGATCTTTTTCGGCATTAAATTCAAAAGCAGTATTTTAAGCGGACGAATATCCTGCGTTATGGCGCGAAGCTCGGTCATAACAAAGATATTTTCGTCATTAAGCGTCTTTACGGCAGGTAAATCGTTTGGAATTTTAATAGGCATTTGTCTATATCTTTCCTTTTAAATATTATCTAAAGCCTGCTTAATGTCGGCTATCAGATCCTCGGCGTCCTCTATTCCGCAGGAAAAGCGGACAAGGTCTGGATACACGCCTGCTTCCTTAAGCTCGGCGTCGTTCATCTGTCTGTGAGTCGAGCTTGCCGGATGCAGACAACAGGTCCGCGCGTCGGCGACATGGGTTTCGATAGCGGCGATTTTAAGCCCTTTCATAAAGGCTTCCGCCGCTTTTCTGCCGCCCTTTACGCCGAAGCTTACCACGCCGCAGCTGCCCGAAGGCATATATTTTTTCGCAAGCGCGTAATATTTATTCGATTCGAGCCCCGGGTAGTTTACCCAAGCCACTCTGTCGTCAGCCTCCAGCGCTTTTGCGACGGCAAGTCCGTTTTCGCAATGGCGCTGCATTCTCACATGCAGACTTTCGAGCCCCAAATTAAGCAAATAAGCGCTCTGCGGACTCTGCACACAGCCGAGGTCGCGCATTAACTGAACGGTAGCCTTTGTAATATAAGCTCCGGCTATGCCGAAACGCTCGGTATAGGTTACCCCGTGATAGCTGTCGTCCGGCGTGCAAAGACCGGGGAATTTCTTGGGATAACGCGTCCAATCGAAATTACCCGAATCGACTATACAGCCGCCCACAGCCGAAGCGTGACCGTCCATATACTTGGTGGTGGAGTGCGTTACGATATCCGCTCCCCATTCAAACGGTCTGCAATTAACCGGTGTGGCAAAGGTATTGTCGACAATAAGCGGAACGCCATGCGAATGTGCGGCGTTTGCGAATTTTTCAATATCCAATACCGTGAGCGCGGGGTTTGCGATAGTCTCGCCGAAAACCGCCTTCGTATTGGGCTTAAACGCCGCGTCCAGCTCTTCTTTCGAGCAGTCGGGGTCTATAAAGGTAAACTCGATGCCCATTTTCTTCATCGTGACGGCGAAAAGGTTGTAGGTGCCGCCGTAAATGGTAGAGGAAGATACGATATGATCTCCGGCGGAAGCGATATTGAATATCGAAAAGAAGGACGCCGCCTGACCGGATGAGGTAAGCATGGCGGCGGTACCGCCCTCGAGCTCGCAAATCTTCGCCGCTACGGTATCGCAGGTAGGATTTTGAAGGCGGGAATAAAAATATCCGCTCGCCTCCAAATCAAAAAGCTTGCCCATTTCCTCGCTCGTGGCATATTTAAAGGTAGTGCTCTGGATTATCGGAATTTGCCGCGGTTCGCCGTTTCCGGGCGTGTAGCCGCCCTGGACGCATATCGTGCCGTTTTTGTAACTGCTCATTAAAACTCACTCCGTTATACCGTATACTTTTTTTGCATTTATATTTAGTATACTCATAATTTCGTTTTCGTCAAGTCCGAGAGACAAAAAATAATCAATTTCATCGTCATACGACCACATGGGGTAATCGGTTCCGAAAAGCACCCTGTCCGCTCCGTAGCGGCGTATGATTTTTTTGGTGTGCTCCTTATCCATAAATTGAAAAGAAGAGGAGCAGTCCACGTAAAAATTATCATGATGCGCAAGCTTCTCTGCCGCTTCATCCCAGACCGACCAGCCGCCCAAATGCGCCCCCACTACGGTAAGATCGGTATAAATATCAAGAACGGGGAGCATACGGTTGGGGTTGGAGTAATCGTAGCGGTAATCGCCCGTATGCATAAGTATCGGCAGTCCTTTTTTTTCGCAAAGCTCGTATATTTTCAAACAGCGGTAATCGTCGATTTTAAACGCCTGTATGTCGGGGTGAAGCTTTACTCCCTTAAGCCCCAATTCCAGAAGATGATTGAAGTCGCCCTCGATATCGGAGCTGTCGGGGTGCATGGTTCCGAGCCCCGTAAATCTGCCGTTAGAATTTTTTACGCTTTCGGCTATAAATTCGTTGATGCTCTTTACCTGACTCGGAGTAGTGGCTACCGACTGCACCACGTAATGATCTATGCCCGCTCTTTCCCCTCGCGACACAAGGTCGGAAACCGTGCCGGCATATGCCATTTTAAGCGAATAAAAATTTTTGGTTCCCTCGACCGCGCGCAAAGCTATTTTATCGGGATATATATGGCAATGCGCGTCAATTGTGTAAATTCCGTTTATCATTTACTGTCGATCCCCAATCTTTTCGCGGCGTCCTCACGCATTTTATACTTAAGGATCTTACCCGCCGCGTTCATAGGAAAGCTGTCGACAAAATCTATATAGCGCGGAACCTTATGGCGCGCCATGCTGGCGGCTATAAAGGACTTCATTTCTTCTTCGGTCATCTTTTCGCCCTTTTTAAGTATAATGCACGCCATAATTTCTTCGCCGTACCGCTCGTCCGGAACGCCTATTACCTGAACGTCGCTTACCTTGGGACAAGTATAAATAAATTCTTCGATTTCTTTGGGATAAATATTTTCGCCGCCGCGTATTATCATGTCCTTAAGTCTGCCCGTTATACGGTAGTTGCCGTCGGCGTCGCGGCAGGCGATATCGCCCGTGTGGAGCCAGCCGTCGGCGTCTATCGTCTCCGCCGTTTCGGTCGGCATTTTGTAATAGCCCTTCATAATATTGTAGCCTCTTGCCACAAATTCACCGTTTACACCGTCCTCGCAGTCAAGGCCCGTCTCGGGGTCTACGATTTTACATTCGACGTTTGCAAACTTAGAGCCTACCGTTTCGGTACGCACCTCGAGCGAATCGTAATAACTGCTCATAGTACATCCGGGCGACGCCTCCGTCTGACCGTAAACCGAAACGATTTCCTTCATATTCATAACCTCGGTAGCCTTTTTCATAAGGTCCGCCGGGCAGTTGGCGCCCGCCATAATTCCGACGCGCATATACGAAAAATCGGTCTTTTTAAAATCCGAATGCTGCATCATGGCGATAAACATTGTCGGAACGCCGTTAAAGGTCGTGATATGCTCGTTATTGATACAGGCAAGCGCGGGCTTGGGTGAAAAATAGGGCAGCGGATACATGGTGGTACCGTGCGTCATGGAAGCGGTCATGGAAAGCACCATTCCGAAGCAATGGAACATCGGCACCTGGATCATCATGCGGTCCGCCGTGGATAATTCCATATGGTCGCCTATATATTTACCGTTGTTGACAACGTTGTAATGGGTAAGCATAACCCCTTTGGGGAAGCCCGTGGTGCCGGAGGTGTACTGCATATTGCAGACGTCGTCCTTATCCACGGCGGCTGCCATACGGTAAACCTCGCGCAAGGGCACCCGCGCCGCGCGGTCGAGCGCGTCGTTCCAGGTAAGACAGCCCGCCTGCTTAAAGCCTACGGTGATACAATTGCGCAAAAAGGGCAAACGCTTTGCATGCAGGGGATTTCCGGGCTTCAAGGAAGCAAGCTCGGGGCAAAGCTCCGCCACGATTTCGCCGTAAGCTATATCCTTTGCCCCCTCGGTCATAATAAGGGTATGAGTATCCGACTGCTTGAGCAGATACTCGATCTCGTGAATTTTATAAGCGGTATTTACGGTTACGAGCACCGCGCCTATTTTAACGGTAGCCCAAAACGAGATATACCACTGCGGAACGTTCGAAGCCCAGACCGCCACATGGGTTCCCGCCTTTACTCCGAGTGCTATAAGCGCGCGGGCAAAGTTATCCACGTCGTCGCGAAATTCGCTGTAGGTTCTCGTATAGTCGAGCGTTGTGTACTTAAAGGCGTATTGGTCGGGAAATTCCTCTACCATACGGTCCAAAACGTCCGAAAAGGTGGCGTCTATAAGCAGATCCTTTTCCCATACGTACTTGCCGGTGTGCGCGCGGTTGTATATGAGCGCTTTTTCGTTTTTGGAGGTATCGCCGAACTGCTTCATATAGTTTACGAACTGCGCGAATATGATCTCCATGTCGTCCAGCTCTTCGCACCATTCGGGATCCCATTCCAACGAAATAAATCCGTCGAAGTTTACCGAACGCAGGGCGAGCATCATACTTTTAAGCGGAAGCTTGCCTTCGCCCATAAGGCAAAATTCCGTAACGCCGTCGTTCGAAACGGCGTCCTTTATGTGAACGTGACGAACGTAAGCGCCCAGATTTTTAATGGTGGTCTCGGCGTCCTCTCCCCCCTTAAAGAAGGTCGAATACATATCCCACAAAGCCGCCAGATTATCGCAGGCGAAGGTATTGAGAAGCTCCAAAAGCCTTGCCGTGTCGCAGAATATACCCGAGGTCTCAACCAAAAGGGTGATGCCGGCGTTTTCCGCTTCGCTAAGTACCGTGCGGATGATATCCTCGGCGCAGGCGAAGGCTTTATCGACGTCGCCGTCGCCTATGGCGCGTATTCTGATGTTCGGGATCTTAAGATTTTTAGCTACGTCTATACAGTCGTGAATTTCTTTGACGGAGGCGTCCTTATCCCCCTCGATTCCGCAGTCGCAGATCGAATCGATACAGGGAATAGACAGCTTTAATTCGTAAAGCCGTCTTACGGTAGCCGCGGCGGCGTAATCGTGGAAAGCGCCGTCCTTATCGGTGAAAAGTCGGTTGTGTATGTTGTGAAGCTCGATACCCTCGAACTTTAAATCCTTTGCGATATTGCAAAAATCCTCAAAAGAGCTGTTATGCCACCCCTTGGTGGAAAAGGAGAGTTTCATATCAGTTTTCCTCCTCGTAAACTATTTTGTTGAGCGCGTTTATATACGCCCTTATGCTTGCGCCTATGATATCGGTTGAAATACCCGTGCCGGAATAAAGCTTGCCGTTTTCTCTGAGCCTTACCAAAGCGGAGCCCATAGAATCCCTGCCCTCGGTGACGGTGCGGATTTGGAAATCGTCAAGCTCGTAATGCCTGCCGATTATCTGCTCTACGGCTTTGAACGCGGCGTCAACCGGACCGTCGCCTATGCAAATTCCCACTTGCTCCTCATCGTCCTTGGAAAGGCGTATCTGCGCCGACGAGGAGATTATATTTCCGTTGTTTATAACGTAATTCACAAGCTTGTAGGTGGGCGGAACCTGTAAGGCGGTGCTTGCTATGATAGCGTCAAGCTCCTTGGTGCCTACCCGCTTTTTGGAGGCTATGCGGGTAAATTCCTCGTAAACCTTGGTAATATCCTCTTCGGTCAAATCGTAGCCGAGGGATTCCACCGCGGCGGCAACCGTTTCGCGGTCGTCTTTTGAGTCGAGCTGAATTTCGCCCTCGTCGTCGCTCTTTAAGGTGGTCACGGCGGGTGAGGTCGAGTCGGTCATACGGGTTATCTGCTTTACCGTTCTGCCGGTTTCGGTGTGCTTTATCGCGGTTTCGAAGCCGCAGGTATTGCCGCAGTTCTTTATGAGATTGGCAAAGGTTTCAAGATCCGCAACCCCGCCGGATACGGCGGTCTTAACGGTATTAGCTCCGGCGTTTACCGCCAAGATGCAGGACGCCGTCGAAAGCCCGTTCTTATTTTCCACACATACCGCCAAATCTACGTCCTTACCTTCAAGAGCGCTCGTTTTTATATCGGATACGAGCTTTGCAAAGGCGTCGGGAAGCATATTTGCCGCCGTATCGCAAACGGTAACAGCGGTGGCTCCCGCCTCCACGGCGGCGTTAACGGCGTCAATCAAGACCTGTTCCTCGGCGCGGGTGGCGTCTACGGCGCAGAACTGAACGGCGGCGCCGCTTTGTTTGGCTTCGCTTACCAATTCCTTTATAAGCTCTATTACCGCGGGCGTTTTTTTATGAAGGGTATACTCCATACCTACGGGGCTTACGGGGATTTCTATGCGTATTTCGGGGTAAACGGCGGAATTAAGCGCCGCGGCGGCCAGCGCCACCGTCTCCTTATTGTATCCGCCGCAAACCGAAAGGCGGCTCGTCTTTACAAACGACGATACGGTGCGTATAAGCAGGGTATCGGTCTTAACATTGTCTACCGCCGGCAGCTCGACCGAATCTACGTTCAGTCTTTCGAGCAGTCGCGCAATTTCGATGCGCTCTTTAAAGCTGAGCGCGGTATTGCGGCAAAGTGTCATATCGCTGATTTTAACCTTTTTCATAACTTCAATTCCTTTCAATAAAAAAATCCCCGAGATTGCCGAAAGCAATCTCAGGGACGAATAATTATTCGCGGTACCACCCTGATTACCGTATAAAACGGTCACTCTGTAAAGCTCCAACAAGCTTTATGCCATGATAACGGGGCATGCCGTAACGGCTTACTCTGATTCTGCCGTTCTGCTCCGGAATGAGACTTGACTTAACACCCTTATATCGGCTTGCACCGAACGCCGACTCGCTGTAATAAGAAAATGTAAGCAATAATTCCTTCAACGCATTTTTAAGGATTATACCACGCTTTTTCACACTTGTCAAGACTTTTTTATTTACCTGTGCGAATTACCTGTCGCGAATTGCGTCTATCGGCTTTTTGGAGGCGATTTGCTTTACTGGTATAAAGCTTGCCGCGAAAGCCACCAACAGACTTACCGCAAACAGCAATATAAGCTGTCTTGCTCCGAAATGAAGTATTGTTATGAGTATGCCCACGTCGTAACGCGTAAGATGGTTTAATATCACCGTAACCGCAAACACGCCGAGCGACGAGAGTACAAAGTTGATCATAGCGATAATGAAGCTTTCCGAGAAGAAAATTCTGAAAACGTCGTTACTGCGCGCACCTATAGCCCTTAATATGCCTATCTCCTGCTTTTTATAGGAAATGCTCGTGCCTATAAAGTTGGAAAGCATCAGCGCCGCGAACAAAGCGAAGCCTATACCGACGTAAAGGAATACCTTTGAAAGCTGCTGCAGCAGCTCGTTTATCGTATCGAGCTCAAAGGTTACCGAATTTTGAATTTGGTATCTTATATTGCTGTCCTCCCTGTAGCAGTATGCCACAAGGTCGTGCAGTTCTTTCTTTCCCTGCGGAGCCGCGCCCACGCAAAAATCGTAATAGTTGTCTACGCCTTCGGAGAGTAATGAAAACATTTTTTCGCTGCAAATCAAGGTTTGCGCAAATTTCGTCTTGTTTTTTTCATCCTCCGTGTTTATAAAGCCTACTACCTTGCACTTTTTGAAATTTTGATCTTTTTCGTTCGTGAAATCATAAATAGTCGTCGTAAATGTGTTCTTTTTCAAAAATTCCTTGAGCTTTTCGACGCCCGCCTGACTGTTAACCTTAAATTCTCCCTCATACGGCATTATGACGTCCGTGGTAACGATCACTTCGTTTTCGGCAAGAGTCGTTTTCTCCCCGTCAACCCAGACGATTTTTTCGTCCTGCACGTTGGGAAGAGTGCTCACGTACTGCGGGTCGATATTGCCGTTATCGGCGTCGGAGAGCATATAAACGTAGCCTTCGGTGGTGGGCGAGGCTTTTACGCGTTCGTTCAAAAGCTTCTCCATATTTTCCTTACCCACCATTATAGCGCTCGTAAAGGAATAATAATGCGAGGTGCTGAATTCGTCGTAAAGCGCATAATTCACAAGATTTTGCAGGTTTGACGGATGCTCGTCTGCTTTGGTGACCGGCTTATACCGTTCGAGGTCAAAACCGGTATCGATAACCCCGCTTATCGTATATTTTGTATCGTTTAAAAACAAAACCTTGCCCAAGAGGTCGCTTGGCGTTGAAATCGTTTCGTAATTTACGATTTCGTTGCCGTCTTTATC
This sequence comes from uncultured Clostridia bacterium, assembly GCA_947623175.1. Taxonomy (GTDB): domain Bacteria; phylum Bacillota; class Clostridia; order Oscillospirales; family Acutalibacteraceae; genus UBA737. The sequence goes on along the minus strand of CANQGK010000025.1, from coordinate 19,261 downwards.
TTTGCTTGTGCTGCCGTCGGTATATTTTCCGATTTTAAAGACTTCGTAAACGTAATTGCTTACGGCTATTTCGTTTTTATTGCCGTCGGGCATCTTTCCCGCAATCAGCTTAAAGCCCATATCGGCGGCTATCTTATCGTCCATTTCGGCGAATCCCGAAAAAGTGGTGTCGTAAATGTTCATGTCTGTTTCGCTGAACTTCGCTTCGGAATCTACCTGATCAAGGTAAGTAAGGTCGGTATTGAGCGGTATATAAACGCCGTGCATGTTAATACCGGCTTCCTTTTGCATCTTTTCCAAATCCGTCTCGGACAGCCTGTAGCCGTAATCGCGCCAAAAAGTCCTTGATCCCTCGCCCGTTTTTTTGGATTTACAGGTTGCGATGTATTTCACGCCGGTATCCATAAGGGAATTTGTGCAGGCGTCGATATGGTTGTAGGCGCCGAAGGTGTCGGCAAGTCCGAAAAGCCCGAAGGAAATACAGGAAAGCAATATCGTAACTATAAGTCGTATCTTTTTGAATTTAAGTCCGCTCGCGCCGATTTTAAAGGAACTTTTCATAGGAAGCTTCGACTGTATGAGCTTAAAGGGCGAAGCGTCCGAAAAACGGATTTTGGATTCGTCGGTTTCGGTAAAGCGTGAGGACAAATTGGCGCCCTTTGAAAGCGAAAGGCTCACTTTACCCCCCTTAAGCGCGTCGATATAACTGTTTATATCGATGCGATCCTGCTCGGTAAGGTGATAATACTCGGGCAGCTCGATAGTATTTCCGTTATAGGTAATGCCTTCGTTTTCCGGAGACTCTGCGAAAGCATCGCTTAACTCGACGTCGCTTACCACAACGCCGTCCGAAAGCTCTATAATACGGTCGGCATATTTTTCCGCAAACTCGCGGTCGTGCGAAACGACGATAACAAGCTTATCCTTCGAAAGGCTTTTAAGGGTGTCGAAAACCTGTTTTCCGGTATTGGAATCAAGCGCGCCGGTAGGCTCATCCGCCATAATTATCTGCGGATTTTTAACCAGCGCTCTGGCAATTGCCACCCTTTGCTTTTGACCGCCGGACAGCTCGTTCGGTTTCCTTGAGCCGAAGCCCTCGAGATCTACCGTTTTTAAAATATCGTTTATCTCTCGGTCGCTCGCCTTGCGGTTCTGCAATTCTATAGCAAGGGCTATGTTGGCGCCTACGGTAAATTCGTCGAGCACGTTGTATTCCTGAAAAATAAAGCCGATATAGGTATTGCGGTAAGAATCAAAATGCTTTTGGCGAAATTCCTTGGAAGATACGCCCTTTATTATGATTTCGCCGCTGTCATAGCTGTCAAGTCCGCCCAGAACGTTAAGCAGGGTGGATTTACCGCTGCCGGATTTTCCGAGCAAAAAGACCATGCCCTTTTCGGGAAAGGTAAGATTTACTTTATTGAGCGCCGTTACCGGAACTCCCTTTTTAGGCTTGTAAATTTTTACGAGATCCTTTGTTACTAACATAATTTCTCCTCGATTTCATTGAATTTTTATAAGTTATAAAGCTTACGGTTTGTCTTGCGGCTTTTCGTTTCGGTGGGAGACGGTAATTATAATTTTGTAAATTATCCAGCCCAAAGCGCTCAAAGCAAAGGTTATGCCGAAAACGACAATCGCCTGCTTGTATTGCGCCACGCCCAAAGCGTCTCCGCATAAAATGGAGGTTATTACCGAAGGCAGGCGCGCGACGGTGGTAAGCAATATAAAGTGGGATAATTTTATATCGGTGAGCCCCACGAAATAGGTAAGCAAATCCTTGGGGGTTCCCGGCAGAAAGAAAACGATAAAGGTTATCGCGTTGCGGCGCTTTTTGTCACGCATAAATTTTAAGGACATTATTTTTTCGCGGCTGAAAAATATCTCGACAAGCCGTATTCCGAACTTTCTTACCAGCACAAACACGAGAACGCTGCCAAGCGCTATCCCCGCCTCGCAAAGCAGGGTGCCCTCAATAGCGCCGAAGGCATACCCCGCTCCTATCTCGAGCGGCTCGCCCGGAACAAAGGCGATAACCACCTGAAATACCATCATCAGAACGAAGGCTATTTCGGCGAAAATGCCGTGCGAGTTTACCCATACCCGAAACTTTTCGGGCTCGGATACAAACTTTATCATAGGCTTTCCGACAGCCCAACCCACCGCGCCGCAGAATATCAAGAATGCCGTAAAGGCGACTGCGGCGGCGATTTTGCGCTGTTTTTCGGTCAAATACTCTTCTTTAAGCTTATTTTTCATTTAATTTCTCTTTCACATCGCTTTTTAATTTTTCCCATTTGTCCTCGTTTTCAACGTAGTATTTGGGGCAAATTTTTCCTGTAATATCATAATGCCTTATAATTTGTGATTCGTCAAGAGAAAATTCATCCGCAAGCCAAGCTATAAGCTTTATCAGCGAATTATAGGTTTTTTCGTTAAACTCCCCCGATTCGTCGGGGTGGCATACCTCAATCGAAATCGAATCCTTGTTGCGCTCGTTGCTCGCGGCGGATTTTTCGTATAGCGGCACGCACTGTATTATTTCGCCGTCGAGCCCCACCACAAAGTGAGAGCTCACCTCGGTATCGCGCTTATTGAAATAATCGCGGTTGTTTTGCGCGGTCGTGCCGGGATTGCCGACGTAATGCACGACTATGTAGCTTATATCGCTGAGCTTTGCGCCGGTTCTCGCCGTGGAATGCTTATTTATAAGCTGAACGTCCACAAAATCGGGAATTTCCGTTTCCTCGGCTTTTAAGACCTTTTTTGAGTAGCTGCTGCTGTAGGGCGACGGAATAAAGCCGTTGTTGCCTTTTATTTTTACAAAGAAGCGTATACAGTATACCAAGCCGAAAACCGTAAGCGCGGTAATTACAGCCGTAAGCCATGCCGCCGCCCATCTGCGCGCCGGAGTTTTCCGTCTGCGGTAGCCGCGTCCCGAGTATTTGTAATTATTCCTTTTCAATTCTTTCCCTGCTTTTTATTTTACTTTATGGCGTCAAAGATGACCGCAGCCTTAAACAAATCGCCGTCAACCGCAAGGTCGAGCCGTCCGCCCTGAAGCTCGGCAAGACTTCTTGCTATCGAAAGCCCGAGCCCGCTGCCCTCGGTATTGCGCGAGGAGTCGCCGCGCACAAACCTTTCCATAAGCTCGTCTGCCGAAATATTAAGCTGATATTTCGAAATATTGCGAAACGTCACCGTCGCCTTGCCGTTTTCCTTTTTGACGTCGATATAAACACGGGTTCCGGGCAACGCGTATTTGCAGACGTTATTCATAAGATTATCGAAAACCCGCCACAAATGTCTGCCGTCCGCCAGAACCTTTACGCCGCCGTCGCAGACGTTAAGGACGGGGATAAGCTCGGATTTTTGAAGATTTTCCTCAAACTCGGCTATTGTCTGTGAAAGCAAAACGGTTATGTCGCATTCGGTCAGATTGACCGGCAAATTTCCGGTAGAAGCCTTCGACGCCTCCACGAGGTCCTCCACAAGCTTCTTAAGCCGCGAAGATTGACGGTAGAGCACGTCGACGTAATTGCTTATCGTTTCGTTATCGGTTTTTTCTCTTTTTATTAAATCGACGTAATTTATAATCGAGGTAAGCGGGGTTTTGATATCGTGCGAAACGTTGGTAATAAGCACGGTTTTAAAGCGTTCGCTTTTCATGCGCTCGTTTATGTTGGACTGCAAGCCGTTGCTTATGTTGTTGAGACTTTCGGCAAAGCTCTTAAAATCGCCGAACATATAATCGGTATTTATCTTATATTCCAAATCGCCCGAGCTTATTTTCTCGCTGCCCGCCTTTATTCTGCCTAAAATAACCAAGACGTAAACGACGGCGGCAATCAAAGCCGCGACGGCGCCGCATATCAGCAATCCGCCCAAAAATTCCGACATATACTCGAATATGAAAAATACGAAAAAGGCGGAAAATAAACAAAATACCAAAAATGCCGCGAATAATAATATCCATTTAATTACAAATGGTATTCCCGAAATTACGTTTTTTGCAAATTTCCATAATTTTTTTATACAGCCGAATAAAAACTTTAAAATTTTGTATATTAAAGTATTTTTAAGCAGCGTACCCGTTTTTATCCGTGTCGCGAAGCTCAGCATGGTGCCGAGACCTAAAAAATACCCCACCGAGCCGACGATAAACAGCAATATTATCGTAAGGGGATCATTAAACCGCATTTCGTATACGCCTATAAGCCCCAGCATAATGCATACCGCCACAGTCGCGAACAATATATCGAAGGGCAGCTTGTCGAAAGCGTTGCATTTTATCTCACCGCCTTTAACATGCCCCGCCGCGCAGAAAAGATAGCATAACAATACGATCGACAGCGCAAGCGATATCACGGCTATGAAAATCATGCCGTATTTAAGCGGATAACCGAACTCCACAAGGCTTGCCGTGACCGAAAATATATCGCTTTTTTCCATTTTTTGCGGTATATATATTTTCACTGTAGCTTTCGGTACCGGCTCGGATACCTGATAGACATTACCGAAATCGTCCGTTTGCTCCCGTGCTATCCATTCGTAGTCGGTCATTTCGGAAAAGGCGATATACTCCTCGTTATTGTAATTCGACTCGATGATCTCGCCCGTCTCGATATCTTCCGCTTCGTAACGCACGTTTTTGTCGCGGTAGTATTTTGTAAGATTTACGTCGCTCTCAAAAAGATCCGCCGCGTATAACGCCTCATCCGCAGCCAGATCCTCAAGCACTTCCGCTTTGACGGTATCCTTGCTTGAAAAATAGAATTTATAATATCCCATTACCGCCGTGGCAAAGGTGCTCAGGACAAAAACCGCAACCGTCACGTAAGAAAGAAAGATCGCCGTCATTTTGAGCCATAGTTTTTCGAGCATATATTACACTCCCTTTTCTATCTTGTACCCGTGCGCCCAAACTACCTTTAAGTATCTCGGTTCGTTGGGGTTTATCTCTATTTTTTCTCTTAAATGTCTTATATGTACCGCAACCGTGCCCTCCGCCGCGTAGGCGGTGTCGTTCCAGACTCTGCGGTATATTTCTTTGGGAGAGAGCACCTTGCCCTCGTTCTGCATTAAAAGCTTTAAAATTTCAAACTCGGTAGGAGTAAGGTTTATTTCCTCGCCGTCTACTTTGACGCGCTTGGCGGCGTCGTTAAGCTCTATGCCGCCTATTACGAGATTTTCCTCCGATTTATCCGAGCCGCCCAATTGCATATACCGTCTCAGCTGTGAGCGAACTCTTGCGATAACCTCTACCGGGTTAAAGGGCTTTGTGATATAATCGTCCGCTCCGACGTTAAGCCCCAATATTTTATCGGTATCCTCGCCCTTTGCCGTCAGCAGTATCACGGGAATATTTGAGGTTTCTCTCAATTTCACCATCGCGGTGATGCCGTCGCATTCGGGCATCATAATATCCATCAGCACAAGCTGCAGATCGTTTTCCCGAAGCGCCTTTAAAGCTTCGTTGCCGTTATAGGTGCAAACCGTGCCGTAGCCTTCCGCTTCGAGATAAATTTTCAAAGCCTTTACAATATCCTCTTCGTCGTCGCAAATTAAAATATTATACATTTTGCTTCCCCGCCCTTTGATTTGATTATATACGATCTCACATTAAGAAAAAAGTGTCCAAACATTTAAGAATTTTTTAAGAAAATGAAAGAGAGCTTAAGATTGATTTTTTGTAAAAACAGTGCTATATTTATTATAATACAATAAAATCTACGGAGTTGCAATTATGAAGAAAGAAATTTTGCAAAGCTGTCCGCCGGTCATAAGGGATTTTCTCACCTATAACGAAGCGATCCGCGGTAAATCCTCCCGTTCGGTCGAGGGGTATTATCTCGACCTGCAAACCTTTTTCCGCTATTTGCTCTCAATTAGAGGGATAGCGCCGGACGATGCCGAATTTGAAAAAATAGATATTTCGTCGGTCGATATAGAGCTTATCAAAACCGTCACCATCTCCGACCTTTACGCTTTTTTGGTTTTTTGCAAAAACGAACGAAACAACAACACCGCCACCCGCGCGCGCAAAACCTCCACCCTTCGCATATTTTTTAAATACCTGTGCGCGCAGACTCACCAGATAGATACCGATCCCGCGGCGATGCTCGAAGCGCCGAAAATAAAGCAAAGCCTGCCGAAGCACCTGACGCTTGAGGATTCCATAGAATTGCTCAACTCCGTCGAGGGCGAAAACAAAGCGCGCGACTACTGTATTTTAACCCTGTTTTTAAATTGCGGACTGCGGCTTTCCGAGCTTTGCTCGCTTGACCTTAACGATATTTCGAGTGAAAATACCCTTACCGTCACCGGTAAAGGCAATAAGGAGCGGATCATATATTTAAACTCCGCATGTCTTGACGCGATAAACGATTACCTGAAGGTTCGCCCCAAAGACAACCTTCCCGCCGCGGACAGAAAAGCGCTTTTTATAAGCCGCAACCACCGTCGCATAAGTCCTAAAACCGTACAGCATATAGTTAAAACCTATCTTGAAAAATCGGGGCTCGGGGATATGGGCTATTCCACCCACAAGCTGCGGCACACCGCCGCCACGCTTATGTATCAGCACGGCAACGTCGACATCCGCGTTTTAAAGGATATTTTGGGGCATTCGAACCTCGGAACCACCCAAATTTACACCCACGTTTCGGATAAACAGATAAAAAACGCCGTCGATTCCAACCCGCTGGCGGGCATGCGGCAAAAAAAATAACATTTTTATCCGTTTTCTATTGAAATACGGCAAATTTGTGATAAAATTAATAAAGTAAAATTATTTAAGGAGTTTTTTATTATGAAAAAGGAAGTTTTGGTTGAAATCTCGGCGCGTCATGTACATCTCTCACGGCATGACCTCGATATTCTTTTCGGCGAGGGTTATGAGCTTACCAACAAAAAGGATCTGTCCCAGCCGGGGCAGTTCGCCTGCGAAGAAAAGGTTACCGTTACCGGCGCCAAGGGCTCGCTTAAAGCCTCTATTTTAGGTCCCGTTCGCCCCGATACTCAGGTTGAGCTTTCGCTTACCGACGCACGCTCCATAGGCGTTACCGCTCCCATAAGAGAGTCGGGCGATATCAAGGGCTCGGGCGGCTGTAAGATCACCGGCCCCAAGGGCGAGATTGAAATTGCCGAGGGGGTTATCGCCGCAAAGCGCCACATACATATGACCGTTGCCGACGCCGCGAAATACGGCATTACCGACAAGCAGACAGTAAACGTTAAAATACCCACCGAGGGCAGAGCGCTTATTTTCGGCGACGTTATCGCCCGGGTAAGCGACAATTACGCGCTTGCCATGCACATCGATACCGACGAAGCCAACGCCGCCTGCGTTCCGGGCAGCTGCATCGGTGAGATTATTGACTGAAAAAGCTCTGTTTAACACGCAAAGGCTCGCCGCGGGGCTGTATTTGCATATCCCCTTCTGCGAAAAAAAGTGCCGCTATTGCGACTTTTATTCCGCTTGTACTACAGACGAGCTTTTAAACCGTTACACAAAAGCGCTGACCGAACGAATAAAAGAATGGGGCGGCAAATATAACCGCCCCATTGATACTGTATATTTCGGCGGCGGTACGCCCTCTCTTTTGGGAGAGCGGCTAATCTGCGTAATGAACGCCGTAAACGAAAGCTTTCATATAGCGCCGGGCGCGGAAATCACTTTGGAAATAAACCCCGCGGGAAATGCCGAATATATTTTAAGCGCCGCAAAAGCGGCGGGGGTTAACCGACTTTCGATAGGTATGCAAAGCGCTTCCGACAAGGAGCTTAAAATTCTCGGCAGAACCCATACCGTAAAGGATATCGAAAAAACCTTTTCGCTTGCCCGTAATTTGGGATTTTCGAATATTTCACTCGATTTGATGTCGGCTCTGCCCTTTTCAAATAACGATACCTTAAGGGTAAGCCTCGATTTTATAACCGAGCTTTCGCCCGAGCATGTTTCGGCATATATGCTGTCGGTCGAAAAAAACACCGTCTTTTTCCGCGAGAAAGATAATTTGGCTCTGCCCGACGACGACTCGGCGGCGGAACAGTATCTTTTTATCTGCGAGACCTTGGAAAAAGCGGGATATGAGCATTATGAAATATCCAATTTTTGCAAACCCGATTTTAGCAGCCGCCATAACCTTAAATATTGGCGCGGCGCGGAATATTTGGGTATAGGCGCCGCCGCGCATTCGTATATAGGCGGCAAGCGCTTTTATTATCCGTGCGATCTCAAGGGCTTTATCTCGGGAGACGAGCCGGTTTTCGACTCCGACGCGGATTTAAGAGAAGAATTTATAATGCTGAGGCTCCGCCTTAAAAGCGGCGTAAATTTTAAAGAATATTTTTCGCTTTTCGGCGAAGAATTGCCAAAAAGCTTTATTTTTAAATGCGAAAATTTTGAAAAAGCCGGTCTTGCCGAAATAAGCGGCGAAGCGATAAGCCTTACCGACCGCGGCATGTTGGTTTCAAATACCGTTATCGGCGAACTTTTGGAGTGTGTGGAATGAAAACTCTTAAAATTCATCTTATAAGGCACGGCGCCACCGACGCGAATTTCGGCGGGCTGTACGTCGGCAGCAAAACCGATCTGCCCTTGGCGCCCGAGGGGCTTTACGAGCTGCGTTTTTTAAAGGAAAATAACGATTACCCGAACGTAGACGTCGTATATTCGAGCCCCTTAATGCGCTGCAGGCAGACCGCCGCGGTGCTTTATCCGGATCATGACGTTATCCCGATAGACAATCTAAAGGAATACGATTTCGGCTCATTTGAGGGTAAAAACGCCTACGAGCTCGAGGGCGACCCGGATTTTGCGCCCTGGACGTCGGGCAAAATATCCGCCCCTCCCGATGGCGAGGAAAATTCAGGCTTTGTAAAGCGCATCTGCACGGGATTCGGCGAAGCGGTAACCGATATGCTCGAAAAGGGATACGACAGCTCCGCGATTATTATGCACGGCGGCGTCATAATGATGCTGCTTGCCTCTATTGCCGTACCGAGACGCAAGCCTATAGAATGGCTTACCGACAACGGCAGAGGCTATTCCCTACTCATAACCCCGTCGCTTTACCTCAAAAGCGGCGTAGCGGAGGTTTATGATATTGTATAATCGGCTCATGGGAGTAACGACATGCGAAAAAAAGCACCGATAATATCCGCAATAGCTTTACTGTCGGTATTGACGGCATTGACGGCGGTATATATTTTATACCGGTTCAATTACATTCCGCATAAAAAATACGGCAACGAGGATTTTGATATAAAACCGTACAAAAGCTCGGTTGACAAAGACGGCGACGGCATCGACGACCAGACCGATATTTTAAACGGAGTACGTGCATATATCGCAAAAAAGCCGAAGTACAAAAGCAAATACTACGCAAACGGCTATCCCGACGACGAATACGGCGTCTGCACCGACGTGGTTGCGTTTGGTTTATTAAACGCGGGCTATGATTTAAAAACGCTTGTAAACGACGATATAAAAAGCAACAAATCGCTCTACGATATCGATTCGCCCGACGAAAATATCGATTTCAGGCGGGTTAAGAACCTGAAGGTCTTTTTTGAAAATCATGCCCTCTCGCTTACGACGGACGTTTACGATATTAAGGAATGGCAGGGCGGAGACATAGTTATATTCGAAAAGCATATAGGAGTAATTTCAGATAAGCGAAATAAAAACGGCGTACCCTTTGTTATTCATCACGCCAACCCCTATCAAAAATACTATGAAGAGGATATTTTGGAAAAAAGAAACGATATTACGGGGCATTACAGAATAAGTGAGTAAATGCGCAGTCAATGCAAACAGATTACAATGACTAACGGTTTTAATCTTTGACAAAGCAAGACGCGTATGTTATAATACTCTAAACTTATTGAGAGATTTTTCCGGGAGGAATTAAAATGTTAGATATTAAATTTATTTGCGATAATCCCGAGCTTGTAAAGGATAATATAAAGCGCAAGTTTAAGGAGTATAAGCTGCCTTTGGTAGACGAGGTAATAGCCCTTTATACCGAAAAATGCGCCGCCGTAAATCGGGCGAGCGAGCTTCGCGCCAACCGCAACAAAATAAGCAAGCAAATAGGCGTCCTTATGGGGCAGGGCAAGCGCGACGAAGCGGAGGATATGAAAAAGCTTGTAAACGAGCAGGCGGCGGAGCTTAAGGCTTTGGAGGAAAAGGAAACCGAGCTTACCAAAAAGGTTACCGAAATCCAGATGAAGATCCCCAACATCGTCGACAAAAGCGTACCGGTAGGCCGCGACGACAGCGAAAACGTTGAGGTAGAGCAATTCGGCGAAAAGAGCGTTCCCGATTTTGAAATCCCCTACCATACCGATATTATGGCTATGTTTGACGGTATCGACAAGGAGTCGGCAGGCAGGGTTGCTGGCGAAGGCTTTTATTACCTTATGGGCGATATTGCAAGACTGCACTCCGCCGTTACCGCTTACGCGCGCGACTTTATGATAGACAAGGGCTTTACCTATTGCATACCGCCTTTTATGATAAGAAGCAACGTCGTCACCGGCGTTATGAGCTTTGAGGAAATGGACGCCATGATGTACAAAATCGAGGGCGAAGACCTTTACCTTATAGGCACCTCGGAGCATTCCATGATAGGCAAGTTTATCGATACCATCACTCCCGAGGAAAAGCTTCCGCTTACCCTTACGAGCTATTCGCCCTGCTTCCGAAAGGAAAAGGGCGCCCATGGCATAGAGGAGCGCGGCATTTACCGTATTCACCAATTTGAAAAGCAGGAAATGATAGTGATCTGCAAGCCGGAAGAGAGCATGGATTGGTTCAATAAAATGTGGAGCTATTCGGTCGAGCTTTTCCGCAGTCTCGATATACCGGTACGCACCTTGGAGTGCTGTACGGGCGATCTTGCGGACCTTAAGGTCAAATCCTATGACGTAGAAGCCTGGAGCCCGAAACAGCAAAAATACTTTGAGGTTTGCTCCTGCTCTAATTTGGGCGACGCGCAAGCCCGCCGGCTGGGTATTCGCATTAAGGGCGAGGACGGCAAAAAATACCTGGCGCACACCCTTAACAATACCGTTGTGGCGCCGCCGAGAATGCTTATCGCTTTACTCGAAAACAACTTGAGATTTGACGGTGAAAGCTACAGCGTAGCGATCCCCGAGGCTTTAAGACCGTATATGGGCGGCAAAGAAGTTATCACGACCGAAAAATAAAGCTTTTTTCAAAAAAACAGAAATCCCTTACTTTCACACGGAAGGTAAGGGGTTCCTTTTTATATTCCTCACTTGATTAATTTCAAAATTTGTTCTTTTCCCACATCCGGCAGTACCCTATGCAAATGCTCGATAATTTTTTCCTTTGATTGCTTCGGTTCTCTTTGATATGCGCTGGTTACATATTCGTATCCGAATTGGTTTTCGGGCGTGGAATATTTCGCAACGCCCCATCCATAGGTCTTGCCGAATTTATCTTTCATGTAGACAAAATCGGCGATGCAGATATAGGTCTGCATTTGAAGCCGTGTGATGACCGTATCGAAGCCCTTGTTTCCGCCCTTGCGATAGTTACAGATGTCCTTAAGCTCCTTGGATAAAAGCGCGCCATGCTCCGAAACCGTATCAAAGACGCCTTTATCTTTAAGGGAGGCGAGATCGTCATCATACCGGGCGTCAAAATCATATCCGTCACGTCTGTAATTTGCAAAATCCGGGAGCCATTTTCGGCTGATAAAGCCCGCCTTATTCCCAAAAAACTTGCCATATATACACCGCCCGCTTCCGGCAATAGGGCCCTTCCATTCCCACGGGCCGTCTATCCCTTCGGCAAACCACAGCTCTCTCGGACAGCATTCTTCAATGGAAAAGCCGGGGATGTGATTTTTAAAAAAAGGAAGGAAGCCTATGTCCTCTACGAGTCGGATCACATCGTCCGCAGATCGGATTTGAAACAAAAGCTCGCTCATTGTATCACCTCATGCAGTTTTCGTTTTTGCACGGAAGCGTAAAATACACTCATTCCTCCGCACAGTCTGCACGGCGAACCTTTCTTTTAAAAGTAGGTTCACCGTTTTTATATTAATTATGATACAGTTTTTTGGTCTGGTAATTCGGCTCAAAGGTGATATTGATGCCGAGCTTTCTGAAAACGTTTTCGTCTACGCGGGAGAGGATCACGCTCGAATGCGCCTCCAAACCTTTAAGCTTCGGTATCTGCTCCAGCGCCAATTTTGCGACGTCGCTTGTCGCGGCGCAGATCGCAAGCGCGATTAAAATTTCATCCGTATGAAGCCGCGGGTTGCGGTTGCCCATAACCCCCGTTTTAAGATCTTGGATAGGGCCTATTATCGTGGGTGAAATCAGATTTATTTCATCCGGGATACCCGCTAAAACCTTTAGACAATTAAGCAGCAGTGAAGAGGACGCGCCCAAAAGGCTGGAGGTTTTACCGGTTATTATTTTACCGTCCGCAAGCTCCAGCGCCACGGCGGGGGTACCGGTTTCGTCGGCTTTATTAACGGCGGCGGCTATAACCGGTCGATCCTCGACGCTTACGCCCGCCTGATTCATAAGAAGCTCGATTTTAGCCGCTTCCGACTGCGCGCTCATGCCCTGCCTTACGTCGACAATGGCGGTGTAGTATCTTCGTATGATTTCCTGCTTTGACGCGTCTCTTACGGCGTCGTCGTCGAATATGGCAAGCCCCGCCGTATTTACCCCCATATCGGTAGGACTTTTGTATGGAGACTCGCCCAAAATGCCCTCGAGCATGGCGTTAAGCACCGGAAAAATCTCGATATCGCGGTTGTAGTTTACCGCGGTTTCGTTATAAGCCTCCAAATGGAATGGATCTATCATATTAACGTCGTTAAGGTCGGCGGTGGCGGCCTCGTAAGCGAGGTTTACCGGATGCTTAAGCGGAAGGTTCCATATCGGGAAGGTTTCGAATTTGGCGTATCCGGCTTTTATGCCGCGCTTGTTTTCGTGATAAAGCTGGGAAAGACAGGTAGCCATTTTTCCGCTCCCGGGGCCCGGCGCGGTAATTACCACAAGCTCGCGGGAGGTTTCTATGTAATCGTTGCTGCCGAAGCCATCTTCGCTTATAATAAAGGGAATATTTGCGGGATAATCCTTGATAGGATAATGTCTGTAGGTTTTAAGCCCCAGCGAATTGAGCCGCTTTTCAAAAGCCTTGGCGGAGGGCTGACCGGTGTATCGCGTAATCACAACGCTGCCGACGTATAAGCCTATCCCCCTGAAAGCGTCGATAAGGCGCAAGGTATCCAAATCGTATGTAATTCCCAGATCACCGCGGCGCTTGTTTTTTTCGATATCGTCGGCGTTTATAACTATTACGATTTCCGCTTCGTCCTTAAGCTCCAAAAGCATTTTTACCTTGGCGTCGGGTTCAAATCCCGGAAGGACGCGCGAGGCGTGATAATCGTCAAACAGCTTGCCGCCGAATTCCAAATAAAGCTTGCCTCCGAACTGCGATATACGGTCGCGTATGTTTTGCGACTGTAATTTGATATACTTTGCATTGTCAAATCCTATTTTCATTTTATTCCCAACCGTTTTCCTTATTTTCCGCTGTTTTTATATTCGAGATATTCTTCTAAGCACATGTCAAGACTGTTTATTTCCTTTGCGACGTTTATACCCACAAACCGCCAATGCCATGACTCGTGAATAACCCCCGTTATAGGCTGTTTTTCCTTTGAATAACGCATTATAAATCCGAACTTCTCGGCATTTTCGGTCATCCAGCGGTACATTTCGGTATTTTCAAATTCGTCGCTTGCCATATTAAAGTCGCAGGCAAGTCCGGTATGGTGCTCGCTGGTTCCGGGGCGCGCCACGACGGTAGCCGCTTCCGCTTCCGCGGCGGCGCGGTCTAACCCCTTGTCCATACAGCGCTTCACCTGATTTTGGTAAAGCATATTCTGCGTATCGTAGGAGCGGTAGGGCGACCACATGTAAAGCTTTACCCCGTCCTTCCAAGCGGTTTCTATCATAGCCCGCATATAGGGCCAGATATCCTTGTCTATTTGCCGAAGCGAGCCGTTAATATACTTTTCGTCCATCGTCAAGAGATTGCCCTCATAATCGTAATCCTCCGGCAGCGGGTTTTCGCCGTTGACAAGAAAAAGATTACTGTAATTCGCATCTAAGGTAAATTCGCCTATCGTTACCGTATCGGGTAGGCTTTCGTCTCGAGGCGCGGAAGCCGTATTGTTTTCGCTTTTCTCGGACTCCTGCGAAGAAGTCGGGGATATATCCGAGCCGTCGGTTTTACTGTCGCCGGCGTCCTTTCGTACCGCCTTTGAAATTAAAAATCCCGCCAGCAGTACCGCCGCCGCCAATACCGCCAAAAGCAAAATAATAGTTAGTCTTCTTTTAATTATGGCTTTTCGCCGTCTTTCGGTCATAATGCTCCTCCTTATTCGTCAAGCTTCAATACCGCCATAAACGCTTCCTGCGGCACTTCCACACTGCCTAACTTTCGCATACGCTTTTTACCCTCTTTTTGCTTTTCGAGCAGCTTTTTCTTACGGGTGATATCGCCGCCGTAGCACTTTGCCAAAACGTCCTTGCGCAGTGCCTTGACCGTTTCCCGCGCGATTATTTTGCCCGAAACCGCGGCTTGGATGGGTATTTCAAACAGCTGGCGCGGTATAAATTCCTTTAATTTTTCGGTGATTTTGCGCGCGCGCGCATAGGCGTTATCGCTGTGAACTATAAATGAAAGGGCGTCCACAACCTCGCCCGCAAGCATAACGTCAAGCTTGCAAAGCTTTGATTTTTCGTATCCCTTGGGCTCGTAATCATAGCTGGCGTAGCCCTTTGTGCGCGATTTTAAGGCGTCGAAAAAGTCGTAAACTATCTCGCCCATAGGCATTATATAATGAATGTCGACACGGTCGCCCATATACTTCATATCGGTATAAACGCCGCGCCGCTCTTCGCAAAGCTGCATGATAGTACCCACGTAATCGCTCGGGCTGTAAATATGCACGTCCGCCACAGGCTCCAAAGCCTCAGAGATAACCGCGGGATCGGGATAATTTGTGGGATTGTCCACCGTGACGGTTTCGCCGTTTGTAAGCACAAATTTGTATTCGACGCTCGGTGCGGTGGTTACAAGATCGAGATTGTACTCGCGCTCTAAGCGTTCCTGGATAATTTCCATATGCAAAAGCCCCAAAAAGCCGCATCTGAAGCCGAATCCCAAAGCGGTCGAGCTCTCCGCCTCAAATAAAAGCGAGGCGTCGTTAAGCTGTAATTTATCGAGCGCGTCGCGAAGATCCGGATACTTTGCGCCGTCCGCCGGATAAATACCGCAAAAAACCACGGGATTTACCTTTTTATACCCGGCAAGCGGCTCGGATACGGGATTTGACGCCAGGGTTATGGTATCGCCCACGCGCGCTTCGCTTACGGTTTTTATAGACGCCGAAAGATATCCTACCTCGCCCGCCTCCAGACAGTCGCACGGTTCGAGCAGGGTAGCTCTTTTTCTGCCGATTTCCACGATATCGAACTCGGCGCCGGTAGCCATCATACGAATACGCTCGCCGGTCCTTATTTTCCCGCTCATCACCCTGAAATATACCACTACGCCCTTATAGGGATCGTAATAAGAATCGAATATAAGCGCCGAAAGCGCCGCGTCTCTCTCGCCCTTCGGCGCGGGAATATCGGTTACGATGCTTTCCAATACCGCCTCCACGTTTTCGCCCGTTTTTGCCGAGACGAGGGGCGCGTTATCTGCGGGAATACCTATAATATCCTCAATTTCCGCCTTGACCCGCTCGGGATCGGCGGAGGGCAGGTCGATTTTGTTTATTACGGGCAGTATCTCAAGTCCGTGATCTACCGCAAGATATGTGTTGGCGAGGGTTTGCGCTTCGATACCCTGCGAGGCGTCTACTATAAGCACCGCCCCTTCGCATGCGGCAAGCGAACGGGAAACCTCGTAATTAAAGTCGACGTGGCCCGGAGTATCAATAAGATTAAGCTCATACTCGAGCCCGTCGCCCGCCTTGTAGTAAAGAGTGACCGCGTGCGCCTTTATGGTAATGCCGCGCTCGCGTTCAAGCTCCATGCTGTCGAGTATCTGATCCTCCATATCCCGCTCTGCCACCGACCGAGTAAGCTCCAAAAGACGGTCGGCGAGGGTGGATTTTCCGTGATCTATATGTGCCACAATGCAAAAATTTCTTATTCTTTCAAGCGGAAAAGACATGCTTTGCTCCTTACAATACGTAAACTTAAATAAATATATAAACTTAAATATATTTTACCACAAAACGGCGCGCCGTGTAAATAGCGAATTTGACTTTATTGCGAAAAAAGCGCAAAAAAAGACGATCCCCTCTGCGGAAATCGTCATTTTTGGTGACCCGGACGAGATTCGAACTCGTGTTACCGCCGTGAAAGGGCGGTGTCTTAGGCCTCTTGACCACCGGGCCGTTGGTGGCTGTAATTGGATTTGAACCAATGACACTGCGGGTATGAACCGCATGCTCTAGCCAACTGAGCTATACAGCCATAATTAAAGCGACTTAAACATTATATCCAACAAAACGGCATTTGTCAACTATTATTTTTTCCAAATTTAAATTTTTGCCTTATTTTCGCCTTATTTTTTTACTTTTACGGTAAATTCGGTATTACAGCGCGGGCAAACGGTCTTGTGCTTGCCGAGCCTGTGCGGAAGCCTGAGCGTCGCCTTACAGCGCGGACATTTACGGTATACGTGGCATTCGTCCGCTTTTCTTTGATTATAAAGCTCCCGTCTGCGTTTGGCAAATGCGAGGGCATTTCGGAATTTTTCGTTTTCGCGGGCGCGTTTGCTTATATTACGGGAAAAGAAGCGAAAAAGCGTCAAAGCCAAAAAAGCGTACACGAACAATTGAATAATCAAATACGCCTTAAACCCGCCGAAAGCGCGGACAAACAAATTGACGAACGCAAGACACACGGATATCCCGAGCGTCGCGTACATAAGCTTATCCGGACCGTACCGTCCGCTCATAAATTGCATTAGTTTATATCTGAAATTCATATTGACCCTCTTTAAATTTCGGTATTTTAATTATATACCGTTAAAATCTTCAATTGTTAAGAAACGATAAATAATATGTTGTTATTTTAAAAATAAAATTTGAAAATAAAAAGCTTGACAAGCGGCGGTTTTTGTTATATAATCACCTTGTTGTATTCCTGAGACAGCAGGTGACCGTAAGGTCGTAAAGCTTATCGCCTGCCGAGGTACGCTTTAAATATTTGATTGAGTTTGTCAATATATTTATGCCTATCTCCGTTTCGGGATAGGCATTATTGTTTTTTCGGAGGTGAATACATTGCCAAACGCATCGGTTTTAGAAATGAAACAAGCGCAGGTACAGGCTTTATCCGAAAAGCTTTCCGAGGCAGTTACGGGCGTACTCGTTGATTACACCGGTATTAACGTTGCCGACGATACCGCTCTTCGTAAGGAATTGCGCGAAAACGGAGTTCAATATAACGTTATTAAAAACTCCATTATCAAAAGAGCTATCGAGGGCACTCCGGTTGAAGAGATGTCTTCCGTACTCGAGGGTAACACCGCCGTCGCACTTTCCGATAATGATTATACCGCAGCCGCAAGAATACTCTGCAAATATGCCGAGAACCATGAAAACTTCAAGATCAAATCCGGTTTTCTCGACGGCAAGGTTGTAGATCTTGCAACAATCGAATCGCTCGCGAAGCTGCCCTCAAAGGAGGTTCTTCTTGCGACGGTTTGCAGCGTCTTCCAGGCGCCTATCGCGGCTTTTGCCCGTGCTGTTCAGGCTATCGTCGATAAGGACGATTCCGCAGCAGCAGAATAATATTAACTTTACAAAAAAACAAATTTACGGAGGAATATAAAATGGCATCAGAAAAAATCACAGCTATGATCGAAGAGCTTAAGACTCTTACCGTTCTTGAGCTTTCGGAGCTTGTTAAAGCAGTAGAAGAGGAGTTCGGCGTATCCGCGGCGGCAGCCGTAGCAGTAGCCGCTCCCGCAGCAGGCGGCGCAGCTGCCGTTGAGGAAAAGACCGAGTTTGACGTAGTTCTCAAAGAGGTCGGCGCAGAAAAGATCAAGGTTATTAAGGCTGTTCGCGAAATCACCGGTCTCGGTCTTGCGGAAGCTAAGGCTTTGGTTGACGGCGCTCCCAAAACTCTTAAGGAAGCCGCTCCCAAGGAAGAAGCCGAGGAAATCAAGGCTAAGCTTGCCGAGGTTGGCGCTACTGTAGAGCTTCAGTAATCGGTTTTACAAAAACAAAAATAAATATTGCCGTACTTCGGGGGGCGATAAAATTTTCCCCGAAGCGCGGCAGCGATAAAATGCGGCGGGTATCTCAAAACAGGATGCCCGCCGCGTTTTTTATATCGGATTTTTATAAGGTTATTTAAGCGAAAGCCCGTCTTTAAACGCTTCTCCCACCCGTTCGGATACGCGATAATACCCGTGGGTATAAGGATCAAAGGCGATGGCGTCCACGAGCGACATGTCCACCTCGCCGTCGCGCATAACCCGCTCGTCGGCTGTGACGTTTACAACCTTGCCTATGACGCCGCAACCGTATTCGTTTTGCTGGTACTCGATAAATTCGCACTCGAGACACAGCGGAAATTCATTGATAACCGGCGCGTCGACCGTTTCGGCTTTGCTTGCGGTCAGTCCCGCTTTGGCAAGCTTATCCGTAACTTTGTTGCCGGATTCCACTCCGAAATAATCCGCTTCCTTTACGTGCGCGGCGTCGGCGATGCTCACGGTAAAGGCGCCCCGCTTTTTGATATTCTGCACGGTTTTGTGCGTCTCGGTAAGGTTGAGCGCCACGACGTTACGCTCCTGCATGGTGCCCCACGCGGCGTTCATCACGTTTACACTGCCGTCGTCGTTATAAGTCGCGACCATCAGCACCGGCATCGGGAAAATTCCTTCGGTAATGTTCAGTTTCTGTCTCATAGTAAATCCTCCTAATAAATGTTTTTTAGTTTAATTTGTCATTTGAGACATGGAAGCCTTATACTCTTCTCCCCAATTCCACATAGAGTCAAGAATCGGTTTTAGACTTTGCCCCAATTCCGTGAGCGAATACTCCACTCTCGGCGGTACCTCCGCATATACTTTGCGACTGACGAGGCCGTTTTCTTCCATATCCCGCAGTTGTGCGGTTAAAACCTTTTGACTGACGCTGCCTATGGATTTTTTCAATTCTCCAAAACG
>CANQGK010000024.1 GCA_947623175.1 uncultured Clostridia bacterium | reverse complement strand
ATGCTGTCTATGCTGCTTTGTATCGCAATGCTCGTCGGCTCCACCTTCGCGTGGTTCACCGATTCAGTAACGAGCGGCAATAATAAAATTGTCGCCGGAAACCTCGACGTCGAGCTTCAGTATAAGGTTGCAGTAGCCGACGCTTCCGGAATACCCGCAGGCACCAAGGAAGAAGACAAGGGTGCCGGTTTCTATTGGAAAGACGTAGAAGCGGACGAAGGCATTTTTGACGGCATACTTTGGGAGCCGGGCGTTCTCGACCAGCATACTTTCAGAGTAAAGAACGCAGGTTCTCTCGCTTTGCAGTACGTATTTGAACTGAAAGTTGACGCCGAGAATACAAACCATGTCGTATATCCGGAAACCGAACCCACGTTGAAAGAAGATGTGGACAACACTCTTGCCGACGTTGTAAAGATGGCTGTTATCGACGAGCCTCTTGAGGCTGCCGCAGGCGCAGGAAGACCGTCTGAGGCGGATATGGCTGCGCTCGAGGGCAAACTCAAAAACCTTAACGACGCCGTCGTTGCAGCTAAAGACACCCTGCTTCCGAAAGATAAGGATCCCGATAAATGCATGAAGGAATTTACCGTAGCTCTCTATTGGAAGCCGGGCGAAAATGACGACCTCTACAACCTCAAAAACGGCAGAAAAGCCAGCGATGCGAAGGACGGTATAGGCGAGCTCAAGCTTGCTCTCGGCGTAAATCTCACCGCTACGCAGTACACCTATGAAGAAGACAGCTTCGACAATCAATATGATGATATAGAACTCAGATTACCGGAAACCGTAACAAGCGCCGAATACGGTATTCGCATTAATAAGGATCTCGTTCTCGGCGGCGACATGTCAACAAATATCGATTATATTTTTAGTGGCAGCGGCGACAGACAGGATTACAATATCAACCTGAACGGCCATAATATTACCACTACAGGTGCTAATCAATATGCGCTTGAGCTCCAGAACGGAGCTAATGTCACAATCGATGGCAATGGCACGATCTCCGCACCGAAAAATAGTTATAGATATGCCGTAATAATTTATCAGAACTGTAGACTTACCGTTAACGGCGGTGATTTTGAACAGGGCTTCTATGTTTATTCTATGACAAACGTTGAAGGAGAAGTTATGACACCGGCTCTTACCATCAACGGCGGTACATTCAAAGGCGGTATAAACGTTGGCGACCAAGCTCAAGCACTCAACAATACCGTTGTAATCAACGGCGGTACTTTTGATGTTACAGTTGATGACGGAGACCGTGGATGCTTCCAGCTTAATAACGGTTATGAGTGGAAACTGAATAATGACGGAAAATCTTACAACATAGTTAAGGAATAATTTGTTTACCCAAAGCAGTTTTTACGTTTAAATTATTTATTTAATATCAAGGAAGCCGACGCCGCGAGACGTCGGCTCCTTTTTTTAAAAGGCTTAAAATCCCAAAAATATAAGTAAAGCCTTATTTTGCCCCTTTCCCCTATCGAAGCGATTAGTCAATGCAATCATATTACAATGCGTTTTGCGTGGAACGCCGTCCGCGCCCGCTTTGTCGCACGATCTTACCATACGACAGTATGCTCTCAACCGTGCTTCGTGCGGAACACGAACGGCGTTCTCACGCAAAATCTTCGACCCGAGTCGGAGCGGATTTTTTCGTCCGGCAAGGAAGAGGACGCGGGAATACTGTCGTATTTCAAGGACGATGACACAGGCGGCGGAGAAATCCGTCCACCTCGGGCGCATTGTAATCTGATTGCATTGACTATGCGATTATGCAGGCGGCGGCGATGGCGTAGGCGTAGTAGGCGTTACTGCTGGTCAAAGCGCCGCTTGTGTACATAAGCCGCACACTGCCCGCGTTCACGGAGTCGGGAGTGCGCATCCAACATCCGATCGCCGTACCCGCCGCGTCACGCTTGAGCATTTCGGCGTTTGTCAAGCCTTCAAAATAAGGCAGCAATTCGCCGTCTTTGCGCTCTCTGTTATCCCAGGTGCCGTAAATTTCGGGGCGCGAAAGCACGAAAAATTTGTCCTCGAGGGTGTAGCTTTGATTTACATCGAACTGCGTACCGTCGAGGCTCTCGGTCTCGTAAACGGAATTTGTACAGCAGGGAATGGCCGCGGTCTGTACCGCCTCTAAAAAGTCGGCGGGCAGGGTGTGCATAAAACCGTTGTAGCTGTTAGCCCAGGAGGGCGGGCGGTCAAATTTGTTTGTCGGTTTCCAATAGGAACCGGCAGGCGACGCGCTGTTGAGCCATTGTCTGATCGCGCTTTGCGCGTAATTATTGGAGCCGTAGCATATGCGGTGGGTGTGGTTCATATTTTCCGTGTTTCCATCCGCCGTGCCGAGGTCTTCCCCGTCGGCGCCCTCTGTTACGGTAATGCCGCCCTCGATAATCTGTGTTGACGTGGGGCTCGAATAGGTACTTATTTTGACGGTTGAGGCGTCCACATTGTAAAGCCACGGAAATGTGATTTGCCCGCCTGCGGGAACAGGTTTTTTTAAGGTGAAGGAATAGGTTTTTCCGCCGCCGCGATTAGTGTAAAAGCCGCTTAAAAGGGTAAAATGATAGGTTCCCGCCGCAAGCCCCGTCGGAGCGTAGTATAGCGCCTCTATAGCGTCGAACATAGTGCCTTTATAAGCACCGGAAGAGCTGCTGTATACGCACTTTGTTTCCAAAGTCATAGTATAGGTGAGTTTTTCGTTCGCCGCCTTGTGGACGTTGTGTCCGCGCACCACCCAAACAACGGCAATTCCCGTATCGGCGTCGGTGGTTGTAAACTCGGAACCTACGGGGAAATATTCGGGCGCTTTTCCGTCTCTTACGATTTCTCTGATTATAGTCCAATTATTTCTGATAAGATAGCGGAAAATTATATCGTCAACGTATTTTTTATCCGCTTTTTCCGTCAGGGCGTCGTCGACGTATTTTTTGTTTACCGCGGAGGTTTCTTCGGTAGGAGCGGCTATACCGTCAACGGCTAAGGGTTGAACATAATCTTTCATAAAGGCGGCTTTGCCCGACTTGATTTCGAGTCCGGTTCCCGCGCCCGTCTCAAGCGTCAGAGGGCTGTCGGGTTTTGCGGTAAGGCGCATACTCCCGTTTTTGTTGATTTCAAGCTTCGGAGCGTTGTAATCCCCTAAAATCAATATATCTCTTACGGGATTAATAAGGTATTGATTCGGGTAAACGCTGTTAAAAGCGGCGTCGGGCTCGGCAAATTTATCCTGCTTAGCCGAAAGCGCCTGCGCCACGGCTTTGCCGCTTTGCGCGTTTTCGCTGTCGGGATTATAAGCGCTGTCGGTAATGGCGTTATCTCCTTTATCGCCCTTTTCACCTTTATCGCCCTGCTCCCCTTTCTCACCTTTCTCACCTTTATCGCCTTTAGGGCCCGCGGCGCCCGTAGGTCCTCGGTCGCCCGTATCGCCCTTCTCGCCTTTTTCGCCCTTAGCTCCTTTAAGAGCCGACAATTGCTCGGCTGTGAAATCGGCGTAGGTAAAGGGCTCGCCTTTGTCGCCTTTGTCGCCCTTATCGCCTTTGTCTCCCTTGAATTTGCCGCCGTCGGCGTCGTCGCGTACCGATTGCGCCGTCTGCTTTGCCTCGTTTACAAGGTTTGCAAGCTGTTCGTATTCGCTCGGGGTGGGATCGGACGGAGCGTCGCCCCTGCCATAGCCGCTTTCCCTAACGTAAATCGCCGCCTGCGGCGTGGTTGCGCGGCTTTCGCCCGAAACTCCGAATACCGATACCGTGAAATAGGGCGCTTTTATGACTTCGTAGGGCACGTAGCATTCATCTCTGCCCGTGGACAAGCCGCTCTCTTCGTCAAGCACTACGCTTATCACCGTTTCTTTGTTTCTGAAAACCGCCGTTTTGGCGTAGCCGTTCCAGCTGCTCGGAAAATGAAAATGTATTTTTTCGTACATTACGCTGTCGGCAATCACACTGTTGTATGAGGTAATATTTCCGTCTTCAAAAATATCTGCAATTATCATAATTTTACTCCAAAATAAATCGTATATCAAAAATTCGGTCGAATTTTCCTCCTTTCACGCCGACAAATTTTTTTGATACCGTTATCAGAAAGAAGAATTATGCCGTTTTGTAAACATAAAAGCCGAACTTTTTTTGAGCTCGGCTTTAAATTTCTGTGCAATATTTTATTTTTCGCTGTAAATTACCGTTATGTCCGGGTGAAGCTGTAATATCGACGCCGGAATTTCGGGGGTTATGGGACCTAAAAAGGCTTTGTCTAATATTTCCTTTTTATTCCTGCCGTTAGCTATAAGCAATATTTTTTTCGCCTGCATTATGGATATCATGCCCATGGTTATGGCAAATTTCGGAACGTCTTCCTTTTTTTCAAAAAATCTTGCGTTCGCTTCTATAGTGGATTCGTGGAGCCGTACGACGTGCGTGTTTTTTTCAAAACAGCTGTCCGGCTCGTTAAATCCGATGTGACCGTCGTTTCCTATCCCCAAAAGCTGAAGGTCTATTCCGCCCAAAGCCTTTATTTTTTTATCGTAATTTGCGCATTCGGCGTCTCTATCCTCGGCTGTGCCGCTCGGGATGAGGGTATTGCTTTTATCTATATTTATACGGTCGAAAAAATTCTTGTCCATAAAATATCTGTAGCTTTGCTCGTTTTTGCCGTCAAGACCTATGTATTCGTCAAGATTTACCGAAAAAACCTCGCTGAAATCGATATCTCCCTTTTCATACCACTCGATAAGCTGTTTGTAAGTGCCCAAGGGGGTAGAACCCGTTGCAAGCCCCAAAACGCAGTCCGGCTTGATTATTACCTGCGCCGAAATAATATTCGCCGCCCTGCGGCTTAATTTTTCGTAGTTTTCCGCTTCGATGAACTTCATACTTTACACCTCGTTGTAAACTTAGATTTACATTATACCAAAAAAACTTTAAAATTACAACTCGTTTATGCAAAATATTATTGAGATTTTTTAAAAAAGAATATATAATTGAATTAACAAGCTTTGGTAAGGTGATATCTTTGAAGGGCAGTACAAAATCCGCAATTTTGGAATTATTGGAGTCAAATCGCGAAAAAAGCTTATCCGGCGAAGCTATTGCCGAAAAGCTCGGTATTTCGAGAAACTCCGTATGGAAAGGAATAAACGAGCTGAGACTCGACGGATACAATATCGAAGCCGTGACCAACAAGGGTTATCGCATCTCGGAGGATACGGATATTATTTCCGCGGAGGGGATAAAACCCTATTTAAACGAAAAAACCCGAGAAATCATAAAAAACATCTGCGTTTTTAAAACGCTTGATTCCACCAATACAAAGGCAAAGGAGGCGGCGTTAGCCGGAGCGGAGCACGGTACGGTAATTATCGCCGATAATCAAACCGGCGGCAGAGGACGCTTTTCGCGAAGCTTTTTTTCGCCAGCGGGGTGCGGAATTTATATGAGCTTTATCCTATACGCCGACAGGCTTCCCTTTAAAAATACCACCACAATAACCGCCCACACCGCGAATACCGTATGCGACGCGTTGGAAAAAACCGTGGGCGTTTTTCCGAAAATCAAGTGGGTAAACGATATTTATTTGGGAAACAAAAAAATCTGCGGAATTTTAAGCGAGGGTATTTTCAACTTCGAAACCTCTACGGCGGGCTGGGTAATAGTCGGGCTCGGCGTTAACGTATATACCCCGAAAAACGGTTATCCTGCGGAGCTTGAAAGTATTATAGCGTCGGTTTGCGGCGATAAAAAGCCGAACGGCGGCAGATGTCGGATAGCGGCGGAAATAATAAACCGCTTTTTTGAAATGAGCGGTACCGACAGCGACGTTTTTTCGGCTTACAAAACCCGCCTGTTTATGCTCGGCAGGGAAATCACCGTCAAAAACGGCAGCTCGGTCTACAAAGCCGTCGCGGAGGATATCGACGACGCGGGGCGCCTGATCGTAAGAAAATGCGACGGCAGTAAGGAAATACTGTTAAGCGGCGAGATAAGCGTAAAGCTTTAACCCTTAATTGTCACCTGTTTAAAAATTTTAGGTTGACAATTCGCGTAAAATATGCTAAACTAAGGATAATTCCAAAAGAAAGACGGGGTTATCCATGAAAAAAGTCAAAGCGTCGGACGTGGTATTGCCGGCAATGGGAGCGGTTTTAATCGCGGTATGCTCCTTAATAACGATTCCCACAACTATTCCTTACACACTTCAAACCTTCGCCGTATTTTGCGTGCTGTGCCTTTTCGGCGGGAAAAACGGTTTACTTTCGATTATCGTATATATTGCGCTCGGGGCCGCGGGGCTGCCGATTTTTTCGGGATTTTCCTCCGGTATAAGCGTGCTTTTCGGGGCTACCGGCGGCTATATTGCGGGATTTGTATTTACCGGAATTATATATCTTTTGTTTACTAAGCTTTTGTCCGATGCGCTTTGGGTTAAAATAATCGCGCTTATTATAGGCCTGTTTGTGCTTTACGCCTTCGGAACAGCGTGGTTTATGACCGTTTACGCGAACAGAACCGGACCGATAGGACTTTCCGCGGCGCTTATGACATGCGTTGTTCCATTCATTATTCCGGATCTAATCAAGCTTGCGGCGGCGGTGCTCGTGTCGGTCAAAATTGCTCCCGTTTTAAAAAAGAGATTTAAAAATTAACCACAAAAAGGCTGCGGCAGTAAAGTAAAATGCCGCAGCCCTTTTTTATTTTTCAAGCCTTACGCTTAACGCCCTCACGGCGTTTAAAACCGCCAAAACCATTACTCCCACATCGGCAAAAACGGCAATCCACATATTGACTATACCGAACGCTCCGAGTATAAGGCTTATGAATTTTACCGACAGCGCAAATACGATGTTTTGGTAGACTATCGAAAGGCATTTGCGGGAAATGCGTATACCCGTTACGATTTTCATCGGATCGTCGTCCATAAGCACCACGTCCGCCGCTTCTATAGCGGCGTCGCTTCCCATAGCGCCCATCGCTATGCCGATATCGGCGGTCATAAGCGCCGGGGCGTCGTTGATGCCGTCGCCCACAAATGCAAGCCTTTCGTTTTTACGCTTTGTTTTTAACAATTCGCCTACTATCCGAAGCTTATCCTCCGGCATAAGCTCGCTGTGAATTTCGTCTATTCCGAGCTCTTTTCCGACCTTTTCGGCAACCGCTTTGCCGTCGCCCGTCAGCATAACCGTTTTTTTGACGCCCGCCTTTTTAAGCAATTTAAGCGCTTTTGCGGAATTGCTTTTTACCGTATCGGAAATTACCGTATATCCCTTGTATTCGCCCTCCACCGCAAGATATGCCACCGTACCGACGACGTCGAGGCTTTCGCATTTTATATTGAGCTTTTTAAAAAATCTGCCGTTGCCCACCGCGACAAGTTTGCCGTCCACTCGAGCAGTAACGCCGTAACCCGCGATCTCTTCGATTTCGGTTATGCGGCTTCGGTCGATTTCCCCGCCGTAAGCCGACACAATGCTTTTGGCTATCGGATGGGGCGACGAGCTTTCCGCCAAGGCGGCATATTCGAGCAGCTTTTCTTTTTCGGCTTCATTAAAGTGAATTTCGCTTACTTCAAAAACGCCCTTTGTGAGCGTGCCGGTTTTATCCATTACGATAATTTTGGTCTGCGCCAAGGCTTCCAAAAAGGAGGAGCCTTTGATTAAAATTCCCGCCTTGCCCGCGCCGCCTATGCCGGCGAAAAAGCCGAGCGGAATACTTATAACCAGCGCGCACGGACAGCTGATTACAAGGAAAGTAAGCGCGCGGTAAAGCCATACTCCGAAGCCCGCGGAACCTCCCAAAATAAGCATTTTGCAAAGCGGCGGCAAAAATGCCAACGCCAATGCCGCAAAGCAAACCGCCGGCGTATAATAACGCGCGAATTTAGTAATAAAATCCTCCGATTTGGATTTTCGCGTGCTCGCGTCCTCCACCAAATGCAGAATTTTTGAAACGGTGGAGTCGCCGAAGCTTTTTTCGGTGCGTATTTTAATAAGCCCCGTAAGGTTAATACAGCCGCTTAACACCTCGTCGCCCACGGCGACGTCGCGCGGGATGCTCTCCCCCGTGAGCGCGCTCGTATTAACCGAGGAAACGCCGTCGGTAATAATGCCGTCTATCGGTACCCGCTCCCCCGGCAAAACCGATATAACCGTGCCGGGGGCTACCGTTTCGGGATCGACCCTTTCTATATTACCGTCCGTTTCGATATTGGCATAATCGGGGCGAAGGTCCATAAGGGCGCTTATATTGCGGCGGCTTTTGCCTACGGCGTAGCTTTGGAACAGCTCCCCTATTTGATAAAAAATCATAACCGCTACGGCTTCGAGATAATCGCCGTTTTCATAAACCGCAAGCGCCAGCGCGCCCAAAGAAGCGATAACCATAAGAAAGTTTTCGTCAAAAACCCGCTTATTTTTAATACCCCGAAACGCCTTTTTTAGAATATCTCCGCCTATAATTACATAGGATACGAGATATGCCGCAAGCCTGAGTATTCGTCCGGCATAAGCGAAGGCGCGGATATTAAGCATATCGAAAACATCCGCCGAAACGAATTGCAATGCAAATACGATAATCGACGATATAAGTATTCGCTTTATCACGTTTTTTTGCTTTTTCTTTAAAGCGCCGCCGTCTTTTTTCTCCGCATAGAGCCAAAACGCCGCGGTTATAAGTATAATAAGCGCAAGCAAAATGTCAATTATAATTTTTCCCATTTTAAATCACTCGGTTTAAAAATAAATTTCGCAGTCGTCCTCGATTTTTTTGCATTCCTTTAAAGCTTCTTTTAATACCTGCTTTTCGTTATAGCCCTCGCAAAGCTCTAACTTTAATTTCTGCGTCATGAAGCTTACGTCGGCTTTTTGTACGCCCTTTACCTTACGGATCGCCGCTTCCATAAGATTTGCGCAATTGGCGCAGTCGACCTCTATTTCGTATATGTTTGCCATAATGACTCCCCCGAAAATTTAAAAAATTTAAAAAATAACAATTAAGTACTTGTTTAATTTTTCTGTTTATAGTATAATAAGTTCGGCGGAATTTGTCTACGGGTTTTGCGCATATTCTGCCAAACGGAATAAATTGATTTCCAAAAAGAATATTAACGGGGGCGACGTTATGATACTTAAGCTGCCGCACGAGCACGGAAACAAAAAAGCCAAGGAATTTATCGCGCGGACGATGCCCGAAAGGGAAAATTTCAAGATAGTGGCAGACCTGTTCAGACTGATAGACGATCCCAACCGACTGCTTATATTCTGGACGCTGTGCCATATAGAGGAATGTGTGATAAACCTTTCCGCCATGTTGGATATTTCGAGCCCCGCGCTCTCGCATCATCTCAAGATACTCAAAGCCGGCGGGATCATAGTAAGCCGCCGCGAGGGCAAGGAGGTTTATTACAAATGCGCCGACACCGTACAGGCGAAGGCTATTCACCGTGCGGCGGAGCAGATTATGATGATATCCTGCCCCAAGCGGCAAAGCGAAGCCTGCATTGCGCATACCGACCCGCAGGAGCATTTAAGCGAGCAGGAAAAAATCATTCGCGACGTACACGATTACCTCGCTTCGCATTTAAAGGAGCGAATTACCATCGACGAATTATCCCACCGCTTTTTAATGAACCCCACCACCCTTAAGACGGAATTTAAAAATATGTACGGCAACTCGATCGCCGCGCATATCAAGGAGCACCGTATGGAAAAGGCGGCGGAGTATCTGCGCAATACCGACATTGCCATTTCCGAAATCGCGGCATCGGTAGGCTACACAAGCCAAAGCAAATTTTCGCAAGGATTTTCCGAAACCTACGGCGCCCTGCCGTCGGAATACCGAAAATCGGATAAAAACAATTAACGCCCGATCTTTAAGCGGCGGAACGGAGACCGATATGAACAAAATCGAAAGCTTTAAAGTAAATCATCTTAATTTATTGCCGGGATTGTACCTGTCCCGCATAGACGTTAAAAACGGCTGCGCCGTAACCTCCTTTGACATACGTATTACCGCGCCGAATAAGGAACCGGTCATAGATATGCCGGCGCTTCATACGATAGAGCATTTGGGCGCTACCTTTTTGCGCAACAGCCCGCGCAAGGACGATATAGTATATTTCGGGCCTATGGGCTGCAGAACCGGCTGTTACCTTGTTATGTTCGGAAAGCTTTGCTGTGAGGAGGTTTACCCGCTTATAGACGCTATGTGCGATTACATAATAAATTTTGAAGGCGAAATCCCCGGCGCCAAGCCGGAGGAATGCGGCAATTATCTCGAGCAGAACCTCAACATTGCAAAATACTATATACGCAAGTACAAAAAGGAGCTCAAAGAAAACAGGCGCTTTGTTTATAAGAGCCAAGCCCACTAAAAAAACCGCCCGAAGGCGGCTTATATGCAAAAAATAAAAATCCAATTTGCGGCGGTGACGCCGCATTTTTTATACGATTTTAAAATTCTCAAAAATCAGCCGGCGGCGAATTTTTTAAAGTTTTCGCCGCCGGACAAAATTTAGGTTTAAAATTTAACTTTACTCTTTCAGCGCTCTTTCGAGCCATACGAAACCGAAATCGAGGGCGTCGTACATCGACTCTCTTACAGTTTCCTTGACGATTCGTTTATCCATCGGCAGTTGAATATCGCTTTTAAGCAATTGCACGCTTACCTTGTCCGCGCTCTCTTTACCGTCAAGCTCGCGGGTGGATAAAATCTCAAACCGTACCACGTAGGGCTCCGACATATCGCCGTAGTATATCTCGTTGCCGCTTCGCACAAGCGGCTTTTCCTTATATTTCAAAAAATTCGTTTCTGCCATTAAAGCTTAATCCTCCTCAATTTTGCCGTAAAGGTTAAATCTGAAAAGCATGGTTTCGTCCTGAGGGTTAGTGCAGCGCAAAGTGGCCTCGGTAACCTCGGCTTTGTTGAGAATGGTGCTCAGCCCTATCATCTGGCAAAGCTTTGACTTAAGATTGAGTACGTCGCCGTCCTCGGTCTCGAGGTAAACGTCGCCCTTGCACTCGTCGATGGCTTTTATGAAATCTTCAAAATTAAGGTTGTGAAGCTGAATTTTATTGTTATCCATAATAAAACCTCCTTATATAAAAGTATAAACCATATAAATTAATATGTCAAGTTAATTAATTTGTTGACTTTTTGCAATTAATTTGTTGACTTTTTGCAATTTTTTATGTACTATAGTATTTGTAGAAGTTTGAAATTTTGGAGGAAACTGACTTGAAAAACTCGCAAAAAAGCATGGAAACGATAGTAAGTCTTGCAAAAGGACGCGGATTTGTATATCCGGGAAGCGAAATATACGGCGGTCTCGCAAATTCGTGGGATTACGGCCCGTTGGGGGTTGAGCTTAAAAACAACATTAAAAAAGCATGGTGGAAAAAGTTTGTACAGGAATGTCACTACAACGTCGGCCTCGACAGCGCCATACTTATGAACCCCGAAACCTGGGTGGCGTCGGGCCATATAGGCGGTTTTTCGGACCCGCTTATGGACTGCAAGCAGTGCAAAACGCGCCACAGAGCCGATAAGCTTATAGAGGATTACGTTGCCGAAAACGGTCTTTCGGATAATCCCGCCGCCATGAGCGACGACGAAATGACGGCGTATATACGCGAACACGGCATCGCCTGCCCCGCATGCGGCGCGCATGATTTTACGGACATACGAAAATTCAATCTTATGTTCAAAACCTTCCAGGGCGTTACGGAGGACAGCACCTCTACCTTGTATCTTCGCCCCGAAACCGCGCAGGGTATTTTTGTAAACTTTAAAAATATCGCGCGCACCACCCGCAAAAAAATCCCCTTCGGCGTAGGACAGATAGGTAAATCTTTCCGCAACGAAATAACCCCAGGAAACTTTATTTTCCGCATTCGCGAATTTGAGCAGATGGAGCTTGAGTTTTTCTGCAAGCCGGGCACGGATCTCGAATGGTTCGATTATTGGCGCTCCTACTGTAAAAAATGGCTGCTCGATTTAGGGCTTGACGAGGAGAGCCTGCGACTGCGCGACCACGATAAGGATGAGCTTTGCTTCTATTCCAAAGCCACCACCGATTTTGAGTTTATGTTCCCCTTCGGCTGGGGCGAATTGTGGGGGGTTGCCGACCGTACCGATTACGATTTGGGCCGCCACAGCGAGCATTCGGGCGAGTCGATGGAATATTTTGATCCCGAAACGAACGAAAAATACACACCTTACGTTATCGAGCCCTCCCTCGGAGCCGACCGCGTGCTGTTGGCGTTTCTTTGCAACGCTTATGACGAGGAGACCGACGAAAAGGGCGATACCCGCGTTGTAATGCATTTCCATCCGGCGTTGGCGCCATTTAAAGCCGCCGTATTGCCCTTATCCAAAAAGCTTTCCGAAAAAGCTTTCGAGGTATACGAAAGCCTTGCAAAACATTTCTCGGTAGATTTTGACGATACCGGCTCCATAGGCAAGCGTTACCGCCGCGAGGACGAAATAGGCACTCCGATATGCATTACCTACGATTTCGACTCATTGGAGGACGGCTGTGTTACCGTACGCGACCGCGATACGATGAAGCAGGAGCGTATTCCGATAACCGAGCTTAAAGGATATATCGAAAAAAGGATTGAGTTTTAAAATTTGAGTTTACCTTTATAAAGCACACTCTCGGAGGTCAATACATGAACTTTATAAACCTTCTTACCGTCGCCGCGATGCTTCTCGGCGGTCTCACCTTTTTCCTTTTCGGTATGAATACGATGTCTACCGGCCTTGAGCAGATGGCGGGCGGCAAATTGGAGCATACTATGAAAAAAGTCACCTCCAATGACTTTTCGGGCTTTTTTCTCGGTGCTGGTATCACCATAGCCATACAGTCCTCCTCCGCTATGACCGTAATGCTTGTAGGTCTTGTAAACTCGGGCATTATGGCGGCGTCGGATACCTTCGGAATGCTGATGGGCTCCAACGTGGGCACCACCCTCACCGCATGGATACTTACCCTTGCGGGCATCAACGGCAATAACAGCGTTTTGCTTACTATTTTACAGCCGGACACCTTCGCTCCGATTTTAGCATTTGTCGGAATTGCAATTCGCATGTTTTCTCAAAAGGAAAAAAAGAAAAATATGGGGCTTATATTTATAGGCTTTGCCATATTGATGCAGGGCATGTCGCTTATGAAAAATTCCATGAACGGCATTGCGGATACTCCGGCGTTCAGAGGCCTTTTGACCGCGTTTGAGAGTCCGGCTTTGGCGCTTATAGCCTCTACGGTATTTACGGGTATTATTCAGTCCTCCGCCGCAACGGTAGCCATAGTTCAGGCGCTGACGGTATCGGGCACGATAAGCTATCAATTGGCGATGCCGCTTATAATAGGCGCCAATATCGGCACCTGCGTGACCGCCCTGATTTCATGTATAGGCACCAACAAAGAAGCCAAGCGGGTTGTCGCCATGCATATTTATATAAAGGCGATAGGCGGCATTTTGGCGATAGCGGTTATGTATATTATAATGGCGTTCTCCCCCACCCTTATGATTTCACACAAAATAAGCGCCGTAGGGGTTGCGGTCGTACACAGCCTTTTCAATATAATAAATACCGTTATATTCATACCCTTTAAAAAGCCGGTTATCAAGCTTTGCGAAAAAACCGTTCGCAGCGACAACGCAAAAGCCCATACCGTTTTTTTGGACGAGCGTTTGTTCAACAACGTTCCCATAGCCGTAAGCGAATGTCACCGCCTCACCTGCGAAATGGCGGAATATGCGCGGGATTCGCTTATTAAATCGATAGGGCTTATATCAAAATACGACAACGATACCGTAATATATATCCGCGACGTCGAATCCCTCATAGATAAGTATGAGGACAAGCTCGGCACCTACCTTGTAAAGCTGAGCAACGGCGAGCTTACAGAAAGCACCTCGCACAGCATCGCCCGAATGCTTCACAGCATAGGCGATTTTGAGCGTATAGGCGACCATGCACTTAATATTTGCAAGCTTTCGGAGGAATTGCACCAAAAGAACCTTGCCTTTTCGGGCAACGCGTTAAACGAGCTTAACGTAATTGCAAGCGCAATAACCGAAATAATCAATATCACGGTCGATTCCTTTATAAACGACGATCCCGCTCCCGCCCGCAGCGTCGAGCCGCTCGAGCAGGTTATCGACAAGCTTAAAAAAGAGCTTAAAAACAATCACGTTTCCCGCTTGCAGTCGGGTGAATGTACGATCGAGCTCGGCTTTATTTTCACCGATTTACTTACAAATTACGAGCGCGTTTCGGACCATTGCTCAAACGTGGCGGTTTATACCATACAGCTTAATACCGATAAGCTCGACACTCATAAATACCTTAATAAATTCAAATCCAAATCCAATAAAGAATTTATGGACATGTACAATATGTATGAGAAAAAATACAGCATAAGCCGAAAATTTTAAAAAAGGGGTAAATTTATGAAAATAAAGAACATTATTATAATCATCTCGGTAATAGCGGTATTGGTATTGCTTATTGCGGGCACCATAGCGCTTTTGGTCTCGAAAATCATCGACGGCTTTAAACCGGGCGGCAACCCGTCGGGCGCCGCAAGCGGAGATGCGTCAAGCCTGCAAAGCGACACCCAAAGCTCCGGCAAAACCGACGGCAGCACGGGCTCGGGCTCCGGTACAGGCAGCCCCGATTCGTCGAACCCCTCCGACGGAAGCTCGCAGGGCTCCGCCGGCGGCAGTACAACCTCCGTAGCTCCCGGAGACACCACTAAAATTTCCGTGGGCAGCGCTTCGGGCAGTAAGGGCGACAAGGTGAGCATACCGGTAGAGATTTCCGATAACAGGGGTATTATGGCGATGGTTGCCGGGTTTAAATACGACGCCTCCGCGCTTAAATATACCGGCTACAAGAGAGGTACGGTGTTTACCGGCTACGGAGCCGGCGATATCACCGAATCGAACGGTCTTATTCAATTTGTGACCGTCGAAAATAACGATGTCACCAAAAACGGCACCATTATATATCTTGAATTTGAAATAATTGCCGCCAAGGCTCAGGAGAGCAAAATCACGCTTACCGTAAATAAGGATTCCATAGGGAATTATAACGAAGAGCTTGTACCGGTCATCACCGAAAACGGCAAAGTGACAATTAAATAATATCTAAATTCCCGAATGCTTTTTTGAAATGCATTCGGGAATTTTATTAAATCGATATAATGTCGGGCTTACCTATATAATTAAGCCCGTATTTTTTAACTATACCGTCCGCTTTCACAAGCGAGTCGCCGTCGTAAGCGGCGTCCGGATCATGCGCGTCAAAGCCGTAGGTTACGGGGGATTTTTCCTCGCCGGCTATCTGCCAAAAAAGCTCATTCGGATAATTCCTGCCGGTTCTTATCCCCAAAAAGTTAATTTCGAGCGGGATACCGTATTCGCGTGAGGCTATGCAAACCTTTCGCATTTCAGCTCGGTAAATGTCGGCGTCTTTCGTAAATTTTATCATATCGGGATGCGCAACATAAGTAAATACGCCGTTTTTTATGGCGTCGGTCAGTCTTGAAACATATGTTTTAAGGGTTTCAACAGAGTCGGTGTTAATCGCATTATAGGCTTTTAATGACTCGTCGCACAAAAAATGCTCGCCTAAAATTAAATAGCGACCTCCGAAATTTGAAGCCGATTTTACCATTTCCCCAAAATTATCGGGATAATACTCCATCTCGAAGCCTACCGTAAGCTCGATATCATGCCGATATTTTTCGGCTAACGCCTTAATTTCGTTACAGTACCTTTCGGCGTCGCAGGTATGCACTCTATAACCCGATTCGCTTTTGTCGGCGCATATAAACGGCACGTGGTCCGAAAAGCCCATATACTTTATACCGCCCGAAATCGCCTTTTTAACATATTCCTCGGGTTCACCCGTCGCATGGTGCGAATATGGAGTATGGGTATGATAATTATAATTCATGTGCGTTTCCTCCTGTACTTAAGCTTGGAGCATAAGATTATAATTATTTGCGCGGGGATCCCTATGACAAAAACCTTCCAGCCGGTAACTATGCCGAACATCATAAATGATATGAAAATTGCCCCCAACACGCTCCAGACAATAAGCGATATTATAAGGAAATTCCGCCTTTTGTTAAACCATACCGAATTAAAAATCAGCCATACTATCATGGAAACGGGAACGGCGTAAACGAAGGAAAGCCATATGTATTTTACCATATTACCCATTATCATATCCGCCATAATAAATCCCAACAGCGCCAAAAGCCAAATTCCCAATATGCAAATGCCGGTAATAATGGCGCGATTGCGAAGCTTTGAGGAATCACTTACCGTTTTTACCTCCGTTTTTTTATGGTCCTCCTCGATCATATAGTCCAGGGAAACGCCGAACAAATCGGCTATTTCCTTAAGCACCGCAACGTCGGGCGCCGCCTCCGCGCGCTCCCATTTGGAAATGGATTTATCGGAATAATTGAGCTTTTCCGCCAATTCGAGCTGAGTGTAACCGTTTTCTTTTCTGAGATCGGAAATATTTTTTGCGATTATATCCTTTAAATTATCCGTAAAATCCCCTCCCTTTTAAAATCTGTATAGTATTATTTTATCACATTTCAATCCCTGTAGTCAACCCCAATAATCGCCGATAATCGTTATAATTTAGATTATTTTCGATTTAGGAAACCGACAAGCCCTATTCCTCATATAATTTAGTTGAAAAGGGGTTGATCATATGTTCAAGCTTTTATTGGATTTGTTGTCCGGTATTTTTTATTTTGCCCTGCATGTTACGGGCGCGGGCTCCTTTCCGCCGCCCTTGTCCGCGGCAAAGGAAGCCGAGCTTTTCGAAAAAAGCCGAAATGGCGACCGCGAAGCCGAAAGCATGCTTATAGAGCACAATTTACGGCTTGTGGCGCATATAGTGAAAAAATACTACGCCATGGGCGCCGAGCAGGACGATCTTATTTCAATAGGCTCGATAGGTCTAATAAAAGCGGTATCCACCTTTAAGCCGAATAAAGGCATCCGTTTTGCCACCTACGCCGCGCGATGTATAGAAAACGAAATACTTATGTTTTTCAGAAATCAAAAAAAGTGCTCGCAGGAGGTATTTATAAGCGATCCCATAGACACCGACAAGGACGGCAACACCCTTACGCTTACGGACATAATCGCCGACAACCGGGATATCGCCGACGAAATCGACACAAAGCTTAAGCTGGAGCGGCTCAGGGTAATATTGCCCGGCTGTCTTGACGAGCGGGAAATGCAGATAATCAAAATGCGGTACGGGATTATGGGCAGTAAAGAATACACCCAGCACGAAATCGCCGAAAAGCTGGGCATTTCCCGAAGTTACGTATCGCGTATAGAAAAAGCCGCCCTGCAAAAGCTGAGACGGCAATTCAAATAACGCGGTTTAGGAATTTTTCCTGAGCTTTGAAAACAAAAGCGCCGTAAAGTAAACCGCCGCCGCGGCAAAAACTATCGCGGCGCCCGACGCTATCGACAGGTTGTAAGAAATAAGCAAGCCCGTAAAGCAAAAGCCGAAACAAAAAATACCGGCGATAAGCATTTGCCCCTTTAGGCTTTTGGCAAAAAAGGCGGCGGTTGCCGCCGGAGCGGAAAGCAGAGCTATTACCAGAATTATTCCGACTACCCGAATAAGCTCGACAATGCTTAAAGCCACCAAAACGAGCAATAAATATTCCAAAACGCCGGTTTTTATGCCGGAAACCCTCGAAAATCCGCTGTCGAAAAGAAAAGCGAGCCAATCGTTATAAAACATAACCACCGCAAGCAATATTACTGCCGTCAGCGCCGCCATAGCGTACAAATCCTTTTTTGTGACCGTGAGTATATTGCCGAAAAGGTAGGCGTTCATATCCGGCGGATAGGCGGGCATAAGCCCCGTAAAGGCTATGCCGAGCGCCATTCCGAGCGACCAGAGCATCGCTATCACGATATCGGTATGAACTCCGCCCTTTTTTCGCACGGCGCCGATTATAAACGCCGACGCGACGGCAAAGATTCCCGCCCCCAAAGTGGGCTCAAACCCCAAAAGATATCCGAGCCCCACTCCGCCGTAAGCGGTATGGGCAATTCCGCCGGTCATCATAAGCAGTTTTTTCTGCGAGGTTATTACCCCGATTATTCCGCAGATCACGGCGGAAAGCAGGCTTGCTATAAGCGCGTTGCGCAAAAAATCATATTGAAATACGGCTTTAAGCATCTGTCTCTCCCCTCCCGCTCTCCGTCTTTGCAGGCTGGCCGTAAATAAGGCTCGCTATATCCCCCGATTTATCTGGATCGCCGAAAAAAATCAGCTCCTTATTGATTACGGCAAGCTTTGAAAAACAGGCTTTGGCGGCTGCCAAATCGTGAGTTACGGTAATCACGGTCTTGCCGTCGCGGCAAAATTCGCCCAAAAGAGCAAAAATTTTATTGCGCGAATACAAATCGACGTTTGCCGTAGGTTCGTCAAGCAGTAATATTTGCGGGTCTCCCATTATGGCTCTGGCTATCAAAAGGCGCTGAAATTCGCCGCCCGAAAGAAAGGAAATTTTTCGGTTTTCGTACCCGTCGAGCCCCACCTCTTTGAGTACGGACAGCGCCTTGCCGCAGTCCGCCTTATCAAAAAATTCAAACGGGTGCAGGCCCGATTTCAAGGATGCGGTAAGTACCGCTTCTCTTACGGATATGGGAAAATTTCGGTCGACGTCCGACGCCTGCGGCACAAAGCTTATTTTGGAATAAGCTTTTTTTATACTGCCGCCCAGAATTTTGATTTCGCCCCCGTCGGGCTTTAAAAAGCCCAAAACCGCGTTTAAAAAGGTGGTTTTGCCGCCGCCGTTGGGCCCCACTATGCAAAGCGACTCGCCCGCGTTTATATCGAGGGTAATATTTTCCACGGCTTCGACCGCGCCGTATGAAACCGAAAGATTTTTAACGCTTAAGGCGCTCCCGCTCATTACTTTATCGCCTCGCCTATGGCTTTTGCCATATTTTCAAGATTGGTTATATAATCAAAGCTCAGCGGCTCCAGCATAACCGCCTTTCCGCCTATTTCCTCCGCAAAAGCCTCTGCCTGCTTGGAAGAATTTTCCGCCTGGTAAAAAATAACCTTTATATTTTCCTTTTTCGCAAGGTCCGTCATATCCGCCAAATGCTTAGCCGTCGCTTCCTTGCCGTCCTCTTCGAGAGAGTACATCTCGAGCGAATAATCGTCCGCAAAATAGCCGAATGCCGGATGAAAAGCGATGAATTTGTTTGAGGATTTTTCGCTTAAAATCGTTTTTATATTTTCGTCCAGGGTATCAAGCATAGAAAGCAGCGCGTCCGTCGCGGATTTGTATTTTTCCGCATTTTCAGGTTTTAATCCGCAAAAAATATCGGTCATTTGCGTTACTAATACCTTTGCCCGCTTTACCGAAAGCCATATATGCGGATCCCGTCCGCCGTTTACAATTCGGTCGGGGTATACCCGCGCCGTCTTTTTGTGCAGCTGTACCACCGTAGTCTCGGATTCGACGTAGGGCAAAATCGAATTTTCCGCCCCGACGCCTATCGAAAAATAAACCTGCGCTTTGGTAAGCTTTTTCATATCCGCCGGCGTCGGCTCGTAGGTTTCGGGAGAAGCGCCCGCAGGTATGGCGGTAACTACCGTAAAATCATCCGCGCATATCTTTTCGGCAAAAAAAGCGAGCGGGGCTATCGACACCGCTATCAAGTTCTCCTCGACGCCGCCGTTTCCCCCATTGTCCGACTTACATGAGGCAAAGCCGAATACCGAAATCAAAACCAAAACCGACGCTATTATTCTTTTCATACATATCAATCCTTAATTTGCAAGTAATTTGCAAATTCTATTTTAATACCGCAAAGCCGCCCTGTCAAGCCGAAAAAATAAAAAATCGCATAAAATTCGCATAAAAATTAAATTTACTGTTTTATTTGCAGAAAATTTATGTTATAATTACAATGTATGATTGTATGTAAAGGGACGTATCTTAAAGCATGGATATATTAAACAAAGAGCAGGGTTCAAATATAATATGCGGCAGAAACCCCGTATTTGAGGCGGTGCGCTCGGGCAGAGAAATCGACCGGCTTTTGGTAGCGCACAACGTAAGCGGCGGTTCCGTAACCGCGATAATAGCGAAATGCAAGGCAAAAGGGGTGCTTATCAAAGAAGTAAGCCCTCAGAAATTGGATTATTACTGCGGCGGCGCAAACCACCAGGGCGTAGCGGTAATGCTCTCTTCGCATGAATATTCCACCCCGGAGGAAATTCTGGCGCTTGCGGAGGAGCGTGGCGAGAAACCGTTTATCGTTATTTGCGACGAAATAGAAGATCCGCATAATCTCGGCGCCGTAATCAGAACCGCGGAGGCCTGCCGCGCACACGGCATAATAATACCCAAGCGCAGAAGCGCTTCCTTAAACGCGACCGTGGCAAAATCCGCAAGCGGAGCGCTCGAATATATGAAGGTCGCCCGCGTTACAAATATTTCAAGCACTATCGATTATTTAAAGGAAAACGGCGTATGGGTATTCGGCGCGGATATGGACGGCGAAAATTATACACAGGTCGATTTTGACCTGCCATGCGCGCTTGTCATAGGAAACGAGGGTAAGGGTATAGGCGCCCTTACCGCCAAAAAATGCGACCGCATTATAAGCCTTCCGATGTACGGCAAAATAAACTCGCTCAACGCCTCTGTAGCGGCAGGAATTCTAATGTACGAAGTGGTTCGTAAAAGGAGTATGCAATGAAATTTTTTTCCAAAAAGAACGACGACGGCTTTTTTTCGCTGTCGGAAGAAAATACCGAGCAAAAGCCGCAATCCGATAAGCCCGTAAACAATCATGGCGTATCGCACAGCGCCCTCACCCCCGACGAGGTGATTTCGGGCTTTACCGGCGAATCCTCTTTGGTGTCCGAAAGCGGTGCGCTCGATAAGCTCAAGGAGCGCATTATTTCGGCGGCAAAGACGCCGGACGGAAATTCGCAAAGCGGCGCCGAAGCGCCCGACGCTCATGTAAATCATGCGCAAAATGTCGGGGCTTCGACCGCTTCGGAAATTGCGGGCGATACAATATCTCGGGCGGCAAATACCGACGAAAAACCGCAAATTTCGGAAAAGCCAAAAAGCCCCGAAAAACCGCAGTCCGCAAAGCCGCAAGCCGATAAAAATCCCGTTTCACCGGGAAATACCAAAATTTCCAAAACGCTCCTCGATAAATGCCTGCCGTTTTTTACCGATGAAAACGGCAACGAGGCCGATATAAACGCAAAACCGCTTTACAAGCTGCAAAGCGTTTCGGAAATACTAAAATCCTACAGCGAAGAAACCTTAGAAAAGCTGTCGCAAAAGTACGATATTTCATTTGACGATTTGGGAAATTCCAAAAAAGTCAAAAAGCCGGACGCGGGCGCTTCAAAGCCCGCCGAAAAGCCGCAAAACAACAAAATCGTTAAGCCCGAGCCGCCCGCAAAGCCGGAGCCCGCGACGGACGGCGAAGCCTTTCAAAAAGAGGTTTTCGAAGAAAAAATACATTTCAAAAATATTCAGTCAAACGTCCGTTCCATAATATCCGACATAGACGTTCCCGCCGATGCCGATACAAAACCGGAGAATACGGGGGCAAGCGAAAATACCGCCACCGTAACCTTTACCCCCATTAACGACCTTAAGGGCGGTAAATCGAATTTAAAGGTCTCTTCGCAGACAAGACCTATAGACCTTACCGGCGAGCTTGTAAAGATAAGCGATCCCGAACCCGAGCAAAACGACGAAATACAGCTTGAAAAAAACGAATTTGAGGAATATACTCCGAAGGAAGAATTTGAAAATATCGCGGACGCGGGAAAATTCATAAGAAAATTTTCCGTAAAAAAGCGCAATACCTTTTTAATCGCCATATTTACGATTCTTTTCACCCTTGTGCTTTTTCTTGTGAAGCTGCCGTTTGTCGGAGAGTTTACCCTCGCCCACACAAGAACGGTGATGCTTGTATGCGCCGCCGTTACGCTTATAAACGTACTGCTTAACTGCAATATGTTTGCGGCGTTTAAAAAAATGTTTACAAGGCGCGCCGTTCCCGACGTCTGCGCCGCGCTGGCGACGACGGCAGTAGCCGCGTATGCGGTTTTCGGTATAATAAAAGGCGCCGTAATTACGGATATTTTATTGCTTTTATCGATAATTTTAAGCTTCCGCTCGCTGTGCGAATTTTATAAGGCGTCCTATACGCTTTCCAATTTCAAGCAAATATGTAAAAATGACAAAAAAACCGCCGTAAGGCTTATCGACGATACTGCCGTAACCTTTGCGATGGCCAAAAATTCCATCGAGGGCGACATACTCATAGCCGCTCCCCAAAAAACCGAGCATATAGACAATTTTGTCAAATATTCCTCCTTTAACATATTTTTCGGAGGGCGACTGCGCATTGTCACGATAATTTCGGTAATAATTTCGGTAATTATGGGCTTTGCCTGCGCTTCATATTTTGACGGAGCGCTTTACGGACTTTATGCCGCGGCGGCGATACAGTGCTTTACGGCGCTTCCGGCAGCCTTTTTTATCGATACCCTGCCCCTTTACTCCGCCGCCAAACGTATAAACAAAAAAGGCGGCATGATAGCGGGCAAAATAGCCGCCGAATATATAGAAATGGCAAACGCCGTCGCGATAAACTCGGCGGATTTATTCCCCGCGGGAACGATCACTCTGCATCAAATGCAGGTATTATCCGAAAACAATCTGGAGGATACCATAGTTCGGGCGGCGTCGCTTACCGAGAGCTTAAACAGCCCGCTTACGTCTATTTTCAAAAAAATTGCCGGAACGGGAAACATCACCGTTTTTCCCAATTCCGATACCGTTAAATACGAGGACCGTATGGGTATTTCCGGCTGGGTGGACAACAGGCTTTTGTTTATAGGCAACCGCACGCTTATGGAAGCGCACGGAATCGAAGTGCCGTCGATAGAGGTCGACCGCAAAATACTTCGCAGCGGATTTTTCCCCGTTTACGTCGCCACCGGCGACAAGGCATGCGCCTTACTCACCGTTCAGTACAGCGTTGACCGTGAAATCGCGCGCGAATTGCGAAAGCTTACCGCATCTGGCGTCACCCTGCTTATAAACAGCTGTGATCCCAATCTTATCGAAGAAATGATTTGCGATTATTTCGGACTTTACGAGGATTCGGTCAAGGTCATGTCCGCGGCGGGGGGACATATGTACAAAAACGCCGTATCTCCCCTTAAATCGGTTCCGGCGCCGGCGGCGTTTAAATCCAATCCCCTGGCGCTTATCACGATTATGAACTGCGCGGCAAAAATCAAAAAATCAAATATAATGCTTATAATCATATACATTTTATCCCTGGTACTCGGCACGATCATTTTTGCCTATACCTCTTTAGGCGGCGCCGACGAATTGCTGTCGCAAACCGCGCTTTTACTTTACGGAATAATAAGCGCCGTAATATCCTACATAATTTACCTGTTCACAAGACCATAGGAGGAAACAGACATGTCAGAAAAACCTAAATTTTACATCACCACCGCCATAGCCTATACTTCGCGCAAGCCTCACATAGGCAACGCCTACGATATTGTGCTTGCCGATATGATAGCCCGCTACAAAAAAATGACCGGCTTTGACGTTTTTCTGCTTACCGGCTCCGACGAGCACGGACAGAAAATAGAAGAATACGCAAAGGCTTCGGGTATATCCCCCAAGGAATACGTCGACAAGGTTTCTGGCGAAATCAAAGCGGTATGGGACAGCCTCAATACCTGTTATGACCGCTTTATAAGAACCACCGACGCCGACCACGAAAAAGCGGTTCAGAATATTTTCAAAAAGCTTTACGAGCAGGGCGATATATACAAAGGTCATTACGAGGGCAAATATTGCGTTCCATGCGAATCCTTCTTTACCTCCTCCCAGCTTGTCGACGGTAAATGCCCCGATTGCGGACGCGAGGTTATCGACTCCAAGGAAGAGGCTTACTTTTTAAGGCTGAGTAAATATCAGGACAAATTGCTCGAATATTACGAGCAAAATCCCGATTTTATCAAGCCCGAATCCCGCAAAAACGAAATGATAAACAATTTCTTAAAGCCCGGGCTTTCCGATCTGTGCGTATCGCGTACCTCCTTTAAATGGGGTATCCCGGTGACCTTTGACG
The DNA here is from genome assembly GCA_947623175.1 of uncultured Clostridia bacterium. Taxonomy (GTDB): domain Bacteria; phylum Bacillota; class Clostridia; order Oscillospirales; family Acutalibacteraceae; genus UBA737. The sequence goes on along the minus strand of CANQGK010000024.1, from coordinate 13,196 downwards.
AGGATCACGTAATATACGTTTGGATAGACGCCCTTTCAAACTACATTACCGGTATCGGCTTTGACGTCGACGGCGGCACCGAACAATTTGACCGCCTATGGCCCGCCGACCTGCACGTTATAGGCAAGGATATCGTGCGCTTCCACACGATTTATTGGCCTATAATTCTAATGGCTTTGGGGCTTCCGCTTCCGAAACAGGTTTTAGGTCATCCGTGGGTGCTCGTCGGTGAAGACAAAATGTCCAAATCAAAGGGCAACGTCATATACGCGGACGAGCTTGCAAAGCGCTTCGGCACGGACGCGGTGCGCTACTATCTGCTGTCGGAAATACCCTTCGCGCAGGACGGCACCATAACCTATGAGAGCTTTATTACAAAATTCAACGCCGACCTTGCAAATACTCTGGGTAATCTCGTAAACCGCTCCATAGCTATGACAAACAAGTATTTCGGCGGCAAGGTTTCAAAAAAGGAAATCGTCGAGGATATCGATAAACAACTTACGGCGGCGGCAGATACGGCCGTTGACAACTACCGCAAGGCTATGGAGTCTTATCATAACGCCGACGCCTGCGAAGCGGTCATGACGCTTGCCAAGCGCTGCAACAAATATATAGACGAAACCACCCCCTGGGCGCTTGCCAAAAACGAGGCGGATACCGCGCGGCTCGAAGCGGTGCTTTACAATCTGCTCGAATGTATACGGCTTTTGGGAATTATGCTTACCCCCATTATCCCCGAAAGCTGTGAGAGCATAGAAAAACAGCTTTGCTGTGACAATAAAGAGCTTTCATTCGCAGCCGTCGCGGATTATGCCGTAGGGGAAGCCGTGCCGCTTTTCGCGAGGATCGACGCGCAAAAGGTGCTTAAAGAAATCGCCGACGAGCAGACCGCCGAAAAGGAGCAAAAGCTGCCCGAAAACGTCGCATCGCTAAAAGAAATCACTATAGACGATTTTGCCAAAATAGAGCTCAGAGCCGCAAAGGTAATCGCATGCGAGCCCGTACACAGAGCCAAAAAGCTTTTGAAGCTTACCCTCGACGACGGCAGCGGCAAGGAGCGTACCGTCGCCTCGGGAATAGCCGAATGGTATAAGCCGGAGGACCTTACGGGGCATACCGTGGTAGTCGTAGCCAATCTTAAGCCCGCGAAGCTCTGCGGAGTCGAGTCGCAGGGTATGATATTGGCGGCGGACTGTGCGGGAAACGACGTAAAGGTGCTCTTTATCGACGACGTTCCGAAGGGCAGTAAAATAAGATGACGGAATATATAAACTCTTCTCCGCTTAAAGAACCGCTTATTTTCGATACGCACGCCCATTACGACGACGAATGCTTTGAAGCCGAGGGAGATGCGCTTTTCGACGAGCTTCACAACCACGGCGTAGGCGGAATAATCACCTGCGGCTGTGATAAAGAGTCGTCGCTTAAAGCTATAGAAATCGCCGAAAAGCACGATTATATCTACGCGGCGGTAGGTATTCACCCCTGTAATATAGACAGCGGCTCGACAGTCGCCGAAACCGAGGCGATTTGCCGGCACAAAAAATGCGTCGCGATAGGCGAAATCGGCTTGGACTATTATTGGAACAGCGACGAAAAGCAGGCGCAAAAGGAAATTTTTTCGGGACTTTTGGAGCTTTCGAATAAATATTCCCTGCCGGTTTCGGTGCACGACAGAGAGGCTCACGGCGATACCCTCGATTTACTCAAGGCGTATAAGCCGAAGGGCGCGGTGCATTGCTTTTCGGGCAGTGTGGAAATGGCGAAAGAAATTTTGGATTTGGGTATGTACATCGGCGTAGGCGGCGTTATTACCTTTAAAAACGCAAAGAAACTGCCCGACGTAGTTAAATACCTGCCCGAGGACCGACTGCTGCTTGAAACCGACGCTCCCTATTTGGCGCCGGTTCCATACCGTTCCAAAACCAATAATTCGGCGATGATTTATCTGACCGCTCAAAAGATCGCCGAAATACGCGAAACCTCCGTCGAACACATTTTAAAGGTTACCTTTAAAAACGCAAAAGAGCTTTTTAATATCAAATAAAGTATTTTTTTACAATTTTCGGTATATTCACCCCGCCTTTACAAATACTATTTGCGAAAGCGGGGTGATTTTTAATGGATAACGAAAACCGTTATAACGAACAGAATAATGACAACAACAAGAAATCCGAACAAAACAAGAAGAACGATCAGAACAAAAAGAATGACCAAAATAAAAAGAACAACCAAAATTTTTACGATTTTGACCGCTAAAATTTAATTTAAAAAGCCTTTTCTTATATTTTCGCATAAGAAAAGGCTTTTTTATTTACGGTTTTGTTTTTTCCAAAACGAAGCTTATGAGTATATCCTGTATTTCATCCCTGTCGGGGTAGGAATAAAATCCCTCGACCATAGGTTCAAAGCAATGCCCGCCGTTGTAGGATATTACGATTTTTGCGTCGCCGCCGCATTTTTTCAATTCATTGTAAAGAATTTCGGATATATAGCAGGGAACCAAATCGTCCTTACTGCCGGCGCAAAGCAAGGTCGGCGGACAGGTTTTTTTAACGTAGCTTATGGGACTCAGCGCCTTTCGCTCCTCCAAAGTGTCGCATCCCACAAAGCAATCTGGCAGCGAAAGCGAATTTGTAGGATAACCTTCGCCGTAAACTACGCTGATACCGCTCAAGGGAATCGTGGCAGTGACGGTAAAGTCGGCGTCAAGGCTTGTTTCGCACCTGAAATCGTCCGGGTTTGCATAAGCGATCATAAGCGCCAAATGCCCGCCCGCGGAATGTCCGGAGGTTATTATATTGTTTTTATCGATACAAAGCGTATCGGCGTAAAATGCGATAAATCTGAGCGCGTCAAAGCAATCGGTAACGATATCGCGCATAACGATTCCGGGCTCCGTAACGACACGATAATCAATAGATACCGTCGCATAGCCGCTTTCCCTGAGCCTTTCTACCGAAAGCTTCGAAAAATCCAGCATGCTTTCCCGCGACTCCGCATGCCAACCGCCGCCGCTGATTATAAAATAAACCGGAGCCTTGGCGTAAAGCTCTTTTTTAGGCGGCAGAAAAGTAAGCGATATTTCGCGGTCGCCCACCGACTTGTATATATAGTCCGCCTGCATTTTTGATTTTGGCTCAGAAACCGAATGATTACTCATAAAAATCACCCTTTAAAGCTTTAAAATTCCGCTTTAAGGCATTTACCTTAAAGCTGTTTTCAGATTACCACAGCGATAAATTATTGTCAAGCAAAAAAATACCGCACAGGCGAAAATATACCCGTGCGGCAAATCGTAAAAATTTCAGGTCATCGGCACCAAAATCATTCTGCCCTCGGGCAGGGTGTCGGCGTCCAAATCGTTTATGCTCATAATTTCTTCTATGCTTGCGTTATAATTTCGCGCTATATCCCACACTCGCTCGTTTTCGGCGGTAAAATATATCGTCAGCGCCGCGTCGGATTTTCGCTCGGACGTCTTGGTATCGTCGAGAGTCAGCTCCTTAATAAGCGACATATCGCGCCGCTCGTAAACGGCAGCGTTTATTCCGAGCTCTGCTTGAATTTCCACGCTGTCGGGCGAGAGTATGGTATAACCGCAGGAAAGTATTTCCAATTGCGGTTCGCAATGGGGTACTCCGTTTTCGCAATTTACGGGATATTTATACTCAAAATCCACCGGCTTTTCGCAATAGACAAAGGCGCCGTCCTCACCGCAGACTATCATTCCCGCCAAAAGTGTGCCGGATACTACCATATTGCAGTCCTCAAACTTAGTGACAAAGGACTGCAACGAGCACTGGATATCGAGCACCGAGGTGATATCCTGCTCCAATTCTACGGTCTTTTTGCAATGATAAACCTCGCCGACATTTGAAATTATATTTTCAAAGCTAACCTTGTTTTTTTCTATATTCGCCTTGTATTTTCGCGAAAAGGCGTCCAACACGATTGCAATATCGTTTCCGCAATACGCTTCGCATGTTATAAGCACCTTTGCCGTCAGCGAAAGACTTTTGTTCTCCCCCGAAACCGACATTCGCGGTTTTATATCCGCAAATGCGACTTCCGCCTTGGTATCGCACATGCATTCTTCGCTTATTCCCGTGATATCCACTATTTGGCTGAAGGGAAAATCCGCCTTGACGCACTGCGGACTGCCTCCTCCCTCGGGGCAGTAGAGCAGGCTTACGTTCAGCTCGCCCTTGACCACCGTTTTGTCCTTTATTATTTTGGTTTCCTTAACGCAAGGGTTAAGGTCGTACCGCAGGATATTTTTGACCGGCGGTCTGCCCTGCCCTATGCGTATTTCATCCTCGATCACAATATATTTTTCGGCATAGCCCATAGGAATTGTCGCAGGGGCGGTGCCGCGAAGCAGCTCTACGTTATTATCATTGTAATCGGAAATAATATCGCTGCATACCCGCTTAAATACCTTTATATTTATGCCCGCCGCGCCGTGAATATCCACCTTGCGTCCGGTTACCGCGCGGCAATTTATGTATTCGGTGCGGATTTTACAGCATAAATCGGCGCCGGTACAGTCCTTTGACACTTCGATATTTTTGCCGAACGGGTATTGATATTCGCAGGACGAAAGATTACCCTCCTTATCGCAATACAAAAGGGTAATGCTCACACAGCCGTCGATTGTAATATCCTTGCCGTTTATCCCCTTAGAGGAAATTCTCGGCACCGCCCGACACTTGAATATTTTGGAAATATCGGGGCAGTAATCGGGCAGCGTAAAGGAGGTATCTATCGGTATTTCCGCGCTGTCGCCGTATATGGTATCGTTTAAATATACGCTTGTCTTTAATGCTTTTTCTTCCATAAAATAATCCTCGCTTTATACTTGACTTACAATAAATCATATTCGCATAAAGCAAGGATTATTCTTAAATTTATTCCAATTCGAAGGCGCCGGTGTAAAGCTGATAATATTTACCCTTTTGCGCGATTAAATCGTCGTGACTTCCGCGTTCTATAATTCTGCCATGCTCCAAAACCATAATAACGTCGGAATTTTTTATGGTCGAAAGTCGGTGAGCGATAACAAATACCGTTCTGCCCTTCATCAAGCGGTCCATACCTCTTTGAACTATCGCTTCGGTTCGCGTATCTATCGAGGAGGTCGCCTCGTCGAGTATCATAACCGGAGGATCGCCCACCGCGGCGCGCGCTATCGCTATCAACTGCCGCTGGCCTTGAGACAGGTTCGCGCCGTTGTTTGAAAGCTCGGTATCGTAGCCCGAGGGGAGTCTTGTGATAAAATCGTCCGCTCCCGCAAGCCGAGCCGCCTCGATACATTCATCATCGGTGGCGTCAAGTCTGCCGTAACGGATATTATCCATAACCGTACCGGTAAACAGGTTGGTATCCTGCAGCACTATACCCAAAGAGCGGCGAAGATCGCTTTTATTGATTTTGTTGATGTTAATGCCGTCAAAGCGTATCTTGCCGTCGGCGATGTCGTAAAAGCGGTTAAGCAGATTTGTAATGGTGGTTTTGCCCGCGCCCGTAGCACCCACAAAGGCGATTTTTTGACCGGGCTTTGCGTAAACGTCGATATTGTGAAGGACGATCTTTTCGGGCGTATAGCCGAAATCAACGTCAAACAGGCGAACGTCGCCCTCAAGCTTCGTATAGGTGACGGTGCCGTCGTGATGCGGATGCTTCCATGCCCAAATGCCGGTACGTTTTTGAGACTCCGTAATATTGCCGTTCTCGTCGATAACGGCGTTTACAAGCTTAACGTAACCGTCGTCCGCCTCGGGCTCGGCGTCCATTACCTCAAATATACGCTGAGCGCCCGCAACACCCATTACGATAGCGTTTATTTGCTGTGATACCTGATTGATATTACCGGTGAACTGCTTTGTCATATTGAGGAAAGGCACGACTATACTTAAATCGAACGCCATTCCCGAAATGCTTAAATTCTTGGCATGGCTTAACAGGAAAAGTCCGCCCACCATGGCGATAATTACGTAAAGCACGTTGCCTATATTCATAATTATCGGACCTAAGCAGTTTGCGTACGCGTGAGCGCGGCGGCTGTCCTCGTAAAGCTCGTCGTTTATTTTATCAAAATCCGCCTGAGCTTCCTTTTCGTGGCAGAATACCTTAACCACCTTTTGACCGCTCATGGTTTCCTGAATATAGCCCTCGGTTTTACCTATCGCCCTTTGCTGGCGTATGAAGTATTTAGCCGAGCCGCCGCCGATGTTTTTAGAAACAAGCGTCATAACCAAAACGCCCGCTATTACCACAAGCGTCATCCAGACACTGTAGTAAATCATAATACAAAAAACGGTTACGACTATTATGGACGCCTGCAATAACGATGGCATCGCCTGAGAAACAAGCTGTCTTAAGGTATCGATATCGTTTGTGTAATGGCTCATAATATCGCCATGCTTATTGGTATCAAAATATCTTATGGGCAGTTTTTGCATGCCGCTGAACATTTTTTTACGCATATTGCCCAAAAAGCCTTGGGTGATTATCGCCATAAGCTGAGTTTGTAAGGTTATCGCTATCAAAGAAAGACAGTAAAAAACGCCGAGAACTATAACTTTGGGTATTATTTCGGTTTTGGCTGTCGCCCAATCGCGTATTTCGTACCAATTCTCTATGGAAGCGATTACCTTTTGCTGGAAAATAGCCGGTATAGCGGCGGTAACCGAAGCGAAAATAATACAGATGATAACAACGGGTAATAACACGGGGTAAAACTCGTGAAGCATTTTAAATACTCTGCCCAACACAGAAAAATTTATTTTGCGTTTTCCGTCGGCGGGCATTTGTCCGTTAGGCCTCCTCACTGTTATCACCTCCGTTAATTTGCTGTTCGTAAACCTCGCGATAAATATCGCTCGTTTTAAGCAGCTCGTCGTGCTTGCCTATTGCCGAAATATTGCCGTTATCCATTACGATTATCATATCCGCGTCCTCTACGGAAGCTATACGCTGGGCGATTATTATTTTTGTGGTTTCGGGTATAAACTCCTTAAAGCCCTTGCGGATAAGCGCGTCGGTTTTGGTATCTACCGCGCTCGTGGAATCGTCGAGAATTAAAATCTTCGGACGCTTTAAAAGCGCTCTCGCAATGCAAAGCCGCTGTTTTTGACCGCCGGATACGTTGGCGCCGCCCTGCTCGATATAGGTATCGTATTTATCGGGCAGTGTATCGATAAATTCCTTTGCCTGAGAAAGTCTGCATACCTCTTCAATTTCCTCGTCCGAAGCGTCCTCTTTGCCCCAGCAGAGGTTTTCCCTTACGGTGCCCGAAAAGAGCTGGTTTTTCTGCAAAACCATCGCCACGCTGTCGCGCAGGGTTTTGACGTCGTAATTTCTCACGTCGATACCGGCTACCTTTACCGAGCCCTCGGTCACGTCGTAAAGTCGCGGAATAAGCTGAACCAGAGAGGATTTGCTCGAGCCCGTACCGCCTATAATGCCCACGGTCATGCCCGACTCGATTTTGAGATTTATATTCTGCAAAGCGCTTTTTTTCGCCTTTTCCGAATACTTAAAGCATACGTTTTCGAATACCACGGAGCCGTCCTTTACTTCGTATACGGGATTTTCACAATCCTTAAGCGACGGTTCTTCAACCAGCACCTCGTAAATACGCTTCATCGATTCGAACGACATGGTGATCATAACGTAAATCATCGAAACCATCATAAGCGACATAAGTATCTGCATGCCGTAGGTAAGCATCGCCGATATCTGTCCTATATCCACGGTAGTGCCGCCGCTTGTGATAGCAAGGCATGAACCGACTATGAGAATAAATATCATATTGAAATACATACAGAACTGCATAATCGGCGTGTTAAGTCCGACAATCCGCTCCGCCTTTGTAAAGTCCTTGGTTATTTCGTCGGCGGCGTTGTTGAATTTTTGTATTTCGTAGTCCTCGCGCGAAAAGCCCTTTACCACGCGCATGCCGCGCACGTTTTCCTCGATGGACTCGTTCAAGCGGTCATATTTTTTGAAAACTCTTCTGAAAGCCGGCATTGCCTTGTGCGCTACCATTAAAAGCCCGAAAATAAGTATTGGTACCACCACGACAAAGGTAGTCGCAAGACTGCCGCCCATTATGTATGCCATTATTATTGCAAATACAAACATCATAGGCGCCCTTACGGCGGTTCGTATTATCATCATATAAGACATCTGCACGTTTGTAATATCGGTTGTAAGGCGGGTTACAAGCGAGGTGGAAGAAAATTTATCGATATTCTTAAACGAATAATCCTGAATTTTCACAAACATATCATGCCGTAAATTTTTTGCAAAGCCCGCCGAGGCTTTGGCGCATGTGAAGCCCGCTATACCGCCGCAGGTGAGCGAAAGTATCGCGAGTAAAACCAAAAACAGACCGGTTTTAACTACCTCTTCGATAGAAGCGGAAGCCTTTATGCTGTTTACAAGGTCCGCCGTGATAAAAGGAATAAAAACCTCTATACAAACCTCGCCCACTATAAAAACAAGGGTGAGAATGGTGGAAAGCTTATATTCCCTTATAGATTTTGCCAATGTTTTAATCATTATTGTCCTCCATATTTGCGATAATCCGTTTCGCAAGGTCTAAAAAAAGCCGTACCTCGCCGTCGTCAAGTCCGGCGCGCAGTCTTTTTTCGCGATTTTTTATATCATTTAAAATACGCTTATGATGCTCGCATGCCTTTTCGGTAAGCACTATTTTTTTAAGTCGGGCGTCGCCCTCAACCCCTACCCGCTCTATAAAGCCCTTTTGCTCCATGGTTTTGAGCATTCGGCTCGCGGTAGAACGTCGAATTGAAAACTTCTCCTCAAAATCGCGCTGAAAAACGTCCTTATCGCGATTTTCGTAAAGATAGCTTATCGCCCAACCGTTGATACCCTTTACAGGCTCTATTCCGAGTGTGGTGTGGCTTTTCTCGACGTCGCGCCGTACGGCATTGGAAAGTCGGCGTATCGCAAATCCTATATCGTTTTCTCTTGTCATAATACCTCCCGCTTTCGAATTATTATTTGTTAGCCTGCTAACTATTATTAACTATTATAATGTCGCAAATTTATATTGTCAAGCGATAAAATATAAATAAATTATTAACTTTAACGACGCTTTTTTATGCAATATAATCATCCCGCCCGATACCTTGCAAAAAGCGGCTTTTCCCCCGCCGTAAGAGCTTGAAAAGACACCGCTTGAAGCCGTAAAATACGCGCCGTCCTGCGGATTGTGATCCGCTTTGTTTAAGATAAAATTTCCCCGCAAATCCCAAAAGGCGGGGTTTGCGGGGAAAATATATTTTAATTACATTTTTGCAAGGTTTTCTTTAAGAGTATTAAGCTGTTCGCGAAGCGCTTCGGGCAGTCGGTCGCCGAACTTTTTGTAATGTTCTTCTATTTCGGCGGCTTCCTTTTCCCAAACGGCTTTATCAACCTTAAGAATTGATTTCAAGGTATCGATATCCATATCAAGGTCGGTAAGGTCAATATCCTCGGGCTTCGGAATGTAACCGATAGCGGTCTCAACCGCATCCGCTTTGCCCTCGCAGCGATCGATGATCCAATTGAGCACGCGCATATTGTCGCCGAAGCCGGGCCATACGAAGTTGCCCTCGTCGTCGGTACGGAACCAATTGACGTTGAAAATCTTGGGAGCCTTATCGCCGAGCTTCTCGCCCATTTCAAGCCAATGTTTGAAGTAGTCACCCATATGGTAGCCGCAGAAGGGCAGCATGGCCATAGGATCGCGGCGAACCACGCCGACTGCGCCGGCGGCGGCGGCGGTGGTTTCGGAAGCCATAGCGGAGCCTACGAATACGCCGTTTACCCAATCCTTTGACTGATATACGAGCGGCGCGCACTTTGCGCGGCGGCCGCCGAAGATAATGGCGGAGATCGGAACGCCGGTACCCTTGTCGAACTCATCGGAAATGCAGGGACAGTTGACTGCCGGAGCGGTAAAGCGTGAGTTGGGATGGGCGGCGCAAGTGGATTTGTCGTTTTTGTCGAATTTTGAGGGATCCCAGGGGTTACCCTTCCAATCGAGAGCGTTTTCGGGCAGATTTTTGTTTAAGCCCTCCCACCAAACGGTGTTGTCGTTGAGGTCAAGCGCCACGTTGGTAAAAATAGTGTTCTTCTTGGTGCTTTCGAGGGCGTTGAAGTTGGAATGCTCGTTTGTTCCGGGAGCAACGCCGAAGAAGCCGTTTTCGGGGTTAATGGCGTAAAGTCTGCCGTCGGGGCCTATCTTCATCCAGGAAATATCGTCGCCTACGGTCCAGATCTTATAACCTTTTTTACGTAAGTATTCGGGCGGAATAAGCATTGCGAGGTTGGTTTTGCCGCATGCCGACGGGAAAGCCGCCGCGATATATTTGATTTCGCCCTTCGGGTTCTGAAGGCCTAAAATGAGCATATGCTCCGCCATCCAGCCCTCTTTCCAGCCCTGGTAGGAAGCGATACGCAAAGCGAAGCACTTTTTACCCAAAAGCACGTTGCCGCCGTAAGCGGAATTAACCGAAATAATCGTATTGTCCTCGGGAAAATGGCAGATGTAACGCTTGTCGGGGTCGACGTCACAGCTTGCGTGCAGGCCTCTTACCCAATCGTCGCTGTTGCCCAAAACCTCGAGCACCTTGGGGCTTACACGGGTCATAATAAGCATATTAAGCACAACGTAAATGGAGTCGGTCACTTCGACGCCGATTTTTGCAAGCGGCGAACCGATAGGGCCCATGGAATAGGGGATGATATACATTGTGCGTCCTTTATAGCTGCCTTTTGCAATTTTGTAAAGCTTTTCGCGCATTTCGTCGGGATCGCACCAATTGTTGGTAGGTCCGGCATTATCCTTGTCCTTTGTGCAAATAAAGGTACGATCCTCCACGCGGGCAACGTCGTTCGGCTTTGTTCTGTGCAGATAACAGCCGGGAAGCTTATCCTGATTAAGCTTTGTAAGCTCGCCCGATTTTACGGCCTTTTCACGCAGTTCGTCGCGCTGAGCGTCGCTGCCGTCGATCCATAAAACGCTGTCGGGCGTCAACAGCTCTTTCATTTCTTCGAGCCATTTGTTTAATGTTACGTTTTCAGTCATTTAAGTTACTCCTTACTAAGAAATACAAATTTTTGCCTTTTACATTATACCGCAAATTTTTCAAAATGCAATAAGTTTATCAAAAATTTAACAATTTATTTTAAGGGTTTTAAAAAGTCTTGCTTTTTTCAATAAATTTAAAATGTTTCGCGGTTAAATTTTGTGATTTTGCCAACAATTTATTTAAAGGAGGTTCGGATTTATGAACGATAACGCATTATTCTGGAGGCTTTATTCAAGAAGAAGCACCGCCTGCTTTTTTGTTATGACACTGCTTTTTTTAAGCTGTATTTTGAGGGTCGCCGCGATTTCAACCGCAAATTATTCGGAAGCGGCGATCGGGCAAAACCGCCTTAAAATAACCGTAGGCAAGCAAAGAGGCACCATATATGACTGCAACATGGTACCTCTGACGAACCGCAAAAAGAAAATAATCGCCGCCGTATCCCCCACCCCGCGCGCCGTTGCGGCAATAAGCAGCGTTTTAAAGGGCGAGGAGCTGCAAGCGGTCTTGGAACGGCTCAAATCCGGCAAACCGGTTTTGACACAGCTGCCCGAAGAAATACGGTGCGACGGTATAATCTGCGCCGAATTTTACGAGCATTCGTCGGCGGATACTCCCGCCGTACATTTAATAGGATATACCGACAAGGATTTAAAGGGCGTTTCGGGGATAGAAAAAGCGTACAACGATATTCTCGGATCCGACAGCGAAATTTACGTCATGTACGAATGTGACGGCAAAGGCAAGCTGCTTGAGGGGGTCGCGCCCGAGCTTTACAACGACAGCTCGGTAATATCCGGCGGGGTGGTATCCACAATAGATATAAATATACAGTCCATAGCCGAAAAAGCCGCACAGCACATTAAAACCGGAGCCGTGGTAATAGCGGAGTCCGCCACGGGAAAAATACGCGCGTCGGTAAGCCGACCGTATTTTGACTCTACCAAAACGGCGGAGTATCTTGACAGCCCCGACTCGCCGCTTGTCAATCGGGCGATCAACGCCTACAACGTGGGCTCGGTTTTTAAGCCCTGCGTCGCGATAGCCGGAATAGAAAGCGGCAAAAGCGCGTTTTTATACAAGTGCACCGGCAGCTGTGAAATTATAGACCGGCATTTCAGATGCCATAAATACGACGGTCACGGTTATATGAATTTGAAATCCGCCATAGCCAATTCCTGTAACACCTATTTTTATAATTTTGCCTTTAATATAGGAAAGGACGCCGTTTACAATACCGCCTGCGCTTTGAGATTCGGAAAATCACTTCCCTTATGCGACGGTATAAGCACAAGCGAAGGAAGCCTGCCCGAGCTTTCGAGCCTTGAAAATATTGCGTATCTTGCAAATTTCAGCATAGGTCAGGGCGAATTACTGCTCTCCCCCGTTTCGCTTCTAACCCTCTATTCCGCTATAGCGTCGGACGGCACATACTATATCCCCTCCGCCGTAGAGGGCACCCTTAAAAACGGCAAGCTTCAAAAGTACGATATCGGCAAACCCACGCGCGCCGCAAGGTCCGAAACCGCGGCGATTTTGCGCGAAGCGCTTAAAGCCGTACTCACCGAGGGTACGGGCGAATCGGCGGTACCGAAAAATATATCCGCCGCGGGCAAGACCGCTACCGCGCAAACCGGAAAATACGAAAACGGTGCGGAAATCTGCCAAGGCTGGTTTTGCGGCTTTTTCCCGGCGGATAAGCCCGAATATACCGTAGTGGTCTTTTCGGAAAACACCCAAAAGCAGGACCGCTCCTGCGGCGAGATATTCGCCTATATCGCCGACAGCATCGCAGAGCTTAAAAATATGAAGGAATAACCTAAATAAAAGAGCCGCGAAAAGCCAACGCGGCAAATCTGTTTTTACGAAAATCGCCCCGTCTTTGCAGCAGCAAAGACGGGGCGGTTCTATGAAAAGATTAGTCAATGCAATCAGATTACAATGCGCCCGAGGCGGACGGATTTATCCGCCGCCTGTGTCATCGCCCTTGAAATACGACAGTATTCCTGCGTCCTCTTCCTTGCCGGACGAAAAAATCCGCTCCACCTCGGGTCGAAGATTTTGCATGAGAACGCCGTTCGTGTT
>CANQGK010000023.1 GCA_947623175.1 uncultured Clostridia bacterium | reverse complement strand
GTATTTCAAGGACGATGACACAGGCGGCGGAGAAATCCGTCCGCCTCGGGCGCATTGTAATCTGATTGCATTGACTATCCGTGTATGTGATAAAGGATCGCCCCGCCGCTTGCGGCGTACGGTGCAATATACTGCGGGATCCCGCCGTCCAAAATATCATGATGGAAAAAGTGTTGATGTCCGGCAAAAACGGCTTTTACGTTGTTTTCCCCTGCAGTGACTAATTCATAAACCTTCCGGTTATCCTGCCCCTTATCCTGTAAACTGCCGAAAATGTAATCTTGTCCGTGCCACCAGGTTTTGTTGTCTTGGCTTAACGTCGCCGCGTAAAAGGGTATGTGCTGAAGCAGGATGATATTTTTTTCTTCTATAATAGCTTGTTTTAATACGTCTGCCAATCCCGCCTCGTAATACCCTACGGAGTTATCCACCCCTAAAAAGGTCAATTCCCCGAATTTCTTTTTATGAAAATACGGATTTCCCAGGGTATAATCGTTGAAAAGATGCCGATGCAGGAATTTTGCAACATTTTTTTCGTTTTCATCGGCATATTGCCAATCGTGGTTGCCGAGCACAAACATATACGGAACCGGCAGTGACTCCAACAGATCCTTTAAGTATTCCAAAGACTTTTCCGAAGGGCAATCGATGATATCTCCCGAAAGCAGTACAGCGTCCAATTCCGAAGCATGGGTATGAATGTAATCGATAAGGGCGGCCATACGCTGCGTGGGGTTGATACCGTCTTCCGAAAAGTCCTTGATCCTCGGTTTTAAATACTCCGCGCGATCCTCTCGTTCCCTGTCGTCGTAAAGCACCGCATGCAGATCCGCAATATGAAGAAACCGGTATTCTCCCTTGAGTCCGTTTATCGTGAGCTCCTCGGTTTTGATATTGAGCGTTTTCTTTTTTTCCAAAATGCCGGCGGCGTCCGGGAAAGGAATTTCAAGCACCTTTACAAGGTTTTCCTGCAAGCTGCTGTCCGGAAACGCCAAACCGCTTTCCCATAAAGGCACGTACCTATTCCAAATATCGAGCTTTTCCGCCAACTCATCACAGCTTAATCCCATTTTTTCGCGGTATTTTTTAAGTATGGTGCCGACCTGTAACTCCGTCATAACAAACCTTCCTTATTTTCCGTTTTTAATTTTTCAAACAGAGCGGTTCCACAAACGCCATTTCTTCACGGTAATTGTCTTCATGCCCCGGTTTTTCAAGATCGTTAAATTCAAAGTTGTCGGGCCCTACCATCATAGGCTCCGGCTCCGGGCGAAAATGGTGCGGACCCAATAAATTGCGGTTTCCGAAGGTATATTCGACCGTGAGCGTGTTTTTACCCTCGCGCGCCGCGTTCGAAATATCCAGGCTGCGCGACAGCAACGCCACGCCGCAATCTATCCCGTTCACCGTCACCTTTGCCGAATGCCACCGACCGGGCAAATGCAATTTTACGCGGTTTCCCTTGCAGACAATTTCGCTTTGCAAGGTCATTGAGCCGGCAAAGAAAGGGTAACCGTCTTTTAAAAGAGAGGAAATCTGTTTTTCGGGGCGGGTAATGGCGAACCGCTCAGCAAGAAAGACTCCCTGCTGTTCGGAAGGAATAAAGCCGTCGATCGCCTTCACACCGAAATCCCCACGCAAAAACAAGGGCTCCCACTCCGTATCATAAAGCAGGCAATTCTTCTCGCTCTCGGTCACGTCGGGATCGAAAAGCACATGGTAGACGTTTTCATTTTGATGAAAAACGGTCTGTACCACCAACTCGTTCCGTCCCGTTTTTACCTTTTCGGTCAAAATTCCCTGTTCGCATTCCGCTTTTGTAAGCTCGGATTGATTGAGGAAAACCTTTTCGATCCCCTCGACGTCAAGCCGGAAGCGCAGCGTGTCAGGACGCTCTCGCACCTCGAAGGCGTATTTAAGGTACAGCTTTCCCTCATATCGGGATTTGAGCAAGGCTCTGAAAGCCATCGGCAGAGGTTGCTCCGCCGTGTACTCTTTCCCGTCAAAGGAATAGCAAAGCTTATCTATAGTCATGGCGTTTTCATCGGCGTGCAGTATCCGATAGGGCGGCTTCGGGCAAACCGTTTCAAGCGCTTCATTTGTCTTAGGCAAAGCATCCTCCGGTACCAACAATGCCGACTCGCCGGGCGCCAAGGTCAAAACCGATCCGACAAGCGCATCGTCGGCATCCCCCAAAAAAAGGCGGCGAAACGACCGCTTGCCCTCGGGTAAGCCTATGGTCACGCGGCTTTCCTCGGTTTGTGAACGGTTGAGCAGGGTATATAATTCAGTATCCCCGTTTTTACGGAAGCCGGCGAAGACCCTGCCCCCTTCAAACGAAAAGGTCGTCGGTCTCGACTCAAGAATTTCCTGCCAGGAAAGGTTGCTCTTAAGGTACCCGTAATCGAAAGGCTTCCACTCCACAAAGGTCGGACGACCGTCAAACAAATGAATCTTTCCGCCGCCCGCCGTATAGGCGCGCAGTAATTTCTCGGTCGAGGCGTCCATGGTTTCGCACTTCGGCAAAATCAGCATATCGTATTCACATTGACCGCATCGGATTTTATTGCCTTCCACACTGCCGTAGCTTGCCAACAGGGTTTCATCCAAAAAGTGGAAGTTTATTCCGTCGTCCTCCAAGCGCTCCAAAAGCCGGGAAAGCGCATCGTCCAATTCCTTTATGGAGGATTCGCAGCCCTCTTCCGCCAACCGGCGGTCATAGTCGAAATAGGCGCTTCTTATCGGGTGGAGTACCGCCACGCGAATTTGTTCATCAAAATGCGAAAGCAGAGCGCCCAGCCGATTAAAATACTCATTGTAGGCGTCAAAATACTGTTTTACCCACGGATTGACGGACGAATAATGCGCGGGATGATCGTGGATGCGGTTTCCTCGCTCGGAATAGGGCAGTAAATGCTGACACATGACGTTGACCCCGTTAAAATAGTAAAACTCGGTCAAGGTCTTAAGTTCATAAGGCGTGACGTCCCAACCGCACCCGGCGTAGGCTTCGCAAAGCACCTTTTCCTTACCTAACTGCTTTGCCGCCGAATAAACCTGTCTCGAAGAAAGCGAATTTCTGTCGCCGCGGCCCAAAGAGTCGATGCCCGGTATATGTTCGAATTGGTAAAAAGGCATAATGCCGGCACAGCAAAGCATTTGTCCGGCAAGGGATTCTTCTTCTATGTAATGCCCTGTAAGCCTTACGTTGTTTTTGTCACACCAATTATATACGGTTTCGGCAAAGCTGTCAAGCATCAGCCGCTGCATGGCGCGCCAATACCGATACCGAAATTTGCGGTATCCTTCTTTTTTCAAAAAAAGGAGTCCCAATCCGTCTAAAATGTCTTCCCCGAAAGCCTCTTGAAAAAAATTGCGCACCATGACGGTGTAAGGCACATTCCAGCGGTAATACTGCGGCTCATCGGTAAAAAAGCCCTTAAGCGCCGCCGAAAACCGTTCGCCGAAGCGCTCTTTGTATTTTTCATGAGTCAAATCAAGAAATTTCCGCACGACCTTCGGATTAAGAATGTCCGCCGTAGACGCCGAAAGATGCTCGTATACGTTAAGGCATGCGCCCTCCCGCGCGGCGTTCAGGCGAATAAGCTTTTCCTCGGTTATAAGATAACTGACCAGCGCGTTCGGATCGTACGCTCCTTCGGAACAGGTCAAAAAGCGGTCATGGTTTTTGGGATCCTCCAACAGCTTCCCGCCGACAAAGCCGCTCGGCCAACCGTTTTCATCATATGCCCACGCCTGCATACCGAGGCGCTCCGCCTCATCCGTACAGGCTTCGACACAAGTCATCCACTCGTCGGAAAGATATTCCGTCTTGAGGCCCGAACGGGCGTGCATGAAAAAGCCGCCGATTTTTTGCTCATTCATCCAGCGAATCTGACGCCGCAATTCCTCCGGTTCCAGCTTATCGTTCCATGACCAAAACGGAAGGGAATAAAACTCTTTTGTATAAATATCGTAATCGCTGTAATTAAAACTCATTTTCCGATGCGTCGTCCTTGCTGTCTTTATTATTCAAAAAATCAAGAGAAATATCCTCTTGCCGAATCATGGCGTTCTCGCGGTATTCGCTCGGAGAGACGCCGAACCGTTTTTGAAATGCACGGCTGAAGCTGTTTGTACTGCTGAAGCCGCACTCCTGCGCGACCTCTTTTATGAATTTATGCTGCATAAAAAGATATTGCGCGCGTTTTAATCGGTAATCGATCAAGTAATTATAAGGCGGCACACCGTAGTACTTTTTAAACAGGCGAATAAAATGGTAAGGCGAAATAAATTCATCCCCCGCCAACTGTTTGATGGTGATTTTTTCCATATAATGTTCATGAATATACTCTACCGCGCGTTTTATTAATTTGGTTTGCGGATCGGTAAACGAATCCTGAAATTGATAGCGGATCATCTCGGTCAGAATGGCGGAAATATTCTGACTCAAAAAGAAACAGGTATTGGCGCTGATATGATGCAACTCGTTGAGAATATCGTCAAAATACGCATGCAGACCTCCGTTGTCGTATACCGGCACAAGGCATGCATGATTTGCCACGTTTTCCGCCGCGCCGTCGACGACAAAATGGATGTGCTTGTATTCCCAGGTCTGACCGCGCTTTACGTGAAAGCTTTGAGGCATACTGCAATCGATAAGGATAATCGTATTGGCAACGCAGTCAAAGGTGCGTCCGTTAATTTCCACAATGCCATGCCCCGCGACGGTATAAATAAGTTCAAAAAAACAACCGCTCGACCGATTGGTATAATGGCGGTCGCCCACCTCGTAATACCCGGCGGCAATCACCGCAAAGGGCACGGAATACCAGGCATTATCGAGGTTTTGTTTCCGCATAATGCGTTCTTCCATTTCAATATCGGGCGTTTTGGTCTCAAACTTATCGTTTACTTCGCCCAAAAAAAGGTCGTAAACCTTTTTGTAATCCATAAAAGCGGAGGTTTGCGCATTCATGCCTTTTCCTTTACTGTTCAAACGCACCATTCCTTTCTGTTGACAATAGATCCCAAAATATCCCAAAATCAGCGAATCGTCACATACGGGCGATCCGACTCGGCGATTTCAAGCGTTTTGAGCGGCAGGCGGCAGTTTTTAAACACGATATCCTCCAAATGGTATTGTCTTTGCGCCGCTGCCGTCTTTTTTTGGGCGACAATGTGAAAATAAGGATTTTCCTCATCGTCGCAGACAAAATCACAGTCGGTAAAATGAATATGCTTGGGAACGGGCCCTTCTACCGGCATACAAAGGTCGATCCAGAAACGCGCCGCATAAAAATGCGTATGAGTAATTTCGATCGGACTGCGGAAGCGGAAGGTTCCTCTGAAATCGCAATGCGTAATTTCACTTCCGGGAGAACCCAAGCTCACCACATGCGCCTTGATATTCTCGCCCGCGCGGATACCGGCAATCGGCGTTTTAAAGCGGTAGACGTTATGCGATTGCTCCTGCCGCACTATCTCGCAAATTTCCGAGCTGCCCAGGTCTTCTCCGGTTTCAAAATCGAAAAACTCCACTGTGTCCCCCGGTCGTACCGCCGGATAAACGCCATGCGTTTCGCGCCACTCAAAGTCGAGAAGCGTATCGGAAAGCACCTCTCCGACGTTAAGCGTCGAGGCGGAAATATTGAAAATATCATCGTAACAATATTCGGCATAGCAGTGATCCCAAATGAATTTGGCATGGTTTTCCTTCACATGGAAGCAATCCCGCCAGCCCACAATATTCACCGTTTCATCCGGAGCTTTTTCGACGCGCAGATTTTCAAACCGCACGGTTCCTTCATTGCGGAATAGCGCGAAACCGAACCGCGCCATGCTGTAAACCTTGCAGCTTCGCATAGTGAAATCGCGGTTGCCGACGATCGAAAACGCCCGTTCGATCCTATGAGCAAAGCCGGGCACAGGCGCTATCAGCACATTGGTTTTAAGCATTTGCAGGCGACTGTGCGTCTGTTCATCCTCAGAAAACAAGATTTTATAAAGATTTGCCTGTTCGTCGATAGGCGTTACGGTCTGCATAAACATATGATAGCGTCCGTCGGGGCGATCCAGCACACCGAAGCTGTACCTTATATCGGTTTCTCCGGCGATCCCAAGCTGTCGATCGGTTTTGAACACGGCGGTGTTTTCGTTTTCCGACAATTCCACCAAATCCGCCTTTACGAAGGGGCGCACCCGATAATCGAAAATCAAACCCTCGAGCGTGACATTTCGGGTATTGTTGATATTGCAGTAAAAGAGCGGGCGTTCGAGCAAAACAGTGGTATTTTCGCCTCGGATAGTAAGGTTGTTAACGCCGTCTAAATCAATCGCCGCCGCGCGACGAATTCCCTTGCCGCCGCTTAAGGCGGAAGAAGAGGTAAAGGACGCCTCTTCGGATTGAAGGCAGGGCGCGATATAATACTTCTTATTCGGCTGTAAAAGCACCGTATCGCCCTCGCTTGCCGCATCCAGCGCCTGCCAAAGGGCGGCGGCGTCATTGGTGACGCCGTCCGCTTTTGCTCCATAGTTTTCCGGTCGGATAATCATAATTCTATTCTCCGTTACTTCTTAGTCGCAAGCCACGCCTTATAGCGCTTATAGGCTGTGTTGCTTACCTTGACAACCGTATCGATCTTATAGGTTCCCTTCATGGTGGAAACATAAGAATCCCAATCGCTGTCTATACTCTTAGTGCCGGTTATAAACTGCTTACGCATATCATAGGCATATTTGTTGTAATTGCCGACGTCCTCGGTTTGCTTGTTGTCCGCCGCCGTATAAGCCAAATGCGGAAAATAATATTTCTGTTTTGCGTTGGGCTTAATAAGCTTGGTTTTCAGATCACCGACGGTGTTCTCCATTTTGACCGCGGCGGTCGTGGAGGTATAGGTGCGCTTTAACGAATAATACGACGATCCCAAATAACGGGGCAGGCAGTAGGAAGGCGTAAGCGAATAAATATACTCGGTTACGGACTTGCCCTTCGGCACCTTGGAGGTATTGAGCTTAACGTTTTTCGATCCGTCATAGTCCCAATAGGTACCCTTCGGGCCGTAGAGCGCCGAAAGCGTACCCTCCTCCGAATAGAACCAATCCGCCAAACGAACCGCGCATTCGGGATATTTGCAGGAGTTGGTCACCAAGAACCACTCCGCCCAGGTGTTCTCATACTTTACGTTAGCCCATGTGCCTCCCGACGAAGTGTTCAGCACCGGAACCATGGTCCAATTGCTGTTGAAATTATCAGCTGAAAACGATTTGGTCGGATCGTCTGTGAGAACCGCGCCGACGCTGTCGGAATCCGTGAGCTTTTTCTCTCCCTCTTTGCTTGAAGTGAACTGCAGCAAACCGGCGCCGTAAAGAGAATTGTAATACCTCAGACCCTTGCGATAATCGTCGGATATGCAGGTATATTTAATTTCGTCTTTGCTCTGGTCGATATACATCCAATTGTGATAGGTCGAAATACCGAAGGGGCCGAACAAGGAAGGACCGACGTCCTCACCGGCGTTTGAGGTGGTGATAAAGGGCGTCTTGGAAGGATATTTTTTCTTAAATGCCTCCAATACGTCCTTGAGCGCATCCGTAGTGGTGGGGAGCGATTTTCCGACCGCCGCCAGCCACTTTTTGTTGATATAAATCAAATCGCAATAGTTATCGCGGTCATCTACCATCGGCAGCATATAAATCTTGCCGTCCTCCGCGGTGCAAAGATACTGCGCCTCCGGAAATTCCGCAAAAAGCTTCTTGATATTTGTACCGTAGGTGTTGATCAAGGAATCCAGCTGCTTAAGCTTGCCCTGCTTGATATAGGGCGTATGGACGGATCCGGCAGGCGCCATGCCGATATAAAGATCGTAAGGATTGGTGCCGCTCGAATATGCCAAAGTAAGCTTGGTTGATACTTCGCTTTGCGAACAGGTTGTAAACTGCAGTTTGATATTCATGTTGGACTCAATATATTTGGTCAGCGCGCAATTGTTGTAGTTGGTAAGGCCGCCGGTATAATCGCGCGCCAATACCTTGAGCGTGATCTTATCCTTGGCTATCTTGGTGCCGCTTGAGTAGCAGTTGTTGGTCACGGTCACCTTGCCGCCCGACGTTGTTCCGCCGTTTGCCGTACTGCCCGAGGCGCCGGACTGATTGTTCTGAACGCCGCCTCCGCTTTGATTATTGCTGCCTTGGGCGTCGCCGCCCTCCGAGTTGTTTCCGTTTTGATACTCGTACTCATAAATTACCGAAACGTCGTCATCCTTGTTGCCGCAGGCCGTGACGGTAAAAACGAGCGCCAAGCACAAAATCATAGCTGCGATTTTTTTCATAATAAATTCCTCCAATAAACAACAGGTTTCCCTGTAAAATACTTATTCGCCGGTAATACCGCTTTTTTCAATACCCTGCACAAACCTTTTCTGCAGGAACATATAGACTATAAAGATCGGTAATACGGTCAGTGTCGTGGCAGCCATCGCCACACCTTCGGTAAAGACGTTTTCCATCTCACCCGAGCCCGCGGTTGCCGCCGCGCCGTTCATCAGGCTGTAAAGATCGGGCAGCATCATGGGCAAGAGATATTTTTCCTGATCTATAATATAAATGGACGGCTCATAATAATCGTTCCAATGCCACACAATGCTTAAAACCAGAACCACCATCACCGAAGAACGCGAGGAGGGCAGCGCAATACGGAAAAAGGTGCCGAGCGGCCCGCATCCGTCAATAGACGCCGCTTCCTCCAATGATTTAGGCAGTGAAAGAAAGAACTGCCTAAAGATAAATATGAACAATCCGCCCTGTAAGCCGTATCCGAACAGCGCCGGCAGCCAAAGCGGCACACTTCCGGTCGAAAGACCTATAGCGCTGAACATCAAATACCGCGGGATAATAATAGTCTGTATCGGCACAATGATCGAAAGCAGCAGGAGAACGAAAGAAAATCCCTTTCCCTTGAATTTAAAACGGGCAAATCCGTAACCGACATAAGCGCAGGAAAACACATGCCCCAGCGTCGCAAGGAAGGTGACGAGAAAGCTGTTTAAAAACCGCGTCGGATACTGCAAAATTTCAAAGCTCATTCGGTAATTCTTTACATACAGGCCGCTCGGGATCCAATTGATCGTCACGTCGAGCAGATCCTCCGGACTTTTGAAGGAGGTGACCAGCATGTAAAGGAAGGGAAACAGAAATATATATACCAAATCAATTAACAGCACATAAAGCAATATCTTTAAAATCAGAGAGCCGCCGCGGCGCAGCGCCTTATCCTTCAGTCGCAGCTTTTCGGGCGTCGACCTATCTTTTAGTTTCATCACAGATCCTTCGCCCCCTTATCCTGCCTCTGCCACTCTGTTGACAAATGGCTTCATTGCCGCGAAAACAATTCCGATCAACAGCAGGATGAACAGAAAATAGATCCATCCCATTGCCGCGGCGTATTCGAACTTGACGGAATCGCCCTTAAATGCCGTGTTTACGATGTAATTGACTACCTTGCTGTCTTCGACGGTGGAAGCGATAATGGTATAAACGGTGGTCAACAGCATGACCGGCGTGATCATGGGAAGGGTGATTTTCCAAAACATTTCCCATTCGGTCGCGCCGTCCACCCGCGCCGCCTCATACAGCGAAACGGAAATGCCCTGTATTCCCGCGAGCGTCATGATGATCTGCACGCCCGATTTCCACAAAACCAGGGTGATGCGGCCGAAAAAGCCGGCGATCACCTCGGAAACCTGCGCGCCCAGATAGTCCTGCACGATCTGCGGCATTAAAATACCCCGCGCCACTTCCATGCCGGAATCGTTTACACCGGAGCCGAGCAATTGATTCATCACAAATCCGGTACCCAGCAGAACCGGAAGAAAAAAGATCGAACGGAAAAAGCCCTGCCCCTTGATATCCCGACTGACCATGATAGCCAACAAAAGCGAGGTGATCATTATCATCGGAAGATCTACAAGCGTATTGGAAACCGTGTCCCAAAACAGGGGCAAAAACTCTATATCGGTCACAAATGCGCGTTTGTAATTCTGAAACGCCACAAACCGCATGTGCGAAAAATCCATATTTTTGAGCTCCGAAAAGCTGAGCGCCAGCGAAAAGACGAAGGGATAAATCAGCATGGCAAGGCCGATCAACAGCCACGGTCCCACAAAAAGATATCCGGTCAAAGCCTTGCGGCGAGAAAAAGTCATTTTCACTCCCTTGCGTCTCCTTTCACGATAATATAATCCGTCGCCGGGATGGTGTTGCCGTCCGCAGACGCCTCGGCGTCGCCGTAGTTGATATATGCGGCGCTCCCGTCCGAGTAGGTAAGCTTTACCAGCGTATCGCTCAAAATCTCATGTCGGTCAATGGTAAGCCCCCAAACCGAGCCGAGCCGTTCATTCATTTCCTTATAAACCGAAAGAACCGTTTCCTTTAACAAGCTGTATTCCGAAGTGAAAATGCCGTTATAATCGGTTCCGTGCAGTAAATTCGGGGAATTTTCCGTTAAAATGAAATGCGGGATACTGCCCGTCTCCACATAGCGAAGCTTTTGAACCGTAAAATCATACGAAAGGTTGAGCGCCAGCGAAGAATACTCCACCGATCCGTGCATGACCATTTGCCAAAACGGTACGGTATAATCGGTTTGATAATAACCGGAATCGTTATCGGGGATCTCGTAAAGCCTGGCTCCGGTTCCGCAAACGTACCAGTTGCCGCCGGTGACCGCCGCCGTTCCGTTTCGTTCGATCGCCTCCCGCAATGTCTTTCGAATACTTTGAACCGACTCCCCGCGGGAGGAGGGATGCGCCTTTCCGAGATCCGCCGACAGCCATGAACCCAGCTCGGCGAAGCAAACCGCGCCTCCCGATTGCAGACCGTTCGTCAATTTTTCGGCGGCTCGGGGCAGATAAACGGTCGGATTTAACCAATACCGTTTCCCCGTCGTGTCGGTCAATGTAGTATTGATAGCGTCACGCAAAGCCTCCTTCTGAACATTGAAGGAGCCGCTTCCGTCGCTTGCGTTGACGGCGTCGGCGAAAAGATAGACCGCATTATCGGACTTTTTCGCCGCTTGCAGAAGGTGTTTAAGTCCGCTCTCGCCGCCGAGCTTTCTCTCTGCCGAGAATGCCGTGGGCAGGGCGGTGTATCCGCCCGCGTTCCAGCCCTTTATCAGATACGAGGCGCCGCTTACGCCGTTTGCCGCCAAATCGTTCACAATTGCCGCCGCGTCCGAAAAATTCGTCAGGCTCTGTATGCTGTCGCCAAAAATACCGGGCTTTGCGATGCCCATAAAAAGCTCGACCGAAAGCGGCACGCCGGATTGCGCTTGCAACTTCGGAAGCTCCCCGCGACTTGAGAGTTGATTTCGGTAAAGAACCGCCATATCGCTGTAGGTATTGTGTTTTCCGGAGAGCAAATGATACCGCACCGTCCGATCCCCTGCCGCGCGCTGTGCGCCGACCTTGTGCAGTTCGCCCGCCACGCCCGAGCCGAACTTATAGGAAACGGTATTATAAGAGCGGTAAAACAGCTCAAAGTAGCTTTGATAAAGCGCGTCCACCGCGATATGCAAATCCGCGTCCGTGTCTCCCTGCGCGATCTCGGCAAAAACGCCGCCGTCGGAATGCTTTATACCGAAAACCGGCAGCATCAGCGTTTTTATATCCAGCTCTTTTGCTTCGTCATATTTTTCAAATGAAAGGCTGTTGTCACAGTAAACAGGCAGTTGGTAAAATTCCGGCTGTTCCCTGCGGTCGGGGGCGATCCGCATAACGGCGCCGCTCCCGTCCGGGTAAAAAACGTAACCGTCCTCCCCCGGCTTCGCCGCGCCGAATGCGGGCAAAAGCCGCAGACTTACAAGCTTGTGCTCCGCCCCTTCCTTTAAGGAGTCTTCCGGAATTTGCGCCTCAAAGCCGTCCTCTGTAAGGGTGAAGACCACCGAAAACGTAATATCGGCTTCTTGGAGCGTCAGGTCAAGCGACAGGCTGTTTTCGCCGTATTCGGTCGAAACCGCAAATCCTTCCGCGTTTGCGGAGGTCAGATCAAGCTCGTTAAGGTTATCCTCCCCGTCCGAATAGCAGACCGTCAACAAATTGGAAACTACGGAGTCCGCCATATCGGCGGTATCGATATATTCGGAATCCACCTGGGATCCGAAAACCTTGCCGGTGGCTTTATCCTCGGCGAACAAATCCATGCCGTCTTCGAAAAAATACAGCTTAACATGACTGTTTTCACCGATAACGCGCATTTTGTCAAGAGAGGGCGTTTCGGTAGTGCCGCTCTCGCCGTAAATGAGGTAATCGTAATATTCCTCCATACTTTCGAAGCCTTCGGGCACCTCGTCGCCGAGGGCAGGTACCCCCACAAGGGAAAGCATGATGCAAACAGTTAAAATAATCGCCAATATTTTTTTCGTTTTCACGCTCGTTCCCCCTTACAATTTATAAACCAGCTCGTGATATACGTCGCCGAAAAAGGAAAACAACTGCACCGTCAAAGAGAACAACAGCAAAACAACCGCCCAAATGACCACCGTCATAACCAAAGAAAGCAATACGATTCCGACGGTTTGCCAAAGGGTGTAGTCGTTCAATACCTTTAATGCCACGAATATCAAAATCAAAACCCATAACAGCGAAACAAATTTAAAGAAATTATATACCCCCGCCTGCTCAAAGCTTAAGATATTGGAAAGCAGTCCCAATACCGGCGTCAGGACGATATAGGGAACAAGGGAGTAGGCATAAGCCGTCACAAGCTCCGTAAAACGGCTCTCGCCGTTCAAAATCGCCGTAACGGCATAACTCGCGACCGTAAAGGTAAAAAGCGGCACCGTGACCATGGCAAGCTCCAAAGCCACGTTCGCTTCCACCGGCTGTTTGCCCGAAAGCGGAAAATGCACGATAAAAATATACAGATAATTGACCGCGGCGGCAAGCAGATACAATACCAAAACGGGCAAAATTCGAAATCGGTCGCGTTCCCGCTTGATAATTTGAAAGCAGTCTATGGGATGAAAAAACGATAACAGCGTTTTTCGTAAAAAAGAAACCTCACGCATCGCCTTTTCCTCCCGAGTAATAATCGTTCACCGTTTTATCGGCTCGCTTTTTGAGAAAAGCGATCAGCATAATCGCCGCCGTCACAATCACCGTCGCGATCACAACGATCAAACCGAAGTGCGCGCGGAAAAAGTCATATTCGTAAACCGAAAACGCCGTGCCGTAACCGTTTTTGTTTTCCGCAAGACGATAATATTCCATGGCCTCGTCCGTGCGCTTCAATTTATAAAGGGCGTCCCCCATCCCCTTATTGGCGACCGGGTAATTGGCGTCCACCTGCAAAACGGCGTCCCAGGCGTCGCACGCCTCTTCGTATTTTCCGTCATTGTAAAAATCGACCGCGCGGGTGATGGCGTCCATAAAGCCGGTGCGGGCAAAGACATGAATATAGCCCGTCGCCTTATCCAATACCCATAAGTCCCCGTTGCTCGTGATATCCAGCGCGGCGGGATCGCTGAATTTGCCTTTTACATTGCCGCTGCCGCCGAAAACCGCCAGCATATTGCCTTCCTGATCATAGCTGAAAATATGACGGGAATAGGCGTCTACCGCATATATGACGCCGTTTTCGTCCGCCGTAATATCCACCAAACGCGGGTTGACGTAACGGTTTATTTCCGTGTTGAAATAACGCTCGCCGTATTCGCGTACGGGATAGATATTATCCCCTACCATATTGATTTTTTGAATTTGTCCGGAAGAGGCGTCCTCCCCCGTGGTCGCGTAGATCATGCCGTCCTTGCCGATATCAAAGGAATAATACGACGTCGGCGTTTCTTTTATAAGCTTGTTCTGCTGTTCTTTTGAGGCAAAAGTACGTATAAACAATCGTTTGAGGCTGAAACCGAGGTGGTTATCCCCGACGTAGCCTTTAAATTCGTTATTGGCGTCGATCATCATAAAATACTGACCGCGTATGGTGTACAAATAGCCCTGCTCGGTCAATCCGATGCGGCTTATCTGGAAGGTGGTATTTTCATCCAGCATTTCCGATTCGGGCTTGCCGAATTCTTCAATATATTCGCCCTTTTCCGACAAATGCACGATACGTTCGTTCAGGGTGTCGGCTATATAAAGATCGCCGTTTTGCGATACAAAAACTCCGCTTGGCTGAGAAAGGGTTCCGTCACAGTCAAAGGCAGTTAAAAAATTGCCCTTCGCGTCCAGCTTGACGATGCGGTTATTGCCCGAATCGGCAATATAGACCTGATCCTTTTCATCCACAAACAGGTCGGACGGCTGAGAGAGCAATCCCCCCTGCTTTCCGAAATCGCGTATCAAGCGCGTCACGCGATGAGTCTGCGGGATCGAAATTTGCGTCCCGTCGTTGTCCAAAACATAATCCGCGCTGCCGAGCGCCGACGACGGCACCGCCGCCGCCGAAATCAGGCACAGAGCGGCAAGAAGCGATATCCACTTTTTCAAAACGGTCACCTGCCTATCCGACATTACTCTTTGATTACTCTTTGATTCCCGAATGAGCCATGGTATTCATGACTCTGCCCTGCATAGCGGTGTAAACGACAATGGTGGGAAGAATGGTTACAAACGTGGCGGCAGCCATGGCGCCCGCCGTGGAAAGGCTTGCCGCGCCCGCGCCGCCCGAAATGGTTTGTACGGCAAGCGGCAGGGTTTTCAGCGCGTCATTTGTAAGGTAAATGACCGGCCCCAAATAATCGTTCCACGCCGACGTAAACGAAAATACGACCAACGTGGCTATTGCCGACTTAATGTGCGGCATAACAATTCGCCAAAAAATCTGCCATTCGTTCGCGCCGTCAAGTCTTGCGGCCTCCAAATAGGTTTCGGGCATCTGCTCCAAAAATTGCTTGACCAGAAAAAAGTTAAACGCCACCGCCAATTTGGGAATGATCAGGGCTAAATGCGTGTCCAAAAGCCCCAAGCTTTTGATAACCAAATATGACGGGATCGTTGTAACCTGTCCCGAAAACATCAACGCGGCAAGGATCAGCGCAAAAAGGGCTCCGCCGCCCTTCGGGCGAAGCTTTACGAGCCCGTACGCGCCCATACAGCAGACGATCACCGTACCGATCACGGTACATACCGCCGTGAAAAGACTGTTGAAAATATATCGCGTAAAAGGCACCGTCGCGCTGTCCAGCGCATTGAACAAATCGGAAAAGTTTGAGAGCCTCGGCCTTCTTGTGAAAAATCTGGGCGGGAACAGGAAAAGCTCATCCAGCGGTTTTAAGGAGGTAGATACCACATAAATAAGCGGCATTATCATAAAACCGGCAATAAGCAGCATAAATACCATGCGAAGCGTATTCGAAGCGGAAAAGGTAAACAGCTTTTTGCCGAAAACGCGAACGGTTTTTCCATTTACTTCTGCCATTTTTCTTTCCCTCCCCGTTATTTGTCCGCAAGCGCGCGGCGCAGAAATTTCCCGACTAAATATGTGATCAGGAACAAAATCACCGCAACCGAAGACGCATAGCCCATTTCAAAGCGAATAAAGGCGAAATCATACAAATGCGCCACAATGGTATGCGCGGCGTAATTCGGGCTCGGAAATCCCGCAACCGCCACCGCAATATCAAAAACGCCGAACGCCGCCGTCGTGCTGTTGATCGCGGCAAAAAGCAGTTGAGGCTTCATTTGTGGCAGAATGATGTAAAACAGCTCCTGCGACGAGGTGCGGATTCCGTCGATCATCGCGGCCTCGTGCTGATCCTCCGACATATTGCGGAACGCGGCAAGAAAGGTCAAAAAGCCGGTTCCCATGCCCATCCATACCGAAATAAAGATAACCACGCCTAATATGTATTTGGGATCGGTGATCCATTGGATCGGTTTGTTTATCAGTCCGATTTTCATAAGAAAATGATTGAATAAGCCGTATGCGTCGCCCGAAAAAAAGTACAGCCAAACCGCCGAAATCGCCGTGCCGCTGACTATGGAAGGCGCATAGATCGCCAAAGCGAAAAACTGTCGTGTTTTTCGCAATCGGTTAATCTCCCATGCCAGCACAAAGGACATCAGCAAAGAGATAGGCCCCGAAATAAAGGCAAATAAAAAGGTATTTTTCAGAGCGA
The DNA here is from genome assembly GCA_947623175.1 of uncultured Clostridia bacterium. GTDB lineage: Bacteria > Bacillota > Clostridia > Oscillospirales > Acutalibacteraceae > UBA737. The sequence continues at coordinate 21,605 of CANQGK010000023.1, read as the reverse complement.
TCAAAAATTCCTTATCATCCAAAATCAGCATTTTATAGTTGGTTATGCCGAGCCACTTCGGAAGCTCGAGCATATTGTAATCGGTAAAGCTCAAAAAAATGCCGACCACGACCGGAATTAAGGTAAAAAGAAAGAAAAGAATCAAAAAGGGCGCCAGAAACAAGTATGCCATCCCGGTATTGGAATATGCCGACGACAGCGTTTTTTCTCTTTTTCTCAAAACATTTTCTCCCCTTTTGACGCTATGAAACGTTTTTTCTCCGCCTCAACAGCTCGCGATTGATATCCTCGACCGCCGCTTCGATCGAATCGCGGGGGTTTATCCCCGAAACGACCACGCGGTTGAGGGCGTTGGTGATATGACGGGTGACGTAATAACCGCCGAGCACCACCGGCGCCTGTTTGGCATAGGTGAAGGACTGCGTAATGACGTCGATTTCCTCACGTTCCCATGCAAGCGAGGTAAACGCCGACCAATTGGCGCTGACCCAGCGGGCGCTTTGCCCTAACATGGATTCCACCTGATTGGCGTATTTAAGCTGTACCTCATCCGACGTCCACCACTGCAAGAACTGCCATGCGGCGTCCTGTTTTTCGGACTGCGCCGTGATCATACAGCACTCCGCCGAAAGGGAGGAATGGGCGCGGTTGACGGTGCCGTCAGCCTGTTTATGCCCCGGAATAAGTGCAAGCCCCCACTTGCCGCGAATATCGCCGGCGGCGGATTTTACGGTCATCAGTAAATTATAATCCACAATACCCGCCGGCATTTCTCCGCTGCGGAAGCGGTTGTAAAAGTTGGCGGTCTTCGGCACGCCGTAAAGCGCGTAAAGATTGCTGTATTCCACCAGCGCCCGATATGCCTTGTCGGAATCGAGTGCTGTAGTCTGCAAATCGTCATGATACATCTCGCCGCCGAGCTGATACAAAAACATATCATATCCCGCGGCGGTAAGCGGAACATAGAACTGCATATTGTTCTGATTTAAAATCGGAATAACGCGGTCGTACAGCCGATCCCACGTATCGGGTACGGAAAGCCCCAACCGATTGAAAATATCCTTGCGGTAAATCATACACATGAAGTTCTGCGTTTCGGGCAAAGCAAATACCTTGTCATTATAAGTAAGCTGAACAAAATGCTCGTCCTTAAAGCGGGATTTGACCGTCTCAAAATCCGGCTTGACGGAAAGATCAACCAAGGCGTTGCGCATGGCAAACTCACCGATCGACGAGGCGCTGACCCCCGTCGCGACGTCCGGCGCGCGCCCCGAGGTAATGGAAAGCAGAAGCGCGTTTGCGCCGCCCGCGTTTAGCTGTCCTGCGGGCAAAACGTTTAGGTTGACCGCGATACCGGTAGAGGGTGTAAAATCAAAATCGATCAGCTGCTTCATAATCTGACACCATTTTGTGCCGCGCGACACCCATACCGAAATTGTATCTTTAATTTCAACATCGCCGACCGTCTCGACCGAAATATTGTTATAATCCTTTTGGAAGGAAATAACGAAATTGACCAAAGAGGCGTACAGCCGCTGGAAGAAATTGGAGTGACGGACGTCCGTTTTCCGAGTATCGCCTGCCAGCTCGACAAAATCCAAGGTCAGCGGATGCGCCTCCAGCTCGCTGAACCAAGAGCCGTAAGTCGTGATGATCTCCTCCAACGAATTGATTTCGGAGGAGATCGTAAAAGGATCGTTTTTCATGCTCTCGAGCTGTGACAAAAAGCTTTTCAATTGGTAGTATTTTGACTGCTTGCGCCCGCAAATACGTTCAAATTCCTCCATGCAAAACTTCATATTCCCCATAACCGTTTCCAACGTGGGAATAAGATCGGGTATTTGCTTTTCCAGCTCGTAATCATAATTCACGTCCGGGTTTTGCCCGATGATCATTTTGATTTTCAAAAGCATTTGCGACATCGCATCGGAGTCCTTTTGCAAAACGGCGGTGACCGCGCCGAGCTCGCCTTGCGCGACGGTAAAGGTCACCGTATGCTCCCCGGCGCTCAGGTAAACAAGATACGGATCCCCCTCCGAATCGGAAAGCACCTCGGTTCGCCAGCTTTTGTCATAAGCAAAGCGGTAAGCTTCCCATTCCCTAAAGGGAATTTCTCCGTCGATCGCGATACTGCGATAAGAGGGAATCCCGTCGCGGAAGTTCATAAGCAAACGTAACGCCAGCGCATATAATCCGTCTTTTTTCACGGTAAAGCGATAGGTGATCGCCGTATTTGCGCCCTGCCACAGCGTACCGCCGACCGTATTTATACGGGATTTTCCGTAGGTAAAGGGTGTACAGGCGGGATCGGTCGAAGCGATTGCCCGCAGTGTAGAAGAATTTTTAGATTCGACGGCGTCGCCCTCCGCTTCAAAGCGGATAACGTCGTCGGCTGGCTTAAGACCTTTCTCTTCATACGTCTTTTTGACCCGCTCATAAGCGGGGTATTCTTTGACCGGAAAAAGCTCCAGCGCCGCCAAAAGCATATCTCCCGAAATATATTGAAGCCGTACGGTATGCCGACCGGCAGTAAAATAAAATCGAAGGGCGTCGCCGTAAGCGGCGGAATCATCCCGCGCATTTTGGGTTTGCCATTCAAAGCATTGCGCAACGTCGGGTGCCACTTCATCGCCCACGGAGTTGATGATCGGTTTCCCGTCATCGCGGAACAAGCGGTAAAAGGTCAGCGCCTCCGCCTCATCAAACGGAGTCTTTCCGTCAACCGTCAAGGACCTGACAAAACTTGCGATGCCGTCGTCTACGGCGCGGTATTCCAACCGCAGGGAATAAAGCCCGTCGGCGGGAATATCGACCTTCCATTCCAAATAGAGGGTATCCTTGGTCCATTTTACGGCATTTTGCCTGCCTTCGAATGTACCGGCTTCGGGCGCATGGTCGCTTGCCGCGAAATCCGCCCCTTCAAGGCGAACCGCACGGTCGGCCAAGGCAGGCCGATACCCGTTTTCCTCATATTCTTGCAGTACGTCCGCATAATCGGGGCTTTCGGAATAGGCGATCGAACTGCCTATACCGTTTTTGGAGCTCAGCTGCTCCGCCAGCGTCTGCCGAGCGGCGGCGGCGGAAAAGCCCGACAATACGACCGACAGCGACAGGACGGCGGAAATAACTTGTTTAAAGCCTCGCAATGCGATTCATCCCTTTCGGTGATTATTTAAGGCAGTCGTACGCTCTTTTTGAAGGCGTACCACACCGACACCCCCGCAAAGCAAAACCGAAACCAGGATAAGCCATGCTTTCGTATCGGAGCGTTTCGCCGCCTTTGAGAGAGGACTGTCGGGGCCCCTCTTGCTCAAATTCTTAATATCGGCAATAACCGTGCCGTCCGGATAGGTAATCAGGTAATCGGCGGTATTATCCTCTTTGAAATCCGCAATAAGCCGGTCAAGCTCCGCCTTGCTGACTGTTCGCTCTTGCGTCTCGGTATAATATTCATCCAAATTTCCGTCCTTGTAATCGATCACCGTCAAAAGCAGTTGATATGCCGCGTCGTCGTCCATCAAGTCCGCTATAACGCTGTTGCGAGTCATGAAAGAAATATTCTGCCATTCGGCATAAACGGACTCGTATGCTTTTTTAGAACGGGCATTGAGCGCGTCAAAATTCTTTTCAAAAAACAGAATAAAATCGGTGACCGCCTTGGTATCCTCCTCGGCTTCATCTTCGATCCCTTCGGCGGAATAAGTCATCCCGATATCGACGGCAACCTGATGGCTGTTCGTGGCAAACATAAAATAGCCGCCGTTTTCGACCAAGGTGTCCAGCTGTACCGACCGATAAAATTGATCGGTTCGGTTCACCTTGATAACCTTTGTTCCGCTTGCCCAGCGGATACGAAAATAATAATGACCGTCGGTTGATTTTTCGACCGTCAAAGTATAATAATCCGCATCCATAAAGGCTGGCTCATATGCTCCGACCGTCACCCAAGTGCCTCCGAGCAGCATCAAAACATGGGTGCGGTTATCCGACGCGGTAGGACGGTTGATAAACCGCAGTACCACCCCGTTGGCGGCAGAGCAGGTGTAATTTCCGTTTGCGTCGGGGGCGGCAAGCAGTCCCACCAGGGTATCGCTGCGTTCGCGCTTCAGCCCTGCGGCAATGCGAATGGAATATTTTTGCGGTTCTTCTAATTTTTTCTTGTAAACAGCCTGTGCGCCCGCCCTTAAATTCAAGGTTGTATTTTCGGCATTCCCCGAATAAGAGCAGCCGAACGGCAGGGAAAAGTCCCAATCGCCGCCGTAAGCCCCGCTGTTTTTATCAATGATAATTACATTGTCGGCACGAAATCCGTTCCTGGCGCCTATAGAGACGTGAGCCTTTTGCCCGTAGGCTTCCATAAATCGATCAAAACGCTCGTAATGCGCCCCGGTGCAGCGATTACCGTCGATAATCAAATACCAATGACCGTCTTCCGCCTTTTCGAAGGCAAAGCTGTGGGATAAGGAAAAATCAAATCCCGCGATATTGGCGACGTTTTCCGCTTCACCCTTTGCATCGAAAAAGGTTACCTTTAAAGCGGAGCCGCTCGGACGCAGAACAAAGGAAATACTTTCGCCGTCGGTTTGGCTCAATTGCTGTCCATTCGTCTGTGCAGACAGACCCAATAAAGCGAACTGCCCGCTGCCGCAGCCCATGCCGATCCAATAGAGAGTATTGGCGGTCATATCGTAGTCGGCGGTCGTGGTGGCGAAAATGTAGCCGCTTACCTTGTCGCGCGAATCCGTAAAGCTGTAGCTGTCCGTATTGTTGCCGGTATAGGTAATTTCCGAGTTACCGCAATACCAATCAAGCTCGGTAAGCTTAAGCGTTTCAAGCCGTTCCTCGCATTCGGTCAAATGCTGTACTGCCGCGGCGGGAACCATGGCGGGTTCACTTAAACGGTCATACGCTCTGCGAGCGGCAATAATTGCGTTTTCGTCGGCCAACGTGACTTCGGCCGCCGGTGGCAGGGAATCTATCATCCGATTCACTTCATACGCTTCCTGCACGGACAATAATTCTTCCTTAAGCGCGGCCAGGTCTGCAAGTGTGCCGGCGCTTACAAAGCTTCGCATATAATCGTTCATTTTGTCGTAGAGCGCTTCCAATTCGCCGATCGCTCGGTTCCGTTCGGGATAATTGGAAACGTCGATCGCGCCGAGCTTTTTCAACTCCGCCACCGATTTTTCAAAATTTTCGGCGGCTTGCTTCATTTGTGCAAATTCGCTGTCCAATTCGGGCAGGCGATCCAAAAGTGCCTGTAATTTGGCAAGGTCACTCTCTTCCACCCTGTCGCGGTAATCACCAAGCGCGATATAGTCAAGGTATGTATCGCAAATTTCTTCCTTGAGCGCGTCAGTGTATTGCGCGTCCAGCTCTTCCGGAGCGGGAAGGGCGGCGATACGGCTTTTCAGGGCGGCTATCTGCGCTTTTATTTTTTCCTCTCGTTTTTCGTATAAGAACATCTTGCTTGCAAGCGCGGCGGAAAGCCCTTCGTCGGAAATCGCATAGCGATAGGGAGAAGCGTCGTACTGTGCGACGATTTTTTCAGCTTCCTCCAAATCCTTCGGAACGATAAGCGCCAATGCGTCGGTTTCGGCAACGGCGGCCGCAACCTCCGGCCCGTTATCGGGTGTGACATGCACCGTCGTCTTGGCGGCGCCGACCGCTTGGGTAAAAATGCGAATGTATATCGGTTTGTCCGAAAGCGAACCGAAATCCTCCGAAACCTTGTGCGGAGACGTCGCGCTTGTGAGGTTGGAGCCCCAAATATACAGATAAACGTCCCCCGTGTCGCCGTCTGTCTTAAACTGCCAGCTGCGCGCAGAGCCCTGCAGATCGTTAAAGAAATTGTTGTTCATTCCCGAAGAGGTTACATATGTGCCGAGTTCATTGCGATACAGCAAATGCACACCGCCCGAATTTGCCAGCTTTACGGCGCAGAAAGATACCTCGGTTCCGTCGGAAAAGGTGGGATCGTTTGAAAAGTCGAACTGTACCCAATTTTGCGAGGTCGAGCTGTAATTTTCGAGAAAAGCCTCTACATTGAATACGTCGGATTCTCCCGTTTTCGAATCGATGGTTGTCACCGGCGACATGACCGCCGCGTAGGTGACGTTGCTCGGTATGGTAACGCGATATGTGCCGGTTTCTTCGTTAAATTCTGCGGAAGGACGCGTGGTTTTGGTCTGCGTGGCGGGATTGTTCGGATCGGTATAGGTGTCCGCCGCGGTGGCGGTTATGCCGCCGGAGATTACGCGGTCGGGCTTTAAGCTGAAACCGTCCGCGGTATTCATTTTACTGCAGGAGGCAAAAAAGTGTAAAGATATACCGCTTTCCAATGCTTCGAGTGGGAAATGGTTTTCCATTTTTACATATTCCCGCACTTCGTCGGAACATCCCTCGGCGTCCAATACAAGTCCGTTCCATGTCATATACCAGCTGCCGTTCTGCTTGGTGACGCCGATAGTCGATACGCGATTGTGGGTATACTTGGCGTCCGTCGTCTTGATGCAAATCGTCTCTCCGCCTATTATAACAAAGAGCTTGGCGGCGTTTTCGGAGGGCGATCCGTTCAATCGCAAAAAATAAATGGTATTGTCACCGTTAAGATCAAGCGAATACGAAGCGCTGAGACCGAAACGCGTCTGTCCGCCCGCCGCCTCGCGACAGCGGAGTTGAAATTTTGTCGAGAGAGGGAACACGGCGCCGCTTATCAACGAAAAAGCCGAGTACTCGGAATTCGGAGCATCGGTTGTCATGAAATAGCGGCCGTCTCCGTCGGTGGAAAACGTATTGTGCGCCGCATCGCTTTTGACAAGCCACTGCGAACCGTCGGACAGTGTGACTGCTTCGGTCTGTTCTTCCGCACTGATCGTCGACAAGGTCGGAACGACCATTCCGGCTGTTAAAATAAGTGTGCAAGCTATGCAGAGACATCTTTGCCACAGTTTCATACCTTGATCTCTCCTTTTGAATAAAAAAATTTTGGTGTTTTTGCCTTTGTCAAAAAGCAACTTTTTTTAAATTATATCATTTCTTGATTTTGCTTACAAGATATAAAGAAGCTAAGAGCAATTTTTGCATTCTCATTCGCAATTATTTGTACGATAAAATTCCCATTCTTTCCCTTTAAAGTACCCGAAAAGGAATAGTTATCCGCGTTTTGGCGTCATGCTAAGTTCGCAGGGCAATTTTTTTGCCGCTTTCGGACTTTGCTCCGTAAGGCAAACGTCTCGGAACAGGCGAAGACAGCAAAAATTGCTCAAATGATGATAAAAACAACCGGAGTTTTTCTTATTTTCTCACTCTCTTCTCCGGAAAAACCGTCATTTTGCACAGAAAAAAGGAAAAATAAGAAAAAAGGGGGAGTAGTACGCCCCTCCCCCTCTTGCACGTTATGATATGTCGATTCCGTCATGTCGGGTACAACGAATCAATTTAACGCCTGCCGTATCGTTTTTTCCGATCAACAGCGCGTCGCTTTCCAACACGCAGTCCTCAAACGAAATATTACGCAAACGATAGCCGCTTGCGGATTTGGTGTTATAGGAATCTAAAATGATCGTCGCGCCGAGAGCCGACTCAATGTCACAACGAATAAAATGAATATCCTGTGGTACAGGGCCTTCCACGGCGTCGTAAAGATCTATCCACATTCTCATGTTGTAGAAATTCGAGTCCGTGACCGTTAAAGGCCCTCTGAAACGGAAGGTTCCGCCGAAATCGCAGTTGCTTATTACAGAATCGGGAGCGCAGCGGTTTGTAAAGAAAGCCTGAATGTTTTTACCGGCAATCGTAAAGTCGGTCAAGGGCGAATCCACCGTGATCACGTTTACGCCGTCCGCCTGCTTGATAACCGACGCGACCGCTACAGTACCGCAATCGGCGCCGGTGTCGGTATCGATTACGCTTAACCTGTCGCCGGGGCGAATGGAATAGTAAAGTCCGGAGCCGCTCTCCTGCCATACAAGCGTTAACCTCTTGTCCGCCTTATCATAATCGGTGACGGTAAGGGCGGAAGAAGAAATGTTTATGACGTCGTCATAATTTCCGACCGCCGTACAGTGATCCCAAACAATCTTTGCCCGATTGTCCTTACAATGCCAGGCGTCGCGCCAGCTTGTAAAGTTGACAACGCCGTCAAGCTCGTTATCCGCCGGAACAAAATCCACATGCTCAAACCGAACGGTTCCCTCGTTATCGGCGACAAACATCCCAAACCGACAACAGGAATTGATTTTCACGTCCGCCATGGAAAAATCTACATTTGAAACGACGGTAAAGGCGCGCTCGTTTGCGGGAAGCTGTCCCACCCTCGGCATCGGACAAATTAACCCGTATTCCGAAAGCGAACTTTCCAACCACCGTGCGGTATTGGCGTCATCCGTATCAAAGGTGACGCGGAAGGTTCGTTTTTCCGTATTGATCATCTGTATTTTTGTGATGAACATGTGATAGCGCGAATCCTGCTTATTCAAAGCGCCCCAATAGGAAACGCCGGTCGGCGGGGTATAGATCTCGCCGTTTTTAAGTCCGATATCACGGTCGGCAATCATCACCGCCGTCCCGTCGGCGGGCGTAATCGACGAACAGGTCGCCGAAAACGCGGGTTTTTGAGCATAATCGAAGGTAAGCCCCTTTACGGCGCAATTTTTTGTGCCGGTGACGTAAACATACGGCGCGTGAGAGCCCATTAAAATCGTACTGCCGTTTCCCTGCACGGTAAGCCCCTTTACTCGGTCTAACTCTATAAGGGCTTTGGCATTCCTTCCGACATAAGCCGCGTAATAGGTCTTATTGCTTTCCAATTGAAGGCTCGAACCCACTCCCGAGCGCTTCAGATCCGCCAATGCGGACAGGATGGCGGCGCTGTCATCCGTAACGCCGTCACCCGCCGCACCGTAATTTTTTAAATACAGCACGCGTTGTTCATATTCCGTATTGCTGTATAAGCCTGCGTCCGCTGATATTTCGGCGTCGGTTATTTTTTTGTCACAATACCCGCGAGTATCTTCTTCATACGAATCAGATCCAGAACGTTTTGCGACTCGTCATGGTGGAAGTCATAGCTTTCCGACGATTCGTCGGCGCCCAGCAGTACCTTTCTGAAGGTCACCATATGCGGGGCGTCCGGCGTTGCCAATTCATTGATATAATCGGCGATTTCCCGAAGCTTCGCGGCGTTTTGCATGGCGTCCGCCTGACGTTCGGTAAAGGCGCCGACGGTATCCTGCAGCTCGGCGATAATATCGCCGTAGCTCCACCAATCGACCGTATCGGCGTAGGCGGTCTCCACAGTCGCGTCGGCTTCCCCTGCCAATTCGGTCGCCTCGGCGTCCAAGAAGCCTTCGGTAGCGGTATCAAGCGCCTCTTTTGTGGTAAAGGCGGGTTCGTCTTCTACCGAATTGGTGATGGTAATTGTAGGCTCGGTCGCGGCCGCGCCGCTGATTTTTAAGTAGATCGGAGCATCCATTAAGGAAGCAAAATCCGGTTCTCTTGCCGTAAGATCATTGCCCGGGGTGAAAAGGCGCAGCTTATAAGTGTCGTCTTCTTGCTTTACAAAGGAAATGGTGTGAACAACGCTGTTGCCGTAAAAGCCGGAGAACCGAGAAGTTCTCTCTGCCCCGTTGCAATAAACCGTTTGCGTGGCATTAGAGAATTGCATAATCGACAGCGAAATCGTATCCTCGGAAAGGAAGAGCGGATCATTTGAAAATGCAAACGATACCAATTGGTTGCCGCCCGCAGTCGCCATATTCGCCTTGATTTTAAATCCGTCGGGATTGATCGGCTCAGCGAGCGTTACACTGCCGTTTGACGGTACGTCGAAGGTATAGGTGTTTCCGTCCTCGCCTGCGGTCAAAGAAGAACTCGGAACGTTCTTTTCCGCAATGCCCGATACACTGTTATTCGGATCGCCGAAACGGTCCTGTACGTCCAATATCAGGTTGTTTTCCACAGTCACGGTCGGACGGAAATAGGCGCCTCCGTGCATGGACTTCGCAAAAGCAAAGAAATGTACGCCGTAATTGTTTGCAAGGAAATCCGCGTCAAAATGGTTTTCCAGCTTGACTGCCTCTTGAACCTCTTCGGAATAACCCGTACCGTCTATCACCTGGTCGTCGACGGTCATGTAGTAACTGCCGTTCTGCTTGGTGACGCCGACTCTCCAAATTCTGGCGCGTGTGGTGCCGGATCTCTTATAACATTCTGTTGACTCACCGTCTACCAAAGCATAGAAAGTGTTGCTGTTGCCGCTCTCCGTGCGGTAAAGCACAAAGCTGTTGTTGGTTTTACCTTCAAAAACGGTGTCATCGCCGGGATCCTCCGCCGTAAGGCCGAAGCGTCCGGAGTTATCGGCAGTACCGAAATACTGCGCGACTTCGTATTTGCCCGATACTATGGGATAACGGTCCTGCGTGACAACGCCCAAGTAACTGTTTTCGGCGCTCTGCGGTCCTTTCAAGGTCGCTTCCAAAGCGCCGTTATCGCTGTCGGAGTCGAGCGCAATGGCGTCCGAGTCGTACTTAACGCGATATACGGTGCCGTCGCTTGTGCGGTAACGGCCGTCGTCGGTAAGTCCCTCGATAGCCGCCAAATAAGCCTGCAATGTGGCGTAATTCTTCACCAAAGTTTTTGCGTAGACATCCAGCGCATCATAAGCGTCGGAAACGGATTGTACCGCGGCGATATCCTGATATAAGAGATCCTCAACGGCTACGCTTGCCGCCAAATTTTCAATAGCGGCGTCTACAGCCGCGGCAGCCGCGATTTTTTCCGAATGGTATTTAAACTCGATCTGCGCGGCGGCGATTTCCGCTTCGTACGAAGCCGCATAGCGGTAGTCGCTCGCATAAAACGCATCCGCCGTCTCTTTGGCGGCGGCGATATCATCCGACTCAAGAGCCGCTACGGTCGCAGCGTTCAAGGTATCCGCCGGGGTATAGGCGTTTGTCGTCGGCAGGGCTCCCGCCGGGAACATTACCTTTGAGGTCAAGGTGATCACGTCCGAATTGTTATCTACTCTGACACGCAGATAAATCGGTTTCCCCACCTGCAGGGTAGTATCCGCCGGCGCATCCCAGGTGCCGCCTTGGGAGCCGGTCATCATATATATGCCGGTGATTTTTGTGCCGTCCGATACAAAGTGACAGTTATACCATGCTCCGCCGTTTAAATAATTTAAGCATCCCTTGGTTTGGCCGTTATACGCCACATGCGCGGTCGCTCCCGCGGTGGTGACGTAGATTATCGAAACGGTATCCTTTGTGGCAAAGGTCGGATCGTTCGAAAAATCGAAATAATGGTAACGGTTGGCGGACGGTGTTGCCGACAACTGATTAAGCAGCATAAAGGTGTTAGAGGTCAGCTCACCCTGTTTCACGGTGGCAACCGGTATGCCGTAGCTTGCCGAATCGCCTCCCGCGATCCCTTCGACGCCAAACTGCCCCTGCCAAGCGGCAGCATCCACGGTATACGTCTTAGCCGAGGGCATACCGCTTTTGATTGCCCATGAGTCCGGCGTATTGCGGTCGCCGCCCGCTACAAGGTGGGAATAGGTGGTTGTATAATTCTCACGGTGTTTGTGTAAAATCAACCGCGCGCCCCCGCGCAGCGAGGCAGCCGTGCAGAAGAAATAAAGCATACCGTTATTCTCAAGCAGCTCCGTCGGGAAATAGTTCTCGAGCTTTACCGCCTCTTGCAGCTCCGACGAATAATTTTTCGCATCAAGTACGTTGCCTTTATAAGAAACGTAGTAACTGCCGTCTTGCTTTACAATCGTAATATTTGCCAAAGTCGCGCGAGTCGCCGTGAACTTGGCAATTTCCGCAGTGCCGCCGTTATACGCCAAGAACACTTTTGTTTTATTGCCGGTTTCTTCTCTGTAAAATTCGATTTGCCCGTAATTCGCCTTGCTCGAGCGCAAACCGTCCAGTGAATACCGAGCGGAATACCCGAAGGTCGGCGCGGAGCCGTCATAGTAGCAGGAAAGGTCAACTTCGTCATTCACAGCCACAGGCTCCGCCGGCATAACTTTGAAACCGGAGTCCGCGCTCTCGGACGGAGTGATTTTGTAATCTCCCCAAACACCGTCGTTTGTGCATTCGAGCGCGACGTTGCTTCCGAGTTGCGCAAGCCATTTTGAGCCGTCACTCAAGGTGACTTCGTCGTTCGGCGCCTCGGCAGACGCGCCGACAAAGGGCACAGTCGAAAGCAAAAGCGCCGACGTCAACAGCAAGCTGCAAAGCTTTTTTATGTTTGTCTTCATCTTCATGTTCCTTTCATTCTTAAATTATTGACCTGAAAATTTTTTCGGGGTTCAATTTACTTTCATTTTAAATTACTTTTAATTTCAATGCAAGTCATCCCCGTTTAGTGAGCAATTTATATATTTGTTTAAGCAATATTTGCACTGCTTTTGTTGCTTTTATTTATTATAACGAGGGAAAAGCTAACTTCCGATATTTAGGTTATTTTTATTTCAAAAACCCAAACATAGCAAAAATTGCTATATAATTGTCAATTTAATCGCTTGTTTTTTATGAAGCGCTATTATATAATGAATGTGGTAAACAGAAATTAACATAAGGAGGAATATAGTATTATGAGCCAACCGATTCCCTCTGAACCGATCACAGCCTCGCCCGAAAAAGCGAAAAAGAAAAAACGGCTGATCCTTTGGCTGATTATCGGCGCGGTTATTGCCGCCTTGATTGCCGGAACCGTTACGGCTGTTTTGTTGTTGAACAGCGGCGGCGGGAAAAAAATCATCAAAAAGGTCGTCGTGGTGCAAAACGATGACGGCGGCACGGGGGAGAATGAGTCCCTCGACGAGCCTATACCGGATTATTCGGATCCCTCTTCCGCCGACGACGAAAACGAAAGCTATCTTATCAAGATCATCAAGCGTATCAAGCGCATCTTTACCGATTACTCTTATCAAGATGACGTCCCGTTCTATCGCAATGCGGACGCGCCCGTCAAAACCCTTTATTTAAAGGATTACGGCGCAAAGGGCGACGGTAAAACCGACGACGGCCCCGCCATTTTCAAAGCCATATCCGCTCTGACCGACTGCGGCCCCGGATCAAAGCTTATTTTTGAAAAGGGTAAGACCTATTACGCAAAATCCGTCACCATGTCCTCGCTCATCTACATAAGCGGAGTTCGGGGGCTTACCGTAGACGGACAGGGCAGTACCGTTTTGCTGGACGCTTTGACGCAGTACCTCACCGTAACCGAGTCGAAGGACTGCACGGTGCAAAATCTGCACTTTGATTTGAAAAACAAACCCGCATTTACCGCCGTTTGCCTGTCGACCGACGTTTCCGAGGGTTCGGCGCTGATGAGAGCGGATCGCGACATCGGGCTTGAAAGCGGCAAATCATATTCCGCCCCGAACTCCGGTTGGTTCGGTGTGATCAACCGTCACGATTCCCGGTATCATATGTATATTTCAAGATACGAAATGGTCGACCGTGAGCAAAAAACCTTCCGCATCTACTTTACCACCGATACCAACACCCGCGCCTGGCTGTCAAACGGCAACCTGCAAAGCAACGGTATGATTTGTCCCACGCCCGGCGTCGGTCATTTGATAGAGCGCGGCTTTACGGTAAGCTCAAACGACGGCTTTTCGATGAAAAACGTAGATATTCACTCCTGCGCCCGCTTCGGAATGCTGATAAACAATAACGACGGCAAGCTTACCTTTGACGCCGTTGATTTTGTTCCGGCGGACAACGACCTTGACCGCAATATGAATTTCACAAGCTGGCGCGACGCCTTTCATACCAAGGATAACCGCGCGGCGATCACCTGGAAAAACTGTACCGCCACCGGCAACTATGACGACATATTTAATATTTCCTCGTCAACCATGTACGTTTCGGATTATAACGTAGCAAAGAACCGCATCACGCTGGTTTGGCCCGAAAGCGGCAAGTATTACCCGATCAAAGCCGGCGACGAGCTGAGCGTTATCGATGCGGAAACCGGCGAAGACTGCGGAACCGCCAAGGTAAAACGCATCATTCGGCAATCAAACGACGAAAACGTCTTCGTTCTGGAAAAACCGCTCGAGAGGCTGAACAATTCGGGCGTGAGTATGCTGGCGTTCTTTAAAAACCGATGCGCGCCCGGTTCGGTTATCACAAATTGCGATTTTAACGGTACCTTCCGTTTCCGTGGGCCGCTGACGATCCAAAACTCCGAGATTTTCAACCTGCGCACATGGATAGACGTATACGGCTCGACCGAGGGCCCCGTTCCGGAAAATATCACATATCGCAACTGCACGATATCTTCCGGCGCCGGCACGACCTTTATTATCGGCGCCAACAGCGGCAACACCGGCAAGAACGGCACCCACGTAAAGGATATTTTGTTTGAAAACTGCACTCTTGACAGCAATTCGCTCTCCGTTTATGAGTCGGATGAGGCTTACGTTCACCTGAAAAACTGCAAGGAGCATGACGGAACCGCTATCGCAGACCGATAAGCCAATACGGAGCGAAAACAAAACCGCCTTTCGCAGGCGGTTTTGTTTTTATATATTTATGCCGCGAATATCGCTACCTTTGTACCCTACCCGAAGCATTTCCTCCCGCCAAAGATTCAACCTCTTTAACACAGACAAGATTAAAGTCCTGCTCGATACTGTGCTTAAGGCATGAAGCCGCGGCGGCAAAGTTAATCGCTTTTTGCTCGTCATACCCCGAAAGCAGCGAGTAAATAAGCCCGCCGCCGAAGCTGTCGCCGCCTCCTACGCGGTCGACTATGTGAACAAGGTATTTAGGACTGAAATATGCCTTACCGTCACTGTAAAGCATGGCTCCCCATTCGTTGTCGGAAGCGGAAATACTTGAACGCAGTGTTATCGCAACCTTTTCGAAGCCGAACATTTCGGTAAGCTTTTGCGCGACGCTTATGTAGCCCGCATCGTTCACCTTGCCCGCCATCAGATCGGTGTTTTCCGCCTCTATGCCGAATACGTCTTTGGCGTCTTCTTCGTTGGCGATGCATACGTCAACGTATTTACATAATTCGGTCATGACCTTGTTTGCCGCTTCTCTTGTCCAAAGCTTGTTGCGGTAATTAAGGTCGCAGGATATTTTCAACCCCTTTTCTTTGGCTTTTATGCAAGCGTCTTTACAAATTGCGGCAAGGTTATCGGATAACGCGGGGGTAATTCCCGTAAAGTGAAACCAATCGGCGCCCTCAAAAATGCCGTCCCAATCAAAATCGTTTTTCTCCGCCTTTGCGATCGCCGAACCGGCGCGGTCGTAAATCACCTTGGAAGCGCGTTGCGAAGCGCCCTTTTCTACAAAATAAATGCCCAATCGCTCACCGCCGCGCACCATAAAAGAAGTATCCACGCCGTATTTGCGAAGCGCGTTTACAGCATTCTGACCGATTTCGTGCGCGGGAACCTTTGAAACAAACGCCGCATTCATTCCGTAATTGGCAAGGGATACGGCAACGTTGGCTTCGCCACCGGCATAACTTGCCTCAAAGGAATTTGCCTGTACAAATCTGAGGTATCCGGTAGGATTAAGCCGCATCATAATTTCGCCGAACGTAATAATCTTTTTCATTTTTGTCACCCTTTATAAATTAATATTCCTCAAAAACTCTCTTGCAAGATCGGTGATTTTATCAAACTCACCGTTTGCTATCCACTCTTTGTTTACAAGGTTGCCGCCCACACCGGCTCCGCAGGCGCCCGCCTTGATAAATTCGCCGATATTCTTTTCGTTAACACCGCCCACCGCAAGCAGGGGAATATGATTTAACGGCGCTCTGAGCGCTTTGATATAAGCCGGACCCAAATTTGATACGGGAAATACCTTTACAAAATCCGCGCCGACGTTATAAGCGGTCAATATCTCCGTAGGCGTCATCGCTCCCGGCATCGAGACCATACCCTTAGCCACGGTGGCACTTATGATTTCGGGATTTGTATCGGGAGATACGATAAATTTTGCGCCCGCATTATATGCCTCTTCGAGCATTTCGGGGGCGGTAACGGTACCCGCGCCCATAATAACCCTGCCCTGCATTTCCTCGTTTATAAGCCTTATCGTATCGGCGGTTTTCTTTTGGTTTTCCGTACTCGACTGGTCAAAGGTCACCTCCATAAGCTCTATTCCGCCCTCATACAGCGCCTTTGCAAGCTTGAGGCAATCCTCACCGTAAACTCCGCGTACAATTACAATCAGCTTTTTATCCTTTACCCTCTCAATAATTTCCCTGCGCATTTTAATCCCTCTTTCTATGTTAATTTAATTTATATTAACATATAGTTTAATCAATATAAATTGTGCAATCTGCAATTTATATTGATTTTTCTGCAAAAAAATGTTAAAATAAACGGGGTGATAATGATGTCGGATTTATTTTCAAGATACGTTACCGGCGATAACATAGCTTTCAAACACGCAAAAGGAATAAGCGACCGTTCGGGCAAGGAATTTCATCTGTTCCATGAAATAATTTTATTTTTGGGAGGTGACGCCGAGCTTATATCCGAAACGGTACATGCAAAGCTTAAGCCGCAAACCCTTATCGTAATACCCAAAGAAACCTATCATCAGGTGCTTATCAAAGGAAAACAAGACGAATACTGCCGCTGTGTTTTTCAGTTTTATGAAACCGAAGATAATATATCCCTTATTAAAAACGGTATGCAGGAGCTTTTTATTACCGAAAGCGATAAAGCCGCCGCGTATCTTTTTTCGAAAATGATGCGCTTAGCCGAAAATCCAAATGAAGAACTGTCGTCGGTTATATCACAGGCCGTTTTGAATTTATTGCTTGATGAAATCAAAGCCAAAAAGAGTACGGAAATTATTAACAGCCTTAATGACGGCTTAACAAAACAGGCTATTGAATACATCGCCGAAAGACTTACGGAAAATTTAAGTATCGAAAACATAGCCCGGTGCCTTAACGTTTCACCCTCTACCCTTATGCATACTTTTAAGAAAAATATGAACATCTCCATTCACAAATATATAATCAAAAAAAGGCTTATTTTGGCGCACGCAAAAATCTCGGACGGCGAACAGGCGACCGTCGCCGCAAGCGAGTGCGGATTTAATGATTATTCCGGATTTTATATGCAATACAGAAAAATGTTTGATATGACGCCGTCGACACATATGCGAAAATGATAACCTTCCTCCCAATTCTTAATTTTGAGCATAAGAAAAACGCCACCTTTTTGAGATGGCGTTTACAGTTTATCTATTATTAATCTTTCAAACAACCGATCGGCACAACCAAAACGCCGTCTTCCCTCTTATAGCCGTATTGTGTACCCGTAATAACGATTTTCAGATCCGGCAGGCGCAGTTTGATTTGCTCTTCCTTCAAGTTGTATTCTTTGATCAATCTTTCCAATTCCAAAAGATGCTTTGCCCCTTCCTCAATATCCGCGCTTCCGAGCTTGATCTCAATCAAGGCATATCTTCCGTCTCTCAAATGCAAAACGCAATCGGCTTCAAGTCCGTACCTATCGTGATAATATGATATCTTGCCGCCGTAAGCCGAAGAATACGCTTTCAAATCGCGGATGCATAGGGTTTCAAAAACAAATCCGAAGGTTTTCAGATCCAGATTAAAATATTCCGGATCGACGCCAAGCGCTGCCACAACAAGCGAAGGATCGACAAATTCACGCTTGTTGGTAGCCTGAATTGCGCTCTTTGATCTGATGGCGGGCGACCAAGCCTCCACATCCTGAATAACATACAACTTTTTGAGCGCATTCACATAGTCGTAAAACGTAGTTTCGGATATTTCGGTGTTTGCATTTATATCATTAATAATGGATTGATTGGACGCCATTGTGGAAATATTGCGCGCATAGGAACGAAGCAACAGCCTTGACGTGGTTTCGTTCCGCTTTACACCGTCCACATTAGACATATCCTCACGGCATAATCCTTCGAAATAACTTTGCGCAACCAAAAGTTTCGCTTTATCGCTTTTCTTCATGATCGAAGAAGGCCATCCGCCTCTGCATGCGGCAAAAATCAGCCGATCGATAGAAAGATTTGACTGACAGCCGGACTCGAGCGCCGAGGAATTATTAAACAATTCGATAAGCGAGACTTTTCCGTTTGATTCACCGGTTTCGTAAAGGCTCATAGGATACATATCAAGCGTATCTATCCGTCCTGTTCCGGTATGCATTATCTCCGATTTATCGATCGAATTGGAACCTGTGAGAATATATAAACCGTCTTCATTTCTTCGATCGACGGAAACTCTGACCGCATCCCATAAATTAGGCGCGATCTGCCATTCGTCAATAAGTCTGGGGTTATCGCCGACCAGCAGGTTTGAAGGCTTGATTTTTGCCGTTTCCAAATACATATCCCGCTTATCCGGATCCTGCAATTCGATATAGCTCTTGGCAAATTGCTTGGCTGTGGTAGTTTTTCCGCACCATTTAGGCCCTACGATATGAACCGCGCCGAAAGCGTCCAGCTTTAATTGCAATTCACTGTCGCATATTCGTTTTATATATTCTTTTGAAGCCATAAATCCCTCTCCTTCTTAAATTATTATACCCAAATAATTTTAAAAAGTCAATATCATTAAAGAGATTTGCGCTGTTTTGCCGGAGAGATTTGCGGTATTTTGCCAAAGAGATTTGCGCATTTTTGACGGAGAGATTTGCGCCGTTTTTTCGCATAAATTTTAGAGGTTAACCCGATTAAAATCCTATCATTTCATCTTTACAAAAGCAAACTGCCCGGTATGCCGGACAGTTTTTTTATAATATCGCTTAATAAGAGTTAAACCGCTTTTGCAAATTTGTGATTGTCAGGAAACTATACCTGAATGTTTTGGAAATTGCGGATCATTTTTAGTAATGAAAAGCAGCCTGCTGGCAGAGCCGCTCGGTTGATTACGACCTGCCTCCCACGCTTCAACCGTTTTCAGAGAAACACCGAGATATTTTGCGAAAAGGATTTGTGTAAGTCCGGTATTTCTGCGAATTTCCTTGATTTCTTTCGCGGAAAACTCCTCAATCGGTAAAACAGAAAGCGTTCTTGAGCGTGCTTTAAGGTTTCCTTTTTCATATTCAACAGCTTCATTTAATCCGATTTTAATTTCATCAAATACAGACATGCTCAATCCTCCTTATTTTCATTTTCTGCAAGTTGATTTTCAAGCACTTTGACAAGTATGCGAAGTTCATTGCGTTCAGCTTTTGAAAGATTATCCTTCTCGTTCTTAGGATATGCTGTTAAGAGATAAATTTTCTCATAAACTTCAAAATCTATATAGATAACACGAACACTTCCGCTTTTTCCACGATGTTCAAACGCAAACCGCATTTTCCTGATGCCGCCGGTTTCTTTCATGACATTTCCCGTTTTAGGATCAAGTAATATTTCTTCCTCTAATCTTAATAAATCATCATCATTAAGACCTAAAGATTTCCATTTTGAACGAAACAACGGTAACTCCACAAATTCTCTTGTCATATCAATCTTCCTGTCCTGCAGTTGTATTATACCCTATTCAATAGGGCTTGTCAAGAGGATTTCTGCCGTACAAACAGGGTGGTGATAACACCCATCGCGCCTAATGAAGCCCAAAGGATAAACACCGTGTTCCAGCCGACGCGGCTCATAACGCCCGCGAAAACCATATTGGAGACGGCGGCGGCGACGTAACCCGTGCAGTCGAGGATGCCGTTTACGCCGGACACCTTGCCCGTCTTGCCGAGTCCCGGGATATAAATGCTCCAAAGCAAGGCGGAGGAACAGGTCACCGCCATAAGCGCCAAGCTTAAAAAGACGAGGGAGAACCATCGGTTCGGAGCGACGAGCAGCAGAGCGAAGAGCGCGGTGGCGGTCAAAAAGGATGTGCGCATTACGGGTATATCCCGACAGCCGGCGGCGCGATAGATCATAAGCGAGAAAAACGGCATAACGGCGCGCAGTGTCGAGATCACAGTAAAAATAAGGTTTGCGGTTTTGTCGTCAAAGTGCAGGTTTTCGGTCAAAAAGGTGGGTATCCAGAACGAGATCGAGGTCGCATTTATTTCGGTAATGCAGGCGATTACCATATAAAAGGCAAATCTTTCTATTTTGAAAATCGCTAAAACCGACGAAAGCCCCTGCCCTTTTGAACTTTGATAGGCTACAAGCTTCCGCTTTTCCAAAGACGTGAAAACCGCATACGCCGCCAACGCCACCGGCACGGCGACGCAGCCCGCCGCGATAAAGGACATCCGCCAATTGCCCATCATGGCGAACAGCGCGGCGATGAGCGGCCCCGCGAAGGACGCCACCGAGAAAAACACGCAGATATTGCGGGCAAGATCCGGCCTCGTGTTTTCGGAAATTATCTTCATAACCGGCCCGCGCACCATGGAAAGACAGAACCCCAAAACCGCAAAGCAGAGTATTTGCGGAATTTTTCCGCCCAAAAACGGGAAAAGCACCGTGACCATGCCGGCTGAAAATATGCCGAAAACCGTCATTTTTTTGGGCGAAAAAACGTCTCCGAGAATGCCGTTTATGAGCTGTCCCGCCGCGTAAAAAAACATATACACGGACGATAGGATGCCTATATGCCCTACCGTGAATTTCCCGCCGGCGAGCATCTGCGGCGTAAGCACGCCCAGCATGTTACGCAGATAATAGTTCGCAAGATAGGTCGCGATACACACCGCGCCGATTGTTAACGCTTTTCTGATTTCCGCTCTTTCGGATTGTGTTTTCACTTGATTTTTCGCCCTTTTTATAAAATTTTAATTTTGTTTACCAATCTTATTTCCCGCAGATATAATCGTCGACTTCATACCTCTTCGCTCGATTCACAAGCATATGCCGATAAGATAGCTTTTTCTCGGAATGCCCCGCTTTTCATGGCTTCACCGGTTCAAGTCCGGCAGGATCGGAAAAATCGGGAATTGTTTGCCACGGAAGGTAAATCGTGAGAAATGCCCTAAACGCACTGAAACCCCTTGATTTACAAGGGGTTTCGATGTGTTTGCCTTTTCGTAGGGCAATCATGGCGCCCCAAACAGGACTCGAACCTGTGACACTGCGGTTAACAGCCGCATGCTCTACCGACTGAGCTATTAGGGCAAAAAATGTTGGCATCTACTTATTTTCCCGGGCAGCTTCCCGCCAAGTATCTTCAGCGCAAGCGAGCTTAACTTCCGTGTTCGGTATGGGAACGGGTGGACCCTCGCCGCAATCAACACCAACTATTTCGGTTGTGCCTTTCGGCACCGTATATCAAACGGGTATTCCCGTTTAATACCAAATATAAAATTTTTAAAAAATGGTGACCCGTACGGGATTCGAACCCATGTTGCCGGCGTGAGAGGCCGGAGTCTTAGGCCACTTGACCAACGGGCCACATATATAAAGCTCGTTGTGATTTTTCACCATTAACAAGCCTATAATCAAATGGTGCACCATCAGGGACTCGAACCCGGGACACCCTGATTAAGAGTCAGGTGCTCTGCCAACTGAGCTAATGGTGCATCTGAATAATTCGCACCTTCAAAACTGAACAAGTATGGGGAAGAGGATCGAAGAAAAAATAGGTCAAGCCCTCGGTCTATT